>NZ_CP100404.1:2400000-3000000 GCF_024218775.1 Haloarcula marina | reverse complement strand
TCCCTGACGGTTTCGTGGTCGGCGGTCCCGGCTTCTTGAATGCCCTTGGCAGCGGTCCGGACGAGTTCGTAGCCGACGCGGGCGAAGTTGCCGGGCGGGGTGTCGTACTCGCTCTGGTAGGCCTCGACGAACTGCTGGTTGTCGCCGCTCTCGAGTTTGTGGTTGTACAGCGTCGAGGAGTACGTCCCGACGGCGGTCTGACCGAGCGCCTGTCGGCTGACCTGCGCGAACAGTGCCGTCCCGATGATTTCGACTTCGTCTTTCAGGCCCGCGCTCGCCGCCTGATTCATGAAGTTGATGAGCGCGCCGCCGGTTTCGGGGATGACGAGCACCTCCGCGTCGGAGTTCGAAATCTGGCTTATCTGCGGGCCGAAGTCGGAGGTCCCTTGGTCGGGCATCGTCTCGCCGACGAGTTCCACGTCCAAGTTCTGCTCTTCGATGCGGCGGTCGAGTTGGGCGCGCGCGGACTGACCGTAGGCCTCGTCGGTGCTGTGGAACCACCATTTCGTCCCGAGTTCCTCGGCGGCGAACTCGGTGAGGCCCGCCATGTGCTGGGCCGCGTTCGACTCGTAGCGGAAGGTGTTGGCGTTGCAGTCCTCGCCGGTGAGCGCGACGGTCGCGGCCCCGGACATGTACAGCGCCTCTTGCTGGCCGACGTAGTCGGCGACGGCGAGCGAGACGGAACTCTCCAGCGCGCCGACGACCAACTGCGCGCCGTCCTCTTCGACGACCTTTCGGGCCTTCTCGCGGCCGGTCGCGGGGTCGGTCTGGGTGTCCTCGTAGACGGCCTCGATTTCGAAGTCGAAGGCGTCGCTCTCGTTGACGTACTGGACGCCCAGTTCCGCGCCCTGTCGCTGTGCCCCGCCCAGCGGCGCGGAGGGGCCGCTCGTCGGGACGAGCACGCCCACGTTCACCGTCCCGATGTCGGCAGGGGTGGTTTCCGTGTCGGCGTCGGTGTCACCCTCGCCGCCGTCGCCGGTCTCTTGGACACAGCCAGCGAGGCCGGTCGAGACGGCGAGTGCGCCGCCGCCCATGTACTGGAGTGCTCGTCGTCTGCTCAGTCCGGTCGCCGCGGCGTCGTCCGCGGCCGTCGCGTCTTCGTCAGTAGGCATGCCACCTCGTATCGAGGTTTAGAACTAAAGCATGTTGGTGTGACACACAGCGTGTCAGGTCGACGGAATTAGCTGGAACGGATGTCCGACTCGAAGACGGCGGTCTCAGTCGTCCGCGACGGCGGGTGCAGTCGGCGTCGCCGAGTCCATCTCGACCTGTTCGGACATCGGCGACCACTCTAAGTCCGCCTCGTAGTGGAAGGCGCGGTGGTCCTGGGTCGGGTCGACGACGGTCAGCGAGAGCCAGTCGTTGTCCAGCAGTTCGGTCAGGTCCTCGTGGTCGGCAAGCACGTCCGTTACGCGCTCGACCGGCGCGTGGACGACCGTCGAGAGGCGAAGCGGCTGGTGGTACGGATCGTCGTCGTCGGCCAGCAGCGATTGGAGCGGGAGGCCGGTCATCAGGTCGCCACCGTTGCCCTGGTAGACGCCGACGTTCCCGACCGGGTTCTGGGTCACTTTCGACCCGCTCCCGTACACTGCGTTGTCGACCGTCGAGAAGTAGTACTGCGTGTTTATCCACTGGGTGACGACCATCGGCCCGGTGAGAATCGCTTCCAGGGCATCACCGTCGGGGTCGGTCGACCAGTCGTAGGAGTGGAGGAACGCGCGGCCGTCGAGGTCCACGTCGCTCGTCAGGTCGCGGGGACCGACGACGAATCCGGCGTTACCGGCCAGCCCCCACTCGGGGCGCGTCTCGGCCCAGTCGGCGGCGCGGCGCTCCGTCTCGCTGACGCCCGTCGAACCGTCGGCGTCCATCGAGTCGGTGCGCTCTGCGGTCGCGTGCTCGCGGGCAGTAGCGAGGTCCGCGCGCAGTTGTTCGAGGTCCTCGGCGTGGCTTTCGGGCACGTGGCCGTCGTACAGTTCGACTTCGTCGGTGGTGGTGTTGTGCTGCCCGGCGAGGAAGACGGTGTCGTCGGGCAGGTCGAAGCCGCGTTCGCGCAGGGCCGCCGCGACTTCGTCGTCGTTGCAGATGGCCGCGAGGACGCGAGCGCTGGGGCCGCCGGGGTTGCCAGCGCAGGCCCCGCAGTCAAGACTCGAGTCGTAGGGGTTGTTGGCCGTCTCGCTGGCGTGGCCCGTGAAGACGACGAGACGCCCGAACGTCTCCCAGCCCATCAACTCGAAGGCTGTCGCAGCGTACTCGACTTTCTCCTCGTGAGTCATGCCGACCGGGAGGTCGCCAGCGTACGTGTGCTGGTGGTGGACGACCTGGTCGCAGAACTCGTGTTCGTCGGGCACCGCGTCGTCGGCGCTGTCCAGCAGGTCGTAGACGCGGCCGGGGACGAGCGTGCGGGCCGCGAGCGCGAGTCCGTAGCCGCTGCCAGCGCTCTCGACGAAACCGAAGGCGGTGGCGGGGTTGGTCTTCAGCGTCTCGACGACTTCGCCCGCGGCCTCGCGGAGACTCGACCGACGGTCGTGAGTCGCCTGTACGTCGTCGTCCGCGGGCATCTCGGTAATGCGGTGCTGTGGGTCGAGAATCGGCGGGCAGGCGTCGACCGACACCTCGGCGTCGTAGCCGTCGTACTCCATCGGAATACCGAAGAACCCGGCGTAGCCGTGGGTATCGTAGTCGCCGGTCGTCTCGATATGACGGCGGATGACCTCAGAACGCGTGTCGATACAGAACACCAGTTGCGCGTCCGGGCGACCCGATGGCTCGCTGTCGGCGAGGGCCTCGCTCTCGGCGGCGACGTGTTCGACGACCTCACTGCGGTAACTCGCCTCCCACGCGCTCAGGAACGCTTCGGCGAGTTCGTCGCTCGCCTCGGCCGCGGCGCTCTCGGGGCCAGTCGAGGGTGTGATATCGACACCGAAGGCGTCCAGCAACGCGAGGCGAACCGCCAGATACCCCTCTAGCGTGATGGGGTGCGTCGACTGCCACGCGCCGTCGTCGTCGGCGCGTTGTTTGATGAAGCCGGTCCAGCCGGGGAGCGCGGTGAGTTGCTCCTCGAAGATGGGGACCCACTGGCTCTCGGCGTACGGTTCGAGCACGGACTCGATGGTCTCGGTCGGGGACGTCGGGAGGTCGGCGACGACCCCCTCGTCCGGAATCTGGCTGTCGTAGGCGGCCACCGACCGGACGGCGCTGTAGAACCCGTCCTCGCGGTTCGGCATCGACCACTGCGCCTGGCCTTCGTCGAGGAACGCCGACAGCCACTTCGTCAGCGCGTGGTCGACCCGCTGGGCGTCGGTGTCGGGGCGCTCCGTCTCGACGGTGGTGTCCAGTTCTTCCAGCAGGGTCTCGGGGTCGCCTTCGTAGCCGCGTTCGGCCAGTTCCGACTCGAGTATCTCGGGGTCTATCTGCCCGTCGTCGAGGGCGGCTTGGAACGTCTCCGAGCGTGGATAGCCGCGGCCGCCGAGGAGGTCCGCGGCCTGGGTGACGGCCTCGCTGAACGGCATGTCCTCGAAGCCCGAGAGCGGGTTGGCCGTCACGAACGAGTGAATCGGCCAGACCGACCCGACGGTGGTCGCGGCTTTGTCGATGCTGTCTTCGATAGCGTGTTCAGTACTCATTGTAGTCCTCCGTAGTGGTCAGCACAGTGCTGGAAGCGGGTTGGCTCGCGTTCAACAGCGCGACGTAGAGGCGCTGGCTGCGCTCGTGGACGCCCGCCTCCATCGCGACGTAGACGGCGAGGAAGACGAGGGCGAGGACGCCGTGGAGCGCGGTCAGTTCGGTCGGCGCCGAGACGACCGGGAGTCCGGACAGTAGCGCCGAGATGCCTTCGTAGACGAACGCGTAGACGGCGATAGCGGGGATGAAGACCAGCGGGACCGCGCCGTAGCGGGCCGTCGCCGGGAGCGAGGTGTGTGCGACGGCGTTACGGGCCGCGTGCAGCGTGGTGAGTACCACGAACAGGACGAGCAGGAGTCCGCTGTCGAGACTCGTGCCCTTCCCGGTGAGAACCGCGAACAACGCGCCACCCGCCAGTCCGGTTGCGACGGTGACCACGACGCCCGCGAGCGTCGTCTCGTGGGCGTCGCTCTCGCCGGGACCGGTGCGCTCGACCTCTCCGCCCGCACTGAGGAAGTGATACGCCTTGTAGAAGCCGTGCAGAACGAGGTGGGTGATAGCGGCCCCGAAGAAGCCGAGGCCAGCCTGCATGAGCATGAAGCCCATCTGCCCGACCGTCGAGCAGCCCAGTTCGCTCTTGACGTCCGTCTGGACGGTCTTCAGGAGCTTTCCGAGCAACGCACTCGTCGCGCCGACGACCACGATAGCGAGCATCAGGGTGGCGTCGACGGTCACGACCGGGGCGAACCGGGCCAGCAGGATGCCGCCCGCGTTGACGAACCCGGCGTGCATCAGCGCCGAGGCGGGCGTCGGCGCAGTCATCGAGGAGAGCAGCCAGCCGTGGAACGGGACCAGTGCGGACTGAATCATCGCCGCGAGGACGAGTGCGGCCACGCCGAGGAGCCATACCGCACCGCCGAGGCCGTCGGCGGCCGCGGCGAACCCGGACACCGTCGTCGCGCCCGTTGCCCACCATAGCGCGGTCAGTGCGACACCGAGGAGCGCGCTGCTGGCGAGGAAGTACTTCCGGGCGACGCTTGCGGCGACCTGTGCCTGCGTCCAGCCGTCGGCGAGACCGATGAGTTTCGCCATCAACAGGCCCATAGCCAGCCAGAGCAGCCAGAACAGCGCGACGTGGTCGGCCGCGACGAGCCCCATCACGACGACGGTGAAGCCGAACACGGTCGCGAAGAAGCTCGTCTCGCGGGCACTACCGGCCATGTAGCGGCGCGAGTAGCTGTGGACGATACCGCTGAAGAACGTGACGACCACCCACAGCAGGACGGTCAGGCCGTCGACGACGACGAGACCGGGGACCTCCCACGCACCACCGAATCGGACTCGGGCGACGAGGGCGGCGATGCTCGCGGCGAACAGCGACCACACGAGCCACGTTAGTGCGACGGGCACGGACGGCGATTCCACCGTCGTGTCCGGGAGCGCTCCGATCGTCGGTTTCGAGGTACGTTCTGACATCGTTCAGTTCGTCGTTCGACCGTTCGCGGTCGCCGAGGCGCGTCGGCTTCCGTTACTGGTCGTCCTTATCCACTCTAGATAACAGACTGTCTATTAAATCTATCTAAATTCACAGACTGTTCGCAAATAAGCAATTATAGAACATTATGTTTTATCGACCGACACTCGAACACCTCAATGGCGAGAGTCAGCGCAGGCGACTGCTATCCGTACCGGCGTGTCTTCGGGGAGACGGGCCCGGTGGCATCGACCGACAATAGCGGGTCGTGGCTGCAGTCAGTCATCGCGGACGAGGTGAGGGCGGTCGTCCAAGTGGCAGCACCATCTCCCCAGTCCCTCGGCGAGTCGGGCCGCGATTCTCTCCGGCGGAGACACCACCAACTTCAGAAGGATTTACCGAATCGTTCGATATCCTCACTCCTGCTACCAAATCGTTAGTCGAGTGGGTGTCGGGACGAGAGAACACACGTGCGCCCCTCAGTGACCCGTCCGCTGGCGCGAGAACTGGAGCGTCGCCCGTCGCCGCGTCAGGCGTCGTCCGCTGTGGAGCGCTCGGAATCGAACTTGCCGAACGGCGTCGTCTCGTGTTCCCGAACGAGCACTTCGTCGGCAACGGTGAGTCCCATATCGAGGAGTTCCTGTGCGACGGGCGTGATGTCGTCGTCAGATTCGCCGACGGCAGTCACGAGGAGGTTCTGTTCGCCGGTGACCAACTCTTGGACCGAGACGACGCCCTCGATGCCCAGAATGTCCGGGACGAGTTCGCCCCGCTCGGGTATCGACGCGGTGCAGAAGAGCAACATTCGGAGCGGATAGCCCGACCGCTGGTAGTCGACGCTGGCACTGTAGCCTTTGATTACGCCGTCGGATTCGAGACGCTGGATGCGCTTGCGGACGGTACTGTCCGAGGTGCCGGTCCGCTCCGCGATGTCTCCGGACGACATGTTCCGAGCGTCTTCCTGGAGTGCATACAGGATTGCCCTGTCCACGTCGTCGATCTCCTCGTCGGCCATACCACTGTCTCCGAGACACGGGCACTTTACTCTTTGATGTGGCTCGGGTACGCCGTCGCGTTCTCCGCGTGCGCCTGCTCGACGGGCTACTGACCCACGCCGAGATGCCGGTCCAGCACCTCGCCGTCGGCCCGCAATTCGTCTGCCGGACTGCCGTGGACGACCTGCCCGTTCGCGACGACGTAGACGTAATCACACACGTCGAGGGCGACGTGGACGTTCTGTTCGACCAGCAAGACGGTGAGGCCGTCGGCTCGCAGTTCACGGACCACGTCGATGACTCGCTCCACGATGAGCGGGGCGAGGCCCTCGGTCGGTTCGTCCAGCAAGAGGCAGTCCGCGCCGCTGACCAGCGCGCGGGCGATGGCGAGCATCTGCTGTTCGCCGCCGCTGAGCGCGCTCCCGGGGGCGTGTTCGCGCTCGGCGAGGTTCTCGAAGGTCGCCAGTACGTCCTCGATACTCCGCCCGCCGCCGGACCCGCCCAACTCCGCGAGTTCGAGGTTCTCGCGAACGCTCAGCGAGTCGAAGACGCGCCGTTCCTCGGGCACGAGCGCGATGCCTTCGGCGACCGTTGCTTCCGGCCCCATTCCGGCGATGTCGACGCCGTCGTAGGTTATCGACCCGCTCCGGGGCGCGAGGTTGCCCATAATGGTCCGCAGCGTGGTCGTCTTTCCGACGCCGTTGCGGCCGACGATGCCGACGACTTCGCCACGGCCCACGTCGAAGCCGACGTTCTGGAGGACCGTCGTCGCGTCGTACCCGGCGCTCACGCCCTCGACGCGCAGCAGGGGGTCGTCGAGGCGGTGCGTCGCCGGTCGTCCGTCGGACGTATTCGTCATGCGTCGTATCCTCCGAGATAGGCCCGCTGAACCTCGTCGTTGTCGGCGATTTCGCCTGGCGTTCCGGTCGCAATCGACTGCCCGCCGTTGAGAACGGTGATGCGGTCGGAGATGCGCATCACGAGGTCCACGTCGTGTTCGACCAGCACGAGCGTCTTCTCGGCGAGTACGTCTTCGACGAGGTCGATGGTCGCGGCCGTCTCCTCGCCGCTCATCCCCGCGGTCGGTTCGTCGAGCAACACGACTTCGGGGTCGGTCGCCAGCACCAGCCCGAGTTCGAGGCGGCGGCGGTCGCCGTAGGCGAGCGTGCTCGCTTGGGCGTCGGCGAGGTCGGCGAGGCCGACGCTGTCGAGGACCGAGTCGGTCCGCTGGTCGACCGCCGCCAGCGACTCCGTCCCGACGAACAGTTGCTGTGCCGTCGAGAGGTCGCCGAACTCGGCGGCTTGGGCGGCGAGGCGGACGTTCTCTCGCACCGAGAGGCCGTCGAACACCGTCGTCAACTGGAACGACCGCGCCAGTCCGCTCTCGACGCGTTCGGCGGGCGACTGGGCGGTGATGTCCGTCCCGAGGAGCGAAATCGTCCCCGAACTCGGCGTCAGTGCCCCGCTGATGAGGTTGAATAGGGTCGTCTTACCGGCCCCGTTCGGGCCGATGACGCTCCGGAACTCGCCGCGCTCGATAGACAGGTCGACGCCGTCGACGGCCCGGAACTCGCCGAACGCTTTGGTGAGGCCTTCGGTGCGGAGGGCGATGTCGCCCGTCTCTCGGTAGCCGGGTTCAGTCATCGGTTTCGACCTCCCGAGGCCGGGTGTCGCCGACGGCGTCGTCCTCGCGGCCGCCGACCAACCCGTGGAGACGCATCGGCAGCGATACCAGTCCCTTCGGCAGGAAGAGGACGACGAGGACGAACATGGTCCCGAGCAGGAGTCGCCACCACGGGATAATCGACGAGAGACGTTCCTCGAAGACGGTGAACACGGCCGCGCCGAGCATCGGGCCGTAGAGCGTGCCGGACCCGCCGAGGACGGTCATCACGACCACGTCGCCGCTGTTTATCCAGTTCAACAGCGAGGGGCTGGCGAACCCGCTGTTGAGCGCGAACAGCGCGCCCGCGACTCCGGCGAGCGTCCCGCTGACGGTGAACGCGCGGCGCTTGAACGCCTGTACGTCGTAGCCGACGAAGCGCGCGCGGAGTTCGCTCTCCCGAACCGCCTGCAGGACGGTCCCGAAGGGCGAGCGCATCAGGCGGCGGACGAACAGGTACGCACAGACGGCCGTCGCGAGCACGAAGTAGTAGAACAGCGAGTCACCGGTGAACGCGAACGGTTCGATGCCGACGAGGACTTCGCTGAAGCGAAAGCCGACCGGACCGACGCCGTAGAACGGTTCAGGCGCGCCGAACAGGCCGTTACTCCCCCCGGTGAAGTCGACTTTGACGGCGGCCTCGCGGACGATTTCGGCGAAGGCGAGCGTCATCATCACGAAGTAGACGCCGGAGACGCGAATCGAGAGGCGGCCGACGACGGCGGCGGCCAGCGCGGAGACGGCCATCGCGAGCGCCAGCGCGACGAACGCCGACGGCGTCACGTGGAGCAATACGAGGACGACGGTGTACGCGCCGAGGCCGTAGAACAGCGCGTGCCCCAGCGAGATGAGGCCCGAGTAGCCGAGGACCACGTCGAGGCTCAGCGCGAACAGCGCCCAGATGAGCGCCGTCGTCAAGAGCGAGACGACGAACCCGGAGTAGAGGACGCCCTCGAACACCGGGACGAACGCGAGGAGGGCGACGACGGCGACTCCCAACCGGGTGTGGAGGCGGTCGCTGAGGACGCCCCCACCCAGGCCACTGACGAAGTCGCTCGGCTCGGAGTCGCCCGCGTCGACGCTGTCGCCGCCGCCGCCGAACAGTCCCTCCGGGCGGACGAGCAACACGGAAATCATGAGCGCGAAGATGAGCATCCCCTGTAACTCCGGCAGGAAGGTGCTGACGACGCTCTGGATGACGCCGACGACGAGGCCGCCGACGACGGCCCCGCGGAAACTCCCGAGGCCGCCCAACACGACGATGACGAACGCCGGGATGATGACGGCGTTGCCCATCTCGGGATTCACGTTCTGGTAGCCGCCGAGGACGACGCCGCCGAACGCGGCCAGTGCCGCGCCGAACCCGAAGACGAGCGTGTAGTAGCGGTCGATATCGATGCCGAGGTTCCGGACCATCTCGCGGTCTTCGGACCCCGCTCGAACCACGAGGCCGAATCGGGTGTGCTGGAGCAACGCCCACGTGACGAGGGTGAGCGCCGCTCCCGCGAGAATCATGAAGTAGTTGTACCGCGAGTAGGAGAAGCCCAAGAGGTCGACGGCCTGATTCAGCACCGACGGCGGGGAGATGAGTTTCGCGTCCGTGCCCCAGGCCAACTGCTTCACGTCGTAGATGATGAGCAGGAGACCGAACGTGAGCAGAATCTGTGCGAGTTGGCCGCGGCCGTAGACGCGGTTGATGAGGCCGCGTTCGAGGAGTGCTCCGATACCGCCGACCAGCAACGGAACGACGACGAGCGCCAGCCAGAACCCGCCCTCGCCGAAGCCGACGACCATCGAGAACGCGAAGTACGCCCCGAGCGCGAGCAGTTCCCCGTGCGAGAGGTTCAACACGTCCATCACGCCGAAGACGATAGAGAGGCCCGCGGCGACGAGGACGTAGACCATCCCGATAGTCAACCCGTTGAGGAGAATTTCGAGGAGTTGCAGCGCCGAGACCATACGAGAGCTATCTAAGTGCCGACGCTATCGCTGAATAAATGTATCGGGATTGGGGTCGACTGCCGCTGCGCGGACCGACGCGCTCCCGCTTCTCGATTCGGACCGCATCGGTTCGTCGGCCCTATGGTAGCGGTCAGTCAGTCGAGTTGACTGCGTCGAACTGCTGGGGGCGCACGAGGGAGTCGTTGGCCTGCCTGTCGAACACCATCGCGAACAGGAGGAACAGCAACCCGGTCACGACCAGCAGCGTTGAGAGCAGGCCTTCGAAGAGGACGCTCGCGTTCGCGGTGAAGAAGCTCCACAGGGTGTACAGCCCCCCGAACGTGCCAAAGCCCGTGATTCCCGCACCGAACACGTAGAAGAACACCAGCGGGTGGCAGTCCACGATGAAGTACTTGGTCTTCAAGCGCCACAGAAAGCCAGTCAGCAACAACAGTGACACCTTCGGAATGTACGACGAGTATCGGATGTGGCTCTCTTCGTCGGAGTAGTTTACAGCGGTCGGTACGTCGGCGATGCGTGTTTCAGTCACGTTGAGTTTGATGAGCAACTCGTTACAGTAGCCGTATCCCTCGTAGAGGTCCTCGACGCCCACTGCTTTGAGTGCCTGCCGAGAAATCACGGTGTAGCCGTTCTGCGGGTCCATGACTCGCCAGTACCCGCTCGCGATCTTCGTCAGGAACGTCAGGATGGAGTTGCCGACGAGCCTGAAGGTCGGCATCTCGCTCCGGTACTCTCGATACAATAGCCTGTTTCCCTTCGCGTACCCCGCCTTCTCGTCGACTATCTGATCCAAGAGGAGCGAGAGCATCTGCGGGTCCATCTGACCGTCACCGTCGATGGTCGCGACGGCATCCACGGCGTCGACGAGGGCCGCGAGATACCCGGTCTTAATTGCGCCGCCTGCCCCCTGATTCGTGCCATGTTGTATCGCGACGACGCGGCCGTGTCGAACCACTCGGTCTGTCCGGTCGGTGAGTGCGGTGTGAACGCTATCGTTCGTTTCAGCCATCGATTCGAGATTCCAGTCCCGTTTCAACGCAGCCGCTCGGTCGGTCTCGTTCTGTTCGGCTATCTCGCTGGGTTGGCGCGGTTTGGGTCCCTCACTCGGCGCCCGCCGGTCCATTCCGCCGTCGGCCTGTTTCTCCCGTGATACCGACTCGCTGGCGTCGGTTGTCGCCGCTGCGAGTATTTGCCCCCACGTGCCGTCAGTCGAAGCGTCGTCGACGACGTATATCCGGTCGACGTACTCGGGGATATCTTGAATGACGCTGCCGATGAACTGTGCTTCGTTGTATGCTGGGATAACCACGCCGACGGTGCTGCTTGCGTACATGGTTACAGTCCTCGGTAGAGAAAGCCCTGCTCAATCGCTTCCTCGTAATCGTAGGTCCCCGTCACGTCGACCATCAGCGGTAGCTCGTTCATCTCACCGCTCAAGGCCCCGAGGTCCAACGATTTGAACTGGTCATGTGGCGTAGTTACAAGTAGCGCATCGAAATCCTCGACTGACAGTTCGTCTTGGACGGTGATGTCGAAATTGGACCGAATCTCTTCGTTCGGTGCGTGTGGGTCGATTCCGACCACCTCGCCGATGTCCTGTAACCGGTCGATTGCGTCTTTGAGTACGGGTGAGCGGATATCGGTCGTGTTCGGCTTGTAGGCCAACCCGAGAACGAGTATTCGAGGGCTGCTGTTCTTCGATTCTGACAACTGTCCCCCGTCGGCGTTCACGGCTTCTGGCTCTGCGTCCAGTATTTGCATTCGCTCCGTAAGTCCGTTGGTTGTAATCCTGGCAATGTGGGCCGCAAAGTCGCTATTGACCTCCCGCGCGGCCCGCATGACAGAAAATTCGAATCCGTGTTGCTCGAACTTCCAAATTAAGTATTTCGGGTCGACGGGAATGCAGTGGCCACCCACGCTCCCCGGGTGGTACTCGTGGAAGTTCCACTTCGTCGATGCGGCGTCGATTACCTCACGCGCGTCTATCGGGATATCCACCTGCTGACAGCCGAGTGCGAACTCGTTCATCAGCGCGATGTTCACGTCACGTTGGGTGTTCTCCAGGCATTTGGCGGCTTCAGCGATTTCCATCGTTCGCGTCGTGTGGATACCTGCGTCGACGATATCGTCGTAGAGCGAACGGAGCCGATTGAGGGCCGTCTCGTCGTGGCCGCTGACGATTTTGACGATATCTTCGATGTCTTTGGCGGAGTTTCCGGGAACGATCCGCTCCGGCGAATAGCCGACGAAGAAGCCTTCCCCGGCGACCCGTCCGGATTCTCGTTCCAGTGCCGGAAGGAGGACTTCACGCGTTGCACCCGGGAAGACCGTCGACTCAAGGACGACTGTCGAACCCTCGGTGAGATGATTGCCGACGGTCTCACCGGCGGCCTCGACGAAAGACAAATCCGGTCGTCCCGTCTCGTCGATGGGAGTCGGCACTGTGATGATGTAGTAATCGCTGGATGCAATCGTCCTCTGATCGGCGGTAAACGTGATATTGCTCCGGCGGACGGCTTCCGAACCCACTTCGGTGGTTGGGTCGTCTCCTCGATTGAAGGCTTCGACTTTCTGTTCGTCCGTGTCGTAGCCAACAACGTCGTATCCTTCGGCATCGAGTGAGAGTCCGAGAGGTAGCCCGACGTATCCCATCCCGACGATGCTCACAGAAGTCATGACGCGAAAAGGGGCCATTGGAATCTATTTAGTTATAAATACCTTTTTGTATAAATCGTGGCTTAGAAGGTCTCAGGGTGGTGATTAGACAACTCTATATCGGATATAAGACAAGAATACTTGCGAGTTTACGACGCGTTCGGCCCCGATAGCACAGATTCACTGTCCTTACTCGAAATTCTCCAAACGTTGAATATTTCACCCGATATCTGAACAACGTACCCGATGCGGGACGGGTACAATAATCACTTGCTTGAACTCGGTAATCTCGATAATCCTCTACCCGGACACAGCGTTCCGTCAGTACCGTCTGAATTTGAGTTGTCACAGACGCTGGCACCAAGCGGGATATCATCTCTATAACTAACCGGTAGACGAATCTCTGAAAGTTTAGCGCGTCCGGAGGAGAAAATCTACGAACTCATTGTTTGCTCCGACGCATCCGTGGTGAACGGCTATCATGCAAACTCTGGTAATTGGTCTCGACGGTGTCTGTCTGTCCGTACTCGAACCGCTGATGGACGAGGATGTCGTACCGACCCTCGCCGAAATCCGGAGTGGCGGTGCCGCGGGGCCGCTCCGGTCACAACTACCGCCATGGACACCCAGTGCGTGGCCCTCGATGTACACGGGTGTCAACCCCGGTAAACATGGCGTCTACAGTTTTCTTCACTTCGATGGCTACGACTGGGACGTGGTCAACCGTTCACACGTAAAGGAGTTCGCGGTCTGGGAACTGCTCTCGATGAACGGTTTTAGTTCGGTCGTTCTCAACGTCCCAGCCACGCATCCACCACGTGAGTTCGATGGGGTTCTCGTACCCGGATACATCGCTCCCGAGGGGGCAGCGTGCCATCCATCTGGCGTCTGGACCGAACTCCAGGAGGAACTCGGCGGATACTCGCTCTACGCCAATACACTCAGAGCCAACGCGTCGGACGGGGGCTTGGCTGAGGGACTGTCACGGCTTACGCGAATGCGCGGCGACGCGTTCCGCTATCTTGTCGAGAAACACGACCCGGACTTCGGCTTCGTGCAGTTCCAAGCGACCGATACCGTCTACCACCAATTTCCCGGTGACGAAGCGGTCATTCGCGGGGTCTACAGCGCTGTCGACCATGAGGTAAGTCAAATTCTCGACGCCTGTAACCCCGACCTGACACTGGTAGTAAGCGACCACGGGCTCGGTTCTATAGATGGTCGCGAATTTCGAGTCAACGAGTACCTCAGAGAAAACGGCTACGTCGCTACAACGACGGGAAGCGGAATGCCGTCTTGGAAGTCACTCGCCGCCGACGAAACGGAGAACGCTGGGTGGACCGATGCAGCGGAGTCGCTAGCTGCGAAGACGCTTGAACAAGCTGCGCGCATCGGAATTACGAGCCAGCGCATCGGGGCTGTTCTGCGACGCCTCGGGGTGGAGGACAGGGTCCTCGAAACGGTACCGATAGACCTTGTCCGCGCGGGAACCGAACAGACCGACTTCGCGGCGTCGACCGCTTACATGCGGGTTCGAACGGAGATGGGCGTTCGCCTCAATCTCGAAGGCCGAGAACCGGACGGCGTCGTCTCACCGGAGAACTACGAGCAGATTCGCACCGAGTTGATGAAGGCGTTGGAGGGAGTGATGACACCGGAGGGGGACCCGGTCTTCGAAGCCGTCTACCGACGCGAAGCGGTGTTCGACGGCCCCTACGTCGACGACGCACCGGATATCGTGACCGTCCCGAACCGCTTCGACCATTTCTTGGTGGCAACGCACAAGGGAGCGACGTTCGGGGATCCGACCGAACCGTGGGAACACAAACGTGACGGGGTCGTCATGGCGACAGGCGACGACATAGATCCGGAGACGAATCTCGATGGGGCACACCTCTTCGATGTCACACCGACGATTCTGACGAGTTTCGGGCTTCCGGTCGGCGAGCGGATGGACGGCGGCCCGCTCTCTGTCGTCGACTCAGCTGCGCGAACCACGTACCCTTCCTTTTCCCCGGCTGAAACTGTTGCGACTGACGATGTCGCCGTTGAGGACCGACTATCGGACTTGGGATATCTGGAGTGACTCTCCGGGAACTCGTCCGGTCGTGCAGTCGGACCACCACACCCGACGTAGCGCCGAATGCGGACGAGACCGAGGCATCCCGAATGCGAGGTTACTTCTTCGCGACGTAGTGCGGGTCACGCTCGAAGAACCGCAAGAAATTATCACGCTCTCCGAGGATGGTGAGCGGCGTGTACCCACACTTTCTGAGTTGGAACCACTGGTGTAGCGGGTTCGAGAGATATATTTCGATATCGCCCAACGGGACGTTCTCTATCTTGTACCGTGACCCGATCCGTCCGCGGTTCTTCTCGCGCAGATACAGGTCGGTCACGTCTTTGAGGGCAAAGCCGAGGTTGCGGACAGACAGCGGGACGAGCGGGTGCCAGCTGTTGTGAGACGAGAACGTCAGGATACCGCCCGGTTTCAGGAGGCGGAAAATCTCTCGCAGCGCCGTCACTCGCTCGGATTTCGGGACGAGATAGTCGAGTCCGAAGTATGTGAAGATGACGTACTCGAAGGAGTTCGATTCGAAGCTCGTCTCACGGATATCTTCGACGTGGAACTCGATATCGGGGAACAGCGAACGAGCCTTCGCGACGAGCGGTTCGCTGACGTCGATGCCGGTCACGTCGTACCCGCGCTCGTCCAGCAGGTGCGAGGCCCGGCCGACACCACAGCCAACATCCAAGACTGTACCGTCTGTCTCGGTAAAGTATCGCTCTACTGCCTTCGCTTCCTGTGGAAACAGCTTGGGGTCCTGTATCCGCTCGGTGTAGAGGTCGACGGCGTTTTCGGTCGTGAACAGTTCTTCTTCCTCATCGCGCCCTCCCCGGTCCCAGAGCATCGAACTAATTCGGTCCGTCCACCGACACCCAGAGGTGTAGTTCCCGATAGGCGTTCGCCACTGTCGGGTCAGCCGGTGAGTCGCCCTTATACAGGAGGAAGGTGAGTCGGAGGTTCTCTCCGGTCATCGTCGGCTCTATTGGATAGGTCTGGGTCCACGTCTCGTTGTGCCCGATTTGCGTGTGGAACTCGCGGAGCGTCGCTTCTTCGACCGGGGCGTTCGTGGCGTTCCCCTGCTGTGGATTCTGGACGCGGTGAAGCTCTATGACGACGGTGTAGTCCGTCGCGTCGTGCTCTTGGTTGTCGATGCGGACCACGACCGGTTCTGAGTCGCCCACGGTGAGGTTCGCGGGATATCCGGCCTCGACGAGTTCGCCACCGTCGTTCTCTGTGAGGACGTAGAAGTCGGTGAACTGCTCACCCTCTGGCGGCGCGGCGACGGCAAACGAGACGGAGCCGACAGCGAAGAGGATTGCGACGGCGAGTCCGACGTTCAGGACGGCGCTGAACCGAGAGTCCGTACCCGTAACGAACCCAGCCCCCGTGGCGACCCACTGGCGCGGGGAAACCCGAAACCGTCGGTCGGCCGGTAATCGCCATCGTCGTATCGCTGCGACGACACTACAGAGAACCGTCACCACGCTAATGAGCAGGAGTATCGAGCGGAGGGAGAACTCGACCGGCGTAACCGACAACGCAATCGCGAGAAGCGGTACGACAGCGATACTGAGTGCGAACGCGAGCGCGCCCCGCTCGACAGCGTCTATCTCTCCGGGTAAGCGCTCTCGACCGGATGCGAAGAATCGACCCATCCTCGAATCGGCTGTGCCGCTCACGCTGGCGGCGGGCGGTCGACCGGCCTCTGGAAACAGTGCCGAAACCAACGCATATCCGGGAGCGAAAAACACGAAGGCGAGTCCAACGACTACCTGTCCGACCGACTCGTCGAGGGCCGGTAAGAGGACCGCCAGATTGGCGACCACGACGAGTGAGATAACGGCGATCAGGTCGGCCGATATTCTCCATGCTTGCCGTACAGAAGGCACAGATACTTCGTCTCGATTCATCTCACAATACGGATTCGACGGGTCGACCCTGCGTTTGCAGACTATCCATAGCTGTTCGTCTGACCATCGAGATGCGCGTGGTACAACTAAGTATACAGGGGCTATTGCGGGCTAAGTTGGGATAAATAACCATTTCGACCCCGGTTCCACGAGCGGCGAAGCAGTTTCAGAAGCGCTCCGAGAGATTCTGCAGCGTCACGTGACGCCGAGCGGTGTACACTTTCCTCGCCAGTAACATCAGGTTAGATTTAATTTCGTAATTGACCACAGGGTCGCCGTTGAATTTGCTCTTAAACCGCGAGATGCGACGGTTCAGAGCATTTCCGAGGTGATAGCGCTCGACGCTCTCTAGTTCCGGGTCGTCAAGAATGTCCGTGATTATCTCCCAGTGGAGGAGGCTGTTTACGCTCACGCCCTGATAGTTGGCCTTCGCGCCGCCCTGCCAGAACATCGCCTCACCGTTCGCATACAGGAGGGTGATTCCGCTGAGAAACTCACCGTCTGGCGTTCGCGCGACGTACACTCTCGTCTGGCCGTCGAGTTGAGAAACGAGGTCGCGGGCGAACGCCCGCGGAGTGGGATATGTGAGGCCCTGTTCCGCGTGACGACGCTTGAGGTCGTCGCAGATTCGTTCAGCCGTCGCTGCCCCTTCGAGGGTGATGGAGATGTCCAAGTCCTTGCCCTTGCGGATCTCTTTGCGTAAATCACGCGTAAACGAGCCGAGAACGCTCTCTGAGTCACGGTCTTCGAGCGGAAGGATGAAGTTGAACCGCGGGTCCACGTTCAGGTTCTCCCAGAGATACGGCCGGGGGTCACCGTATTTCGGGGTGCCGACCATTCCGAAGAGCGTCCGTCGACTGTCCACGTCGACCGCTTCGAGAACCGCCTCGGTGAAACGCTCGTTGAGCTTCTCCCGTTTACGCTGCTTCGGACTGGTGGGCATCAACACCGGACCGAGCCACGGCACGCTAAGGCCGGGTGGTGGCGAGACAACGAACCGCAGGGAATACTTTTCGCGAACGAACACGGGGAAGAGTCCCACCGGCTGTTGGCCCCGGAATCCGCCAAGAAGCCGTAGTTCGCCCGGTTCGTACTCGTCCATCAGTTCGAGTACCTCCGACGCGTGAAACGGCCCGACCCCAGATTCAGGCAGCAAGTCATCCCATTCGTTGAGGGAGAGTCTCTGAATGTCCATGGAACTCAGATACCGATTTGTTTTCGCACGTGCGGTCCAACCATCCCAGCGACCGATAGCGGGAGGAGTTTCCAGACTTCCCTCGCTCGCTCGTACTTGTTCTTTTCCGGGTTGGGAAGGTTGACTTCCCCGTTCGGGAAGTAGTGTATGTCGTCGTACCACACCTTCGTTCCGCCGAAGCTCTTCTTGAACATGTAGACGCCTGACCCTTCCCGCGTACGACCGAACTCGTACGTGTCGTATCCCTCTTCAGCGGCCTGTTCAAGTGATTTCCACAGTAGGAGACTGCCACCGTTGAGATCCCGGTACTCGTAATCGTTCACCACTCCCCACTGATAAACTGTCGAACCCAACGCGAGGTTGATTATTCCGTTGATCGGGGTGCCGTCATAATCTATCGTGGTGAGACGGAACTTCCCGTCCTTGTGTAGTCGCTCCCAGAGGATTCTGAAAAACTCGAACGAATGGGGTGGGCTTCCGTGCCGGTGCATCGTTTCGAGGTAGAGGTCGTAGTATCTTTGTACGTCCTCCAGTGAGGTGCCGACGGTGAGTTCTAAGTTGTCGTTATCAGCAGCTTGCCGTATCTGCCGTTGACGGCTGTCTCGAATCTTAGACCAGATGGCGTCAGGTCCCTCCTCGACAGGCACCTGAAAGGTCACATATCTTTTCTTGGAGGTAAAGTCGTCCGTACTACTCCCGGTGGCACCACGCAGACTGACGAAGTCGATGTCGAGGCGTTCGGCCAGTTGCTTCGTCTGTTCTAAGAGAAGCCGTCTCGCGGTGGTCGAATGGTTCTCTCTATCGAACACGACCGCTCCTCGCTCGGCGAACGCAGGAGACAACAACTGTGACCCAAACAAGTGGCTGTTTATGTGACATATCGGGAGCGCCGCTGCAATAGCACCAGTATCCTGTCTCCGAGCGACGAGGTTCTGCTGGTCGTGACCGTACGAGGCTACCGCGTCGTACCACCCCCAGTGGGTGTACACCGGACCGTCGTTGCGCTCGATAAACGAATTCCACTCGTTCCTGTCCGTACAAATATCTATAGCGTACTGGTCGGTAGCTCGTAGTTTTCCCAGCATTCCTTTTTAACTAATCGCACACGCGTTCCATTGCGAGCATTCTAGGTCTCGGGCTGACCGACATCCGCGGCAGTGGACTACAGCATAGCAGCATCGACAATGGGTTCCCCGTGTTACTGTTTCAGCAGGACGGGAGTTCGACTAATTAGTATGAAGTGATTATCGAAATAATACAAGAAATCAACTGGTTTTTCACCTCATAACATTGCTGTCCTGCCGTCATGAGTAGCCGAAACCGTGACAAATCTGAGACGAAATCCAGATAGCGATAGTTGCGAGAAGGTTCGCTTCCGACGGAGCAAATCGAGCGACGGTTCGAAATGAACCTCTCAAGACTGACGAAAGGCGAGGTGGGACGCTCACCAGAACCGTCTATCCGAAATATTCGCTCCGGTGATTCGGCATGTAACGGCTGGCTGGACATGGGTGAGTGTATCTCGTGTTCCCCGCATTGTTCTTGCGAGACACGTGTAGTCGCGTACCGCCGACCTCATCCAGCAAAATACTATAACTGATAAGTTTAAATAAGCTTACATGTCCGGAGAATATTTCTCAGCCGACCTTCATACCCACACGTCGTGGTCCTACGATTCGCTTCAGCCCCCAGCGACGGTCGCGCGATACGCCGAACAGGTAGGATTGGACGCGATAGCGATTACCGACCACGACGAGTTCGGGGCACACGCCGAAGTCAACGAGTCGACTGAGGTAATGGTGATTCCCGGAATGGAGGTTCGAACACGAGATTACGACGACTTGCTGGCGCTGTTCATCACCGAACAGATTACGAGCGACACACTCGCATCGGCTGTCGACGAGATTCACAGCCAAGGCGGACTGGCTATCTTGCCACATCCCTATCGGAAAGTGACTGACTTTGAGGAGTGGGTCTTCCGAAAAGTCGATGCGGTCGAAGGCCTCAACGCGAGGTCGAGAACACAGACGAACGTCCGTGCGACGGCTCTCGGACAGCATCATGACTGTCCGCTCACCGGGGGGAGTGACGCTCACACGCCATGGGAGGTTGGCCGAGCCAGAACGATCGTTTCCTGGGACCCGATTACCTCGCTGGCCGAGCTAAAGTCAGCAATTCGGGAGGGCGCGGTCGCCCCAACCGGAACGGAGTCTCCCTACTACCTTTACCACGGACTGAGTAAAGCTATGGAGACTGTCAAATCTGTCAAGTGACATGGCGACAATTTTCATCACCGACGGACAGCGTCGGAGTGCGTTGGCAGCAGTACGGTCGTTGGGACGACGCGGACACTCGGTAGTCTGTGGCGAATCGATGCGGTTCGCGACGTCGTTCGCGTCGAAATATACCGACGATTGTGTGGTGTACCCTTCCCCCGAAGAGCGCCCGTCGGAGTTCGTCGAATTCCTGGTGAAGTTCCTTTCGAACGAGGAGATCGACCTGTTGATGCCGATTGCCCACGAATCGACTCGGCTAATAAACCACCACAAAGACCGACTTTCCGAACACACCATCGTCCCTGTCGCTGGTGCGGAACGGTTCGATGAACTGGTGCGAAAAGACGCCGTGATGCGACGGGCCGAACGCCTCGACGTCCCCCACCCCCGCACGGCGTATCCTGACAGTGTCGACGATATCCGCGAGATTCGGTCCGAATTAGAGTTTCCCGTCGTCGTGAAACCACTCGATAGCGCGGGGTCGAGGGGGCTCCGGTACGTCGACTCGCCGGATGCACTGGCTGATGTCTACGAGTCGGTCGAGGCGTCGTATCCCGGACCGATCATCCAAGAGCAAATACCCCTAGAGGGGAGGGGGTTGGGGGCTGGATTCCTGGTTTGGGACGGCGAGGTGCTCGCGGAGTTCGCGTATCGTCGACTCCGGGAATATCCGCCGAGCGGCGGTCCGTCGACGCTCAGGGAGAGCATCCATCACGACGCGCTTCTCGAGTACGGGCGGAAAATATTGCTCGACGCCGACTGGCAGGGGGTGGCGATGGTCGAGTTCAAAAACGACCCGCGGACGGATACGCCGAATCTCCTGGAAGTGAATCCGCGGTTCTGGGGGTCGCTTCATCTCCCGTACTACGCTGGCGTCGACTACCCTGCGCTTCTCGCATCCGTGGCACTGGGGGAGACCGTAGAACCGACACGGGAGTACCCCGCTGGCGTGAAGTGTCGGTACCTCGTGCCCGGTGACTTTCTGCACCTCTTTAGCGAACGGGACCTTGACGCCGTACGCGACTTTTTCCCGCTCGTTGACGAGGACCTGTACTACGACATCGTCGACGCCGATGACACGTTCCCGCTCGTCGGACGCATCGGTGCGATACTGCGGTACTCAGTCGATCCGGATATCTGGCGGCGAGTGGTGTTTCGGTCTTCGCGGTGAGACACTCGCTGCCGACCTGGTTCCCTGTGGACGAGTCAGTCGTTGGCTGAGCGACGCCGCGGCCTGTCGCCGCCCTCCGTATAGGCGTCGTACACGTCGGTCATTTTGACGAACGAGTATCCCTTCCGCCGAAGGGTCTCGACGACTCGCTCGAAAATGTGCTCGGATTGCGCCACGTTTCGCCCGTAGAAGAGTTTCCGTTGCGGACCGAGTCGTTCGTGCGCCTGGGTGTGGTAGAAGTCTTGAAGATGTGAATTGTACACCACCACGTCCTGTAACGGGATGTGTCGTAGAACGGCGAGAAACGGGGCTCCTATGGCCTTGACGTACCCCTGTGAGAGAGGGAAGCGAAGTCTGGGGACGACGGCCACCGGAATCTCGAGGAGCGAATCGGTCCCGGTGGCCTGATAGGGTTCGACCGGTGCTCGAAGGTTGTTGTACACTCCCGGTCGGTACGTCGGGAAGACACTCGAATCGAACAGGAAGCCCGAGGATTCGAGGAACCGGAAGGCAGACCGCTCGATTCGACCTTGCGTCGACCGATATCCTTCCGGCTGACGCCCGAAGAACGACTCGAACGCCTGCGTCCCCAGTCGGACTTCCCGTTCGAAATCCGCCGATCCGGAGATGTCATGTGAGTACGAGTGGAGGTGGAACTCGACGTCGAGGCGTTCCTGAAGCCGTTCGATGGCGTCCGGTCGGTCCTCGATAGTCTCGCCGACGACAAACACCGATAGCGGGAGGTCGAGAGTGTCGAGTAAGTCGATGTAGTCGTCGAGATAGTCGAAGGTCGCGTATTTCAACTCGGGATCCTCGAAGTTCCAGTTTTTTTCGAGGTCGAGCGTGAGACAGGCGCGGCGTGGGCTGTCGTCGGTCATCTGTCCAACCAACACCGATGCGTGTCCGATCGCATGGACAGTCGACGACAGCCCACGGCCACGTTCGATGAGCTTGGTCGCCGTATATCAAATTTAGCGAACATTCGAACGCCGAATCGCTACTCTGTATCTGCAAATAGTAATTAGCAACGTACGGCAGGTGAGCGGCCACAATCCAGCATTAGGATATACTAAGGTCGCTCTAACGGACTGCTTTTATGTAAGCTTGCGTGAGAGGTTGACCATCGTATGGCTAAGATGACTCATTCTGTACGAGTAGCGATAACAGAATTGGACAGTGTCTGGCCTGGTCTCGACTCCTCGGGGAGACAAGAGACGCCACCTACGAGTACGCGGTACCGGTGGTTTCCCCACGAGGCTCGTCCCGGAATCTCCCGCTCCGGGCTTCTACGGTACGTTCGGGATACGCCGTACATAAGCTGTTGATACTTATTGTTCGAAATATCGTTGGAAGTGAATCGTAGGTAGATACAATCGGACCGATGCAAGTAGAGTCTGAATCCCTGCAGTATCGGGCACGGCGATGATGTCAGAGAAGCCGGAAACAGCGTATAAAACACGTATTTGCGCCGGTTTCGGCAGGGGATATCGGCAACCGAGTCTGACGGTCGCCGGGACCGCGTCGGTCACGGCTGCCGATTCAAGCGCGGCTACGCATCGAACGCCTCGCGTGTGGGGCGGAACGTCGCACCGTCTCGCGGCGTCCGACCCGAGCGCAGAGTCACTGCCGAGTAGACCGGTACACAGGCGTACAGAGTACACGAAACCCTCCGTCGGAACGACCATACGACATATCCACTCAACTCAGATGTTCAAGAATGCACCACCGCCATGCGAAACGGTCACTAACAACCGCCGAGGGAACGAATCGACTCGACGGCACGAGGGGAGGGGACCGTGAGTACCGCAAACGGCCACTCGCTGAAAGTGCTACAGATTTCCAGCGCTGGCATGGAGTTCTTCCTCGATCAAGTACGGATACTCGAAGAGCGCGGAATCGAATGTGACGCACTGTATCAGGGTGATTTCCGTCAGGACGGCCACGTTCACGGAGACAGAAGCATTCACGAGGGACTGTTAGACAGTATCGCTGGCCACAACCCGATTTACTACGCTGTTCGCGGGTCGATGCTGTATCCGAAGATACTGCAAGCCTCGCTGGCCGAAGACTACGACATCGTTCACGTTAACTCAGGCGTTGTCGCGCCGCTGGGACTGCTCCAACCGAACCGACCGGTCGTGATGACGTTCTGGGGCGACGACCTGCTGGGCGACCGACTGGCGGGGTTGCAACCGAAAATAACGAAGCTCTGTGCCACGCAGAGCGACCACGTCATCGTCCGAAGCCAGGAGATGAAAGACGCGCTACCGTGCGACGCGACGATAATTCCGAGCGGCGTTGACCTGTCGGTATTCGAGCCGATGCCGCAGGTAGAAGCGAGAGAAGCGGTCGGTTGGGACGCCGACGACAGGCACGTGATTTTCCCATATCACAAAGGGCACGAGAAGAAGCGCTACCACGTCGCGAAGCGAACCGTCGAACGGGTGAACCGGTCGTTCGAGGAGACGGTGCGGTTACAGGACGTTCACGACGCAGACCACGACGAGATGCCGCTGTACTACAACGCGGCGGACGCGCTGTTACTTCCCTCTCTCCGTGAGGGGTCTCCCAACACGGTCAAAGAGGCGATGGCGTGCAATCTCCCCGTCGTGTCCACGGACGTGGGTGACACGAGACGGCGACTGGGACCGGTGGAGAACTCGTACGTGTGTTCGAACGACGCGGAGTTGGTCGACGCGGTCGTGTCGGTACTCGAAACCGGCGAGCGATCTGACGGGAGAGTACACGTGAGAGAAGTGAGCCTCCAACGGATGGGCGAACGAATTGAGTCGATTTATGAATCGCTACTGGCTGACCATCGCTCACCGAGGTAGGACCCATATGCGACCCTGTCTCCTCCTCAACGACTTCAACGGCGGCGGTGCAGAGCGGTTGGTTAAGGACTTGGCGGTCGAACTGGACCAACGCAACGATGTTGACCCCGTGGTCGTCGCTTCGAACCGACGCGGCGAACTCGAAGAGGCGTTCGAAGAGAGCGGTGTCGAACTCTCCGTCCTCGGCGTCGACGTCGCGATTGCGTCCGTCGGCAACGGCACGGCGCGACTGCTCTCTCGCCTGCGAGAACTCGATGTCGACGTGGTTCATTCCCATCTCGCGTTTTCCGACCTTGTCGGCCGATTGGCTTGTCTGGGGTTGTCGCTGCCACACGTTTCGACTTACCACAACGTCGAAGAGAAGCGGCCACCCCTGAAGCGGGCCGTCGAACACGCGACCCGCCCGCTCTCAGAACAGATAGTCTGCGTTTCCGATGGGGTTCGCCAGTCATACGGAAACGACCCGCGGATGCGCGTCATCTACAACGCAATTGATGTCGAGGCGTTCAACGGCCGCGTCGCCGCGGCGGACCCGGCCAACGTTCCGAAACGCGTCCAGTCAGCCGAGACGGTGTTTCTCAACGTCGCTCGCTGTGTGGACGTGAAACGACAATGGGACCTCATCAGCGCTATGGAGCGACTCGACGCACCGGACGCCCATCTCGTCGTCGTCGGCGACGGGCCACTACGCAGCGACCTCGAAGCCATCGTCTCGGAGAAAGGCCTCTCGGAGAGCGTGACCATCACGGGGTTCGTCGATTCCATCGAGCCCTACTACGCCTGCGCGGACGCGTTCGTCTCGTCGTCGTCCAAGGAGGGTCTGCCGACGACACACATCGAGGCGATGGCAGCGGAACTCCCCGTTATCTCGACAGACATTCCGGGTGTCCGCGAAATCGTCGAGCACGACACGACTGGGTACCTCTGTCCGGTCGGAGAACCGGAGACGCTTGCGGGGACGATGCAGCGAATCCACGGGAAGGACTGTCGACACCTCGCCGACAGGGGGTACCAGACCGCGATGTCGACGTTCTCGATGGAGCGAGTCGCCGCAGAACACGCGTCGTTGTACTGGGAAGTAGCCGGGGATAGCTGACCGGTGGCCGAACTCCGTGTGAGGCGCGTGCCGAGCGGGTGACCGCCGTCTCGAAGGTCGATGGGATTTCACGGTGCTATAGCCCAATCACCGAGACGGGACGACGGATTACCGCGGCCAAAGGAGTCTATAACTAACGGGAAACCGGCGGTCTATCGGCCAACGATGGACGTCGACCTCCGGACGGGTATCCAAAACTACCTTTCGCCGGTCCCCACTCGTGTCGACCTGCGTGACGTTCCTCAGTTGATTCGCTCTCAGTGTCGAAAGACCGTCGTGTATCATTTGCTCAAGTCCTATACCTCGGACTTTCGGTCCGAACTGGGCGTCTCTCCGTTGGAACTCGTCTGGGTGAGTCCCGAGCGAATCGCCAAGCACACGCCGACGTTCTTCCACCGACGGCGGAGATTCGGCGAAATCAGGGATGGTGACTGGGACCGATACAACACGAGAGACGTTTCACGGGACTGGCTCGGCACCCCGATAGCGGAACACGGTCTGTATGAGGCGATGAAGGCGCACTTTGAGGAGGGCACCGACTGGCTATCGACCGAGTTCGTGCAACAACAAGTCGAGACAGTCGCGGGCGGAGAGACCGCTTGGTACGGGAAGTGTCCCGATAGACAGAGTATCCACGCGCAGTGTCGGTACTTGGACCGACTATATCGTTCTCTCGAAACTAACGGGTTCGACAGACACGCTGAGGAGAACTCTGCCTGGGTATTTTCCGATCCGTACCACGAGATAACCGTGAACGTCGCTCGGGACGGTGAGCTACTGTTCGCCAGTGACGGTCGCCACCGATTGTTCCTCTCGAAGCTACTCGGTATCGAACGTGTTCCCGTTCGAACACTTGTCATCCACCGAGAGTTCGTCGACGGGGCTGCCGATATCGATTCGCTCGCCGACGTGTTGCACCGCACCAACCGGCGGAGTCTGCAGTCTCCGCGAGGCGATCCACCGACCGAAACCCGACGAGACGCCGACTAACGGCCGATAGTGTCCCTTTTACAATATCTGTTGGACGGAACGGTTCCCGTAGGGTCGTTGAGACAAATCCATGCTTGCAATCTGTGAAAGGCTGTCGAACAGGCTGGAGGACGAAGACATCCGATACTGTCACTGGAAGAGTAACACCTATTTATCGGAATCTGCCGACGGGGAAGCCGATCTAGATATTCTCGTGGATCCTGCTGAGGAGGAGCTGGTGAGAAAGCTCCTGAGCGAGTTGAATTTTAAGCTTCTCCAAACGTCTACGTACTCGAACTACCCGTCTCTGGAAGATTTCATCGGCTTCGACGCTCGCTCTGGAACAGTTATTCACCTCCACCTGCACTACCGACTCGTCTTGGGCCGACCGTTTCTGAAAGAGTTCAGACTGCCGTGGGAGGAGCAGCTACTGACCGACAGGGTCAGAGACGAAGACACCGGTATCTACATGGTCCATCCCCGGCACGAACTGCTGTTGCTGTTGGTCCGATACGCGCTGAAGCTCCGGTGGCGAAACTACGTCTTCGAGCCGCTGGGAATCCCGTTGGTCCGCGGCGATGTCCGGACGGAGTTCACTGACTTACGGCACACCGTGACGGCAGCGGAACTTGAGCGTGCCACTGAACGACTGCTCGGAACCGACTGCGTAGACGCGGTCCTCGCTCTCTACGAGAACGGACCGTCCGTCTGGCGACTTCGGAAGCTTCGTTCTTCACTCCCCGAGGTGTTCGAACAGTACCGGCGACACGGGAAGGTCTGGGGCGGGCTCGTCGCGGCCAAACAGGAACTCCAGTCGATAGCAGTGAAAGGAAACGACAAAACGCTCGGGCTGAACTTTCCCTACCAGAAGCTCGTCAAAAAAGGCGGTATCTCGGTTGCGTTCATCGGAGCGGACGGGTCCGGAAAATCGACGGTCTCGAAACGAGTGGCCGACGAGATCGGCTGGATTACCGATACGGAGCAGATTTACTTCGGCCACGGCGACAGCGCCGAGAGCGCGCTCCTGTTCCCGAAGCGATTCGAGCGATGGCTGGCAGCGCAACTGCTCTCGAACGACGACCAGCAGCGGCGCTCCGAAACGGAGGGTGAGTCCACCGAGAACTCGACGGCCGAGAACATCAAATCGTCACCCCTGTATACACTTTGGGACACAATTGCGGTGTTCTCCATCTCGCTCGACAAGATGCGGAAGCTAACGAAGATGAACACGGCGCGGAACAACGGCTACGTCGTCATCACCGACAGGTACCCGACCGTCGACGCTGACTCGCCCGACAGCCCCCAGTTGGACCACTGGCGAAGTTCGTGGCACGTCGCAAAGCGGAAACTGGCGGCGGTCGAACGGCGTCCATACGAGATTGCCCAGCAGTATCCGCCGGACCTCGTGATTCGGCTCTCTATTCCGCCGGAGACTGCCGTGGATCGAAAGCCCGAGAACACGCTGGAGAGGGCGAAAACGCGGACGGCACAGGCGGACAAAATCGAAATCCCGGACGCCCGAGTCGTCGACATCGACGCGACCCAGGACCTCGACGACGTGGTCACCGAATCGATGGCGAAAATCTGGGCAGCCCTCTAGGTATCGTCCTGCGAGGGTTTCTCGGCGACCGATAGCATCTCCCATCGAACTCGTCGTCGACTCGGATTACGGCGGTCGGCTCACATGCGATAGCCGAGGTCCTCCAGTTGCTGTTCGACCGCTTCGTGGTCTATCTGCTCGTCCAGTGCGGCGGCTGGCTTCTCCGCGACGATTTCCTTTCGTGGGCTGGTCTCGAGTACGTGCCAGGGGACTTCGAGTAACTCGTCGACGTACACCCCGCCGGGGTGTCCGAACCCTCGAACCGGAATCGGTCGTTCGCGCTCGCCCAACAGTTCTCCGTGGTCGGCCGTGATGACCGTCTTTCCCGTGAGCGAGTCGACGAGGGATCCTACTTCGCCGAGAACGAGGTCGAGGTTCTCACGATAGGCCCGGATCACATCGCCTCTGTCGACGTCACTTCGCTTCACCGACAGCACCGCGTCCCTGTGGAAATCGAAGTTCTCGCGACCGAAATCGGTCAGGTACGGCTGGTGGGGCTGCAAGTAGTGGATGATGAGTCGCTTGTTCGGATACGTGTCGTGGGCCTCGACGGCGTGTTCCGTGACCGTTTCGGGTCTCGTCGTGAGTCCGCCGACCGCATCGCGCTTCTCGTCGGTGTGGAGGTTCACGTAGTCGTGGACTTCGCCGCCGATACGTTCGTGTAGCCTGAGAAACCACGGGTTTGCCGAGACGTAGACCGTGTCGTGTGCGTCTCTGTTCGTGAAGTTACCGCGAATGAACTCTCGGCTCGTCGCCCCTCGCGAGGTTCGCCTCTCGGTCGTTCCCGGGAGTGACACCTGTCGCACGAAGAAATCGTATCGGCAGGCATCGAGAATGATGAGGTTGTCCCAGTCCTCGTCAAACACGTCGACGCCCCCGGGGTAATATCGCTCTCCGACTCGCCATTGGTTGAGCATCCCGTTGACCTTCGAGAATATCAACTCGGGATGTTTCACCCCGGACCAGAGTTGTTCAATCGAGTACATGATGTCGGGTTAGACCGGTAATTTGGAGGGCGCTCCGCGCTGTTCCGAACTCGCTTCGATCGGTCGTCGGGAACGGGTTCCGTCTCACGGCTCTAAACGAGGTACCCCATATCCGAGAGGTGGTCTTTGATATCGGAGTCCAGTTCCTGCTCTCGCTCGGCGGCGGGTCTGGTTTCGTGCTCGTCGAGCCAGCGTCTCGCTTCGGTCAGCATCTCCTCGTACTTCTCCGAATGCCGGTCTTTCAGGTTAGTCTGCTCGTCGGGCAACGCGAACAGTTCGACCGCGTCCTCGCTGTGGACCAACTTATCCTCTGTCGACCGGAAGGAGGTGGCCGTCTGTAGGTGTCGAATCGGGAGTTCGTACTTTGGGTCGTACTCGCGGACCTGCTTCAGGTTCTCCTGTGCGTTGTTGCCGGACCGCTGGGTCACCGCGAGCGTACGGCTATCGGTCCTCAGATTGCTACCTTCGAACTGCAGCGATTCGACGCCAATTTGCGATAACGCGGTTTCGAGGACGTCGATGTGCTGGACTACTTCCCCGGTTTGGTGGTCGACTCCGTCGAGTCCATGCGTTACGAGCGGGACGTGTATGAGCGCGTCGTCTAAGACGAACTTGTGCCCGGCCAAGTCGTACTCATCGAGGAGGTCGCCGTGGTCAGCCGTGACAACGACGATAGTATCGTCGCTGTTTCGCTGGATGGCGTCGAAGAGTTCGCCTACGCAGTAGTCGACGTGGGATATGACGGCGTCGTACATCGCCTCGACCGCCTGCCGTTCGTCCGGGGACAGTCCGCCATCGGCGATTAGTTCGTGGATGTCCTCGTACCGCGATTGGGCGATGTCCAGCGCCTGCTGTGGACTGATAGTGAGTTCGTCTGTGAAGGCGTCTAGGTACGCCGCTGGGGGTAAGTACGGGTGGTGACTGCTTCCGAGATGGAGGTACATGAAGTAGGGATCGTCCTGCGATGCGACGAAGCGCTTGGCGAGGTCGACCGTCATATACGACGTGAGACCCTTGTGGCGGTCGATATCTGCGGTGAGACCCCCGCCGTGGGACCAGAGCTGAGGTGTGGATTTCGCCATCGTCCAAAGCCCCACGTCGTCCCGCAGTCTCGATGGGACGACGTATCGCAGGTCGTCGAACCCGCGGTCGAGACCCCTCGCCGGACCGGCATTCGGATTTGAAACGAGGCTCTGTGTGGTCATCTCTTCGGGGAGTAGCTCTGGGATCGTCTCAATGTCCTCCGAGAGGACGAGGCTGCTCTCTCCGAAAATCCCGTGTGTCGGCGGGGTCGTTCCGGTCAGAATTGACGCTGACGACGTTCCCGTCCAATTGCCGTGGCTGATGCAGTGATCGAAGGAGTTCCCCTCCGTGCCATCCGCGATTCGCTGGAGCGAGGGAGTCGTGTCGCGGTCGTAGTCACTCAGAGATGTGTGATCGTACCTGATGCTTTCGAGCGTTATCCAGACGATGCTCTGTCGGTTCGTCACTGGTCGCAGGTAGAATCCTGTGTGTGATTGTTAGCAACGAAGTACTCCGATTAGGGCAGTGTTAGATGCCCGGCAAACGGACGTGGAGACTGACCGCCGTCAGTAGTCGAGTCCAGAGTGACGCATCGACGGCCGTCAGCGCCATCTGCCAGCACTCGTCTCGTACACGTGGTTGTCCGTCGCGACCGACCCCTCATTTATCATAATCGTGTCTGTCGGTGGATCCGGAGCATAGTACGCGTTTTGCGTAATCAGATTCCCGGTCGAACTTGGTCCGTCTACGTACATGAGGACGGTAGACTCCGTCTCGAATCTATTGTTCGAAACGACGCACCGGTGGCCGTGTGCCAGTCGAACGAACGCTCTGTCTCCATTCCCTTGCGTAAACGTATTGCCGCTGATCTGAAGGTTTCTGATAACGTTGTCCGGGTCGCCACGTGCCAGAATGTGTGGTTGGTCCGGCGCATTGCCGAAGTTGTTACCTTGGATAATACCACCGTCAAGTTGGTTCAACAGCCGAATCCCCTCCTCGTCGACTTCGTCCCAGTAACACCCTCTGAGAAGCAGGTCCCGCACACGATCTATCTGACCGCCGCCGAGCGAGAAGAACCGATTACACCCGTAGGCACGCACGCCTTCGAGATGGACAAGCTTCCACAGCGGGGCGTAGTTCCAATCTTCCTCCTGACTGAGTTTGATAGCGTTCGTCGCGCCGAAGATGTCCGTGTCGGTGACGGTAACGATTCGCTCTTGCCCGTCGCCCCGCGTATCGACTGCGTTGTTGCCGTCCAGTCTGAACTCACAGCCAGCGACGCTCGTCCGTTGCGCACCGGTGACAACCCCAGACTCACCCCACGTATGAACCGTACACCCCTCGAACCTGATGTCGTGTGCCGCGCCGCCGTGACAGTTCAGCGCCCCCGCCCCGTCGGACGTGACGAAGCAGTCGCGGACAATGACTGTCCGCGACGGGACCTGTCGGTCCCCGCCGGAGGTCACAGACACCGGATGTCTGCACTCCTTGGCGACGCATCCCTCCACGATGACGTCGTGACAACCCGCCCACAACTGGATGCCGTACCCGTCACTCGCCTCAATGTCGGAACTTTGCAGCACCGTACAGTCCCGGACGCGGACGTTCGCACAGGCTTCCAGCAGTATCGCGCGGCTTCCGAACTTATCCATCCATAGCCCCTCGAAGGTGGAATCACGGCATTGGGAGGCCATCACGCCGTAGTAGTTCTCGTCTTTCGCGGGCGCGCTCAGGTCGAAACCCGATAGGTGGACCGTTATCGGATCGAGAACGTAGACCAGCGTTCCGGAGGGATAGCCGTCCCGCCAGACGACGGAGTCTTCCAGTCTGACGACTCTCCCGTCGACTCCAAGCACGCTGTGTGGCTCACCCGGGGGTTGCCCTCGGCCGAGGACGGGGGCGCCACTTTCCTCGGCGAGGAGGACCATATCGCCCTTCTCAATCTCAGACGTGTCCGCTAATCTGATGCTGTTCGAACCCGTCGTCACCTCCTCGGCGAGCGTGGTTTCGTATCGTTCCTCACCTTGGAAGCGGAACACGAAATCACCGGCGTGACGGTGCTCGATGGTGGCCTCGTCGCCGTACACCGTGAGTGACTTCGCTACTTCTATTGTCGACTCGCTCTGGTACTGTCCTTCGACGTAGACCGACCCGCTATCGGGCGCGGCACGGATTCCACTTTCGAGGATTGCCCATCCGTCGCTGCCAGAGTTGACCGTCTCGCCGCCCGAACTGACAGCTTCGTAGCCAGTGTCTGTTTCGTACACGGCGATATCGTACATTCGTTCCTGCTCGCTGGCGCTGTCGGTCGTGTCGCCGTCCGTGCCGAGAGCGTGGTCGAGGCCAACAGCGGTCGCTCCGCCGAGCGCGCCCGCGGCCAAGTACTGCAGGATCTGTCGGCGCGAACGCACCGCTGATGGTTCCGATTGCGCGGTACGGGGTGCCGTGTCGTCACTCATGACCTGCGCAGGCGCTATCTGACGCCAGTCGGCGAGGCTCTCTCACTCGGAGACCACTCATTCATAGGTGACGGTCAACTTCGGCGGCGTCGCTCCTTCGGCCGAGTAGAACTCCCATCCGTTAGTCCCGTTGGGGAGGATACCCCATCCGTTGTTGGCTTGCCCATCGACCCACGCTTGCACTCGGTCGGTTACGTCGAGTGTCAACGTTCCTTCGTCGACCCTTCCCGTGTTGAAGTCGGGATTAGTTTCCGCTTCCGTCGAGTCGTTTTGGATACCTCCGTCGAGCGTGTTCCACGTGTCCGTGTCGCTCCAGTCGACCAACATCGGGTGGAAGCTGCCTCCAGAGCCGCTGTTCGTGATTTCGAGCGTCAGCGTGGCCTCGGTAACCGTCCCCCCCGATGGGACCTGTCCGGTGTCGCTTCCGACGATAGAATCGAAACGCAGCAGGCCTTGAACGACCTGTTGGGTCCGTCCCGGATTGGATCCGTCGATGAGGAGTTGTGCCGCCGCCCCGTAATTTTCGTCCGGTTGTGACTCTTGGAGGTAGGTATCGGCAGCGCCGTCGTAGCCATCGACACCCGCTTGGAACACGACCGTCCCCGGCGTCGACGACCCGTCCTCGGTCGCGGTCACGAACGTGTATCCCACGCCGGAAGTCTTGTCGGCGTCGCTCTCGGCGATAGCCAGATACTCGTACTCTGTGTCGCTTTCGAGGTCAGTGAGCGATTGGCTAAATTCTCCAGGCGCGTCGAGCGTCTGCGGCGTCGTCGCGTTCCACTCGTCCGCGCCGGTCTGTCGCCACTCGAAGTAACACTCCACGGTGTCGTTACCTCCGAGTTCGACCAGATTCCCTCGCAGGAGTGTGGAAGTTGCGCCGATGTTCGTCGGTTCGAGGGTTTCGACAGCGACCGGGACATCGTCTTCGATGTCGTTCGAGTTGGAGACTATCGCTCCGTCCAAATTACTCTCTGACTCGAACGTGCCGACAGCTTCGTTGTCGACAAACGGATGTGTCGGATTGTCGGGGTCGCCGCGAATGTCGTACGCACGGTAGCTGTCCTCCACGACGTTCCCCTGGAATTTGTTGTTGGTGCTACCGTCGTCAACGGCGATTGCCGCCCGCGTACGCGAGTTGGACCCGATTACGTAGTTGTTCGTTATCTGGTGGTTCCGTCCCCGCATCAGGATGCCCTCGTTCGCCCTATCGTAGGCCCGCATGTCGATGTAGTTGTCAGATATCGAGTAATTGACTGCCTCGTCGGTGAGGTCGACGTCGATAACGTCGGCGGTGAAGGGCTCTTCGAAATAGCACCCTTCCACGGTCACTCGCTGTCCGCCTTTGAGGTCGAGGAGGTCCGAATTCCCCGAACCGGGGTCGTCGGTGTAGGTCATCGCGTCGAGATTCCCGCTGAAGCCGAGGTCGCGAATCGTGACGTCGTCCGCACGCCTGACGAGGAGGATGCTCGTCGTCGGGAACTCGTCGAGATTCCACGGTGCGTGAAGCAACTTCGATTCTTCCCCCTCACCGTAGATAGTCGTGTTCTCACGGATTCGGACCCGCCGTATCAGGTATTCGCCGGGAGGGACGTACACCGTCCCACCGCCGCGTGCCGCATCCACCGCATCTTGAAACGCCTCCGTATCTTCCGTGTCGTCATCAGCCGTCGCCCCGAAATCTCTCACGTTGAGCTCTTCTTGTGCCGCTCCGACACCTGTTCCGAGAATATTGAGTCCTGCCACTGACGCGGCGATTTTTACGACACTTCTTCGAGAATGGTAGGTCCGTTCGGACCCCGTTTCACTCTCCTTCATGCCCCTATCGATTATATCGGATTAGTAAAGATATATACTCGTTTACCAGTTACGCTGGCTATTTGTGGCGCTCTCTGTAGACTGTCTGGAACTACTTTCACACCGGATTCTGGAAATTTCAGCGTTTGTGACGGAGTTTGTTGCGAGATATTGAAACAAAGAATATCTATGGATAAGTTCCCAAAAATACCACCTTACCAACTCTCTCCACGTTCTGTCCGTTGATTCGACGTATCTGACTCCGGCATCTTGGAGGCAAAAGCGTATCGATACCCGAGTGTAGTCGATTCTGGTACGATGGCCTTACTATACTATTCCACTGTCCACTTCGGTGCGTCGTGGCGTCACGCCGTAGTGCGCCCGGGAGTACTGACGAGAAAAGACAACCGCGAGGGAGTTCGGAAGGCGACGAAATTCACGGCGCTGCGAACAGGCTCGGTAATCACGCATCGTCCGGAAATCGCCGTTTCCGTCCTCTCTCAGCGTCGGGAGGACCGCGCGGCGCGAGCGATATCACGCACTACTCGTCTGACCGCGTCGAACAGGTCGCGGGCGACGGGCATTCCGTCATAAAGCCACACTGCCATTCCAAGTAGCCAAATTCCGAGCAGGAGGAGGAAGTACGGGTCCGGGTTGGCAGACACCATCTCGCTGCTCATCCAGCGGACGTACCCGACGATGTTGCCTGTCAGTTCTCCGACGAACCCGGTGTCGTATCCTGACCCAGCCTGCCGAATCGGCCACAGAACCCGGGCCAATTGCAGTTCCCCATCGAGGAGAAACTTCGAGCCGAGGTCGGCCATGAGATGGAGGAGGTAGCCCACTGTGAACGCTATGCCAAGCCGCGGCCGTCCGCGTGACCACGCGAACCATCCTGTGGCAACCGACACAGGCAACGCGAAGAAAACCGAGTGAGCGATACCATACCCGCTCGGGAATATGCCCAACTCCCACGCAAGGGGCTTATCGACGAGGTCCGGGAACAGCGAGCCAACACCGACCACGATTGTCGACGCACTCGTCGGTGACGCGCGGTAGACTGCGTGGACGAACAGTGAGTAGCTAACGTACCCGACGAAAGCGTGTTCCCACGGCATCATGACACTGGATGATATTGGTACGTACTCTATACCAATATAGCTGTGCTCCAGCAGGTTTCCACGTGAACTGTGGGACTAGCGCCCTTGATGCCACTCGAGCGAGATATCGGCGGGTGCGTCGTCGATACCGGAAGTTTTCGCAGCCCACTGGACGCTACGTGACGCAGCCGTCGGCGGGACGTACAGCACCGACCAACGGTTTACTCGATATCCACCAAACGCGGGTGATTCGCGCTCGCGACGTTCTGGAGCGGACACGTCGCGTCAGTGTCGTAGGCCATCGATGAGTCTCAAGGACGAACTCGCCTCGCGTTTCAGGGCTCAACTCGTAAGCAAGTTCATCACCGCCGCTGCTGGAGCCGCGCTTTCCGTTGGGCTGGCGCGGCTGTTGGACCCCAGCAATTACGGGGTACTCTTTCTCGCGCTCACCGTCGCCAGTACATTTCAGTTGGTCGCACGGTTCGGTATCGCACGCTCGGCTGGCAGATACATCGCCGAGTACAGGGAGACCGACCCGACGCAGATTCCGCACATCGTGCGAACATCGCTGCTTTTCAATGTCGGATCCATCCTCCTCGCGGGGCTGGTGCTGGTGGCCAGTCATCGCTACATCGCCACTCTCCTGAACGAATCGGCGTTGGTCCCGTTTCTGCTCCTCGGCACGCTGTTCATGGTGTTCGGGACGCTGGTGGCGTACTTGGAGAAGGTCATTCAGGGGTTTGAGGACATCACATTCGTCGCCGTGCTGCGAGCGGTCGGCCGAGTCAGCCGCGTGCTACTCGCACTGGGCCTCGTCGTCGCTGGGTTCGGCGCAACAGGTGCGCTCTGGGGGTACGTAATCAGTTCGCTCCTCGCGAGCGTCGTCGGTTTCGTTTATCTCGCACGACGCGCCCGTAGCTTCTACGACGCCACGGCCACCGCCGAACCGGGGCTCCGACGCCGAATCGCGGAGTATGCGGTCCCGATTATGGCGACGAACACGTCTATCGTCTTGGACAAGCGGATAGACACGCTCCTCGTCGGGTTCTTCCTCTCTCCTGTCGCGGTGAGCTACTACGTGGTCAGCGAGAAAGTGGTGAGTTTCGTCTTAGCACCAACCTCCGCTCTCAGTTTCACTATCTCGCCGACGTTTGGCAGTGAGAAGGCGGCAGGGAATCTCGGTCGAATCTCCCGGATATACGAAGAGACGGTGATGAACGCACTCCTTTTGTATGCACCCGCTGGTGCCGGTCTCGTCCTCGTCGCCGAACCGCTAATTACCCTCGTGTTCGGAGCGGAGTACAGTGGCGCTGTAGCCGTGCTTCGGGTTCTCGGTCTGTACGTGATACTGACGATGGTGATGCAGATCTCGGATAACGGGCTGGACTACCTCGGCCGAGCGCGCGAGCGAGCGATTGCCCGGCTGGTCACCGCCGTGCTGAACGTCGGCTTGAACGTCGCGTTAATACCGGTCATCGGGGTCGTGGGTGCTGCCATCGCCACTGTGGCAACACGCGGCCTCTACACCGCCGCGAACGTCGCTATCATCACGCAAGAACTTGACCTCCGCGCCGGATTTGTACTCCGGAGGCTCGGACTGATTGCATTTATCACGGCCACGATGTCCGTCGTCGTGTTCACTCTCATTGAGTACATCACCGGGTGGGTCACGCTCGTCGCTGTCGTCGCTGTCGGCGTCGTTGTCTGGGGAGCACTGTCGCTCGTGACTGGACTGCTAGAGACAAAGCAAGTGCTGTCCTTTATCAAGTGACCGATGCGCGAGTCGCTCGGTATGGCCGTTACGGCCCGAACGTTTCAAGTAAGGCCAGCATAGTCGCGAACACGAAGAATAACTAACTATTCTCCGTGCTTTGGCAGGCGCGTTATGCGGGTCACCATCGACACAGCCGACGGCGGATGGATGGGGGGGATGCCATGAGCGGGGATGACTCGAGTTCTCGGACAATCGTATTCGGGTTCGACGCGCTCGACTTTCGGTATCTGGACCGGTATCGAGAATCGCTACCGAATTTTGAACGACTCCGCGAGGGCGGCTTTGAGGCCCCGCTTCGCTCGACACATCCGCCGTGGACGGGGAGCGCGTGGCCCTCGATGTACACGGGAGTCGACCCCAGTTATCACGGCGCGTACGGGTTCTTTCGGTACGACGGGTATCCCGACCAAGGCGAGTTGATCTCTCGAGCGGACGTGGCGGCGCCAGCGATATGGGACTTCCTGTCGACCGAGGGGGTGCCGTCAGTAGTGCTCAACGTTCCCATTACGCACCCGGCCGAACCTATCGAGGGCGTCATGATTCCGGGATACATCGCACAGGAGACTGTCTCCGGGCATCCGTCCGGAATACGCGAGGAAGTTTCGGGCGCTATCGACGAACAGTATCGTATCTACTCACACGCTGAGAAGTCCTCGGACGGGGAAGAGCGACTGAAAGGCTATCTCGACCTCATCGACACGCGAAAGCAGGCCGCGAAATATCTGGTGCGCGAAAAAGAATGGGAGTTCGCGTTCGTTCAGGTCCAGAAGACCGACGCGGTGGTTCACAATTTCGACGACGACGCGGCATTCAGGCAGGTCTACGAAGCGGCCGACGACCTGATGGGGACGGTTCTGGAGGAGATAGCGGAGCCAGTAAACGTCATTGTCTGCTCGGACCACGGTATCGGACCGGTTCGAGGCCATCGCATCTTCGTCAACGAACTGCTCCGACGCGGCGGGTACTTGGAGACGACCGAAGGCGGGGCGACGCCATCACTCGGGGGCCGGAAGTCGGAACTCGTCGGCGAGACAGTCGACGATGACCGCGACGAGTCGTGGGCCACTCAAATGCTCTCGACTGTCGTTGACACGCTCGGCCGTGCGGGTATCACGCCGGGTCGGGTGTACAGGACGACCACCTCCCTCGGGGTTCCGCCGGCGGTGTTCAAGAGGTTACCCGAGGCCCTCGTCGACGCCACCTCGAAACAGGTCGACTGGCGACAGTCGCGGGCGTACTGTCGGCGGCACACGCGACTGGGAATCCGAATCAACCTTGAGGGGAGAGAGCCGGACGGTGTCGTTGCACCCTCGGAGTATGAACAGGTTCAACGGGAGATAGTCGACTTACTGGAACGCGTCGAGACGCCGGACGGCCAACCGGCGTTCGACTCCGTTGTGCGACGGCAGGAGTTTTACGACGGACCGCTCGCCGACCACGGGCCTGACGTAGTCGTCCGTCCGCGAGACATGGACAACAGTCTCTCGGACTCGCTCTACGGTGGGGAATTCGTCGGGGTAGACAAACACGACCACAAACTCGACGGCGTCTTCGTGGCGTCGGGACCGGCGTTCGATGAGGACTTTGAGGCCGAACGGCTCTCGCTGACCGACGTCGCGCCCGTGGTGTTGGCGGCGATGGGGCGACCGGTTCCCGAACGGATGACGGGGACGGCCCCGCGGGACTTGCTCGCAGCGTCGGTCCGCGTACGGCGCTTCGACGACGTGCCGTACGCCAGGGGTTCCCTCCACGACCAATCGTCGGATGGCGAGGTGACTGAGCGACTCGAAGACCTCGGCTATCTCTGACGGCCGAGTCACTCACCCGCCGCTCACTGGGGAGAATGCGGGGTTGAAAGGGGGCAACCCCGGGGGAAGATGTGGCGCGCGTCTGAACGCCTTATTCGACTTCGTTCGTGTACTGCTGGACCCAGTCCAGCACACCGGTGCTCGGCGGATTGAGTGACCGCATGTTCGGCGAGTAGGAGGGGTACCCGCCTACCTCGTCGTGGTGGTCGATTATCTCTCCACCTCGGTTCACGAAGTCGTCGACGATACGCTGTTCCTGCGGGGGTCGGTCGGCCGGGCGAGGACCAGCGGACGGCACGAGGGCGTCGGCTAACTCCGAGGATGGAGTCAGGTCGGACACGCTGAGGCCGTCCGGGAGGTTCATGGCTTGGTCAACGTAGTCGACGTTGCCGTCGTTCAGCGGTGTATCGGATGGGATGAGCGTGTTATCCTCCCAGTAGACGGTCGCCTTGTTGTTCTCGAAGACACCTTCTCCGATGTCGGTATCCGGACCGCCTTCCGCCACGTCGCCTATCCAGTCGATGTCGGGACCCTCGTCCTCGCGTCCGTGGTACAATCGCTTACCCCAGTTCCAGACGTAGTTGTTGACCCAGATGATGTCCACGTCGGGATGTCGCGAGCGGGGATTACGCTTCCAATTGTGCGACCAGATATTGCCCATCAGGTCCCATTTCCCGTCGTATCGCGCGTTGAACCCGTATCCGTGAGGGGCTTCCGGGTTGCTGGAGTTGTTCAGTGCCTCTGTACAGATACCATTGATGAACGCACCGGGACCGCCGCCATCGGGGACGCGGATGTTAACGTCCGTGGCCCACGCGGCCGTGCAGTGGTTGAGCAAGACGTTGGGCTGTTCGTCGATGGTGACGGCACCAGCCTTAGTCGTGTCGTTCACGTCGTCGCCACAGAAGAAGGACATGTGCTCAACGATGACGTTCTCGGCCTCTAATCGGGGTCCACCCCGAATCATGGAGATACCGGGGGATGGTGCGGTCTGGCCCGCGATGTACGTGTTCGGCTGCTCCATCCGCCAGTACGGACCACCGCCGATGTCGATGACGCCACCGACTTCGAAGACGATGACTGTCGGATCGCTGCCGCCGTTCTGGACGGCTTCGGTGATGGAACCGGACCCTTCCAAGTCCAGGGACGTGACTTTCTCGACGTTCAGGGTATCGTTTACGGCCGCGTCAGTCAGCCAGGACGTATCGACGTGGGTCTGATCCCAGGTAAATCCCGTTCCGCCAGTGGTGGAATCGGTCGTGCTGTCATCGGTCGTGTCTGAGGTACTGCCGTCGGTGCTGTCGCTGGTATCGCTGGTGGCTGCGTCGAGTGCCTCCTGCGCTGCTTCCAACGCGGCTTGCACGTCTGCATCTATCAGTTGCCAGTTTTCGTTGACTGGGACGTGCCAGTCGGCGTCGCCCTCTTGAGGAAGGTTATAGTCGCGATTTTCGGTCGGCATTGTCAGTTGCCTCCAGCGTCGTTGTCGAGCTCGTTCCACACGGCATCTACCGTGTCGAATACGGCTTGGATGTCCGCGTCTATCTGTTCCCAGTTCTCGTTGACTGGGGTTTCCCAGTCGGCGTCGCCTTCCTGGGGAAGGTTGTAGCTGCGATTTTCCGTCTGATGTGATGTCATAGTTGTTGAAGGTAGGTGTTGCTGCGTCGATCGGACCTTGATGCTCCGTGGGCGGTCAGGTGGACCAAGTACGTCTCCCCTCCGCCATCTTCGCTATACTCGGGCGATTGTCCGTCTGGACCAGACGTCGGCGGAGTTCGAGACCGGGGTTCGCTACTCGGTGCAACTGCGGTACGGTCGTTAACCACACCAGGGTAACTATCCCTTACCAAAATAGTCGTTCTCACGGAATTATGACCAGCTAAACAATCGTGGATGTGAGATTCTTACCACTTATCGTGAATCCATTAGCAATCGTTGCAGGGTAGTATCCATGATATGTGTGTTCAAGTAGACGACACTTATCGCGATAAGCAGTTACTACCAACGGATGCATCCCGAATGACGGGTCGCCCACTCCATCGGAATGGTGGCCGAGTTGAGGGTGCCGCCGCTAACGAATGTCGCGGAACGGCCGTCACACGTCAAGCCAGGGTCCGTCGCAGACCCACGGAGTGACGTGGGACGCAGAACTGCTTCAGCTCGCTATGCTATCCGAACTCACCGCGCAACGCCGCTCTCTTGGGGGCCGGAGAATCGAGAAAAACGCGTTCCGTTCGGGGTGTTACTCGGTAACCGACTCGGTCTGGCTGGTGCTGTTGCCCAGCGTATCGACGACGGTCAGCGTGACATCGACTGTCTTACTGTCTTGGTGTCGGATCTTGATTTCGTTGGCGAGACTGGCGGACGAACCGGTGACCTCGGTCACACCTGCATCGATGAGGGTTCCCGAGCCATCGGTCACTCGGATGATTACTGTATCGAGGTCACCGTCCGCGTCGGAGACGCTCCAGTTCGTCGTAATTTGGAGATGCGGGTCTGGCTTGCCCGCCTCGCTCACGGAGTACGAGTCGATGGTCGGCGGTGTGCTGCTAGTACTCGTCGAGAACGACAGCGTACTCCCGGTTGCAGCATCGCCGTCTACCGCATCGGTGACCGCTCGATACGCGTAGCTGACACCCTCCGTGAGGTTGCTGATGTCGGCGCTGAACGACCCCGTCGACGAGAGGGACTGTTTGGCGGTGGTGTTCCACGACGAGGAATCGGCCTCTCGCCATTCGAAGTAACACTCGGCCGACGATGCGTTTCCGAGACTGTCCAGTGAGCCGTTCAGTGTCGCTGCCGAGGCGGTCACAGAGGAGGCGGAGTCCGTGGTGACTGCTGGCAGGGAGTCGCTTGTAGTGAAGCGAACAGTGCTCCCCGTGGTGCTCTCTCCGTCTGCGGCATCGGCGACAGCGCGGTACTCGTAGTCCACGCTGTCGTCGAATCCGGTCAACGACGCACTGAACGACCCGGTGGTCGAAAGCGTCTCGCTCGTCGTGGCGTTCCAGTCGGTCCCGCCGACCTGTCGCCACTCGAAGTAGCAGGCGGCGGAGTCGGCCCCATCGAGGTCCGATAGTGTTCCGTTGAGTGTCGCCGACACGGCCGTGACATCGGTTACCGCTTCCGTGGTAACAGTCGGGCCACCACCGCCGTATAGCCCGTTGCCGTAGCCGTTCTCACCGTATCCATCGCCCACAGCCGAGACGTTCTCGCTGTAGATTGTCGCCGCTGTCACTGTCGTGGCAGCAACACCGACCGTCTTTAAAAACCCTCGACGACCGACACCATATCCGCCCTGGTCTCGACTGTCGTCTTGCTCTGCCGTACTACGATCTTTGCTGCCTTCCATTGCAGTAAGGGACTGTTACTGGTGGTGGTAAAATTACATTTTCACCAGTTCGATAAGATTACCACACGCTTTGTAATCCTTGCTCACTGCTTGCTAACGTATTAAAAAAACCCTTACCCGAAATCGAATGTGGTATAGGCTTCTTACCGTGGTGTTAACAAGTAGTATTTCGACGACCACGGTGCTAACTCGCTAGACAGACGTGGTCCTCGTACACGGAGGGGTCGGACCGGATTCCCGGCACGGACTACGAGCGTCCGGCGACCCTTTGGTCGGGGTCGACTCAGCCGCGACACCAGAATTACACCGGTCGCCTGTCCGTCTCATCTACAGTTACGATGCCGACGACTATCGCACCCCGCCGAACCCGCTCGACGAAGACGCGTATCGCTGTGGTCGAACCGCCAGGGCGGCGTTCACTCGTCACGGTCCGCGTGGAAACTCGACGCTCTCGTCGATGTACCGAGAACGAGCGGTCGTGAAATACTCGGCGGGGTCCTCCTCCAGGTTTGCGGGGTTCGCGAGAAATACGAGATGTAAAATCTATGACTATATGGTCTCGTCGGGGAGTCTCCCGCGAGTCGTTTCGCTCTCGTACTCTGTCGGCGGCGTTTGCCAGTCGACGGTCCCGCCCGTACCTTCACGAGGGCGCTGAATCGGAGCCTTCGGCCTGTCCGGCGCATTCGGCCGCTATCGCCTGCGGACTTTCGGGGTCGGTTCCTTGCGCTTCGTCGGACCCGCTACCGGGTTTCGGATTGACCAAGTACAGTGTGTAGCCGCCGGTGCTCTGGACTCTGTCGATTCCGGGTTCGGACTGGATGTATTCGAAGTCCTCATGGTCGAATCTGAACCCCTTCCAGAGAACCGGGTCGCGAACCCGGTCGGCCTCGGTCACCGGAATGTAGGTCTGTTCGTCGTAGTACCGCCGCAACGATTGATTACAGAACCGGTCCGGAAGTCCGTGGTGGAGCTTCTGGTAATAGATGTCTTCGGAGCGATTTGTCCCCTGAATAGCCGCCCCATACCGAGCAACATCCGACCGAACGAAACCGAAGGCAATCGAATCCGCTTGATGTTCGAACGTCGTCTCGTACCCGTCCATCTGTGTTTCAGTCACGTGGCCGGACGGGTAGTAGATGTACGGCGACGGGAAGACGACTATCAGGGACAACGCTGCGAGCACGACGAACACGAGCGCGATAGAGCGTCGTGCAGCGGTCCCTGACCATCGGCCACGAACGTACTGCATCGTCCGACCGATCATGATGGACCCGAGAATCGTCGCGAACACCATGAGCATTGCGAGGTGTCGGAAGTTTTGGATAGAGATACCACCCACGAGATAGACGAGGAATATCATCGTCACCGGGACGAGACCACCGAAAATGGACAACAGCAGAATCTGGTCGGCCCCGCCGTCGGGCGCAACCTTCTCCAACGAAGTGTGTGATTTGGCCCTTCTGAGGCTTCTGAGGACTAACATGCTCAAGAGACCGGTTAGAACGACGTACACGAGCGAGACGAGAAACAGTTTCGCGAAAACTTCGGGGATGCTCCCGCCGACATCGGCCAGCGAACTACCCCGCTGGGCAGTGCTTTCGGCGAAGTTCGTTTGCCCGGAGAGAGTCGTCAGCACGCTCTCCAGATTTCGCTCGAAAACGGGGAGGCTCCGCGCCCATAGCCAGAACACCGTCGCGTATATCGCAACTTCCGGTGCGACCCACTTGTGGACTCGTTCAAGTCGATGTCCGCTGAGGAGGTCGTAGCCGATTTGGATGGCCGCTACCACGCCGAAGAACGCGACGAGATTCGCCGCCTGCTGCGGGTGAAGCAGGACGAAAACGGGCGACAGTAAGAGAAACATCGTCGAGTGACGGAGGTTCCGGTATTTGTAGAGCAAGAAGAACGCGAACAGGAACACTGGTGTGTACATTATCGCCTGACTCGTGGGGTGGAAATTGAGGGGTGGACTCTGGTGGTTTATCGGTAGCAGCAAGAACGCGGAGAACAGACCGACGTAAGCCGTCCACACGTTGCCCGTGAGTTCTCTGACGACGAGCGGAACGAAGACGAAGAAGCAGACCACGAAACTCACGAGAACTACCAGCGTCACGTGGTGAAGGGGTAAGCCGGAGACGTAGTGGACGACGGTAGCGAGACTGTGAATGACTGGATACCGGCTTTCGGTGAGCGGCAAGAACCCTGCACTCATGTCCCGTGCGATTCCGAGGTGGTCGAGTGCGTCTCCTTCTCCAAAGTAGTAGTAGCCGCGGATGACTGGCAGGGAGACTATCGTGGTCATCGCTAGCCCGCCGAGAAGCATACCGAGGACCCGGTATTTGTGGCTTCGCACTAAGAACACGACCAGTATCGAGAGGAGAAACGCGAACACGACGCCTATCCAGAACGTCGTGGGCGTACCGGCATAGATAGACAGTTCGTATCCGGTTGCTGGGTTCAGGTACGCAGTGACAGTCGCTATCCCCAGCGCCACGAACCCGACCACCAGTCCAACCTTTGGCAATGAACCGACTCGCATGGGTAATAGATTCCGTATTCGGGAACCCTCCATGGGTAAAAAGTTATAATTCTCTTTCAGTCGATAGGGTGGCCTTTTCGAGGATTCTGGCCGAAATTCATCTTTGTAGCCGGTAGCGATAGATTCCACTATCGTTTACGAACTGGAAAGCGACTGTGGCGAACGAGAGTGACAGTACGACGACAAGATATCGGGCTGACAAAATCAAAAGGCCTCGCGGGGGTAGATAAATAACGATTTTTCGTATAATACGGTTTTAGATACTGTCGAATTTGTAAATCGGTCTCTGTCTACTCAACGGAGTTTACGTTGCTGGACTCCGCTGCGGGAGTAACCCACTGATAACTAAGCCCGTAATCGGACCATGACCGCCCGATGAGTACGGACACAGACGTCGATGTCGTCACGGACCACTGCGGCACCGTCCTCGACGCCGTCGAGGGCGCGGTCATCACCGAACGGGAGACGCTCGAAACGGTTCTGTCGGGCTTTCTCGCCCGGGGACACGTCCTTCTCGAAGACGTTCCGGGGACGGGCAAGACGCTGACCGCGCGGTCGCTGGCGGCGGCGCTGGGACTCTCTTTCTCACGCATCCAGTTCACGCCGGACCTCTTGCCGTCGGACGTGACCGGGACGTACGTCTTCAACGAACAGGCACAGGAGTTCGAGTTCCGCGGCGGCCCCATCTTCGGCAACGTCGTCCTCGCCGACGAGATAAACCGCGCGTCGCCGAAGACCCAAGCCGCGCTGCTGGAGGCGATGGCGGAGGGGCAGGTGACCATCGAGGGGACGACTCACGAACTGCCGGAACCGTTCTTCGTCATCGCGACGCAGAACCCCATCGAGCAGGACGGGACGTTCCCGCTACCGGAGGCGCAGGTCGACCGCTTCGTCGTGAAGACGAGTCTGGGCTATCCGGACGAGGACGGCGAGTTGGAACTGGTCGACCGGCGGGCGGCCCGCACCGACCGGACGCCGACCGTCGACGCGGCCGTCTCGATGGCCCCGCGGGAACTCCGGCGGGCGCCGGAGGCGGTCCACGTCGAGCGTGACGTTCGAGAGTACGTCGTCCGACTGGCGCGGGCGACCCGCGAGGACCCGCGGGTGCAGACTGGGGTCTCCCCGCGGGCGACCCAACGGTTGTTCGAGGCGGTGCGGGCGCTGGCGGTGGTCAGGGGGCGGGACTACGTCACGCCGGACCACGTCGCCCGCATCGCGCCGGAGGTTCTGGCCCACCGCCTCGTGCTGACGCCGGACGCACGCGTCGACGACGTGGAGAAGCGTGCGGTGGTCGCGGACTTACTGGAGTCGGTCGAAGTCCCGACGGTGGAGTACAGCGAAGGCTGAGCGGCGTTTTTGGCGGTCCGACTCCGAGGGTGAGGGCGGCACAGCGCACCGCCAGCGACGGATACCGGTCCCCTCACTCGATATATACGGGATTTCCGAAGACGGACCGTAGTTGGATGTAGCGGTTGTTCTTGCTCATCGAGTTCGACGGCCTCAACTGGAGCGCCCAGTCGTACTCGCCGGGGTCGGCGTCGAGCGAGGCGAGGTCGATTTCGAAGACGCCGTCGTCTGGGCGGTGGGTCGCCGTCGCGGTTCCGCGTGGCTGGTAGGCGTTATCGAGATAGAACGTCGCTTGCCACTCCTCGCCCACCGAGCCTTGGCGCGTGATGAACGCCGCCGACTCGGTCTGGTCGAAGCCGTACTGGTAGGCTTTTCCGAAGATACGGCCGCCCGTCTCTCCGATGACCGACCCGCCTTCGAGTAACTCGACGACGTACGTCGCGAACGTCTGGCGCGTGAACAGTCGGAAGTCACCGGACCAACTGCCGGGAATCGTCACGGGCGACCCGTCACTGCCCGCGACCTCGAAGCGCGGCGACTCCTCGCGGAGTCGACCGTCACCTTGAGTCTCGATGTCGGCTTCGGTGACGTCGTAGCGGTCGGTTCCTGCGTCCGGTTCGAACGTGAGCGTCGTTCCCGAGACGAGGTTCCGCACGCGTAGGGCTCGCCCGGTGTCGCCGCCGAACGCGAAACCGCCGGGCGCGTAGGACTCGACGATTACGTCTTCGGACATGACGATGCTTCCGTTCGCGCCGGAGCCCCCGCTGGTCCCGCTCCCGCTGGTGGAGAAGGCGATTTTCCGCGGTCCGTCGCCGTCGTAACTGCCGTACCCGCCGGGTTGGCCGCGCGCGAACGACCCGACGTACGAGATGGCGTCCTCGCGAGTCGAATAGGACTCGGGTAAGGTTCCAGTCTCCTCGGGTTGCTGGGTCTGTTCCGCGGTGGACTGGTCGGACTGTCCAGCCGACGGCTCTTCGGTCGGTCCTGTCGTGGCTGTCCCGGCCGGAGCGTCGGCCTGCTGGTCCGTCGCAGTCGTGGCCGCCTGCCCGTCGGTGAGTCTGAGACAACCAGTCGTCCCAGTCGCGACAGCAGCGCCAACTGCGGTGAGAAACGCTCGCCGCCGACACGTCTGCGTCCGTTCGCTCATCGTATCGTTCGAACGGGTACTAACTAATAACTGTGTCCGGTAGTGGCGAGAATTAGGACGCGAAGTGCCCGGAACGCAGGAACGCCGGGGCGCGGGCTGTCAGAGCGCGGGTGGCCGGGGGGACTCATCGATACAGCGCCGCCATCAGGACGACGGCGGCGGCGAGCAACAGCGCCAACACGGACAGCGGCAGGTCCCGGCCGCCACCGGCGAACAGTAGCGTCGCGGCCACCACGAGCACTGCGCCGAAACTGGCGCTGGCCCCCCCGTGGAGCAGTTCGACCTCGCGGGTCCGGGCGTCGGCGCGCAACTGCTCGCCGAGGCCGATGCCGTGTTCGCCGAGGTCCCACGCGACGACGGCGCTGGCGGCAGCCGCGAGCAGGAGCGTCGGCCCCGCGCGCTGGAAGACACCGGCGAGGAGGACGCCGACGACGAGCGCCGCGAGACCGGCCGAGACGAACCGGCGGGCGAATCGCTGACTGAGCGGGCGGACCCCGAGGCCGAGCAAGACGAGGCCGACGAGACCCGGGACGAGTTCGGCCCGCGCGCCGAACTCCGCGACGGCGGTCACGCCGTGAGCGACCGACCAGACGACGAGGCCGACGCCCGCGGCGGCGAGGAGGTAGGTCGGCAGGCGGTCGAGTCCGAACAGCGACCGTCCGTCGACGACCACGAGCGCAACCCCGAGGAGCGTTCCGAGGACGGCGAGTTGCTGGCCGGGCGTCGAGACGAGCAGGAGCGTCGAGACGGCCGCCAACACCAGCGAGAGCGTACTCGCAAGCGGCGTCGGTCGGTGGTCGATACGCGCGTGCTCACGGTCGCTCGCGCTCACGCGGACCACCGCCGTTGTTGTTCGTCCAGCAGGACGGTCCCGAGCGCCTTCTCCGGGTCCCAGTCGACGACCGGGACGCCCGCGTTCCGGAGCGCGTGCATCCGGTTCGCCCGTTCGGTGCGGGCCAGTCGCTCGCCGAGCGTTCCGTCGGCGGTCACGTTCGGACTCACGACCGTCGTCGGGTAGCCCGCGGCTTCGAGGGTCCGGACCGCCTGGCGGATTCGGTCGTCGGTCAGCGGCGAGAAGACGACGACCTGCGTCTCGGAACCGAGGCGTTTCCGGAGCATCTCGGTCTGCCGCTCGATGTCTTCGTCCGTATCGGCGGCGGGCGGTGTCGAGGACAGCGTCGGATGCGTCCCCAACAGTTCGCGCAAGCGAGCCATGTGCGTGGGGCCGACGCCGGGGGCGGCCCAGCAGAACTCGCGGCCGAGGCCCGCGACGCCGACGGCGTCGCGCGTATCGCCCAGCGCCGAGAGGACCTGTTCGACGCCCGCGAGGCTGTGGGCGACGGCGTTGGGCGTCTCCTCGGTCCGGGCACGGTACGCTGACTCGCAGGCGTCGACCACCAGCGCGACCGACGTGCGGTGTTCCTCGCGGAACTCGATGGTGGTGAGGTCGCCGGTCCGCGCCCACCGTTTCGAGTCGATGCGGCTCATCGGGTCGCCGGGGCGGTACTCCCGAACCGTGTGGAACTCGATACCGCTCCCGCCTTCGTCGGTGACGAGTCGGCCCGCGTGGCCGTTCGCCTGCTGGCGAATCGGGACGGCCGGAACCGGGTCGGCGCAGGAGATTTCGGTCCCGTCGGCGACGGTGGTCTCGACTTCGTGGCCGCCGGTCACGTCCCGGACGAGGACGGTGGCGGGGTCGAACTGGTGGCGGCCGTGTTCGGCGTCCAGCGCGTAGGTAAACTCGGCGCTCTCGCCGGGGCGCAACACCGCCGCGTGGCGGGGGCTTCCCTCGGCGACGGTGAGCATCGGCGGGACGCCGTCGACGACGCGTACGTCGGTCAGCGGGCGACTCCCCGCGTTCGTCAGGCGAGTGGTGACCGTCACGACATCGCCGCGCGAGGGGTGGCGGTCGTCCAGTCGCCGTTCGAGTTCGAGGTCGACCGACGGCGGGCCGACGAGGTGCGGATACGCCGCAAAGCCCGCGCCGACGACGCCGACGAGCACCACCGCGGGCCGGTCGACGAGGACGCCGACGGCGACCGCAAAGAGGGCGATGGCCACGACGCCGCGCCAGCGTCCCGTGGTTCGAACGGTCGTCACGAGTCGCCCTCCCGCGCCTCCGCTATCGTCTCCGTCGCCGTCTCACCGGTCGAGTCCGCCCGCTCGACCACCGCTCGCGCGCTCGCGCTGGCCGCGTGCTGGGTCCATGAATCGCCGCGCAGGACGTGGTTGAGTCGCTCGCCGAGCGTCGGTCCCGACGCGTCGGCGGCGAGGAACGCGGCGGCGGTGTCGTCGTCCGTCCACGTCCCTTCGTCGACCCGTCTCGCCGCCGTCTCGCGGGGGAGGCCGTCGGTCCGGACAAGCGTCTCGACGGCCGCCGTCCGCACGCGCTCTCGGATGTCGTCCTCGCTCCGGACGAGGTGTGCTCGGCCCGGCCAGCCCGTGACTTTCGTGTCGAAGCGGTGGCCCGGTCGCGGGGCGTCTCGAATCGTCTCGGGGTCGGGCGGTGCGGCCTGGTCGACGCGCTCGATAGCCCGTCTGAGCGCCATCCCGCCGAAGACGACCAGCGCGAGAGCGCCGAACGCCGCCAGCAGGAAGTAGTCGTTGCCGAGCGCTTCGAGGGCGGCGTCGACCAGCCCCGATGCGGGGTCGTTCGACGACAGCGCGAGACCGAAGACGACGACGCCGAGGCCGACGAGCGCGTACTTCCCGACCCGACGGAGGCGGGGCGCGGTCGGGTTCATTCGCGCTCCTCTAACCCGTCCAGCGTCTCGCTGGCGCGTCGCTCCTGTTCCGGCGTCGGTTGTGTCTGCCCGTACTGTACCTCCTCGAACGTGTGGCGGAGTCGGTCGACGGCGTCGGCGTCGAAGCCGGTTTCGACGGCCCGCCGCGCGCAGTCCCGCGGCGTCCGCGTCCGCGGGTCGGTAATCCCCGCGCGCCGGAGGAGTTCCACCCACGCCCGCTGAACGCCGTTCGTGGGGTTCGGGACCATCTCCGACACCTCGCCGGACCGTCGCTCAGCCCCGACGACCGTGCCGAGGAGCGCGACGATGCGCCGCCGGTAGCGGTACGTCAGTCCGAGGACCGCCGCGACCAGCGCGAGGCCCGTGAGTATCGCCCACCAGTCCGGTCCGGGGTTGGTCGGCCGCTCGGTCTGTCCCTGCGTCTCGCTACTGTCCGCGCCCGATTGTCCGTCCGACGACTGACTCGACTGGCTGGACTGTTGGGACTGTTGGGACTGGCTAGTCGGCCCGCTCTCGGCGCGTTCGGGTCGCCGGACGCTCCCGTCGCGTTGGTTCTCGTACTGTTCGTGGAGGCCCTTCGCCGCCGCCTCGACGTCTCCCGCCTGTTCCTCGCCGATGGGGAGGGCGTCGTACTCTGGGTCGATAGCGTCGCCTGGGTCGGTCGACATCGACTCGTCGAGTGTCGACGCCGAGAGGCCGACGGCGACGACGACGAGACACGCGACGGCGACCGACACGACTCGTTCAACGTTCATGCTGTCTGGGGGCGACGTACGTCGCCTGTCTGCTGATTCGGCTTCCGTCAGACCGGGGTGTTGTTATGGGGTGGCTATCGGCCGGTAGGCGACCGCTCGTGCGGGCGATTTCAAAAGGTCGGCCAGCCACGCTGACGCCGTCTCTACCGTTCCGAAGGACCCGAGTTCTCAAGTAGGGTGGTGGCCAACCCACGCTCAATGAACGTCAGCATCGTCGGGAGCGGCTACGTCGGGACGACCGTCGCGGCGTGTCTCGCCGACCTGGGGCACGAGGTCACGACTATCGACATCGACGAGGCCATCGTCGACGCCGTCAACGCCGGTGAGTCGCCCATCCACGAACCGGGACTGGACGAACTCGTCGCCGAACACGGCGGCGAGCGACTGCGGGCGACCACCGACTACGACGTGGTCCGCGAGACGGACTTGACGATGCTGGCCTTGCCGACCCCCTCCAACGAGGACGGCAGTATCGACCTCCAGTACATGGAAGCGGGCGCGGCAAGCGTCGGGGAAGCGCTGGCGGCGGGCGACGGCGACGACGGCCCCCACCTCGTCGTCACGAAGTCCACCGTGATTCCGACGACGACCGACGAGGTGCTCGCCCCGCGCATCGCCGAATCGGGCCTGACCCGCGGCGAGGACTTCCTTGTCGCCTCGAACCCCGAGTTCCAGCGCGAGGGTACGGCCGTCGAAGACTTCCTGAACCCCGACAAACTCGTCTTCGGGGCCGACGACGACCGGGCGTTCGCCCTGCTTCACGACCTCTACGCCCCCCTTCGCGAGGCCGCCGACGGCGACGTCCCCGTCGTCGAGACGGGCATCGCCGAGGCCGAGATGATAAAGTACGCCAACAACACCTTCCTCGCCTCGAAGGTCAGCCTCATCAACGACATCGGGAACGTCTGCAAGGAGTTCGGCGTCGACGCCTACGAGGTGGCCGACGCCATCGGCTTAGACGACCGCATCGGCGAGCAGTTCCTGCGCAGCGGCGTGGGGTGGGGCGGCAGTTGTCTCACTGGTGACCAGCGAGTGATGGCAAAGGATCAAGAAGGTACCAAACTCCTGACCCTCGCGGAGTTCTTCGACCGGTACGTTACGGGTGACACTGTCGCAGATGTCTCCGTACTCAGCTGTGGCAAGAACGGGTCATTCGAGTTCAAGCCGGTCGAGGCAGCGACACGTCGGCCGTACGAAGACGAACTCTATACGATCCGGACGAAAATGAATAAAGAGGTTACCGTCACTCGGGACCATCCGATGCTGGCCATCGAGAGCGGTAAACCAACAGTCTGTGAGGCTAGCACGTTGTCGTCCGGTGACAAGCTTCCGGTACAAACGAGCCTGCCGGAAGACCCCGTCGGAGCGATAGACCTACTCGAACTCGTGGCTTCCGCTGATCGCTTCGATAATTCGAACGTCTACCTGAAACCGTCGTTCGAACTCCAGACCATCGATGACGAGTTCCGTGACGTGTTGGCTGAGTATAACCGACAGTTCGACTACTCGAAACTTCACGACCTCGTTCGGAGTAACTACCTCCCACTGGATGTGTTCCTCGAATACGAAGAGGAGTTACCGTTTGGCCGCGAGGATCTGTCGATATACACGACGGTCGGCGGTGGACAAACGTACGTTCCCGCGGTCATCACTGCAGACGACGCGTTCTGGCGGTTCATCGGCTACTACCTGAGCGAAGGCCACATCAACGAAGACAACTCGGGACGCGGCTCTACCGCCAGAAAGCGAGTTTTCCTGAGCTTCCACCCATCTAAGGAAGACGAGTATGTCTCGGACGCCGAGTCGTTCTACGAGGGACTCGGAATCCGATACCGGACCGAGACACAGGAGACGGCGACGCAAATCAAGGTTTCGAGCCGTGTCTTCGCCTACCTACTCGAATGGCTCGGTTGTGGAACGGGATCATACACAGCAGCGATTCCAGACATCGCCTATCAGGAACCAATCGGCCATCGGAAAGAGCTCTTGTCTGGCCTGTTCCGGGGCGACGGACACATCGAATACACAAGCCATTCTAACGCTGTCGTGTACGATTACGGGTCCGTCAGTGAGGAGTTAATTCAGGGGATGCAGTTTCTCCTTCACAGTATCGGTATCGTACCCAGCTACAAGACCTCTCAGTCGGCGAAATCCACGAGGCCAGCCCACTTCCTCCGTGTGAGCTCGAAACGACAGATTGCGATGCTGAAAGACATGTTCCTCCCTGCAGACCAACAAGCCATCCAGCAACGTCTTGACGCCTACGACCGAGATATCAAACCGACGGGGCATGCTGATGGGGGCACTCACACGACAGTCGAGGTCCGTGATATCGATACTAACGATGCATCGACCGAGGTGTATTCACTGGAAGTAAAGGATAATCACACGTTCGTGACGACGGACGGACTGGTGGTCCACAACTGCTTCCCGAAAGACACCGACGCCATCATCGCCGCCGCCCGCGAACGCGGCTACGACCCCGCGGTGCTGTCGGCGGCCGTCGAGTTGAACGACGCCCAACCCGAACGCCTGCTCTCGCTACTGGACGACCACGTCGACGTGCAGGGCAAGCGCGTCGCCGTCCTTGGCCTCGCGTTCAAGCCCGGGACCGACGACATCCGGAACACGCGGGCCGTGCCGGTCATCGAAGGCCTCCAAGAGCGGGGGGCCGACGTGGTAGCCTACGACCCCGTCGCCACCGAGAATATGCGCGAGCGCTATCCCGACGTCGAGTACGCAGAGTCTGCTGGTGAGGCACTGGATGGGGCATCGGGCGCGGTGGTGGTGACCGACTGGGACGAGTTCGCGGCCTTGGACGACGAGTTCGACGCGATGGCCGACCCGGTCGTGGTCGACGGACGGCGGATTGTGGGGCGGCGTGAGGGGATTACGTACGAAGGGCTGACGTGGTAGTTACGAATGCCGGTCCGGTCGACGCTATTGGCGGTCGTTGTCGTAACAGGTCCCTTGATCCGAGCCGGCCGCGCTGTAGTAGATGTTGGAGAGTCTGTTTCCCATCGTCGCCCAGTCGAACCGATTGACCTGATTATAACCTTTCCGACGCAGCTCCGCCCGGAGCCGCTCGGAACTGGTAACTTCAATGATTCCGTCGGCGATACTGTTTGGGTCGGTGGGTGTGATGTATCTGGCGGCCTCACCACACACCTCTGGGATTGACGCCCTATCCGCCGCGATGACGGGCGTTCCGGCGGCCATCGCTTCCAGTAGAGGGAGTCCGAAACCCTCGTATAGAGATGGGAAGACGAATGCAGTGGCATGGGCATAGAGCCGAGCAAGTTCCGCGTCCTCAACGTAGCCCGGACGGTGGACGACGGCTTCCAATCCCCAGCGGTGGATCACCTCTTTGAGGTCACCGAACCTGTCATTATATTCTCCGGCCATGACGAGTGGAATCGGTTCGGCACGTTTCTCGTTCGCTATCGACACCCCCTGCAGAAGATTCTCGATGTTCTTTCGTGGTCGGTTGGACCCCACGTACAGTAGATACGCGCCATTGACGGTTGCCGGTTGACCGGTGGAATTGCCGAATTCCGACGGCGAAACACCCTCGTAGACGGTCTGAACGTCGTCGGGGTCGGCATCGTAGAAGGAAGCTAGGTCTCGCTTCGTGCTTTCGGAGACGGCGACAACCGTGTCAGACTGTCTGACAGCCCGCGCCATCATCGACCGGTAGTACTGTCTGGCTAGGGGCCCTCTATCGCCGAATTCGGATGGAAAGTGGTCGTACGCACAGTCGTGAATCGTCGTCACTAGGGGACCGGTCCAGATGAGAGGTATGTTGAACTGGGTGGCGTGAAAACAGTCGATACGTGATCGATACAACTGTGCCGGCAGCGTCATCTGTTCGAGTGGGCTAAACGGGTCCGCATACACACGTCTTGTCTCCGCTGACGGTCTGGCGCGCTCAGCCGTGGCTATTGTCTCACTAGTCACGAACGCAACGACGTTGACGACTGTCGGCAACGACTGCAGCAGGTTCTTCACATACCGTCCGATTCCTGTCCGGCCAAGAAACCGTGCGTCGATACCGACCCGGATACTCATCAGTAGCTCACGAGTCCCGATAGTACTCAAGCGTCTTTCGCAGGCCTTCTTCGAGGGACACTGCTGGTTCCCAGTCCAGCTTGTATCTCGTTTTTTCGAGATCCGGTTGCCGCCGTGACGGGTCGTCGTCTGGAAGCGGCATGTACTGTATCGAGCTCTCGGTACCGGTAAGTTCGATTATTGTCTCTGCCAATGTCTCAATGCTAATTTCGTTGTCGTTACCCATGTTGAGTACGTCGCCTTGGAATCCGTCGGTCCGCATGAACGTTCGCAGGCCAGCAATCATGTCCGAGACGTAGCAGAAACTCCGTGTCTGCGTTCCGTCACCGTACACAGTCAGATCATTCCCCTGGAGTGCCTGTGTCACGAATGTCGGAACAACCCGGCCGTCGTCCGGTCGCATCTGTGGGCCATAAGTATTGAATATCCGAACAGTTCGAACGTCGACATCGTACTCTTTCTCATAGGCGACAGTCAGTGTCTCGCCGAATCGCTTTGACTCGTCGTAGCAGCCCCTTGGGCCTCGGATATTCACGTTCCCGTTGTATGTTTCGGGCTGTGGGTGGACCTCTGGCTCACCGTACACCTCACTTGTGGACGCATAGAGGACGCGTGCGCCACACCTTGTGGCGTGTTCAAGGACGTTTCTGGTGCCGATTGTGTTCGTGAGTGCGATTTGGACTGGATACTCCGTGAAATCTTTGGGCGAGGCTCTGGACGCGAGATGGAATATCCTGTCGGCGTCCGGAAACGAATTTGTCTCCCGGATGTCTAGTTCCTTTATTTCGAAGCGGTCGTTGTCGCGTAAATGTTCGACATTCTCGTACTGACCACTGCCGAAGTTATCCACACAAATTACGCGATGTCCGTCCGAAAGGAGTGCCTCACAGAGATATCCACCGAGAAACCCTGCACCACCTGTCACGAGAATACGGGCCATCGTAGTACAGTATTCCAATGTATATGGTTAATTAACGTTTACGGCTGCTGATACTGTCCTCAGTCCGGTGCCATACCTACCGGAACACCTTTTTGCTTCCTGACCTCACTGATTTTATGTTCCGCTGTGTCCTGCCAGCAGGGTAACGCACTTGTTTCGTTTTGCCCGACTTCAAGCTGTACCCGGGAATGCCGGAAACAAAGCTTTTAGCTTTCCCAACCACTTCCTAATTAAACCCGCCTTCTGAGAACTATGCACACTCCCCCCTCGTTCCGGAGCAAACTCCGCGCGCTGTTCAATGTCGTTCAATTTCGGCCCCGGACCATCATCGTTGTCTTCAGCCTCGGAGTCGCGACCGCGTTTCTTGAGGGTATCGGAATCGGGTTCATTGTTCCCGTCATCCAGACTGCACGTGGCGATAGTGCGGGTAAGAGCCGTCTAATTGAGGTGTTCAGAACGGCTTACGAGACACTGGGGGTCCCCTTCACGCTTGAGACGATTATGCTTGGTATCGGGTTCGTTATGGTTTTGCGCTACGGGTCGACATTTCTCGTAGCGTGGCTCCGGGCCATTCTTGAAACGACCTACATTCGCCATCTTCAACAGCGGGGCTACCGCGCCGCACTGGATGCCGAAATCAGCTATTTCGAAGAGTACGGGTCCGACGAGATGCTGAACGCGATCATCAAACAGGCGGACTACGCAGGGTCGACGATTAATCAAGTCGTTCGGCTGTTTGAACTCGGGACGATGTGCCTGATGTATGCTGCCCTTGCAGTGGTGATTGCGCCCACTCTGGCGATTGGCTCTGGTATTCTGTTCGGTATCAGCACCTACGTGTTCCGGACACGGCTTGAATCTGGCTACTCCGCCGGTGACCGCGTCGCGGACGGGCATGAGCGGATACAGTCGGTGGTCCAGGCCGGCATCCAAGGCGCGCGCGATGTCAAGACCTTCGGGCTAATTGACGAACTTGATGACCGGTTTTCGAACGCCATTGACCAGTACACCGAGTCTACGATTACACTCCGGCGCAATCAGAACGCGATCGCGAGTTTCTATCAATTGATTGGTGTGCTGACTATTTTCTCGCTGATCTATGTCTCCCTGCGGTTCACGTCGCTGTCGCTGGGGAGTCTCGCTGTGTTCTTGTTCGCGATGTTCCGACTGATTCCCCGGGTCAGCACGCTGAGCAACACGTTTTACAAGGCACAGGGGAACCTCCCCCATCTCGTCCGGTTGCAGGAGTTTACCGAACGATTGGAGGCACGATCGGAGCGGGGTGACGGCACTCAGACACCGCCGGAGACCGTCTCCGGTGTCAAATTCGACGAGGTGTCGTTCACCTATAGCGACGGTACACAGGTCCTCGATACCGTCTCTTTCGAGTTCGAACGCGGCGATTTCGTCGCCTTCGTCGGTCCCTCCGGTGCGGGCAAGTCGACCATCGTCTCCCTGCTTGCCCGACTGTACGAACCTGACACTGGCGAGATTCTGGTGGAGGACAGACCGATCAGCGAGTTTCGGATCGACGCGTGGCGCGACCATGTGTCGATTGTCCGCCAAAAACCATTCCTGTTCAGTGACACGCTCCGGTACAATCTGACGATCGGCAACCGAGATGCGACCGAAGAGGAGATCAAGCAGGCGTGTGCAATCTCGAATGTCGACGAATTCTTCCCGTCTCTCCCCGATGGACTGGACACAGAACTCGGTGAGGACGGCGTCCGCCTCTCCGGCGGCCAGCGCCAGCGCGTGGCGATTGCTCGGTCCATCCTTGAGGACCCGGATATCTTGGTGCTCGACGAGGCGACCAGCGACTTGGACTCCATTTCCGAGAACGATGTCCAAGCCGGTATAGAGTCCATGGACAACAACTACGCGCTCGTCGTTGTCGCCCACCGTCTCTCGACCGTGACGAACGCCGATGTGATCCACGTGATGGAGGACGGGAAGATGCTGGAATCAGGTAACCACGATGAACTCATGGGTCAGGATGGACTGTACTCGTCGCTCTATCGGCACCACAAGTAGGCGACGCGGTCACTGACCTGTAGCGCTGACTACTTGTACCCGAGGTCTTTGAGACGCCGCGTCACCGACGGAGAGACCGCTCCTTTGTTGCCCTGGCGTCCACTGTGGTGCTCGCTGAGAAACTCCTCCGCCTTGCCGAGGAACCACTCCTCATCGTGGGTTTCGGGGACGCTAATCCGCTCCTCCCGCTCCGATTCCGACCCGCTCAAGCGGTAGTACACGACGCTATCGGGCCCACGATCGGCCGTTTCGGGTGTCGGTCGATCCGGATAGTTCGAGGGGTAGGTCAGTATCGCTTTCTCTTCGCCGTCTTCGATGGCGAGCTGATACACCGGACGGATGATCCGTTCCGTGATACGGACGGTCTCACGGTCTGTTTCCTGCCAGGGCTGGCCCGGACACCTGGCGGGAACGTCGCCGCCAGTGGCCCGAACGACTGTCGGCAAGAGGTCTATGATGTCCGGGGTCTCCGGGACTGCTATATCGGAGTCAGCCGGCGTTTTGACGACCATACCCGGCCGGATGTTCTCGTCGTGGAGACTGTTGTGGAACGCGTAGCCGTTCTCGAAGAATTCCTCGCCGTGGTCCCCCGTGACGACGATCAGGCTCTCTCCCAACACGCCAGCCCTCGACAATTCGTCGACGAACCGCCGTAGCTGGCTGGCGACGTACCGTAGCGACTGCCAGTAGCTACGCTTCAGCCGGTCCAGATCGCCCTCTTGCAACTCTGTCTGGTCGAGTGTGGTCGGTTCGACTTGGGTGTCCTGTAGCCTGGCCGCCAGAGTGAGTGTCCGCGAGACCAGTTCAAAGTCCGCTTCGATATCCGGCGAGAACGGTGCCGGCGGAACGTATGGGTAATGTGCGTCAAAAAGATGCAGGAACTGGAACACCTGATGGCCTCCGGCGAGATCGGTCTCCAACCATTCGATAGCCGTATCGACGATCGACCTCGCGTCGAACTGTCTGTCCTCCCAGTCCATCTCTTGGTGGTCGTATCTGTAGAAGCCACGGCCGAACCCAAATCCCGGAGAGAGATTTCCGCTGCTGACACACGCAGAGCACCGGTACTGGGCGTCGCTTAGCAACTCTGCTATCGTCGGCCGATTTTCGTCCAACGTCCCGTGGGTGATACCGTGTATACCGGGATGTGTCCCGGTGTATAGCGCTCCATGGGACTGCTGTGTGGCCGTTCCCTGGACACGCGGCTCTGAGGGCACCGTCACGCGGTCACCTAGGGCGGCCAGTAGTGGGTCGAGTGCGTCAAGATAGTCGTATCGGAGTGAGTCGATGGACACCACGAACACGTGTGGTCTGTCGTCTGGCGTCCTGTTGACTGAGGGTCTAGAGAGCCAGGGGTCTCGCTCGATCTTGAGCCACTGTGTCGTTTGCACCGGTAACACCCGGGCCAGCGACACCAGACGGGAGTCGTAGGGACTGTCTCCGGCCACGGCGGTCAACTCGATGGTTGCCCGAGTCGTCGGAGCCGGCAGTTCGAACTGGAACGGAACGATGGCCGGTCCGCCGTCGTCTGGCGGGCGATACATCGCCTGTTTTGAGTCTGTGCCACTATCGGTGTCGAACGTGACCGAGACGGTCAGCCGGCATACGCCCGCCGGGTCGACGACCTCGAAACCGAGGGTATCGAACTCTTGAGGTGGGTCAACCGTCAGGCGGTCACCGTTCCGAAGGTGGAGTACGTCCCGATACCGGTTCCGTCCATTACCGTCGGCTATCCGGACGGTCGTGGGTGTCCCATCGTATGCCATCCACGATGGAAGGGTTGGTGAGCCCCGGAGGACAAACGGGTGGCTGTCCCGTGCCGACGTGGCACGCATCAGCCACTCAAGTGGGTGGCGGAGATCCCCTCTGAGAACACTCGAGACGCCTACTGAGACAGTATCTTTCATGTGATTTGCCGGTTCACAGTCCGTCAGTTCGACCGATGAGCCGACGGTAGAGTCCTCTTACCGACTCGTAGACGCCAATTTTCTTGAGTGTTCCGACGACCGCCGGGTGGCCGAGATATGCCTCCAACCTGGGTAATCCGACCGCTCGGTTGTCGCCGCTCTGGAAGTACAGTCGCCGCTGCCAGTCAATGTACACCCTCGGTTCGGTTCGGTCGTTCACGACGGCCGCGAGCGCGGATGCCTTCGTTGAGTGTCCCATGTGCATGACGGTGACAGCCGACTCGGCGTATGCGGCAGGTCCCCGGAAATTGTACTCTGGTGGCATAACAGTAAAACGGATATCGCTGTGGTAGAGTGCCTCTCTGAGTGGGGGCTGGTCGTGTAGCCGACCGAACGGAATTTCATCAAGCGTCTTGGCGTCGGAGAACCGGATCGTCTCGTCCGGCCGTCCCTCCTGTCGCTGTCGGTCGAAACACGCTTGCCAGCGTTCGAACAACGACGCCACCGCCTCACTCTGTCGGTAGGCGATGACGCCACCGTTCACTTCCGGAAACGCGGGCGAGACGCCGTCGATCGAGACGACGGACCGGAACGGCGCATGCGTTACAGCGATGTCGAACCAGTCGAGAACCTCGAAGATCGGTTTGAGATCATCGAGAACGAACGTGTCGGTATCGAGATACAGTGTACGGTCGTACGGCGTGAGGTGTAGGTTCGCGTGCTTGTCCCGGATGTCGTCAAACTCGGCTGTCGCGACGACGATGTCGTCAAACTCGGGAGCAGCCTCGGCGGCGTCTACCAGCGACTCGGCGGTGATGACTCCAATCGAGAGCGACGAGTTCGTCTCACGGACAGTTCCGGCCGACACCATCGCGTCGTCCAGAAACTCCTCGCCGGTTGCGACGTAGACAACTCCACATGACACGGCCTAACGCACGCCGAGTCGCCAATAAAATGTATCGGTCCGGTAGGCTCGACAGCACGATTTATGCTTCGGCAATGAATAGCTGTTTCAGATGGTGTCTATCGGGGTACTCGAACTGAAAGCCCACGAGCAGTATCTGGTTCGGCTCTGTCGGCTGCTCGAAGACGACCTCACCGTCTTCACCACCTCTGCTATCCGTGAGGATATTACCACAGATGCCAGCGTGGCCGCTACGCGACACGTCACGAAGCGGCCCACCGAGTCCCTCAGCTCCTACCTTGGACGGGTCGAGCGGGTCAGCAGTGCCCTAGACATGCTGGTCTGTTTCCCGTTCTCCGGTGGGCGGCGCGAGCTGTTCCAATACGCTCGGTTCTCGCCGAACTGCCCATCGCTCCTTTGGGTGTTCAACGCTCGGGGATGGTTACAGGCCCCGGTACTCACGTCAAGCCCACGGGAGTCGGTTCGTCGGGGGCTGAAACGCTGGATCGTCCGGAAACAGCGTGGACTCCTCTTCGAGTACCCGAGCATCCGGCGCTACGTGACGACGGCCGGATTGACCCGGAAGCAGACGTACACTTTCGTCCCGGCGGTCTTCACCGGCCGGCAGTCGTCGCCGACGATCGACCCGGTCACTGTGACCGTGCCCGGAAACGTCGATCCTGCCCGTCGTGACTACGATACGGTGCTGGGTGCCTTCCGGGAGGCGGTTGACGCTGGGGCGTCACTCCGCCTGGAACTTCTGGGGAGGCCTGCCGAAGACGCCAGGGAGGCGATACTCTCACATTGCCGGGCGCTCGCCGACGAGGGATACGATATCCGGTTCTACGACGATTGGATTCCTGTCGATACATTCCGACAGACGCTCCGAGACAGTACGCTCTTGGTTGCTCCGCTTAGGCGAACGAAACGCGTCGAAGATATCGTTGAGTACTACAGCAAAACGAAGGGTAGCGGGAACATCGCCGACGCCATTCACAACGCGACGCCGCTGGTGTTGCCCGACCACGCACGCTTCGAAGATTCGCTCGGTGAGTCCGGACTGTTCTACGGCGACCGGGCTGACCTCGCGGACACGTTCGAACGTGTCTCCACGGATAGGTCGTTCCGTGAACACGTCAGCCGCGCCGCGGACAGAAACGCCACTCAGTACGAACCCCGACGCCAGCGCGAGCGGTTTACCAAGATACTCGAATCGGTCATCGATGGGCAGTCCAAACATTAATTATCGTTGGTAATCACAAATCTCCCCGTGCGAATCAGACGTGCAGCCGCGATTCACCGTCAGAACGGAAGTGTCGGGCTGTTGAAAAAAGGGTTCACTCACCTGTACAACCGACTGGTTAGGCCATGGCTCCCCGTGCGCGGCCCCCACCCGGAGTTCAACGGTATCGCCGTCGGCGGTGCCTTGGGACCCGACAGCAGAGCACCGCACCTCTTCGATTCCGTTGTTCCGTGGAGCACGCCCGCAATCCACAGCATGCCCGACTACGAGGTAGAACTGCTCGCCGCAATCGAGTCACAGGTTGACCCTGGAGACAAAGTCGTCATTGTCGGCGGTGGGAACGGTATCTCGACTGTACGGGCCGCACAACTGGCGGGACCCGACGGGCACGTGCTGACCTATGAGGGGAATAGACGGCGCGTCAGCGCGATTCAGAACACGGCGGCGTTGAATGACGTGGCAGACCGGGTCCAAGTTGAACATGCCATCGTCGGCCCGCCGAAAGAGATCGTCGGCAACGATTATGAAGCCGACGGTGCCACGCACATCGAGCCAGCCACGATTCCGCCGTGTAATGTCCTTGAGATGGACTGTGAAGGCTCCGAGCGGGAGATCATCCGTGACCTCAAAATCACACCCCAGATTATTATCGTCGAAACACACCCGGCCTACGACACACCGGTGACGACTATCAGCACCGAACTGGCCGATCTGGGCTACACCGTCGTCAACACGGCGGGAGCGGTCCCAGCGGAGGACATCTACATCCTCACCGCTGAACGGATGCCAGTGACTGACGTAGGAAGTGACCACTCACTATGAATATCCTCATTTACGGGAAGACCCACTCCCCTGCGCTGGAATTTATGTGTGGGCGGGCACTGGAGCAGTTGGACCACGAAGTCGCCTACGCTAGTCGTGCTGGCCCCACGATACTCCCGGGAACGCGCCTCGCATCGATCCCACGAATCAAATCGACGCCCCTGTTCGAGTCACTCGTACAGTACAACACACGGCGGCGGGTCCGACGAGTGGATCCTGATGTGATCCTCGTCATCAAGGGGTACGAACTTGATCGAGAGACGGTTGCCAGCATCGGTACGATCGCCGACGCACCCGTGGTGAATTGGAATCCGGACAATCCCTTCCAAGTCCGTTCTAAACGCCGACGAGCCGAACAGTATCTTGACGCGCTCCCGGCGTACGATCTCGTCTACACCTGGGGACGACACCTCATCGACCCACTCCGCTCTGAGGGTGCGGCGCGCGTCGAACACCTGCCGTTCGCACACGACCCGTTCGTCCATCACCCGAGGGAGGTAACTCCCGCCTACGCCTGCGAGATCACGTTTGTCGGACAGTGGTCCCCCAAACGCGAGTCCATCCTCAGGACGCTCACTGACTACGACCTTCAGGTACGTGGGCTCTGGTGGAACGAGCGGTGTTCGGACCCCGAACTCCGATCCTGTGTCAAGGGCGGCCACCTTGACGCCGAGGAGTACGCGAAGGCGATCAACGCCGGATCGATCGTAATCAACGTCGTCGGTGACCACAACCTCCCATACTACAACATGCGGACCTTCGAAATCCCTGCTGTCCGCTCCGTTATGGCGACGACGAGGAGCGAGGGTCAACAGGAGGTGTTCACTGACGGTGTCGACTGTTTGATGTACGACGGTCCCGACGAACTCGCCACCGAGGTTGATCGCCTGCTCAACGACAGGAGTCGGTTATCGGAGGTAGCCGCGAATGGTCACGAGACAGTCCAGGAACACACGTACCGCGCCCGTATGGAGTCGTTCCTCCAGACGGTCAAGGCCCTTTAGTCTCCAGTATGGACACCGTTCACAGATCCGCTATCGGAGTATCGCTTTCGATATTTTAATCGAATCGTCTTTATTGCCTCCTTGTTTGTAGATAGATATGCGACGGCTAGCTGTCTTCGGGCTCGGATACGTCGGCAGCGAGGTCGCTATGCTGGCAAGCGAACGAGGATTCGAGGTTACTGGTGTCGACACCGACTCGACCGTCGTCCAGGCGGCCCAAGACGCTCCGCTCACCACCTCCGAGCGGTTCACTGCAACGACTGACGGGGCTGCTGCCGTCACGGGCGCCGACACAGTCGTTGTCACCGTCCCGACACCAATCGATTCTTCGTTCTCCGTCGACCTCTCGGCGCTCCAAGCTGTCTGTGAGACGGTGGCTACCGGGCTACCGGAGTCTCCTGGTGGGACACTCGTCGTCGTCGAGTCGACGATACCCCCGGGGACCGTCTCGGACATTGTCGCTCCAGCCTTCGAGGATCTCGGTCACGTGCCCGGTCAAGATGTCCAACTGGCACATGCTCCCGAGCGTATTGACCCCGGAAACGACGAGTGGTCGCTCGCCGAGATTCCCCGGGTCGTCGGCGCCGACAATGACAGCGGGCTTGACGCCGCGGTGACTTTTTACGAGCGGCTCTTGGATGCGTCCATCCACCCCGTCTCCTCGACGGCCGCAGCAGCGGCCTCGAAGATAATCGAGAATGCGTACCGCGACATCAATATTGCGTTCGTCAACGAGATCGCGACGACGTTGGAGCAACTCGGCATCGATACGACCGAGGTTCTCGACGCCGCGGATACCAAGCCGTTCGGCTTCACGCGGTTCTCGCCCGGCGCAGGCGTCGGGGGGCACTGCATCCCCATTGACCCGTACTTCCTCATCGAGAAGGCAACCTCGAAAGACCTGAATAGCCGCTTCCTAGAGACAGCCCGGGAAATCAACGATAAGATGCCACGGTACGTCGCCGACAAGACTATCCATTATCTGGTTCGGTCGGGTCGGCTCCCCCAGCATGCATCGGTGCTGCTTCTGGGCAAGGCGTTCAAGCCCGATATCCCGGACACGCGGAACAGCCCGTACTTCCCGATCCGGACTGCACTGGAGACTTACGACGTCAGCATACACACGTACGACCCGCTGCTGCCCTCCGAATCGACGGTCGAGTCACCATATCAACCGGTTGACGCCGTTGTCCTCGTCACAGACCACGAGGCGTTCCGCGGACTCGATCCGGAACGATTGGCCGACAGGGGCGTTGAGGTCGTCGTCGACGGACGGAACGTGCTTGATGCGGACGCCATCCGGGCGGCCGGCTTGCGGTACGCCGGCGTCGGCAGACCGTAGCGACTGACATGCAGAGGCCGGCGGATCGCCAGCGGTCTCGGCGAGTTTTCCGATGGCGGCATTCTGTGGTAAGTATGTGGATATGGATTGGTGAAATAATCGAAATATTCAAGACCCAAATCACGCTACCACTCCTGTGCGAAGGAGACGTGGATTCCAGCTCACGTGCGCTGCGGTCGCTACGACCCCGTTTACCGGACTCGACCTCGTCTGGTTCTTATCCTTACCTGACATTTTTCTGCTGGTGGCGGCGTCGGCTGTACTCGTCAGCGCGCTGGAGCGGGGGGCGATCGACATCCAGCGGACGGCCTTGCTTGGCCTTTTCGGGCTGTGTATCCTTTTCGGTGTGGAGGTGGCCGCGATCCCCAACGCCGTCCAACCGCTAGCCGGTGCCATCTGGGCCCGAACCCGCTTGGGGAACCTCCTCTTGCTGGCCTCGGTTCTGCTCACGGTTGACTCCCGCCGGGATATCTACGTGCTGTTACGTTTGCTGTGTGTCTCTCTCCTGATCGTCGCAGTCCTCACCGTCCTTCACTCCGTTGGGCTCGTCGAGTTCGGCGATTCGGTCATCGAACCGAGATGGATCTTCGGATATCAGATTCCGTTTCGCCGGACACTGGGCGTACCGATGGACTATGGGAACTTCGGGATGTACATGTCCCTCGGGACTGCGTACCTCCTCTACGAGACTGACCAGTTCGACAACTGGTGGGCGCTTGGCGCACTCCCGGTCTTCCTGCTTGCGGTGTTCATCTCACAGAGCCGGAGTTCGTGGCTCGCCGTCGGTTCGGTGGTGGGATTGATTCTGGCGTACAAAGCTCTTAACATCATCTGGGGACGCATTCGACCCGCTTTCGGCTACTCGCTTCTGGCGGTCGCTGTTATCGCCGTACCGTTCGCCATGGTCGGCGTCGCACGCTGGCTTATCGCCATTGATCCGTTGACACTCTACTCCCGGCTCCACGCGTACCGGACCGCATTTTCCGTATACCTCCAGTCGCCGCTCATTGGCATCGGACGTGCGTCGTACTTTCACGCCTACGGCACGGAGGTCATCCACAACGGTGTCCTGAGCATCTTGGTCTCGTTCGGCCCGCTCGCATTCGTACTGTTTCTTGCCGTCTATACCCTCGCGTTCCGAACCGGCCTGCAGACAGCCTGCCGATCCCGTACCCCGTTCCTCTGGGTCACGCTTCTAGCCGCCTACGCTGGAGTAAGCGTCGAACTGATGCTATTCGACGGCTCTTATACGAAGATACTCTGGCTGACCGTCGGCCTGTTGCTGTCGGGTGCCACAGTGTACCATAGCGAGGCGGACCGAGGTACCGTGACAGTGCGGCCGTGAGGCTGGCAGTGTGATGTCATCGAAGCCCGTCAGGCGACAGAGTTCAGGATTGCCTTTCGGATGTTTATTCCCCACTGCTCGCGGGTGAACTTCGACGCCCGGTTAAGTGCTCGCTCCCGCTGTTGTCGGTAGTAGTCGTCGTCGGCAACGATCCGTTCGAGGGCGTCCACCAATTCGTCTTCGTCCGCACACAGCTGCCCGGCATCGTCGATGACCCACGGGACCGAGCCACTGTCCATCCCAATTGGTGGCGTCCCGCAGGCCATCGCTTCCATGAGTACCATCCCGAACCCCTCATCGCGGGAAGGTAGTACGACCGACCGTGCGCGGTTCATCCACTCCGGCACCGATTCCCTAGGAATACGGCCGTACACCTCAACGCTTGACGCGACGCCGAGCTCCGCCGCGAGCTCCTTGACCTCTGTCTTGGCGGTTTCCCGCCGTGCGCCGATGAGGACGAGACGCGTGTCGACCCCGCGTTCCCGAACCCGGGCGAATGCACGGACGAGTAAGGGGAGTCGCTTTTCGGGTGCGAACCGGCCCACGTACAGCAGTAGATTCTCCTCGGCATCAACCTTCGCATCGGGTCGAAACATCGGGTGGACACCGTTGGGGACCACTTCGATATCGACACCAGCAAGTTCCTGTAACCGGTCACGGGCCTTCGGTGTGAGACAGATTCGGCCGTCCGACCGTCGCAACAGGAACCGGAACGTGTAGAGATGCTTATCGAATGCCCCCGGACTCCCTTCTGGCAGTCCGATGAAGTACGTGACGAACGGGATGCCGACAGCGTCACAGTACGCAGCGAGCAAACAACCCGGGATATGCGGGTTGAAGTTGACGACCGCAACCTCCTCGTCCCGATGTCGTCCAAGTTCCCTGACCGCCCGATAGAGGTATTTCACTATTGATGCTCTCCCGGTCGTTCTGATAGTGACATATCTGTTCCCGTCTGGATGCCGGACCATGGACTCGCCCTCCTGCCAGCCAGCGATGAGCGTGACGTCGTCAAACTCGTCGGTGAGCAAGCTGATTCGGTCCGCGATTAGCGGGGCAGAGAAGTCCGCAAGCGATGGTGAAGAGAGGTCATCGGAAAAGAACCCGAACGGAATAACCACAATACGCATGGTTCATACATTGTCTACACGTAGTAATAAAGCCAACATACGGCGCGCACTGAGGATTGCAGACGCGAATTTTAAGATAGCTCCCGCTAACTCCTTAACGAATGGCCCATATCGCTCTGATTCGGGGTCCGTATCTCCGACCAGACGGGGTCCGTCCGTGGGAGTACCTCCACAATGAGACAGACCACCGGGTCGTTGCCTTCGAAAGCGACCCGCCGCGGTTCGACACCGACTCCCTATCAATGCCGGTTGAACAGCTCCCGTGGCCGGACGGCTGGCTCAACCTATTTGGGTACGACCACTTTATTTCGCGGGCGGTCAGGAAGCTTCGGTTCCCTTCGGACTACATGGTCGGACTCGGGGACCTGATAGAGCGGTTCGACGTACTCCACACCAGTGAGAACTTCAATCTATTTTCGGCCCAGGCTGCGCGCGCGACGCGTGGCACGGATACGGCGTTCGCGTTCAGCACCGGCGAGAATATCCCCTATCCCCTCTACCAGCGCAACCCGCTCCTCTGGAAGACGAAACAGTACGTCAACCGGCGCGCGGCCGGTATTACGACTACGACACCGCTTGGAAGACGCGCGCTGATCCACGAGGGTGTCCCTCATGAGAAGGTGACCGTACTGCCAAACGCGATAGACACAGAGCGGTTCGCACCAGTTGAGGACGCCCGGCCGGCGGATGTCAGTCTGCCGACCGAGCTGAACTCAACCCGAAACGTGCTGTTCGTTCATGGCCTTTGCGAGCAGAAAGGGACCTACGACCTCCTGAGTGCGTTCGAGCGCATCGAGAATGAAGATGCTCGCCTCGTCTTGCTGGGGACCGACGAACTTGACGACGAGGCCAGCGCGCGTATCGCCAAAAGTGAGCGCATCGTTTGGCGCGAGCGGATTCCATACACTCAGATGCCGACACTCTACAACCTCGCGGACGTAGCAGTACTACCGAGCGTGACGATGCCGAACAACGAGGAGCAGTTCGGCATGGCGGTTCTTGAGGCGATGGCCTGCGGTACGGCCACTGTCGTGACGGACGTCGGGGGGTTGCCCTACGTCGTCTCTGAAGGGGAGAGTTCGCTTGTCGTTCCGGAACGGTCGCCCTTGGACCTAGCTAGGGCCATTGAGAACCTCCTTTGCGACGAGGTTCGACGAACGGAACTAGGAAACAACGGCAGACATCGCGCTTACGAGCGCTACCGGCCAGCTGTCGTCGGCGAACAGCTACGTGAGTTCTACGACGATCTAACACATGAATGACTACGACCTCGCCATCGTCACACCCAAATATCCGCCAGATACCGGCGGTGCGGCGACCTACTACCGGCTCCTTTCGGCTGAACTCAAAGAGAGTGAGGCAGTGCGCTCGCTGTCCGTTCTGACAACCGTTCACCCGTCACGACCGTTCCGCGAAACTAATGGTAACCGGACGGTGTACCGCATCCTACCGCGGACGAGCAGCCGTGGCACCCTCCTTCGGCCGTTTTCGTTTCTACTTAAACAGCTCATTCTCTTGATGGCGCTGACGTGGTACTGTTTTACCTACCAGGAAACCGTTGTCCAGATCCACTCGACGGTCACCTTCGTCGGTCGACTTGGTTATAACCTTCCTCTTGACTGGGGTTTTCGTGTTTTGCGTGCCGTGACACGGTGTCGGTTCGTACTCGACGTTCGGGACATGAGCACGATTCCACCTTCTGCTCCGGGTTTTGCGGCTGTCATCTGTGGGTCGAGGGGTATCCACGAGCGGTGTCGTCGGAAGAGCAACATCGCGCTCAATCGGCTCGTCGAAATCCCCGTCCCTGTCGACATTGACGGGATACGGACCTACGACAGGAACGAACGGCTCGCCTCGTCACTGCCGGAGCGTTATCTGGCGTTCGTTGGTGATATCTCGGCCGCGAAAGGTGCCCCGCTTCTCGTCGAGGCGATCTCGGGGATGGACAGCAATCCTCCGGTAGTGATTCTGGGTAACCCTGTCGATAAGGCAGGACGACAGCTCGTTCGCTCGCTCCCTGAGGGCGCCGTGCATCTGGGCTCGCGACCACACGACGATGCCCTTCAGGTTATTGACGGCGCAGAGATGCTCGTCCTCCCCTCCGTTAGCGAGGGATTCCCACGTGTGGTCCTCGAAGCGATAGTTCTCGGTACGCCAGCCCTCCTCACCGTCGATGTTCCGGAGTTGTCCGAGGCGGATATCGTCCGGATACTCGACACACGCTCCCTGTCGACGCTCAGGCGAGCGATTGGCGAAGAGTGGTCAGAACCACGCGGCACCTACTGGATAGAGCGACACGATGTGGGGCGTGTCTGTGCCGACACCGTCACCCTCCATCGCTCGCTCCTCTCGTAGGGCACCGGGGCGGCCCCGCACGGGTCACGCTACCGTGCCAGTAGCGTATGATGGGGCGTCCGTTGACGGTTATGTCTTCGTCCGTCGATGCGCCTCGTACCACTCGACAGTCCGCTCCAACCCCTCCTCGAACGGCGTCGACGCCGTCCATCCGAAGCGCTCCTCGGCCCGAGAGGTGTCCAACCGACGCCGCGGTTGGCCGTCCGGTTTTGAGGTGTCCCACTCCACCTCGCCCTCGAATCCGGTCACCTCGACGATGGTCTCGACCAACTCGCGGATGGATATCTCCGTGCCGCTCCCCAGATTGACGGGGTCCCCGCCGTCGTAGCGTTCGGTGGCGTCGACGATGCCCTCGGCGGCGTCCTCAACGTAGAGGAACTCGCGGGTCGGGTCGCCGGTTCCCCACGCGGTTATCGACTCGCGACCGGCCTCGCGGGCCTCGATGCACTTCCGGATGATGGCGGGGATGACGTGGGCCGTTTCGAGGTCGAAGTCGTCGCGCGGGCCGTAGAGGTTCACCGGCAGGAGGTAGATGCTGTCGAAGTCGTACTGGTCGCGGTAGGCCCGCGACTGTGTGAGCAGGGCCTTCTTGGCGATGCCGTAGGGGGCGTTCGTCTCCTCGGGGTAGCCCTCGTAGAGGTCGTCTTCGCTGAACGGGACCGGGGTGTGTTTCGGGTACGAACAGATGGTCCCCAGTATGGTGCACTTCTCCACGTCGAACTTCCGGGCCTGTTCGAGGAGTTCGATGCCCATGATGGCGTTGTCGTAGAAGTACCGCCCCGGATTCTCGGCGTTCGCGCCGATGCCACCGACGGTGGCGGCGAGGTGGAGGACCACGTCGGCGTCGGACTCGACGAACGCCCGCCGGATAGCCGCCCGTTCGCGCAGGTCGTACTCGTCGCTCCGCGGGACGAACACGTCGACGTCGGGGGAACGAGCACGGAGTTCGTCGACGACGTGACTGCCGAGAAAGCCCGCGCCGCCCGTGACCATCACCGTCTTCTCGGCCCAGTAGTCGCCGCTCATTGCCAGTCGACCCGACCGTACCACGTCTCCTTGTTGTTCGCGTACCACTCGATGGTCCGGCGGACGCCCTCGCGCCAACTGACTTCGGGTTCCCACCCGGTCTCCGCGTTGAGTTTCTCGTACCCGACCAGCAGTTCCTCCACGTCGCTGTCGCCGGGCCGGTACCGGTCCTCGCGCTGGACGATTTCGGGGTCGTCCCAGTAGCCCTCTTGCGTGCCGACCGAGAGGATGGTCTCCGTCCACTCCCGCATCGAGATATTCTCGCCGTGACCGTAGACGTACTCCTCGCCGGGATTCCCGTCGAGGGCGACGTGCATGTGCCCGCGCACGCCGTCAGTGACGTAGCACATGTCCCGTTTCGGCGTGAGGTTCCCGAGTTCGACGATATCGCGTTCCAGCGCTTGCGTGATGATGGTCCCCGTGATGTAGCGGGGGTTCTGTCGGGGACCGTAGTTGTTGAACATCCGGGTCGTGACTCCCGGCAGGCCGTAGGCGTCGTAGAAGTTCATCGTCAGGAAATCGGCGGCGAGTTTCGACGTGGCGTAGATGCTCGTCGGATTGACCGGCGAGCGCTCGCTCAACAGGACGCGGCCGTCGTCCTCGAAGTCGTGTTTCTCGGCCATCTCCTCGTTGACGTTGCCGTACTCCTCGCTGGTCCCGGCGGTGTCGAACTTCGAGATGTCCAAGTCGAGGTCGACGACGCTCTGCAGGAGGTTCAACGTTCCCGTGACGTTCGTGTCGATGGTCTCGTAGGGCCGGTCCCACGACTCGCCGACGTGGGCCTGCGCCGCCAGGTGAAAGATGATGCTCTCGTCGTACTCCTGTAAGGCGGCCAGCGCCTGTGAGACGGAGTGTTTGTCCCGCAGGTCGCCACGGTGGACGGTGATGTCGTCTCTGAGGTGGCGGATGTTCCGGAGTTCGCCGCTGGAGGTGGCCCGGACGAACACGTGGACGTTCGCACCGGCCTCGACAAGGCGTTCGGTGAGGTGTGAGCCGACGAACCCGTCGGCACCGGTGACGAACACCGGACGGTCAGCGAAACGAGCGTCGAGGTCCATTCGTCCGAAGGGAGCGGGCAATCCCGCTTGTAAGTTCTGGTTACTGTAGTTCGACTGTCACTGACGGCTGTCCAGCGCCGCCCGAACGGTCGCCTCGACGGTCTCGGTGGCCTCCCAGTTGAGGAGGCGCGCCGCCCGCGAGGTGTCGACCTCGAAGGAGTCGACCAGCGTCTCCTCGCCAGCACGGGGGTTCTCGACGAGTTCCACGTCGACGTCGATGCCGTGGTCGGCCGCCGCCGACTGAACGAGTTCGGCCACCTCGTGGACGCTGGGGTCCTCGTCGCTGGCGAGTTCGAACTTCTCGACGCCCGTCTCGCCTGCCTCGCGTTGGTCCAGCAGTCGCTCGGCGCTCAGGACGTACGCGCGAGCGATGTCTTTCACGTGGACGAAGTTCCGCGACTGTGTCCCGGGTTCGTAGACGGTCAGCGTCTCCCCGGCGAGCGCGCGGCCGAGGAAGAAGTTGATGACCGTCCCCTTCGAGACGAGGTCGCCGCCCACTTCGTGGCCGCCGTAGAGGTTCGATATCATGAACTGATGGGCTGGGAACGCACCGTCGGCGAACGTATCGATAGCGCGCTCTGAGAGCAGTTTTGTCCGCCCGTACCAGTTGATTGGGTCTCGCGGGTGGTCGACAGTGATGGGAAATTCCTGTGGATCGCCGATGACGGCCATCGAGAACGGGAACGCCAGCGCGGCGCCTGTCTTCCGGCAGAACCACGCCACGTTCTCGGTACCCTGGACGTTGACCTCGTAGGCCAGATCAGGGTTCTCGTCGCAGTCGTCGACACCGGATATCGCCGCGAGGTGGAGCACCACATCAGCCCCGTCCAACGCGTCTTCCAGACGATCGCGATTCCGGATGTCGACGTGCTGGACCTCGACACCGCCGACCGTTCGCAGGTCGCCGCGGTAGAAGTTGTCGATGGCGGTAAGTTCCCAGTCGGGGTGTTGGTCTTGCAGTTCGACGAGGACGCGGCTACCGATATAGCCAGCCGCGCCCGTGATAGCGACGTGTGGTGTGTCTATTGCTCGTTCAGGCATCGGTGAATCTCCGTGCGAGGTCGCGAACCCCCTCTCGGAGGGTGGTCTGCGGTTCGAATCCCGTCTCCCGAAGTCGGTCGAAGTTGACGTGGTACGACGGACCGGGATGTTCGTCTTCCAGATAGGTCACGTCGACCGCGCCGACCTCCTCGTCGACGATGTCGGCAATTTCGGATATCTGGTAGTTCAGATCGTTGTCGCCCACGTTGTACACCGTCTCGTCCCACTCGCCCGGTTCGAGAGCAGCATGTTTGTAGGCGCGGGCGGCGTCCGAGACGTGGATGAACGGCCGCCAGTTCGACCCGTCGCCGTAGACGGTGAGCGTTCGGCCTGTGAGCGCTCGGAACACGAAGTAGTTGACCACGAGGTTGAACCGGACGCCCGCCGAGTAGCCGAAGTTCGTCGCCATTCGCAGGGCGGTGCCGTCCATGCCGAACTCCTCGCAGTACTCCCGCAACAGTGTCTCGGAGTCGAGTTTCGTCTCGGCATATGGGTTGATGGGGTCCGGATCGACCGTCTCGTCGATGTCCGTACTCGTCGCCCGCCCGTAGACGTTACACGAGGAGGCGAAGACGACGCTCTCGACGCCCAACTTTCCGGCGGCCTTCAGCACGTTCTCTGTGCCGTCGTAGTTGATAGCGACCGTCTCGTCCCGTCGATCGTGAGTGCTGGACGCACCAGTGATGGCTGCAAGGTGAACGACCGTGTCGACACCCCGAATCGCACTCTCGACGTCACCATACTCCCGGACGTCGCCGCGTCGGAACTCCAGATTGCCGTCGACAGCACCCATGAGCGCTCGGGGAGACCCTGAGGAGAGATTGTCGAGGACTACCACGTCTCCCACACGGTTATCTGCCTGCAGACGGGGAATCAGGTCGCTCCCGATATAGCCGCAGGCCCCTGTGACCAAGATGTCGGTGCTCATTCTTCGTCGTCTTCCAGCACGCCCGGCAGGAACCGGTCCTCGTGGGCCTCGATGGTGTCGGCGTAGCGGGTCAACGTCCCGAAGATGTCCCGAACGCCTTCCTCGAAGGTCTGGGACTGCCCGTCGATGAGGGCCATGTAGCGGGCTTTCTCGATTTCCATCTTGTGGGTCTCGTCCTCGTCACGCGGGTTCTCGAAGTGTTCGACGGCCACGTCGAGTTCGAACTCCCCGCCAACCTCGGCGATGGTCTCGGCGATTTCGACGATGCTGATGGCGCGGGTGACCTGGTTGTACACCGTGAGCCCGTTCGGCCGGTCCTCGTGGTCGCCGAGTGCCAACTGCGCGAGGCCTTCGACGGCGTCTTCCAGCGAGACGAACGGCTTGCGCTGTTCGCCCTTGCCGTACACCGTCACGGGGTAGCCCGCGACCGCTTGGGCACAGAAGCGGTGGCCGACGGTCCCGAAGTAGTAATCGAAGTCGAACCGGGTTTTGAGACGGTCGTCTTCGCGCGTCTCGGCGGTTTCGGTCCCGTAGGTGATGGCCGTCCGCACGTCGGAAATGGGGATGCCGAACTGCTTGTGGGCCAGGCGCATGTTGGCCGCGTCGTGGGACTTCGTAAGGTGGTACCAACTGCCAGCCATCGCCGGGAACGGCACGTCGTCCCGTTCGCCCTCGTTCTCCATCGTCGCGCCGCCCTCGGGGATGGGGAACTCCGGCGCGCCGTAGACGCCCGTCGTGGTCGTCTCGACGAAGTGGGTGTCGGTCAGGTCATGCTCTTCGAGGCCCCACAGCAGGTTCCGCGTCGACTGGAGGTTGTTGTGCTGGGTGTAGTTGGCCCGCTCGCCGTTGATTTGGGAGTAGGGCGCGGAGGGTTGGGCGGCCGCGTGGACGATTGTGTCGGGTTCGTGGACCGCCAGCAGTTCGTCGACGACGGCGCGGTCGGTGAGATCGCCCTCGACGAAGGACATGTTCGTGATACCCAGCGTCTCCTCGGCGGCGTCGAGTCGCTCGTCGATGGACGCGACGGGGGTGGCGCTGGTCGCGCCGACCTCCTCGACCCACTCGCGGCGAGCGAAGTTGTCCACCAGCAGCACGCGGTCGTCGGTCCGGTTCGCGATTCGGAGGGCGGTCGGCCACCCGATGTAGCCGTCGGCCCCAGTGACGAGAATCGTCATCGGTTACTCAACTTGTGAGTAACTCCAATTCGGTAAAAGTCTTCTGCTCGTGTGTAGACTCGTGGCTCACGTTTCGGAAGGGTTAAAAATCGCCCTCGCATTCGTTCAATTGCTATCGCACGGGCCGGTGGGGTAGCCTGGTATCCTTCGGCCTTCGGGTGGCCGTAACCGCGATTCGAATTCGCGCCGGCCCACTACCTACAAACCCTTTTCGGGTTTCTATGACACTTAGCGGCGGCTTTAGGCGGAGGTCCACGTGAGTCTCTCGGCCGTCGGGAGCGGCTCATCTGCGATACCTGTGGCGAGGTCATTGAGGGCCAGCTCCAGCACTGTCCGGCCACTGACGACGGTCGGAGGTGTCGGCCATGATGTCGAAGCCGACGCCCGAAACCCCCTGTCTCACGCAGGGCAACTGGCTCCGGTGTCCGACCGACTCGCGTCACGCCGACGGCCGCGAGTACTGCGGCTAGTGCTTCCTCGACGGTGGGACCAGAGTCGACGGGTTCGGCGTCGAGATGTACCTTATCACGTACAAGAACGGGACGAAGCTACACCGGAGCGTCGACACAGGCGAAGAGTTAGACAGTTCCGAGTTTGGCAACCACGGCTATCCCGACGACACGCTCACCGACCGACTGGCGAGCGGCAAAGCGTCCCTCGATCATGAGTTCGAGTGGGACCGCCAGCACACTACTGGGGATGACGCGTAGATGCGCTCGACGACGCAGGGCGGCGACAGCAGGGACAGGATGCGCTGTCCGAACCTCGCTGACCGAATTGGCGAGGCCCGGCCCCTGGCTGGACGCCGACCTACTGACCAGCGCCGGTCGGAAGCAATTCGTCATCTCCGTCATCAACGACATCGATAGTCTCGAACGCGTCTCCCCGTGGCGTGCCGTCGAGAAGCGCCTCGCGAACGACCGCTATGCCGACGAGGCCCGGAACCCGCTGGACCAGTCGCGGACGGCGATCATACAGCGCCTCGACAAGCGCGAACAGTGGCTCCGGCTGAACGGCGAACGTCCCGACCGGGTCCGTTCGGCCGCCGCGAGTCATGCGAGTGCTGTGAAGCCGACGGCTTCGTGACCGCCGCCCACCTCCGCCACCGCGACGCAGAGGAACGTACCCGACTGACGGAGGGGTGGTCTCCCGACCGCGTCGACACGGGTGCGACAACGTCGGCGATAGAGACTGCGACGCTCGGCGAGTACGCGACCGACGGCGGTGAGGAGTTATGACCGGGGTCTCGACCAGCATAAGGAGGTCATCGACCTCCAGACCCACCGCATCGGTGCGAACCTCGTGTTCGACGAGGGTGGTCCCTCTCCGTACTGGGCGGTGGTCAGTCAGTACGAACCGGACCTCGAAGACCGCGGCGAGACGTTCGTGTTCAACGGTACGGAGTACGAGATAGTCCGCTCGACGCATTGGACGGGCAAGATAGATACCCTACCTTCGGCCACGTTCGACGGCACGATGAACGAGTACAAACTCGGGATGTATGCAGCGGACGACGAGAACGATGAACTTGGTGCGGACTTCACGTTTCGACCAGGATTTCCAAAGGCGAGGCACATCGAGACGGGCGAACTCATCAGCGTGATGCCGACGCAGTCCCCTGAATCCATCCGTGTACAGGTCGAATCGACGAACCTCTCACAATTTGAGGTGCTCGGATTGGTTCAGTCGCTCGCATCTCCTCCAGTTCTTCAAGCCGGTTGAGCCCATCAACCATCGCTCGAAGTAGATTGCTGTCGCTTACCTCAGCCGAGGCGGGAAACTTATTTAACAAGTCCTCATACTCCGACTTGGGGATACTACCCTGCAGTCGGACGGTATCTTAACCCATAGCCGTCCGGTTTCGGTGGCGCCAAAATAAGTGTGAAGTAGCTACGGTGCAAAAATAATCAGCTAAGCAGCTGACGCCTAACAGGCTTATTTATAGCCGAGATCAGCAAGACGCTCCCTTGCCTCCTGACCGATCGCTCGTTTCTCGCCGCCAATATCAGATGGAGATGCCTGCATATGCTGGCTCATCTCTTCCGGGATTTGTTCTGCGATGATTTCGCCAGTTGATACATCAACGACAGCTGTGTCGTCGCCCCACTTGATGTACTTTCTACCAGCGGCTTTGTCGTAGACGGCAGTTGCTCTGCCGGAGAGATTCTCGACGTATTCATGAGCCTCAGTGACCTCGATCGGAGCGTACCGGAGATCGTGATCTGCAGACGCGATAACTGGCTTGTCGTGGATCATTGCATCACTAGGCCGGGCATCGCCAGCCACTGCCTTTCGAATGACAGCAGGCATTCGTGTTAATGAGGTGATGCCATCGACGGTCTCCGTGCCGGTTTCATTCGGGTTTTTGATGAGCAACGGCACATGGAGTAGTTCCTCTGGTACACCGCCAGTGTGGGTAAGGTGTCGAACATCGCGAAGTCCACATTCCTCGCCGAAACAATCACCGTGGTCGCTGGTTACGACGACGAGTGTGTCAGAGAGTTCGTCCGTTGCCTCTAGTGACTTGAACAGGATCTGAATTGCGGCATCAGTTTGGTGGATTGCTCCGTCGTACAAATCCTCAAGTATCTCGGTTTGCTCCCACGACCGATTGCCGGCGATCAGCTCCCATCGGATGTCCGTTTTGCCACGATACACACTATTTGGCACGGGGCCCCACAGATTGTGTGTTGGCGTCGGGAGATATGGCTGGTGAGCGTCGGTAAAATTGAGGCACGCACCCCACGGATCGGTCGTTTCGTCGATCCAATCGAGACAGCTCTGTGCGACCGCCTTACCAACTGGCTTCGGGCGGTACTGAAACCGTGATGGGAGAAATGGAGACCCACGGTATCTCATCGCAACACCGTTCAACAGCGATGGTACCGGGTTCGGATTGTCGAGACAGACAGAGAGATACGACTGTGGATTCATCCCCGATAACTCAGTTGGATTGAGGCCCGACGGGAATGGCGGTTCTTCGGTCGAAAAATCGCTCTTGATTGTGTCGAACCCTGCCGTCAGGCCGTATTCAGGCAACGTAATGAATGCGTTTCTGGAAAACACGCCCGTTTCGTATCCTTCTTGTTGGAGCCATTTCCAGACGGTGTCCCCATGCACGAGAGCGCGATCGCGACCATGAAGTGAATGATCTGTTGCCTCTACGCCGGTGAACATGGAAACGTGGCTCGGCAAACTGAGGTTGCTCGGAGCCCGTGCCTGCAAAAAGTTCACACCAGAAGTATGTGAAAGAAATGGCGTCGTGTCGCGATGGTAGCCATTGAGACTGCAGTTGGCGGCCCGTACAGAATCCATAATAAGAACGAGGATATTCGGTGGCATGCTCTGAGAATGTCTGTCGACCCGTATTGAAATTTCGGACCGTTAGTACCCCTTAAACCTAATGCGTAGTTATACATTATTCACTACTGAGAGCAATTGTAAGGTGGATATGGAAGGAAAAATCTAATTCAAAAATCATATCAAATTGCGAAAGAGGAGGGAATTCAGGATCTATTTTTAGCATCCAGACGATACTTGCGCAATTTTATTCCCAGCCACCACTACTTGAAAGGTCAATTTCAGTCAGAGGTGCAAATGGAATGTAGTGGTGTGAATGTTACATTTGACACCACCAATCAAATTGCAAAATCCTGGTTTTATCCGCGATATATGGGTGGGGAATTACACGAACCTGCTTTTACATATCGCCTTCTTGAAAGTCTTCATCAGGATAGTGTGTTCTACGATATCGGAGCAAACGTGGGTTATTTTACTCTATTTGCGTCAGAAGTGTGTATTGATGGCGAAGTTCATTCGTTTGAGCTGGATTCGAAGTTTGTCGACTCGATCAAAGCAAGTCTCCAGAAAAATGGGACCTCCGCAGTTATCAATCAGAAAGCTGTTTCCAGTGAATCAGGCAATACGATAAGATATACAGATTCTGCTGCTCCGAGTGTCACTGATCAACAATCAAACGCGAACGAATCTGAGACAATAACGATAGATGAATATCAACGAACGCATGCTGCACCAGATGTGATGAAAGTTGATGTAGAAGGGTTTGAGTACGAAGTATTACTGGGTGCGAAAAACACACTCAATGATACAGATATAACGGTTTTATTTGTTGAAATTCACCCAGATCTACTGAACCAATATGGACATGACAAATACGATGTTTTCACACTCCTTGACGATATGGATTTCAAAATCAGAGAGCTAGAAGACCATAGATCCCAAAACCCATCAGGACTGCATAGCTCAGATCCCGATGAAATAATGAGTAACACAATGTTGGAATGTCGTCTATAATTGTCTCTTGTTTTTGAGACTTTTCAACGATGATACTTGATGTAGATCGTCCCACGAGCCAACACCCACCTTCGAAATGCCGCGCGTGTCGGTCAGACCGTCGCGATCACGACTTCGAAGGGCCCCCGCCGCGGCCGGAGCCGCAGCGTCAGTCCGGTGAGCGCCAGTTACCGAAAGACGGCGGATGGCGCGCCTTCGCTGTCGACCACCGCCTCCGGCGTTCACCAATCGAACTTACTTGCACTAGATGCGACGACATCGACGACGTCGGATGGGACTGCGCGAGTGGCCCGGCGGAGGCGGTAACAGTTCTCGAAATATCTGGATATATACGATTGCCGGGCAAGTGGCTAACCAACAAAACCGGCCATTTCCCCGTGAATGTTGGTTAATACACTCATGCCCCGATCTCGTTGGCAACATCATCGAGATCACCGCCCGACACACCCCGTTCTCGAAGGAGTTGGAGTGCCGCTGAGGTACCGCCGTCCCGGCCAGGAAGCGGCATACCACTGAAGAACAAGCGCCGCGGCGAGCGGCGGGTCGGGCTACCACCAGAGACAGCCGATGCCGTCCAAACCTACATCGACGAAGACCGCCACGGCACCCACGACGACAACGGCCGCCACCCGCTCCTCTCGAGTTTTCGAGGCCGTCCTCGCAGGAGCAGCGCTGTACCGACTGGATCGCCAGCAGCCGACGCCGTATGCACATGTAATCTGTTCACACCAATCAACGACCGGGATACTACCCTGTGGCCGGAAAGTGTCTTCAGTACTAGCTGTCTGGTTTCATCGGGGTAATGACAAAAAGGGGAGTTGCTACTCCCACACCCGATATTGCCGTGACAACCCATAGCCGTCGTTGCGTATAATCCCGGTCGACTTTACGATGGTTACTATTGAGCATGAATGAATAACTCGCGGTCGTGAACTATAATCGGAATGTGCACCTGCCAGCGTCCAAACTGCAATCGTAGGTGCGTTTTCAGGTTAGGCGGTGAGGACAAATATTCCCAATAGCGACTTGATTGACCTGAATGTGAGATACATCATGAGCGCACCGACCGCCCATCGGCGGGCAGACCACTGAGAAGCTGGTCCGGCAGTCCTAAGCTCTCGATCAACGATGATGCCCAGTATCCCGGCGCTTGCAGGAACAAGAAGCCAGAGGTAGTAGTCGTGGACCAGGAATCCGCCGGGGAACACAATCAACACGCCCAAGCCTGCTGCAAGCAATCCTTTCATCACAGCCCAGTCTGGTCCAGCGTAGCCTGATGCGATTCCTAGGGCGACGATACCTGCTAGAAATAGTGGGTGCACGGACGGAGCATACATTCCAGCGTACTCTATCCATGTCGTGTAGAACTCCGGTTTAATCAGTTTGCCAGCGGAATTTTGGATCATGTATCCACTATAGTCGGAGGCACTCGGTAACGTCTGATAATACAAAAAGAGGGCCAGTGCTGGCAGCATAGCGACGGCATAGGTACAAAGCAAGCGGAAGGCCGCTTGCCATGACCTAGCGGAAGTCAACGAATAGTGCGGTACAAGCAGCAATGCAACAATGCCCGTCCAGAAATGATTCAGCGTGCCTATTCCAACACTGATCGCACTCAGAATCAGTTCGCGTCGGTTCTCCGTGTCGAGGAATTGAAGGTATATAAGTATTCCAAGAAGTCCGAACAGGAGGTCGATAACGTATGGCGTTCCGACAGCACTCATCAAGATGTGCTGTGGATTTAGAATCATGATAGTGGCGGCAGCGTAACTTCCTAACATAGACACTCCGAGTCTTCGTAGTATTTTGTAGAAGACGTATATTGAGGCCGCGCCACCGATAACTGTCACTACTCTAATTATCCAGGGTTCCAACCCGAAGAACGGCACCCACCAGGCTAATACACCATGTAAATTCGCGCCGGCAAATGAATACGAGCCGTGGCCACCAGGAATCGGATGGCCATGGACAGCAGTGTCACGAGCCACTTCAAGCATGTTCTCCTGCACAGCGCGCCGATACCATGCAGGAAATGGACTTAGCAGAACCGGAATACGGAGAAGAAAATATAACAATAAACTCACAATAGCATAGAATCCCTTGCCCACATGAATATCACGAGAGTCCAATACGGAACCTACTACTATCATTTCTACTTGATTAACGGTTTCATGTTGGTGACAAAGTTATTAAGGTTTATTGATGCCGTTCTAGTCATTACGAGAGGTCCTTGTTCCGTTAAAGTCCGCGGGTGGCCAGTCCCTGAAATTTAGGCCGGTGAAAAGTTCTATCGAAACATCCCAGTTCCAGCTTTGACTTTCATTGGCTCTGGTGAACCGCTGGATAGCATCGGCTTCTACTGTCAGAACTAGAGAATTAAAGCGGGAAATCACCGATGATATATGTAGGTATTATTTTACTTCACGAGCAAAGTCGTTCAGTTGGCTAAAAATGCCGTGGTGAGCGAGGCGAAGTCGCTGTACTGCCTTCGGGTTTACCTAGGAAAATCCTACTGAGACGCGTTAGATATGCTGAGCGAAATGCCAGAAATACTTAGGTAACTCTGCCTCAAAGCGGCTGATCTCCCAGACCATTCGACGCTAGTGGAGTGGTTTGACAGAATCAAGATATCAATCTGACGAGTGTTGATGCTCCTCTCGGCGCAGCTGCACGACTCGAGCGGTCACGCTGCTATGACGCGATAATTTTCGACCGCGAAAACGCGAGCAAGCACTACTGTCGTCGGATGAAGTACCGCGTTCAGACACTCAAACCAACAGCTCTCGTCGACACAGAAAGCGACGCGATTCTGGACGTTCACTGTACGACTGAGAAACGCGGCGACACACAGCTCGGTGGGCAGGTCGCCCACCGCAACGCGGGCGACCTCACCAGTCTCGCTGCCGACAAAGGATATCATTGGATAGATTTACGCAAAAACTCCGCGAAGAAGACGCTAGACCGTTGATCAAACATCGTGAGTTCCAGCCCATCGATCATGCGCACAACGTGCGGATTGACGGCTCCTCGATACCGTTAGCGAGCATATGTAAGGCCGTCTTCTCGGCGATTAAGCGCGTGCTCGGCGACGCCGTAGCTACGCGAGCTTGATGCGGCGAATTCCGAGAACTTGTACTGGTGGTTGCGGCTTACAACATCAAGCAGGTAGTGGAACAGTGAAATCACGCTACGTATGGCGAGTCACCATAGCCCTTTGATCTCTTTTGCGACTCGGTTGCCTTACCGCTCCGGCGGGCTTGCGGTGGTCAGGTCGTAGGGACCACGCCAGCGGTTGTCAACGACACTGATACTGGTTCCAGTGACGGTAATATGGCGGAGCGCTACGCTGTCGTTGAGATCCCGAAAGCAGAGGCAGGTCGTCTCGCTGGAGGCAGCGTTTTCCAGTGCCCCGAAAATACGAGCCTAGACCCTGTCCCTTGTCGGTGGGATGCGTGATCGAGTCTGCCAAATTGACGACTAGACCCTGGAAATCGTTGACTGGTTATTGAAAAACCCCGTCGACCGTCGTCGGAATCTGCTGGGTAATCGGAGATAAGAACTTATTCAGATGCTATCTGTCTACCTGATTATTTCTTGTGGCGCCGCTGGGTGGAACGCCTTGGACGAACAGCATCAGCGTCCCGTCAGTATAAATCTGTGCGGGATTCGGGTAACCGGGCTCCCGTGGTTTGCGTCGGCGTAGATCTGCCCAGTGCGCCGACCGATGCATTCTCTATCCTTCGATGTTCAGGTCCCCGTACACTGCCATGACTCCATCTAACATCCCTTCTAGGGTGAACATCTCGCGGACCCGCTGCCGCGCTGCGGCGCCGCACTCCGCCCGCAGGTGCGGGTCGCCCAAGAGCGTCGCGAGCGCATCGGCCAGATCCTCGCTGTCCCGCGGCGGCACTGTCAATCCGGTCTCGCCATCCCGGCTCACCCACGGAACGCCCGTCGGGAGGTCGGTATTGACAACCGGCAGTCCGCGGGCCATAGCCTCCAGCTGGACGATGCCGAACGCCTCGCTCGGTTCGACGGACGGGAGCGCGAACACGTCGGCGGCGGCATACCACCGGTCGAGGTCGTCGTCCGGGACGTAGCCGGGGAAGACCACGCGGTCGGCGACCCCCAGCGAGTCGGCCAGCGCTTCGAGTTCCCTGCGCCGGTCACCCTCGCCGACAACGACGAAGACGGCGTCCTCAACCTGCGCCGCCGCCCGCACGAGGTACTCAACGCCCTTGTAGTAGGTCAGCCGGCCGACGAACAGCACGACGGGACGCCCCTCTATCCGCGGGTCCGTGACGGGATCGGCGTCGCGCACCTCGGGGTCGATACCTAGTGGGACGACGCTCGTCTTCCCGACGTGTGGGGCCAGCAAAGTTGAGTTGTTCCGCAAGCGGGGGGAGGTAGTGATGATGTGGTTGACATCGGCGAGAACCCGCTCCAGCAGCGGGCGGTAGAGCCGGAGCGCCCGGGCCTGGCGGACGATGTCGCTGTGATAGGTAACTATCGTCGGCGCGTCGGGGCGGACGAGAAGGTGGCTCACCACCGCCAGCGGATTTGGAAGGTGGTAGTGGACAACATCGGCGTTAGCAGCTGCGTCGGCGAGCGAGCTAGGGAACGTCGGGGCGAGTGGGGTTGAGAGGACGGTCCCGATGGTCCCAATGCGACGAACAGGGACACCGTCAACGCGCTCTCTGGTGCCTTGAACGCGGTCTGTTCCAGCTAGGACACACACATCGTAACCTCGGCTGTGGAAGCCATCCGCGAGTTGCTTCACGGCGTGTTCAACCCCACCGATGGCCGGATGATAGAGCTTGTTCACCTGCAGGATGCGCATAGGAGTGGTTCGCTTCACATACGCCAATCTGTCGGATAACCGTTCGCATAACTCAATTCTCGCTGACGATGGCTCACATTCGTGGGTCGTTGCTGCTCCACGGATAGACGAACGTGCTCGCGCCGTTCTCGATCCCGCGTTCAAGCAGCAACTCCTTCGCGCCGCCGATTTGCGAGCGGACCGCGTCGGTGTTGAGGTCCATAAACCGTTCACGGTCGACCGTGTGGATCCCGATTCCCCATCCGACGTCCTGCAGGTCGCGGAGTTGGTCCAGCGATAGGGCTCGGTCCGAGAGGTCGAAGTCGTCGTCGAACTCCCGGCCGACCTCAAGACTCCCGCCAGTGCCGGTCTGCAGCGAGAGTCGCGCAGAGTGGGTGCCGCTGTAGAGGTCCATTGTTTAGACGTAGAGCGACCCGTTCTTGACGTCCCACTCGTTAATGTTGTTGAAGTCGTTGACCTGTTCGCTGGCGTCGAGGTACCGGTCCGGACTGGCGAACGCGGTCCGATGTTTGTTGATGATCCCAGTCTGTTTCCGGTTCGACTCGACACACCTAACCCACCCCGTCGTCACCACCGAATATGCGCCAGTTCGTCGTCGTCGGTCACGACGCACCCACGACACCCGACTTCTCGTTAGACGACCTCGCCGGGGCGGCCGGTCGCTTAGACGTCCTCTGTCGCTGTGTCAACAGCGCGTTCTTCCTGAGTCACGCCATCCGCGAGGACGTGCGCGCCCACCTCGTCCTCGCCGACGAGTACACGGTCTCCTTCGAGGGAAGCGACCTCCGCCGCCTGAATCCCGACGAGCGGTCGACGGCGGCGCTCGTCCGCAACGCACTCGAAGAGCGCGAGGAGGCCATCGGGCACATCCCGGTCGAAACGTCGCCGGGGGTCTCGCTCACCCGGCGCGGATTCGAGGGGACGCTCGACGCCGTCGCCCGCGAGGGGACGGTCGTGCAACTCCACGAGGACGGGGACCCCGTCGTCGACGTCGAGACGCCGACGGACCCGGTGTTCGTCCTCTCGGACCACCACGACTTCACTGAACGCGAGGCGTCTCTGCTCGCCGAGGCGGCCGAAGAACGCGTCTCGCTGGGGCCGAAGGCGCTCCACGCCGACCACGCCATCACCGTCGCGCACAACTACCTCGACACCGAGGGGTTCACGACGTACTAGCGCAGGGTTTAGATATAGGGTTCGACAACCGAACACCCATGTCAGTTCGTCTCCCGCTCTTGCCTCGCTGGCTCCGCTGGGGGGCCGTCGCCGCCGTCGGTGCGTTCATCTTCTACGCATCTATTCTCACTGTACCACCTGAGACCGTAGTCGACACGGCGAAGCCCGAATTACTCCCGCTGGACAAGTGGCGGCACTTCGTTGCCTACGCGACGCTCGCCGCGACGGTGGTGTACGCGACTGCCGACCGAGACGGCCGCTTGCGCTGGGTCGGCCTCTTGCTCGCGGGCGTGGCGCTGTACGGCATCGGTATCGAGTTCGGCCAGTCGTTCCTCCCCAGTCGGTATTTCTCGCTCGGTGACGCGTACGCGAACGCCCTCGGGGCGGTGCTGGTGTCGCCGTGGTTCCTCCTCCGGCGACACGTCGAGTTCCGCCCGGTTCGAGCGTGGCTTCCCGATGCCGTCACTCACTCCTCGTGAACGGGTCCCAGAAGACACTTTGCCCGTGCTTCCCAGACGGGGCTATGGACCAGTGGCGTCGCTACCAGGCTCGTCGACGGGTCGGGGGCGGTGAACGGTGACGGACCGGACGCTCGACCGCCGGACCGTCCTCGCCTCCCTCGCGGGTGCCGCGGCAGCCTCGCTCGCCGGGTGTTCGTTCTTCGAGGGCGGCGAGGACGGCCCGGCCACCGAAGTCGAGGGTGACCGCGCGAGCGAACTCGCCGCCCGGTTCGCGCCCACCCTGTACTTCGACGAGAACGAACCGTGGTTCCCGACGGACCCGCGGCCTTACACCAGTCAACGCGACGGCGAGACAATCGTCGACGGATTCGACGCCTTCGACGGGTACCACGAGCGATTCACCGGCGAGACGCCGCCGGACCCGACGGTGTTCTACCACGTCGTCGAGTACGCGGACTCGCCGCTCGCCGTCGTCCAGTACTGGCTGTACTCGGCGTTCGACCAGTTCACGACGAACTTCCACTGGCACGACTGGGAGGTGCTGCACGTCTTCGTGGATACGGACTCGGGGGAGCCACAGCTCTACGTCGCCAGTTCGCACTCCCGGAAAGTCCCCAACAACGAGTTTCTGGACCCGGACCCCGAACGCGTGCCGCGCATCCTTTCGGAACTCGGGTCGCACTCCAGTGCCCTCTCCATCAACGACCAGGCCGACCGGTTCCAGCGGTTGCCGACCGACACGGACCTCGCGGACATCACCAACAGCGCCATCCGGACGATAGAGGACGTGGCGACCATCCCGCTGGCGTACGGCCTGCCTCGGGACGAGGGCGGGCGATTACCCTACGTCGTCCCGGAGTACGAGGGTGCGCCGCTGTACGAGCACTCCGACCTGCCGTCGGTCGAACAGTCCTCGCTCGTCAGCGACGACCTGACGGTGCGGTCGTTCGACTCGCTCACGTCGCCGCCGTCGGACCTGCCGGGACGGACGACGGGACTGGTGTTCGACTACGAGGACCGGGAGGGGAGCGACGACGCCGACATTCAGTACTCGCTCGTCCCGACGGCCGAAATCGAGTCCATCACCGACTTCACCGGCCCGCAGTTGAGTTTCGAGTTCGCGGTGCCGAAGTTCGGCGAGGACGCCATCGCGGGCCACATCACGACGACGGGCGCGCCGTGGGGGCAACCGCGCTACCAGAACCCGGCGGCGGACATCACCGAACCGAACCATCGGGCGGCGCTGGCCGAACGCTACGACGCCATCGGCGAGGCCGCGGCGGTCAACACTATCGTCGCCACCGTCTCCGAAGCGGTGACGACCGACGACGCGCCAGAAGACGAGGGGCTGACGACCGAGCAATCGACCGTCGAAGCGGTCACGCTACTGGAGAGCGACCCCGAGGCGGTGCCGACGTTCGGCGGCATCGCGGCGGTACAGGACGTGCCCGCCGGCGAGCATCGCCTGACGGTCAACCGCGCGGGGACCGCCCCGCACAGCGAAACGGTGTCGGTCAGCGCCGACGGCGGGCCGACGGTTGCGGGCGTCGACGGCGATATTCCGCTGGTCGCCCGCGAGAACGCCCGGAAACTGGAACTGGACCCGGCAGAGGCCGACAGCGACCTGACCGCCCTCGCCGTCGAGGACGACTTCGCGGGGCGACTGTACGACGCGCCGCTGTCGGGGCCGGACGCGGTGTACGTCCACTCGGGCGGAGCCTACACCACGGAGGTCCGGGACGCAGAGGACGCCGTCGGGGCGTTCCGGGTGAACCCGGACCCGGCGGCGGAGGAGTCGGTCCGCATCGCCGAACCGAACACGGGCAAGGCGTCGCTGGCGACGTTCCTCGCGGACATCGCCGAGGAGACGCGAGCGGCAGTCGCGGCGACGGTCGACGACAGCGACGACAGCGACGATGATGACGGCGGCCGAACGAGTTCCGTCCGCGGCCTCGCACAGGCGCTCGAAGCCGTGGGTGAGGCCGCGACTCGGGCGTCCGAACGAGCGCGGGCCGGTGACCGCGGGAACGCCGACCGGCAACTCGAAGCGGTCGCCGAGCGACTCCAGCGCGTCGCGACGCGACTGAGCGAGGCCAGCGACGACTTACCCGACCCGCTCTCGAACGCGGCGCGCAACCGCCTCGAACAGGCCACCCGGCGCACCGAGCAGGCCCGCGCGTCGGAGAAACTGTGAGCGCGGGTCTGCCGCGTTACCGACGGTAGGCCGCGGCCGCCGCGAGGACGGCCAGACACCCGCACGCGACACCGGGCCACGGCGTCGTCGTGAGTATTCGGTCGCCCGCTTACGCGTCTGTCACGGCGACAGGCCGAGGCCGGACCAGAACTCGGGGAGGCGCTCTACGAGCGCGTCTCGCAGGGCTGTCGGAGACACGACAGAGCGGCGAGTGACGGCAGTATAACCGTCGGGTCCGGAGAGTCCGGACTTCCGGCGGCGGTATCGAGACGCGCTACGCGCCCAGCCACCGAGCGACCGCACCGAGCAACAGCGCGAGTGCACCGGCGACGAACGTGCCGGGAACCGGGAGGACGAACAGGACCGCACCGGCCAGTATGACGATACTGGATACTCTCATCGAGTCAACAAGTCCGCCCCCTCGACGGGTCAATCTTGTGGTGGAATCGTCACCGCTACGTCGGTCGGTCTCAGACTCCCGTCCATGTCCGAGGACCTCGACTGGGAGACGCTCGACGCCGAAATCGCCTACACGTGTCCGGGGTTCGACGTTGTCCACGAGGACGTGCGCCTGCCCGACGGCACGGAGACGGATTTCGACTTCCTGCGAGAGGGCGACAGCGTGGTCGTCCTGCCAGTCACCGCCGACGGCGAGGTGGTCGTCATCGAGGAGTGGCGACAGGCGGTCAAGCGCGTCAATCGGGGGCTGCCCGCCGGGAGTATGGAGGCCGAGGACGACGACCCGGCGGCCGCCGTGGACCGGGAACTCCGCGAGGAGACGGGCTACGAGGCCGAGGAGGTCCGGCATCTCTACACGGCGGAACCCGCGAACGGGTACGCCGACTCGGTGTTCCACTACTTCCTCGCGGAGGGGTGTGAACCGTCGGCGACGCAGGAACTGGACTTCAACGAGTCCATCCGCGTCGAGACGACGACGTTCGACGACCTCCTCGCGGACGTTCGGTCGGGGGAGGTCCGCGACGGACGCTCCGTCGTCGGCATCATGTACTACGCGCTGTTCGAGCGCTAGTCCCGGAACACAACCCTTAGGCGCACCCCCCGCCCACCACGGACAATGACGAACTTCGAGGTCCGTGCCTACGACGCCGCGGGCCGACTGGGCGAACTGGACGTCCCCCGGGCCGGCGTCACCGTCGAGACGCCGACCATCCTCCCGGTGGTCAACCCGCACGTCCAGACGGTCGACCCCTCGGCGCTCGAATCCGAGTTCGGCGCGGAGATACTCATCACGAACAGCTACATCCTCCACGGTTCAGAGGACCTGCGCGAACCAGCCCTCGAACGGGGCCTGCACGACCTGCTGGACTTCGAAGGGGCCATCATGACCGACTCGGGGTCGTTCCAACTCGCCGAGTACGGCGAGATATCCGTGACCACCGAGGAGATTCTGCAGTTCCAGCACGACATCGGGTCGGACATCGGGACGCCCGTCGACATCCCGACACCGCCGGACGTGGACCGCTCGCAGGCAGAAGACGAACTCGCGACCACACAGGAGCGCCTCGAAATCGCCGCGGGCGTCGACACCGGCGAGATGCTGGTCACCGCGCCGGTGCAGGGGTCGACGTATCCGGACCTCCGCGAGCAGGCGGGGGCACACGCGAAGGCGACGGGACTGGACGTGTTCCCCCTCGGCGCAGTCGTCCCCCTGATGAACGAGTACCGCTACGCCGACCTCGCAAACGTCGTCAGCGCGTGTAAACGCGGCCTCGGCGAGGCGGGGCCGGTCCACCTGTTCGGCGCGGGCCACCCGATGATGTTCGCGATGGCGGCGGCGCTGGGGTGTGACCTGTTCGACTCCGCCGCGTACGCGCTGTACGCCCGCGACGACCGCTATCTCACCGTCCGCGGGACGGAACTGCTCGACGACCTCGACTACTTCCCGTGTGAGTGTCCGGTCTGTACCGAGCATACGCCGTCGGAACTCCGCACGATGGGCGAGGACGCCCGCGAGGACTTGCTGGCCCGGCACAATCTCTACGTCACCTACGGCGAAATTCGCCGCGTCAGGCAGGCCATCCGCGGCGGGAACCTCCTCGAACTGGTCGAGGTGCGCGCCCGGGGCCACCCGGCGATGACCGACGGCTACCGGGCGCTGTTGGACCACGCCGAGCAACTCGAACGGACCGACCGCGTCTCGAAGGACGCCTTCTTCCACACCTCCGCCGAGAGCGCGCGCCGCCCCGAAATCCTGCGCCACCAGTCGCGTCTCGACCGCTTCGAGATTACCGGTGACACCGTCTTGCTGACCGAGGGCGGGTCCAACGACCGCTACGACGAGACGTGGGGCGTCCGGCCGCCCTTCGGCCCGTATCCGCGCGAACTCGGCGACACGTACCCGCTCACCGCCGAGGTACCGGACCGACTGCACCGCGACGCCTACGAGGCGGCCGCCGACGGCGTGGCCCGCCTCGTCGACTGTCACCCCGACGTGGCGTTCACGCTGGTCCACGACGACTGGCCCGCGTCGGCCCTCGACCGGGTTCCCGAGACCGTCGACTTGCGGGACCTGCACGCGCGGGAGTAGCCCGTCGGCCTCGCGCGCGGCGGCACGCGGCTATTCGCGCTCGTCCCGGCATCTCGGGGTAGATGGCCTCGAAACCCGATTTAGTTGGTTTTCAACCGGCTTAAACGGCGTTAAATCGGCCCGAAATCGGCTTCAGCGCCGCCCCCCACTTTATCCCTCTCGCCGGAAGGCCGAGATGCGATGTTCGAAGCAGACCCCGTCACGATGGTAACGCTCACGACCGACGCGGCGCAGACGGCCATGCAGGCCGGGCCGCCCGCAGACCTGCCCGCACAGGTTCCCGACTTCGTCGGGGACATCCTGGGCGAAGTCGGGTCGCGGGCCAGCGAGGCCACGGACGGACTCGGCGAGACGATTAGCGGCCTGACACCGGGCGGCGGTGAGGCGGCCGAAGGTGCCGACGCGGCGGCCCACGGTCGCGGCGCGAGCGAGGCCGCGAGCGGCGCCCCCGGTAACTAGCGTCTCGTCCCGCTGACGCTCCCACACGCGCGGTCGGTATCGTCCCGGCCGTCGCGTGGCCCCTCCCCACGCACCCTTCACCCCGTCCCTGACTCGTCCGTCTCTCCCCCTCGCCCTCCGTCCCACCCCATTCTCGGTGATGCCGTCCGAGTCCGTGGTGCCTTTCACCGCACCGGCAGTAACCTCGGGTATGAAGAAATCACTCGACGAACACGCCGACCGATTTTCGGACCACGCCGCCGACTACGACGAGAGCCAAGACTCGCCGGAGTACCGGGCCTGTGCGGACTTCGTCGTCGCCCACGCCGACCCGCGCGAGGACGAGGTGGTCCTCGACGTGGGAACCGGGACGGGTGCTATCGCCTTCGGCGTCGCCGACGCCGCCCGCGAGGTCATCGGTCGGGACATCAGCGAGGGGATGCTCGACGAAGCGCGGGAGAAAGCCAGAGCGCGCGGCGTCGAGAACGTCTCCGTCGGCGAGGGACGGTTCCGCGACCCGCAGGTCCCCGAAGGCGTCGACGTGGATGTCGTCACCTCGAACTTCGCGATGCATCACCTGGGCGACGAGGAGAAGCGCGAGGCCATCGACGCCCTCGCCGGACTGGAACCCCGGCGCATCGTCCTCGGTGACGTGATGTTCTTTGGCGAACCGAACCCCGAGGACCCTTTCTACAGCCCCGAAGTCGACGACCCGGCGACGGTCGGCGTCCTCGTCGACGCCTTTACCGACGCCGGGTACGCCGTCACGGCCGTCGAGATGGTGTCCGAACAGGTCGGCGTCCTCGTCGCGGACCGGCAGGCGCCGTCAGTGTAACTGCTTCGTGATGTCCGAGGAGGAGACCATCCCGACGTAGTCGTCGTCGACCACGGGGAGGTGGTTGATGCCGAAGTTGGTCATCATCGCCGCCGTCTCGCCCAGCGGGAGGTCCGGCGGGACGGTTTCGACGGACTCGGTCATCAGGTCCGAGACGACCAGTTCGGCGGTGTTCTGCTCCTTCGCGACGGCATCGAGGATGTCCGTGCTGGTGATAATCGATGCCGGGGCGGTGGTCACGAGCAGCGCGCTGATGTCCTTATCGCGCATTGTCGCCGCCGCCTCGACGATGGAGGCGTCGGGCCGTATCGTCACGAGCGGCGTCGTCATGATGTCTTCGACGAGCGTTTGGTCGTTGGTCATACCCACATTACTCGGCCGCGGGGGATATTGCTTTTCGCCTCGTCGCAACTATTTCGGCTCGAGACGGCTCCCGTCTCGCGGGCAGTAGTCGTAGGCCTCGACGGTCGACTGGAAGCCACAGTGCGGACACTCCTGTGCCACCGGCGAGTCGTCGCCGCCAAAGCCCCGAAAGAGGATGGGGACGAACGGGAGAAACAGGAAGACGAGCAGGGTGTCGAAGTACCACCACAGCGCGACGGTGATGGCGACGCTCACCGCGAGACCGACCAGCGCCGTCAGGGTTCGCGACCCGGCCATACGCGTCGTAGCGGTTCGACGCCGAAAAGTCCGGCCGTCTCGGTCGAAGAGCAAGATAGTTCACTCCCCACCGACGACGCTACTGCATGACCGACTATTTCGAGGTCCACGAGCGCGACGGGGCCGCGCGACTTGGCGAGTTGCGCCTCGCCGAGTCCGTCACGACGCCGGCGCTTGTCGACGACGTGGACGCCGATACGCCCGGAGACGTGCATCGTCTCCTCGACGACGCGGGGAGTCTGTGGCCCCGAGAGCGCGAGGCACCTGCGGGGGACGATTCGGCGGTGACGATTCTCCCCCACCGCGGGCTTCCCGCGGGGACGCCCGACGAAGTCGCCGAGGCGTTCGCCGACGCGCCCGCCGACGTGGACTTTCCCAGCGGGGCCGTCGTCTCGCCGGACACCGCCACCGACCACGCCGCCGACGTGACCGTCCTCGCGGGCGCGCCGGGGTACGTCGGCCACGCCGCCGCGTTCGTCGACGCCGTGACGACCGTTCGGGCGGCCGTCCCCGCCGACACCGCCCTGTATCTGCCGGGCGTCGCCACGCCCCGGAACGTCGCGACGCTCGTCTACGCGGGCGTGGACCTCGTCGACCCCCACCGGGCCGTGATTCGCGGCACCGAGGGTCGGTACCTGACGACCGACGAGGCGTACTTCCTCGAAGACTTGGACGAACTCCCCTGCTCGTGTCCGGCGTGTCAGGTCCCGCGCGAGGAGTTCTCTCGGGAGGACTGCGTCGAACACAACGTCAACGCGCTGGCGGCGGAACTCCGACGGGTCCGCCGCCGCATCCGCGACGGCCGCCTGCGCGACTACATCGAAGGGCAGGCCCGACAGGACAACTGGCTCACCGCGACGTTCCGCCGACTCGACCAGCAGTACGGCTACATGGAGGAGCGCACACCGCTCATCCGCCGCGCGCAGATAGCCGCCGCGAGTGAGGACGCCATCCGCCGCGTCGAGATTCAGCGCTTCGCCGAACGCGTCACCGAGCGCTACGTGCCCCGGTTCGACGACCGGCCGCTGGTCATCGTCCCCTGCTCCGCTCGGAAACCCTACAGCGACTCCCAGAGCCACAAACAGTACCACGACGCCATCCAGTGGCGCGCCCACGTCGTCTCGATGACCTCGCCCATCGGCGTCGTCCCGCAGGAACTCGAACTCACCTACCCCGCCCAGCACTACGACTCCGTCGTGACCGGCCGGTGGACGGCCAACGAAATCGAGTTCGTCTCACGGGTGCTCGAACGCTACCTCGAAGACGCCGACTACCCCGAGGTCATCGCCCACGTCCCCGGCGAGGGCTACCGGGACATCTGCGAGAACGTCGCCGAGTCGCTCGATATGGACTTCACCTACACCGTCCGCGACCACCCGACGACGGCCGATTCGCTGGGCAATCTCGCCGCCGAACTAGAGGGATGGGACACCTACCGGAAGTCCACCCGTGAGCACAACACTATCCGCGCCATCGCCGACTACCAGTTCGGGGCGGGTGCGGGCGACGAGATGTTCCCGGACATCGGCACGCAGGGTCGGTACCCGCAGTTACGGGCCGACGACGCCGACGGCGAGCAACTCGCCGCCCTCGCCCAGCAGTACGGTGTCCTCTCGCTGACCAACGCGGGCGCGCGCCGCTGGGTCGAGAGCGACGTGCCCACCAAGACAGTCGACATCGAACCGTTCGTCCCCCACGGGTCGGTGCTCGCGCCCGGTATCACGGACGCCAGCGACGACATCCGCGTCGGCGACGAGGTGGTCGTGCGGGGCGACGCCGCCTTCGGCGTGGGCCGCGCGGAGATGAGCGGTCCGGAGATGCGCTCCTCGACGCGGGGCATCGCAGTCCAGATGCGCCACGTCGACGAGCGGTAGGCGGGACGCGGCGCTCTCGGGTCAGTTACGAGTCGACGGGCCGAATCGACCGCTCCGCGGGTGCGCGAATCCGACGGGAGTGAGAAAACCGGCCGAGTGAGTTCAGACCGGAGAGAGCGTCTTCTGGTCTGTCAGGTCGAGATACGAGATTTCGACGTCGCGCATCTGGGGCTCGGTCAACTCGCCTTCGTCGACGAGATAGTCGTTCCAGGCGCGAGCGTTCGCTTCCTCGTCGAACTCGATGAGGACGACGATATCGTTCGGGCTATCGGTGGACTGAAAGAGCTGATACCGCTGCCCGCCGTATTCGGCCCGGCGAGAGTGATACCCCTCGAAGTCGGCCCGCCACTCGTCGACGTCGTCCACGGTCGCTTTCACGTGCATGTACGCCATTGGGTTCACCTAGTAGTCGATACGACGGACGAGCCCAAGAGCTGATATTGCCGCTTACTGCTATTTTTGCGACAGATAAACACACGCGTCGGACGGCCCACTCGCCACCCATCTTTTTTGCCCGGCGTCGGCTACCGAAACCGATGGCCGGAGCGCTCACGCTGTATCTCCTCGTCGTCGCCGCGATGGTCGTCTGTTTCGCGGCCGCGTACGCCTACTACGAGGCGGCCGCGATGCCGGTGAACGCGCTTCCGCTCGAACTCACCGCCCGCGACGTGGCTGGCGTCACCGTCGCCGCCCTCGCCGTCGTCGTCTCGATGGGGGTTCTCGGCGACGTGGCGGTCTTCGACCCCGAGACGGACGTTCGCGGCCTCGGGATGCTCGTCGTCGGGGCCGCCGTCCCGCTGGTCCTCGGACTGGTCGCCCTCGCGAGCAGTCGGACCCTCGCCGGTCGCTGGCGTCGCCTCCACCCCGACGACGACGTTCCGACGGGGCGTCTCTCGCCGGGCCGGGTGGCCTGCACCGGGACGGTGACCGACGAGACTGCGGGGACCGCGCCGGTGACCGACCGCGCGGCCTGCTGTTGGGCGTGGGAAGTCGAGGTGCGAGACCCGCACGGCATCGAGGGCCTGAGTCGGGGCGGCGAGCAGTGGGTCGTCCGGGATGGCGGCGTCGGCGGGGTTCCCTTCGCCGTCGACGACGGGAGCGGGCCGGTGTGGGTCGACCCCGCCGACGCGACGGTGGACCTCGGGAACACGCGGACACTCGCGCTTGACGCGGACGAGCGTCCGGGCGAGGACTTCCCGAATCCCGCGCCCAAAGTCGAGCGCGACCACCGAGACAAGTCCCGTCGCTACGAGGAGTCCGTCGCCGCGCCCGGCGACCTCGTGGCTGTCGCGGGGACGGCGAGACGGACGGACGACGGCCTCACCGTCGACGCGGGCCACGTCGCCGTCGGGTCGCTGTCGACGGCCGCAACCCGGTACCGGAACCGGGCGGCGATGTACGGCCTCGCCGGACTCGTCGGCGTCGCCGTCGGCCTGCGTGCGCTGGCCGGCGTGTTGGGCGTGGTCTGACGGCGTGGACCGCGCGGCTTATCGGCCGTGAGACGGTACTCCGCGTATGGCCACGGGAACGACCCACCGGGTCCCGCGCGGATACCGGCCCGCGATAGCCTTTGCCGCCCTCGTCCTCTGCACGTCGCTGATTCCGGTCCCGGAGAGCGGGAGTACCGCCGTCCCCGCACTCCTCGGCGTGTCGCTGGACAAGTGGGTCCACGCCGGGAGCTACGGCCTGCTCACCGGCTTACTGGCGTGGGGTCGGCGGACGCGCTCCGTCGCCGCCGTCGCCCTCTTCGTCGGTGTCGCCGTCACCTACGGAGCGGGCGTCGAGGTGTTGCAGGGCCTCGTCGCCTCGCGGTCGACGAGCGGCGCGGACTTCCTCGCGAACGCCGTCGGGGCGGTTCTCGTCGGCGTCGCGTGGCTGACGGTCGGTCGCTCAAACGACGACTGAGCCTCCGGCAGGCCCTTTGTGCCGGTGTCCGAAGCGCCTCTATGCCCTCCCGCAGACAGTTCGTCGCCGCCGCCGGCTCGGCTCTCGCGGCCCTCGCCGGATGTGTCGACGGCGAAACGGACCCGGTTACCGCGGTTCCGACCACCGACCGCACGGTACGGTCGGCGACGGAAACAGCGGCCGAACCGCCCGAAACCGATAGACCGACCGATACCGAAGCGCCGACCGAGGATTCTCTCGCGGAGTGGTCCCCCGCGTGGACCCTCGAAACGGAGTTCGGGCACGTTCTCGCGCTGACGCGAGACGGCACGGACCTCTACGCGACGCTCAGCGACGACGGGTCGCGCTCGGCTATCGCGGCTGTCGACTACGCGGCCGAACGCCTCCGTTGGCGGACGGCGTTCGAGGGCGACGCCGTCGTCACCTCGTTCCTCGAACAGGGGAACGCACGCGATAAGTGGGGCGTCGGCGTCCGCGACGGGACGCTGTACGTCGTCACCGGGAACACCGACGACTACGCGTGGACGGCCCTCCACGCGCTCGACCCGGCGACCGGCGAGCGCCGCTGGTCGTTCCGCCGCGAGCGGGAACTGACCGTCGCCGGCGTCATCGGCGACACCGTCGTCGCCGGTGGACGCGAGTTCTTCGTTCCCGAGTCGACTCACGACACGCCCGAGGAACCCCTGCCGACGGCCGTGTACGGTCTTGACGCCGCGAGCGGCTCGGTCCGGTGGACCCGTGAGTTCCGTGGCGTCACGGCCGGCGGGACGGCCGCGAGTCGGGTCGTGGTCGGCGAGGGTGACCGGGTGACCGGCCTCGACGCGGAAGGGCACACGCTGTGGTCCGCCTCGACCACCGACCCGCGTGCGGTCCTCGCTGTCGGTGACGGCGTCGTCGTGGCCGCTGCGGACGGCGAGGGGTCGACGCTCCGTGCGTTCGGTTCCGACGGCAAAGAGCGGTGGCGCGATACCCGGCCGGTTGAGGAGTTCCTCGCGGTCGGGGACCGCCTGTACGCACTCGGCGACGAAACGGTCGCCTACGACGCCGACGGCGACGTTCGCTGGCAGGTCGACGGCTACAGCCAATGGCCGCTACTAGCCCCCGACGGGGAGACGCTGTACGCTCGTGCGGCGGTCCGGGCCAACGCCGTCGACGCGTTCTCGATTCCCGGCGGCGGCCGTCGGTTCCGCTACGAGACGCCCTCGAACAACGGGTGGCCCGCGGGCGCGACAGACGAGATGGTCGTCGCGGAAGCCATCACGCCGGACCTCGCGGACTTTACGAGTCTGTACGCCGTCGACGGGGAGTCGGGGTCCCCGATGGCCGTCTATCGGCCGACGGACGCAGTCTTCGACGTGGCGGGCGTGGACGAAACGGCCTACGCCGCCATCGGCGACCGTGTGGTCGCCTTCGAGCGGCCCGAGTGAGCGCGGCGTCCGGGCGAACGAAGGCGATATACGCGCCCGTCGGCTACGGCGGCGTAATGAGCAAGCCCAGTCCCGACGTCTACGAGCAGGGCAAGGGCATGGACGCCCACAACGCGGTGATGCGCGACATCCGAGCGCGCAACGACAACACGTACGACCCCCGAGAGCCGACCCGCGTCTGGCTCGACGAGGACAACACGCCCGACGGCGTCTATCAGAGCCTGACCATCATCCTGAACACCGGCGGCTGTCGGTGGGCCCGCGCGGGCGGGTGTACGATGTGCGGCTACGTCGCCGAGAGCGTCGACGGCGGGAGCGTCGCCCACGAGGACCTGATGGCCCAGATTCGACACTGTCTGGACCACGAAGCCGAGAACGCAGACGCGGAGAGCGGCCTCATCAAGATATACACCTCCGGCAGTTTCCTCGACGAGCGAGAGGTCCCCGCAGAGACCCGGCAGGCCATCGCCGAAACGTTCGCCGACCGCGAACGCATCGTCGTCGAGTCCCTGCCGGACTTCGTCGAGGAGGAACGCGTCGCCGACTTCGTCGACGTGGGCCTGGAGACGGACGTGGCGGTCGGCTTGGAGACGGCGACCGACCGGGTGCGCCACGACTGCGTGAACAAGTACTTCGACTTCGCGGACTTCGAAGACGCCTGCGCCGACGCGAAAGCCGCCGGGGCGGGCATCAAGGCGTACCTCCTGATGAAGCCCGTCTTCCTCTCCGAGAAGGAAGCCGTCGAGGACATGAAGCGCTCCGTGAGAAAGTGCGCGGCCGTCGAGGGCTGTCACACCGTCTCGATGAACCCCTGTAACGTCCAGCGCTACACGATGGTCGAGGAACTGTACCACGACGGGGGCTACCGCCCGCCGTGGCTCTGGTCGGTCGCCGAGGTGCTCGAATCGACCGCCGACGAGGACGTCATCGTCGTCTCGGACCCCGTCGGCCACGGGAGCGACCGCGGCCCGCACAACTGCGGCGACTGCGACGACCGGGTCCAGCGAGCCATCAAGGACTTCGACCTGCGACAGGACCCGAGCGTCTTCGAACAGGTCGACTGTGCGTGTGAAGCGACGTGGGACGCGGTCGTGGCCCGCGAGCGGAGTTACTCGCTGCCGTTAGCGCGGTGAGCGAGCGTCGTCCGGAAATCGTTTAATCCCGCCGGGACCTGCACCTCTGTATGGACCCGGACGACGTTCGTCGGGACTGGGCCGAACGCTCCGGCCGGTTCTCGCCCGAGTACTACGCCGAAATCGGCCCGAACGAGGTCAGCGAGACGCTCGCGGACGTGCTCGGTCACTACGTTCACACCGATGCGGCGATTCTCGAACTCGGCTGTGGGTCGGGCCGACACCTCGCGCACCTCCGGAAATCGGGCTATAAGAACCTCACCGGCATCGACATCAACGAGGAGTCCTTCGAGGTGATGGCCGACCACTACCCGCGACTCGCCGAGACGGGCACCTTCCACACCGGCCCCATCGAGGATTTTCTCCCGGAGTTCGAGACGGACGCGTTCGACGTGGTCTACACCGTCGAGACGCTCCAGCACATCCACCCCGACGACGAGTGGGTGTTCGACGAAGTCGCGCGCGTCACTGGTGACCTCCTCGTCACCGCCGAAAACGAGGGCAACGGCCCGACCCGCGGCCGCGCCGAGACGGAAGTGAGCTACGTCGACGACGAGTTCCCGCTGTACCACCGGAACTGGAAGACCGTCTTCGGCGAGCGAGGGCTGGCGCAGTTGATTCGCGAACCGACCGACAGGGACACCATCCGCGTGTTCCGAGCGCCGTAGGCTACAGCACGTCGTCGCGGTCGTGTTTCGCCCGCATCCGTTCGACTTCGCCAGCGTACCGCTCGCGCGTCTCGTCGTCTGCGACGTGCCCGAGGTTGTCGGCGTCGACGGTCATCGAGACGGGCGTCTCCCGGTGGTCGCCCGTGTAGGAGGTCAGCGCCCGTTCCTTGCGGAAGTCGCGCTCCCCGTCGGGCGTCGCGTAGGTGAGGATGATGAGGTTCTGCTCGTCGTCGGAGTAGGTGCGGTCGACCAACCAGACCCGAACGCTCTCCTCGCCCGAAGTCGCCCCGGTTTCTGTCTCCATGAGTGACAGTACGACCGCCGCCTACATGGCTGTGGTGGGTATTCTCACGGGCCGAGACGACCACTTTCACTTTCACTCCGGTAGGATTGCCCTTTTATCCATCGGCGATAGAGTGTCTCGTAGGGGCCGCGGAACACGTCACACGCTCCACTGGCCCCGCTCCATTCCTATCCCCTTTCACGCCGCCGGAGCGACGGCTGACAGAAGACAGATACCAGAGGAGAGACGGCCGTCGAGGCGGCGGGACAGACGCTCCTGACCCGCGTCGGAACGCAGATGGGGTGTTAGTCCGCGAAGCCTTCGAGAACGGGACGGCCGTCGATTCGGCCCAAATCGTCGAGCGACGCGCGCTCGGGGTGGGGCATCATCACGGCGACGTGGTCGTCCTCGCCGGTGACGCCCGCGACGGCGTGTTTCGAGCCGTTGGGGTTAGCCTCGGGGGTGACCTCGCCGTTCTCGTCGCAGTACTTGAACAGGATGCGGCCGTCCGCTTCGAGTTCGTCCAGTCGGTCGTCGGTAATCTCGTAGCGGCCCTCGCCGTGGGCGATGGGGAGTTCGATGACCTCGCCCGCCTCGTAGTGGCTGGTCCACGGCGTGTCGGCGTTCTCGACGCGGAGGTGGACGTGTTCGCACTGGAACCGGGCGCTCTCGTTGGTCGTGAACACGCCGGGGGTGAGCGCGGACTCACAGCCGATTTGCGCGCCGTTGCAGACGCCGAGCACGGGCGTCCCGTCGGCGGCGGCCTCCCGGACCTCGTTCATGATGGGCGAGCGAGCGGCCATCGCCCCGGCCCGGAGGTAGTCGCCGTAGGAGAACCCGCCGGGGAGCATGATGCCGTCGACGTTCTCTGGCAGACCGTCCTCGTGCCAGACGAGTTCGGCGTCGAAGCCGAGCGTTTCGAGGGCCTGGACGGAGTCGCGGTCGCAGTTCGACCCACCGAATTGGATGACGGCTATCATTCCCGTTCGGCGACCTCCACGTCGTAGTCGTGGATGGTCGGGTTCGCCAGCAGGCGTTCGGCCATCTCCTCGGCGCGTTCGGCCGCGTCGTCGGCAGTCTCGGCGTCGAGGTCGATTTCGAACCGGTCGGCAGAGCGCAGGTCGTCGAGTTCGAAGCCGAGGCGTTCGAGCGAGCGCTGGGTGGTCTCGGCCTCGGGGTCGAGGACGCCACGCTTCAGTCGGACGGTGACGGTGGCGGTGAAGGCAGTCATTACTGAGTGCCGGGCGGGCGGCGGAGAAAACGCTTGTGTTATCCGAGCGGCGGCACCGGCGTCCACTCGCTCGGTTGGTCCGGTAACCCCATCACGCGGAGTTCGAGGCCCTCGTCGGTGCTGCGCACGTCGACGCGGGCGTCGAACGGTTGGGTGATGCTTCCGACGACCTGTTCGCCGTGGGCGTCGGGGTCGATGGCACAGACGCCGAGGCCGTCGGCGGTCCGAATCCGACTCGTGACGGTGTTGACGAAACGGAACACGGCCCGCGGGTCGTCGCTGTAGACGAGGAGGGGCGTCAGCGTGTAGATGGCGGTTCTGACCGCGTCGTAGCCGCGCGCGTACGCTTCCTCGTAGTGGTTCGAGAACTCGATGCCGATGCCGGTCAGGTCGGCGGGTGTCTTGACGCCGGAGACGAATTCGTCGCGGCGCTCGTTCTGTTGGACGCAGTCGACGACACGGACGCGTTCGCTCGCGGCACTCCCGCCGACGCGCTCGAAGTCGGCGAGCGTCTCCTGTGCGCCGGTGTCGGTGGTGACGATGATGACGCCGTCGTCGCCGAGGAGGAGCCGAAGCAACAGGTCGCGGGTCCCGGCCAGCGCCGGACCGGTCACGAGGAGGTTCGTTCCGGCGTCGACGGGTGCGAGGGGGAGGCCCTCGAACTCGTAGCCGGGTGCGTGCTGCTGTGTCATCGCGACCACGTCCGCGGAGCCTGTTTCACGTCCTCCCCCTCGGGCTGAAGCCTCAAAGCTATGGCGACGCCCACCGTGGAAAAACGAAGCCTTTTGCATCGCGCCCGCCGAACGAATCCCCAATGAATACCCGTACCGTCCGGAGGTGTCGGCCGTGACGCGCAGTCTCACCGAGATTACCGTCGTCGGCGACGACGACACCGGACTCATCGCCGAAGTCACCTCGCTCCTGTTCGAACGCGGCATCAACATCGAAGACCTGGACCAAGCGGTCCGCGAGGGAGTCTTCCGGATGACTATGCACGTCGACACCGCCGAGATGGTGACGACGGAGGAGAAACTCCGCGAGGACCTCACCGAACTCGGCGACGAACTGGGCGTCGACCTGCAGGTGCGGTTCCCCGCCGACCGCGAGACGCAGTCCATCGCCGTTCTCGTCACCAAGGAGTCCCACTGTCTCGAAGCGCTGTTCGAGTCGTGGGCCAACGGTGACCTCGGCGCGGACATCGAGGTGGTCATCGGCAACCACAACGACCTCCAACCGCTGGCCGAGAAGTACGACGTGCCCTTCCACAACATCGGCGACGAGAAGGGCACGCCCGACGAGGAAGAACTGCTGGAACTGCTCGCGGAGTACGACGCCGACCTCATCGCGCTGGCCCGCTACATGCGCATCCTCTCGCCGGACGTGGTCTTCCGCTACGAGAGCCGTATCATCAACGTCCACCCGAGTCTCCTGCCCGCTTTCCCCGGCGCCTCGGCGTACATGCAGGCCATCGAGGAGGGCGTCCGCATCGCCGGTGTCACGGCCCACTACGTGACGACCGACTTAGACCAAGGCCCCATCATCACCCAGCGAGCGTTCAACGTCCCCGACGACGCCACGGAAGAGGAACTGCAGGCACTCGGCCAACCGCTCGAGGCCGAGGCGCTCATTGAGGCCATCAAACTCCACCTCTCGGACGAGGTGACCGTCCACCGCGGGCGGACGAAACTCCGCGACCCCGAAGAGACGGACGCGCAGTTGGGCGCGCCGGTGGCCCTCGACGAGGAGAACCCCGACCGACCCATCGACGGCCTCGGCGAGTTCGTCGCCGGTGACGACCCGGAACCCGAGGCGGAAGCCGACGACTGACCCCTCGGCCGGGTAGCGAGGCGTTATCCTCTCGGAATAACCCGATTACACCGGATTATGAGGCTCCTACCCCTCGATTCGAAACCGATAGACGATTCATTACAATTTGGCAATAGTCACAGGTTACCACCGTGTCACAGACCATCCAGCGCCATCGGACCGGACTCTCCCCGCTGGACCGGAAACTCGGTGGTGGGATTCCCGGCGGCAGCGTCGTCGCGCTCACCGCGTCACCGGCCAGTCAATCGGAGCTACTGTTGTACTCGCTCGCCTCGGAGGGTCAGACGCTGTATCTGACCGCCGAGCGAACGGCGTTCGCCGTCGAGCGCGCACTCGACAGCACCCGTCGCATGGACCTCTCACAGACCGACGTGCGTCCAATCGACCGCGAGGACCCGGTTACCGACGCCCGGCAGTACCTCACCGACCTGCCGCACCGATCGGTCGTCGTGGTCGACCCGATGGACTGCATCGAGCGGGCCGACTCGGCGTCGGTCCGGGAGTTCCTCGTCACGCTCCGTAAACGCCTGGTCGAGACCGACAGCATCGCCGTCCTGCACTGCCTGAACGGCGGCGACGTTCCCGAAAAGCGCGACCGGACGACGTACATGGCAGACGTGGTCTTACGCCTGCAGACGAATCTCGACGAAGACGACGTGGGTAACTGGCTGTCGGTTCCGAAGTTCCGATGTGGCCCCGCGCTCACCGACGGGATTCGGCTGGAACTCACCGACGAAATTCACGTGGACACGAGCCGCGATATCTGAATCGGCGGCGCTGTCGACCGCTTCTCGAATCGGCCGAACGGCATGCTGAATACTGAGCAGACGTCCGTTAGCTGGAGTCGCCACAGTACCGCCGTCGGCCAGCAATCCGCGCCGTCGACGGTCACGCCAGCGGCTCGAACGACTCTGCGACACGCCTGGTGACCGACTCGTAGGTCTCCAGACAGCCCGCTGCCTCGTCCGCGGCGGTCGTCACGTCGAACACGTAGACCCCGTCGGGTCCGTCGGCGTGGAAGATGTAGCTGACCGCCGGGTCGTCACGCCGACGAATCACGACCGGCCGTTCCTGTCCGCCGTACGTCGTGATCGTGCCGCTCTCGGACTGGTCGTCGAACTCGTAGGCCTCGGTCGCATCGAGCGGTTCGCCGGTCGGGCCGCGTTCGAAGACGGTGATGCTGTGCAGCGGCGAGAGGTCACCCTCACCGTACGCGATGACGGTTCCGTGAGCGACGGCGTCGTCCTGCTCGAGCGTAACCTCTCCGCCCATCGGATAGGAGAACGTCGCGACCATCTCGCGGTCGCCGACGTCGTAGCGCTGCATCGTATCGCCGAACGCGCTCGCACACGACCCGGCGAGGCTCGTCTCGCCGCTGTCGTCACCGCTCTCCCCCGGGAGGCTGCCCCCACTCTCCGGTTCGGTTTGGGTGGCGGTCGCGTCCCCACCACGGTCTGGTTCGCTACCCGCACATCCTGCCAGTGCGCCGAGGGCCAACAGCCCCAGCAGCTCGCGTCGGGAATACGTCATGCGGACAGGACCTTCAGTAATCGCCGAACTCTTTCGCACGGCGGGGCCAGCGGTCCCACGGTCAGGCCCCCTCGAACGTGGTCTCCGGATTCGGCGCGAGGCTCTGCACCACCGCCGACTGAGCGGCCTCGGCGGCCGCGATACACGCGGGACGGGCCTCGTCGGACACCCCTAACCCGCTGAACAGCACGGCACCTACTCCGTAGTATCGGCGGTCGCTACCCGAACCGTACGGCAGGAACACGGACAGTCCCGGTTGGTAGTACGGATACGTCCCCTCGGCGAGGCCCAGCACGGGACGGGACTCCCCGTCGTACGTGACCTCGTCGACGACCTCGCGCGGTTCGGTGTCGAGATTCGTCAGGAACTCGATTTCATCGTCGCGCTCGGCCGCGGTCAGCGGCACGTTGTCCTGACTGACACGCAGCGTCAGGGCGAAGTCGTCGTCCCCGACCGGCGGGCTGGTGAATCGGACGAAGTGCCCTCTGGAGTGGCTGGTACTCTCTCCGGGCGTCCACGCGACTACGTGGTCGTAGGTGCAAAAGAACGGCGTCCCCGCGGCGTCGTACGAAGTCGTCTGCCCTTCCCAGGGAGCACAGACCCCCGCCGATTCATCGAGCGTCGTCGTTGGGTCGCTCGTGGTCGTTACGGGCGTCGAAGTCTCTGCTGGGGTCGCCGTCTGTGATTCCGTCGTCGCGGTTCCCCCCGAATTATTGGCGGTCTCCCCGCTCCCACCGTCACCACTGAGGCAACCGGTGAGCGCCGCGGTCGCCGCGGTTGCCCCGAGCAGCAGTCGTCGTCTCGTCAGCCGGTCTCCTGACATAAATTACACACGACATATGTGTATTTATACATATGCAATACCCTACAGGAACCGCTCAGTTCGACGACCGACGACCGGTCCCGAAATGTCCCCCCGCGCAGTGGCGGTGAAGAAGTTTCGACTGCCAGATAGGGACTACCTTCTCCGTGGGTGGCAACGGAGAGACGACCCGAGGGCGCGGCCGACGGGAGGCGCGTCACCCCGGCCGCGATGACTGGGTATTCACGTCCTAAGCGCCTGAAACCCTCGCGAACGTCGGCTCGGGGAAAGGCTCAATACGTCCTGTCACGGATACCTGTCATGACTCCCAAGCACACGGATTCTCGTGACACCGGCGACGCCGCCGGGACCCGGAATCCACGCGGTAGGCGGGCGTTTCTGGCCGGTGCTGGGGCCTCTCTCGCCGCGCTCGCTGGCTGTACGTTCAACGTCAACGTCGGCGGGGGTGGGTCGACATCCGAGCCACAGACGGCGACCCGGACGCCGACTCCGACGCGGACGGCGACGCGGACCCCGACGCCCACGGCTACCGAATCCCCCACGCCGACGGCGACGGCCACGCCCGAACCGGACCCGGAGCTAGAGGTCATCACGGTCCAGCCAGAGCCGATAGCGGTCGAACTCGTGACGCCCGCGCCGGAGTTGCGCTACCGCGTCGAGCGGTTCTACCTCTACATCGACGAGGCATCGGACGCCGTGTTCAACGGCCCGAACACCGAGGAGATATACGGCGAGATAACTATCTCCGCGACCGCCCGGGGAACGTCGGTGTCGACGACGAAGGACCGGAAGCGGGTCTGGTCGGCCAACGAGGGCAGTGCCAAGGAGATAGCGGAGGACGACGGACTGGTTCTCGAGACCGAGTTTGCACCGGTCGAGTTCGTCTTCCCCAATCTCTCGGCGGCGGAGCGTGCGAACGCCTACATCGAAATCACGGGAACCTTTCGCGAAGCTGACAACGGCGGGAACGTCGACGACGTGTTCAGCGGCTTCCGGGACAACACCCGGTGGCATCTCACGGAACCGACGGTCGAGTCAGGGTTCAGCGACTCCAGCGGCCAGTCGCGGTTCGTCATCCCGTTCAGCAGCGACGGCAACACGCTGATGAACCTCTCGTACAACGTCGTCGAGGTGTAACTCGGCAGGGCGACGATAGCCTCTCCCGACCCTCGGTCTAGTAAGTGGCTGCCGTCCCTTCGTTCGCGAACGAGAATTTCGACAGAGCCGATTCAGAGGTCCCGAGCGGCGTCGACGGCGGCCTCCAGCGACGGGGCGTCGAACACGTCGCCACCGACGTAGGCGTTCGTCCCCGCACAGTAGAGGTCCCGAGCGACGCCGATAACTGACTCGTCGAGCGGTTCCGGGGACGACTCACACAGCGACTTCCAGTCGGCGACGCCGTCGGCTTTCGCGCGCTCCTTGGCCGCGCCGACGGCATCGACCCACTCCGGTTGGGTGCGCTTGTGGTACTGGCGGATGACCTCCTTCGAGACTTGCTGGCCGTCGTAGGAGAAGCGGTTCTCGTCGAACGTGCCGACCACGTCGGCGACGCGAATCTGTCCCTCGTGGTACAGACACTCGATTTTCCCGTCCTCGTGAACGAGGCCCGCCTCGGCGGCTTGGTCGGTGACGATGTGGTTGACCGCGAGCGCCAGTTCCTCCAGTTGGTCGACGCTCGCCGCCCCCGCGATGCGGTCGGCCGCCTCTCGGCCGAGGTAACTGTCCTGTTCCTCGTACTTGGTGGAGAACTCGACGACCGGTGTGTCGAGGTCGACCGGTTCGTCGGGCCACTCCTCGAACTCCAGTCCGTGGTCCGCCGGGTCCGTCCGCTTCCGGAGCGAGGACCCGATAGGGACGCGGTTCCGGAAGACGATTTCGAGCGGAATCAGGTAGTTCTGGCCCGCCGCGTCGTGGTAGGCCTCGTAGTCGTACTCCCCGTCGGCGAAGGGCAGGTCGGGGACCTGCGTCAGCGCGATGACCATCTCTTCGGGTGCGTGGCCCGCCGAGAGCGCCTCACCGAGGTCGAGCACGTCGTCGGTCCCGTCGACGCGGACGCCCTCGTAGTGGGTCGGGATGTGGTTCTCTTCGAGCAACTGGAAGTTGAACGCGCCCATCGTACACAGCGAGGCCCCCTTCTCCGGAATCTCGTCGGGCATCTTCCCCCAGTCGAACACCGAGTAGTCGTCCGTGAACACGAACGCGCCGCGGCCGAGGTCGGTGGCCGTCGCGGGTTCGTCGACGCGGAACTCCTTGACGCTCGTCATTGGCGGCGCTTTGCGGCCGGGGACAAAGACGTTTCTCACTCGGCGTCGCCGTCGCCGGTCGGCCGCCGCGACCGCTCGCCGAGGCCCGGCGTCGGCGGCATCCGGCGCTTGTGGACCGTCTCGGTACACATCCCGACCAGTCGTTTCGCGGTCGCGTCGTCGATGTCGACGGCGTCGGCGGCCGTCTCGACGGACTCGCCCTGTTCGACGACCCGCCAGAGCAGGGAGTCGATAGTGTCGTAGGTCGCTCCGAGGTCGTCGGCGTCGGTCTGTCCCGGGTAAAAGCCCGCCGTCGGGGGTTTCTCGACGACGCTCTCGGGGAGACTGAGGTGCTCGCCCAGCGCCCGCACCTCCGTCTTGTAGAGGTCGCCCAGCGGGAACAGGTCCGCCCCGGCGTCGCCGTACTTCGTGACGTAGCCGAGGAGGAGTTCGGAGCGGTTGGCCGTCCCGAGGACGAGTCGGTTCGTCCGGTTGGCGGCGTAGTAGGCACACACCATCCGGAGGCGGGCGACGGCGTTGCCCAGCGCGCGGTCGGGCGTCGGCGTCCGGGCGGAGTCGGCGTCGGGGTCCAGCACCGGGCGGACGCTCTGGTCGAACTGGTGGAGGAGGGGCCGGAGGTGCACGCGTTCGAAGTCGATGCCGAGGTGGTCGGCTATCGTCCCGGCGGTCATCGCGTCGGCGGCGTCGCTCTTGTGACACGGGAGGCCGAGGCCGAGGACGCGTTCGGGGCCGAGGGCGTCGGCGGCGAGCGTCGCGGCCACTGCCGAGTCGAGGCCGCCGCTCATCGGGACGACGACGCCCGTGGCGTCGGCGGCCTGTACCTGGTCGCGGAGGAAGGCCGTGACCGCCGACTCGACCGCGTCGACGTCGCTGGTGGAGGGTTCGACTGGACTGTCGGAATGTCGTATCGTTTCACTCATCATTGGTCGTGCGTCTTCGTCTGTTGAGTAAACGAATCGAACGAGCACATATACGACTAGTCCTTAAACACTTCCAACACTGGGAGGGAGTGCTAGTGTTCCCCCGCCCGTCTGCGGATGGGAACCGCTTTGCCCCGCGGGGGTAAGGTCCAGCTACATGGCGGCGAACCTACTGGTCGAAGCGGCCATCATCGCCGCGGCGACGGCGGCGATATGGAAGGGCAGCGAGTGGCTCGAGATGGCAAGCGAGCGCCTGGCGGCCCACTACGGCCTCCCGGACGTCGTGCAGGGGGCCATCATCGTCGCCATCGGGTCCAGTTTCCCGGAACTCGCCACCGTCGTCGTGGCGGCCCTCGACGGGTCGATGCCGCTCGGCGTCGGCGCTATCGTCGGGTCGGCCATCTTCAACGTCCTCGTGATTCCCGCGGCCGCGGGTATCCTCACGGGCGGCGACGTGGACTCGAACCGGACGCTCGTCTACAAGGAGGCGCAGTTCTACATGCTCGCGGTGTCGGTGTTGCTCATCACCTTCGCGCTGGCGGTCATCTACTACCCCGGCGAGGCGTCGCTGTCGGGCGTCGTCACCCGGCCGCTGGCGGTCATTCCGCTGGCGCTGTACGGCCTGTACGTCTTCATCCAGTATCAGGACACGGCGGACCACCAGCACGATACCGGGGGCGAAGACGGCGTCGCCGTCCGCCGACAGTGGCTCTTCTTGCTCGCGGGGCTGGCGGTCATCCTCGTCGCCGTCGAGAACCTCGTTCACTCGGTGGGCGTCATCGGGCAGGCGGCGGGGGCCGACGAGTTCCTCCTCGGCGTGACCATCCTTGCGGCGGCGACCAGCCTCCCCGACACGCTGGTCAGCGTCCGCGCCGCCCGCGACAATCGGGGCGTCACCTCGCTGGCGAACGTCCTCGGGTCGAACACGTTCGACCTCCTCGTCGCCATCCCGGCGGGCGTCCTCCTCGTCGGCGCGTGGACCGTCGACTTCGCGATGGCCGTCCCGATGTTCGGCGTCCTGACGGCGGCCACCGTCCTCCTCTTCACGACGCTCCGGACGGACCTCGCGCTGAGTACCGTCGAGTCCTACGCCCTTCTCGGAACGTACCTCGCGTTCGTCGCGTGGGTCGTCGCGGAGACGGTGGGGGCTATCGGCGGCGTGCTTCCGTCCGGGTGACCGACCGCCGGGCGAGCGACGCGGGTCCCGCTCAGTCGGCGAGCGGTATTTCAGCGACGCGAGTCAGTACTAGCTCGAATGGACTCGACGATTCGACTGGCGACGGCGGACGACGCGGGCGCGATTGCGGACATCTACGCGCCCGTCGTCGAGCAGACGCACATCTCGTTCGAGACCCGTCCGCCGACGCCCGAGGAAATCGCCCAGCGCATCGGCAAGACTGTCGACCGACTGCCGTGGCTGGTCTGTGAATACGACGACGAGATAACGGGATACGTCTACGCGAGTCCGTACAGAGAGCGCGAAGCGTACCAGTGGGCCGTCGAGGTGTCGGTGTACGTCCACGATTCGTGGCGGCGACACGGAATCGCGACCGCGCTCTACGACTCGCTGTTCGCGCTCTTGGAGCTTCAGGGACTGCGAACGGCCTACGCCGTCATCGCGCTCCCCAACCCTCGGAGTGTCGCGTTCCACGAGTCACACGGGTTCGAGAAGGTGGGCATCTACCGCGACGTCGGCTACAAGAACGGCGATTGGCACGATGTCGGGCACTGGGGCCGCTCCCTACAATCTCTCTCGACCGCTCCATCGCCGCCGACCCCGCTTCCCGAACTGCGTGATAGCGACGCGTACGCCGAGGCACTCGCCGCGGGACGCTCGTCGCTCCGTTCGTGACGAGACGCCGCTGGCAGACACCCACACGCTTTTGGCTGTCGTCCACTTTCAGTGGAGCAATGCCGGACGCCTCCGACGCCTCGCCGACCGGTGAATCCGACTTCGAGCACCGGCCGGTGACGGACCAGTCCTTCGAGAACGCGCTCGCGAAGGCCCGCGACGGCGTTCGCCTCTCGGTCGCCGACGGCGTGGAACTCATCACGACCGGGACAGACCACGAGGGCATCGACCGCCACCGGAAGGAACTCGTCCTCGAAGCGGCCGACCGACGCCGGGCCGAAGTCGTCGGCGACGAGGTGACGTTCGTCGCCAACCTCAACAACAACGTCACGACGGCCTGCAACACCGGCTGTCTGTTCTGTAACTTCAAGGACCGCTCCGAGCAGTTCCGCAGCAGCTACCAGGACGACCACGGCGGCTTCACCAAGACGCCCAGCGAGTCCCGCGACATCGTGGCCGACGCCGTCGACCGGGGCGTCTACGAGGTCACGTCCGTCTCGGGACTGCACCCGGCGCTCGCGTTGGACGAGGAGCATCTAGAGATTCTCGAAGCGAGCGACCGCGGCGACCTGAACTACCGGCCCGCCGCCGAGTACGACGTGGACCCCGGGACCTACTGCGAGCAGTTGCGCGCGATGGATGTCGGTGGCGTCCATCTTCACTCGATGACGCCGGAGGAGGCCTACCACGCCCGCCGCGGGACGGACTGGTCCTACGAGGAAGTGTTCTCCCGCCTCAAGGACGCGGGCCTCGACAGCGTCCCCGGAACGGCCGCCGAAATTCTCGTCGACGAGGTTCGGTCGGTCATCTGCCCCGGAAAAATCGACACGGGCGAGTGGCTTGACGCGATGGAGGCCGCCGCCAGCGTCGGCCTCGGCCTCACCTCGACTATCATGTACGGCCACGTCGAAAACGAGATGCACCGCGTGCTCCATCTCGAAAAGATTCGTGAGCTACAGGACCGAACCGGCGCGATAACGGAGTTCGTCCCGCTCTCGTTCGTCCACGAGGAGACGCCGCTGTTCGAGCGCGGGATGGTCGACGGCGGGGCCAGTCCCGCCGAAGACGAACTGATGATCGCCGTCGGGCGACTCTTCTTGGACAACGTCGACCACGTCCAGTCCTCGTGGGTGAAGTACGGGGACGCCCGCGGTCTGAAACTGCTCACCTGCGGGGCCGACGACTTCATGGGCACCATCCTCTCCGAGGAGATAACGAAGCGCGCCGGTGGCGGCTACGGGGAGTTCCGGTCGTTCCGCGAGTACACGGACATGATTACGGCCATCGGTCGGACGCCGGTCGAGCGGTCGACCGACTACGAGCAACGCCGCGTCGTCGACCCGGAGTCGGCCGTGGTCGGGCCGGAACTCGGACCGCGGGCCGACGGGACGCCGCTGTTGGACTGACCGACCAACGGCGTCGGCACTCCGCGTCGATTTCGACAGGAATCTGATAGGCAGGCACGGAGACCCGTCCCCGCCGTGTGACTGCCGCCAGGGAGGCTGTCAGAGGCACGCCCTGGCATGAACAGACATGGTCCCCGGTGGGGAAATATGTACTGCCTAGCTGACTAGGTGGTTCCGGAATACCTCCCAAATATCGGGGGATAGGCGTCCCGCGCTCAGATAGTCACCGGGTTTTCGCCGCGTTCGAGGACCGCGCGGAACCGCCGCCCCGCCCCGTCGTCCGCGTCGATTGCGGCCTCGATGGGCGGGGTGAGCCACCCGTCGTCGGCGAAGCGCTCGTACACCGGCAGGCGTTCCCTGAGCGGAACCTCGGCGGCGTCGGCGACGGCCCGCAGTTCCCGCAGGGCGGGCCACTCGTACTCGGGGTTGATGTGGTCGACGGTCACCGGCGAGACGCCGCCGAGGTCGTCGATGCCGCAGTCGGTTAACTCCCGGGCGGGCGCGAGGTTCGGCGGGACCTGAACCGACACCTCCTCGGGCAGTCCCGCGCGGGCCATCGCCGTCACGCGCCGCATCGTCGCGAGGTCCGGCGAGCCGTCCCGCCAGCGCTCGTTCTCGACGACCGGTTGGACGATGACCTCCTGTACGTGGCCGTACCGTTCGTGCATCTCCCGGATGGCGAGGACGCTCTCGGCGCGGTCCCGCCAGTCTTCACCGAGGCCGACGAGGATGCCCGTCGTGAAGGGCACGCCGAGTTCCCCCGCGGTCCGAATCGTCGCGAGTCGCTGGCCGGGGTTCTTGGCACGCGGGCCGCCGTGGGCCTGCACCTCGGCCGTCGTCTCCAGCATCACGCCCATCGAGGCGTTGAGGTCCGCCACCGTCTCCATCTGCTCGCGCGTCTGGTCGCCGGGGTTGGCGTGCGGGAGCAACCCCTCTTCGAGCGCGATTTCGCAGGCCTCGCGGAGGTACTCGTGGATGGTGTCGTGGCCCAACTCCGAGAGTTGGGCGTACAGTTCGGTGTAGCGGTCGTCGGGGTCGTCGCCGAAGGTAAAGAGCGCCTCCGTACACCCCGCGGCGGCCCCCTCGCGGCACGTCTCGCGTATCTCCGCGGGCGTCATCAGCGTGGCCTGTCCCGGCGGGTCGTAGTACGTGCAGTAGGTGCAGGTGTACCGGCAGGCCGTCGTCAGCGGGACGAACACGTTCCGACAGTACGAGAGTTCCTCGGCCGCCGAAACGTCTGCTGGGGTCACCGAAAGCAGTCGCTCCACGTCGTCCTCGGACAGAGACAGGTCGATACCGTACGCGTCGGCCCCGGGAATCACGTTCGCGGGTGCGTGCCGGACGACTAAAAGGGTTCACTCACGGGTGATGCCGACCCGGCCGTCGTCAAGGGCCAACTCGAAGCCCGCGTCAATCAACCAATCGGCGGCGACGCCGTCACCGTGCAACAGCACTTCCGCGAGGTCGGCCGGTTCGTCGATGTCGGTCGCCAGCACCCGCGAGTCGACTTCCGCGAGCGTTCCCCCCACCTCGTCAGCGATGCGTCGGTGGTCGCGTATCGACGCGCCGTGGTAGTCGACTCGAAAGTCGGGGTGGCGACAGACGAACGCGTTCGTCCCGCCGCCGAGTCCCGGGGCCAACACCACGTCCGCGTCGGGCGCGAACAGGCGGCCGACGGCGTCGGGCGTGAGCAAGGGGAGGTCCGCCATCACCACCGCCAGCGCCCCGTCCTCGGCGGCAAGCAGGCCGTTGACCAGCGAGTCCAGCGGTCGGTCGTCGACGGCTACCGGCGCGTCGGCGTCGACCGGCGCGGTGGCGACGACTTCGGGAGCGTGGCCAGCGGTATCGAGCGCCGACAGCACGTCCGCGAGCATCGCCTCGGTGAACTCGCGGCGCTCGTCGGCCGTGAGAACGGAGGAAAGCCGCGTTTTGGGGTCCGACCCCGAGACGGGGACGACGACGCGCATTACAGTTTGCTGTAGTCGTCACCCTGCGTCTGGGTGTAGAGGTAGTAGCCGCCGCCACCAAGCAGGAGGAGGACGACCAATGCGCCACCGGCCAGCAGGAGCGTCTGGGTCGTCTGCTGGCTCTGCTGGGCCTGTTGGGCCGTGTTCTGGGACTGCTCGGCGAGGTCGATTGCGTTCTGGAAGTTGCCGTTCTCGTAGGAGGAGACGGCGCTGTCGAGCAGTTGCTCGGCCTCGCTGTTGCCGCCCGCCGCGTCGATGGCCGCCTGCGCGTCGTCGATGGCCTGTCGGGCCTCGCGACTGTCGGCGGTGTAGTGGTGGGCGGTGTCGTTCTGGAACTCCTCTTCGTTGTTGCCGCTGACGCGGGTCAGGCTAGCGACGCGGAACTGCTCCTCTGGCTGGTAGGTGTAGTTCTCGACTTCGGGCGTCGTCCCGGTGAGTTCGACGGTCACCTGGTCGCCGTTGTTGTCGATGTCCAGCGCCTGCGAAAAGTTCTGGCCGCCGTAGGTCGCTTGGCTGACCTGACTCCCCGCCCGCAGGACGGTGACGGTCCAACTCACGTCCTGCAGTTGGGTCTGTCCCTGCAGCGTCCACTCGTTGGACGTGTCAGTGAACGGGTCGTCGATGGTGTAGGTCACCGTCACCTCGTCGCCGACGGCAGCGTCGGAGGGAACGCCCTCGGCCGAGATGGTGAAAGCACTCGCCGTGCCTGCGAAGGCGAGCAACCCGGCCACACAGAGGAGGGCGATGGTTCCCTTAGAACAGTGGGTCAAGTTCATCTTCGTCGTCTTCTACCAACTGCTCCAAGTTATCTTCGCTTTGCTGGCGGATGTCGTCGATGTTGTCTTGGGCTTCGATGGCGACCTGCTGCAGTTCCTTGATGCGCGGAACGTTGTGGACGCCAGCCAGCAGGATGGACGCGGCGACTTTCGGCGCGTTCGTCGGGTAGTCGCCGCCCCGGACCTCCATCGACCCGGTCTGCTCCTCCAGCCACTTGCGGCCGCGCTCGATGCCTTTCCGATTCAGGTGTTCGGGCGGGCCAGCCATGACGAGGAGCGCGCGCTCGGCCCCTTCGATTTCACAGGGGAGCGTGAGTCGGCCGAGCGCGGCCTTCCGGACCAGCGACGTGATGCGGTTGGTCGTGTTGGCGGTGTCCATCCCGTCGTCGCCGCCGTCGTCGCCCTTGAACCGCGAGAGCAGGCCGCCGCCGTTCGAGGAGCGTTCGACCTCCTCGGAGGCGTAGCCGACGGTGGAAACGCCGCCGCCGTCCAGCGTGTTGATGATCTCCGAGGAGTCGACGACGCTCTCGGCGATGTTGTCGCCCGCCTCCACTTCACCGGCCCCGAAGAGGACGCCGAAGCGGCGAACGATTTCCTCGTTGATGTGGTCGTAGCCGCCTTCGACGGACTCGCCGGTCTTGCGCCACGCGTCGTTGTCGAACACCATCAGGTTGTCCACTTCCCGGACGAACGTCTGGAACGACCGGGCCGCGTTCAGGGTGTAGATGCCACCCTCGTCGCTGCCGGGGAGGACGCCGAGTCCGTAGACGGGTTCGGTGTAGATGCGCTTCAGGTGTTTCGCGATGACCGGCGAACCGCCGGACCCGGTCCCGCCGCCGAGGCCAGCGACGACGAGGAACGCGTCGACTTCGTGGACGGGTATGTTGTCGATAGCACCCTGAATCTCGTCGATATCTTCTTCGGCGATTTCCGCGCCGAGTTCGTTGTCTGCGCCCACCCCGTGGCCCTTCACGCGGGCCTGTCCGATGAGCACTCGATTCTGTTCCGGGATCTGGTTCAGTCCGAGCAGGTCGGCTTTGGCCGTGTTGACCGCCACGGCAGAGCGGACGATTCCCGAGTTCGTATTCTGGTCGTACTCGAGGAATTTGTCCACGATTTTACCACCGGCCTGCCCGAAGCCGATCATCGCGAGTTTCATTTGAGGGTACTCCGCTTAAAAGGCATAAGCAGGAATGCGCGTATAAGTGTTTTGCCCAAATCTCGGCCGTGAGATTGACCTCGAGTAATCAAATATTACTGATGGTATGCAGTTGTTATCCCCGTCAGGGCGGGCGACAGGCGTCCTCTCATAGACTGAGACCTGTCGGTCTCACGACCACGTCCACTAACCGTCACTATCGGCGGTGAAATCATCTCTGCATACCCGTTCCGAATCGGGCGTCGAGCGCGTGGCCTACGCGACGCCCAGATACTCCCCGTACGTCTTCATCGAGTCGGGGTCGACACCGAACGCGTCGATGTCGTTGTGGCTGGGGGTGTTGTCGAAATCGAGTCCCTCGTACTGGTCGCCGCCCATCGGGAATCCGAGTGCGCCCAGGACGGGCAGGCCGACTTTCGCCAGCGGCATCGGGAGGGGGACGATGGTGACGGATTTCCCTTCGGCCTCGTAGACGAGTTCCGTGGCCGCCCGCAGGGACAGCACCTCGGGACCGCCGACCTCGTAGGTCTGTCCGACGTGTTCGTCGTCCTCGAGGGCGTCGGCCAACATCGGGACGAGGTCCTTCACCCAGATGAGTTGGAAGTGGGCCTTCTCGCCGCCGCCGGGGAGCGGGTACAGCGGAACGCCGGGCGCGAATATCTGCTTCAGGCGCTTCGTGAAGTAGCCGAACTCGTCGCCGTCGCCGAAGACGATGGAGGGCCGGAAGACGACCCACTCGCGGTCCGAATCCCTGACCGCCTCCTCGGCTTTCCCCTTCGCGCGGAGATAGTGGGTGGGGCCGTTCGGGTCCGCGCCGAGCGCGCTCATCTGGAGGAACCGAGTGACGCCGTGTTCCTCGGCGGCCCGGAGGGCGTTTTTCGTCCCCTGATAGTGGACCACGTCGTGCATCTCGTTGCCGCCGTCGGGTTCGAACAGCGGGGTGAGTGCGGGGAGGAAGACGGCGGCGTCTTTCCCCTCGAAGGCCCCTTCGATGCTGTCGTAGTCGGTCACGTCGCCCTCCTTGCGGGTCACGCCCGTCGGGAGGTCGGCGTCGTGTGGGTTCCGCGACAGCGCGGTCACCTCGTGGCCGCGGTCGTCGAGTTCTCGACACAGGTACTGTCCGACAAATCCGGTCCCGCCGACGACGAGTACGTCCATACCGCTTTTTTCGCCGCCAGCCACCGTAAAGGTATGGCGCAACCAGTTTGGTTCGGCCGCTCCGGGGCGCTTACGTACCCCCACGCCGACGCTCGGGTATGCTCGTCACGCTCGAAGGACTCGACGGGAGCGGAAAGACGACCGCTCGGGAGCGACTGCAGGCCGACGCCGCCCTCCCAGACGACGCCGTGTTCACCCGCGAACCCACGAACAGTTGGTACGGCGAGGCGGTCCAGCGCTCCATCGACGACGACGGCGCCGACTCGGTGGCGGAACTGTTTCTCTACACCGCCGACCACGCCGCCCACCTCGCCGACACGGTCCGGCCCGCCCTCGCCGAGGGTCGACTCGTCGTCTCGGACCGCTACTCCGACTCGCGCTACGCCTACCAGGGGGCGACGCTCGCCGCGACCGACCGGTTCGAGGACCCGCTGACCTACATCCGCGAGGTCCACGCGCCGTGGACCCGACCGCCGGACCTGACGGTCTATCTGGACCTCGACCCGGAAGCGGCGGCCCGCCGAAGCGGCGCGACGAACAAGTTCGAGGCGGCCGACTATCTGGCCGACGTGCGCGAGAACTACGAGCGACTCATCGAGGCGGAACCCGAGCGATTCGTCCGGGTCGACGCCGCCGCCGACCCCGACGACGTGTACGACCGCGTGAAAACGGCGATTCTCGACCGCCTGTGAGTCAGTTCGTCGGCGTCGGGAGTTCGTCGGGCGACGGCATCCACACGTAGTCGAAGGTCATCCCGACGGCGAGGGGGACGACGATGGCCGTCAGTACCGCGACGTTCGTGCTGAGGTCGAGGCCGCCGCCGAATCCGAGGACGGCGAACACCATGAACAGGACGAACATCGCGAACGGACAGAGCAAGACGGAGTAGAGGAAGCCGCCCCACCGCGTGTTCATCCGGACGCGGAAAAAGCGTGTCATGAGTGCCGTCACGGCGCTGTTCACCAGCACGATGACGAGCAGTCCGACGATAGCGAGGACGCTGACCATACCGGCGGTAGGGCGTCGACGCTCTTTGCCGTGTCGGAAGTCACTCCAGACAGATGTAGGTCCGCGTATCGGCCACCCCCTCCAAGTCGCGGACGCGCGTCGCCACCGAGTGCATCACGTCGTACACTTCCTCGCCGCTGGCTTCGGCGATGATGTCGTACTGCCCGGCGACGATGTGCGCCTCGGTAATCCCCTCGGACTCCCTGACCGCCGCGAGGAGGTCCTCTGACTTCCCCGCGACGGTCTTTATCATGATGAATGCCGTTACCATACTGTGACATGACGTACCAAACAGACAAAAAGTTTCGCGCGCTTGACCACTCCGGCGCTCGGACGGGCGGCGGGATTGCGTGCAATTCGACTTCCGTCCGTCACATCGGCCCGCGGCGCGGGCGGGATACTTTTATTCACCACCACCGTGTATAGGTTCACATGCGATTTGTTATCGTGGGTGCAGGACGCGTCGGCCTCCGGACCGCGCGCGTCCTCCAAGAGAGCGGTCACGAGGTCGTCCTCATCGAGGCCGACGAACAGGCCATCGAGCGCGCCCGCACCGCCGGGTTCGAGGTCATCGAGGGCGACGGCGCGCTCGAAGAGACGCTGGGGGCCGCCGACCTCGAATCCGCCGACGCACTCGGGGCGCTCACCGGCGACCTGAACGACAACTTCGTCGCCTGCATGATCGCGAAAGAACACGGCTGTCGGACAGTGATGCGCATCGACGAGGACTACCGCGAGGAGATTTACCGCCGCTACGCCTCGGAAGTCGACGAGGTCATCTACCCGGAACGACTCGGCGCTATCGCCGCGAAGAACGCCCTGTTGGGCGGGAACATCCGCGCCGTCGCCGACATCGCACAACACCTCCAACTGGTGGAGTTCACTATCACCGACTCCTCGCCGATGAACGGGTACTCGCTGTCGGAACTCGAACTGCCCGCCAACGCCGAACTGCTCGCCCACGGGAAAGGTGAGGACCCGCTGACGGTCCCCAACCCCGACGAAACGCTCGAACTGGGTGACCACGTGGTCATCCTCGCCGACTTCGACACGCTCGCCGACGTCCGGAGTATCGTCGTCGGCGACGCGGGTCGCGCAACCGCACTCGGAGGTGCATAACGATGGTTACTGCATACGTCATGGTCAAAGCCCACACCGGAGACGCCGACCGCCTGAAGAACGAAATCGAAGCCGTCGACGGCGTCGAGGAGGTCCACATCGTCGCGGGAGACGTGGACCTCATCGCGAAAGTCGTCGTCGGAAGCCCCGCCGAAGTCAAGGACGTGGCCGCCACCCACATCCAAGGCGTCGACGGCGTCGAAGGCACCCAGACGTATATCGCGATGGACTAGAATCCACTTTTTACTGCGTCGGGTTCGCGTCGCCGTTTCGCGGCGCGCGAACCGTTCCTTGCAAAAACGTGGGAAAAACGGCCGAACTCGCGGCGACGCCGCGAGTTCGGTGTCGGTCGGAGCACAGCGATGACAGGCTCGGCAGTGCTCTGCGTTGACGGTGAAACCGCTCGCTTCGCTCGCTGGACGTCCCAGCGACCGCTACAGCGGCGTCCCGCCGCGCGTCCCCTCGCTGCCGCCCGTGCTGGCCGAGTTCATCAGTTCCGCGACCGTCCCCACGTAGTCGTACCCGGGGACGATACCTTCGACGTAGGTCCCCTCGACGTACTCTACGAACGCTTTCGCCGCGTCGGCGGCCTCGCGTTCGCCGCCGAGACTGAACCGGTAGGTGACGAGCACGTCCTCGCCGTCGCGTTCCACGGTGTATTCGTCGAGTTCGACGGCGACGCGGGTGGCCTTCGGCGCGTCTTCGAGACGCCGTTCGAACGTCTCGAACCACCCGTCCCTGACCGCCGGTCCGACCTCGTCGGCCGTCGACGCCTGCAACGACGGCGCGCGGACGGTCACCGCGTAGTTCGTCGCCCACGTCTCGCCCTCGCTCGCGGTCACGCGCCCGTCGAAGCGCGTCGTCTCCAGCGCGTACCCGTCGCCGTCGGGCACGAATCCGTCGCGGCGGTCGAAGGTCTCTCTCACGTCGTCCGGGAGGTCGGTCATCGGAACGATATAGCGGCCTCAGGAGGAAAAACGCGTCGTCTCGGCCCGTTAGCTCGCGTCTTCGCCTGCCGCGAAGACGGTAATCCAGCCGTCGTTTTGCACCCTGACGAGAAACTCCGCGTACCGGAATTCGACCGCGCCGTCCTCGTACTGGAACCGGTGTGCTGGACTCTCGAAGAACGTCCGTTCGAGCGCGGGTGCGTCGATACACTCGTACAGCGGCGGCGACTTCACCTCGTGAAGGCCGACCTCCCGGGCCGCCGCGATGGCCGCGACGATTTCCGTGACGAATTCGGTCCCCTCCTCGGGGTCGTAGTGTCGCTGGGCCGTCTGTCGCCACGCCGACGGCACGTCGTGGTCCGGAACGCCGCCGTGTCGGTCCCGGTCTGGGACGCCGTCGTCGCGCTCATTCATCGGTCATGTCACTCCGGGCGTGTTCTTCTTGATTCGCGTCGACGCTCGCACCCATCCCGAGGAGCGCCGACAAGACTTGCTCGGCGTGCGGTCCGGGGCGTATCGTCTCCGTGCACTCCTCGAAGGTCACGATGTCGTCGTCGACCAACTTCGGGACGTGAGCGTGATACAGCGAGGCGTACGCCTTCTCGTAACTCGTGGGCGGAACCTCCTGTTCCGGCACGTCTCGTTCCCACGCCGCGACTTTCGTCGCCAGTTCTTCGAGCGTCCACTCCGTGTCCTCCAGCAGCGTATAACACAGATACCGTCGACGCGGATGGCCCAGCGCGTCGTACACGTAGTCGAGCGACAACACTTCTCGCGGCGGGAGTGACACATCGCTGGCCGCCGGATGCGTGACCGAGAGCGTCTCCTCGTCGGCCGTACTGTCGTCGTCCATGGCTCGATATTGTAATTCGAACTACAACTAATCTCCGGTAAAACATATCGCAGTGCCAGTGGGGGTATCGATGCGGAGCACGGGATTCGCACCGTACTGCGACCGCTCGCGCACCCGAGGGTACAGGTGTTGGTGTCTGAGTAAAGTTGGAGTGGGACCGCCGAGGAATCAAATACCCTCGTGGGCAACCGCTCCGACGGTGCGAACGTGCCGAAACAAAGTGTGGTGGGTTCATCGTCTCAGTCTTCCAGTTGTAGGTTCTCGATGTATGGCCGACGGCGTTGCTCCAACCGCTGACGTGCCGTCGCCTTGTCGTAGTACGATTCAATCACTTCGAGCGTTGCGTTCACGCGCTCCCCGACGACTTCCGCCGGGAGGCCCATGTCCCGTTGCCACGTGATACTGCCCGTTCTGACCCGATGCGGCGACACCGACGACGGACACTTACTCGCATGGTGGACGTGGACGAACTCGCAGGTATCTCGCTCCATCCCGTGCGGACACAGCTCGTGCAAACACGGCTGGGTAGCGAGATAGCACCAGACGCGCAGGGTGTTCTCCGCCGGTCGGCCCTGAACCGTCGTGAAAAGCGGCTGTCGCCCGTCGTCGTGGGCCTCAGTCCGGTACTGGTCGACGTACGTATCCAGCACCTCGCACACCGACGGCGGCAAGCCTACCGCTCGCTCGCCGTCGCTGTCGTTCTTCAGCGGCGTACCCGAACCCGGACGGTGGCGGAACTCGACATACTGCTCCTCGCTGTGGTAGTCTCGAAGGTCCAGCGAACGAGCCGCGCCGACGCGACAGCCCGTGAACCAAAGCAGTTCCAGCAGGGCGTGCTTGTCCGTCCCTCGACGCTCCGGGTTCTCTCGGAACGACTGGATGAGCGCGTAGGCGTCGCCCTGCTCAAGCATCTCGTCGTTCGTGTCTTCGCCGTCGGGGACGCCCGGAACGTGGACCTTCTCGGGGAGGCCGTCGTCGACCACCTCGATGCGGGCCAGATACTCCAGCCAGTTCTTGAACGTTTGCATCTCGGCGTTCAGCGTCACCGCCGAGACGCCCGCCGACCGGCGGTGAGTCTCGTACTCGTCGAGCGTCCAGCCGTCGAGGTCGCGCATATCCTCGATGCCTCCCTCGTCGTCGGCCCACTCGACGAAGTGCTTCAGTCGGTAGTGCCACGACTTGATGGACGACGCCGACGCCTCGGTGCGTCGGTGGTCGAGATAGCGGTCCCTCGCCTCACGCGGCGAGAGTGACGGCGGGCCGGTCACTTCCACTCGACCCCCTCAACGTCGACCTTCGAGCGGGCGCGGCCCAACAGGTTGCCGACAGTCCCCGGCTTCCGCCCGGTGTGTCGCCCATACTCCCGAACGCCGAAGCCGCCGAGTTCGACTGCTTCGTACACCTCTCGCTCTGCTTCCGTGAGCGGCGATAGGTCCGGCTCGAAGTCCCGTAGCTGTGCCTGCGCCGCGGTCATGCTCTCGTCTCGCTGGTCGGCGGCGTCGCCTCGACCGCGTCGGGCACGACCATACCGGCGGTCGTGTCGGACACCGCCATCTCTCGGCGCTCGTCGTCCGCAACGCGGCGCTTGAGGCAGGTCCGGTCGGTACCGTAGCTCTGTACCCGAACCTCCGAGATGGTGGACACCCGGTGCGGTGGGACCTTCACTCGCTCGCCGTCCCACTGCCGGACCGCAACCCACCCACTGCTCAGGGTGTAGTAGTCGGCCACGAACACCGGACCCTCAGAAGCGAGCTGAACGACGGCGGGCGTGTAGCTCCCCGGCAGGTCCTCCGGGTCGACGGCGTCACCGCTCATGGGCCGTCCTCCGCGTCGTCACTCTTTTGCTGGCCGCTACCGTCGTCCGATTCGGGGGCCTTGAGGCTACTGGACATAGTTTAGGCGGCCCCCTTCTCAGATTCTTCCGTCCGGTGGTTCTCGTCCGTACACAGCACCGTCTCCGGGCACTCAAATGGTGAGTCCGTCGCCTGTCGAATGATGTGGCGGACGTACTCTGAGTACCCCATCTCGTGCCTCTCTGCTTCTCTCTGTATGTCTTGGTCCATCTCAAGCGGCATCGAGATAGACACTGATAGGCTTCTCTGAGCCATGCGTTAATTAGCAATTACTCGCTGAGACATATAGTTTACGCAGTGGCTAAAAAATCACTACTGCGTCTCAGAAGACTCTCCCGGCACTATCATACCCCCAGAGATTGATAATTAACCAATAATGCGATACTCGGGAGATTGGATGGTGCTTGCGGACGACAGAATCCTAGAATATATTCGTGAGAAGGATTCTGGCCGTCCAAAAGAGATGAAAGACAGTGGCTACGTCAGATACACCCGGTCCTATATTTCGAAGCGGTGTAAGAAGTTGGTTGAGCATCGTTTACTTCGGGATTTAGGAAATGGAGTCTACACAATTACAGAGCGAGGAGAACGCTACTTAGACGGCGAGATAGATACGTCCGAAGATGCACCGGATGAAGTAAAATCCTTCGTCGATGAGAACGGCCCCAGCGCTGGCGAGAACCACGAGCAAGCCTGAATGATGGACGGGAGAAAGTCGGCTTACTGGATGGAACAGTTGGACGAGCGTATCATGGAGTTCATCCGCTCCGAGGGATGGGCCTCACCACGCCTGCTCGAAAGTGAACGCGGCTTCAGCGCCTCCGAGAGCCGAATCCGCGAGCGGTGCATGTGTCTACACTACGCCGGGTTTATCGAGCCGATTCATGGAGATATGTACGACCTGACGAGCGAGGGTATTCTGTACCTGAAGGGCGACCTCGACGCTGAACACTATCCCGAACCCAAGCCGAGCAAGGTATTCAAAGACCGTTTCGCAACGCCCTCTAACTGGTCGCACGCGAGTGTAAAGCCGTATTGGTAGAATGTTATGAATTGGTCTTTCAATAGGCTCCCCTCAATAAATACAGGTATAATAGTCAGCTTTGTACTTATTTTTGGCAGTGTGGGCGCTTTTACTACTGCTCTATTCTATTTGACGCCTCTTCCGACAGTATCCGTACTTCGCGCCGTTGGGATTTTTAGTAGCGTTATCCTCTCTTTTGCTCTTTTAGTGGTGTATATTCAAATGGCCAGTGAGCAATCAACACAAACTCAAGCAGTAGCTAAGCAAGCAAAACTACAAGAACAAGTTATAGCGATACAAGAAAGGCAATCAGATATCTTAGATAACCAGACAGAATTAATGAGGTCAGAGCGTGCACCATTGATAACTATTGAAGATTATTTTGCCATAGAAAATCGGTTATTTGTGGTATTGTCGAATTACGGTGATGCCTTGGCAAAAAACCCCAAGTTAGAGGTGATTGTACGTGGCGTTGTTGAGTCAGAGAATACGGGTAGTGGGAAAGGAAAATATGTCACAGAGGTATTGAAAAACGGTTCAGATGGGTTTTTGATGCCTTTGACCCGACCGGATAGAATCAGCACTGGTGATGAAGTTCTACAAGCCAAGGAATTGAATCAGACTTTCGCAGGTCCGGTGTATATTGATATCGCCTCAGATGAGATGACGCTTGACAAATTCCCTTATAGTGTTGATGATTGGATAGCAGAAGGCTATTCTGCACTTGTGATGCAAGTAATTGTTTACACTGAGTATACTTATCCGATTTCTGGTCATGTGAAACGAGCTATCAAACCACAATATATAGAGTTAGAATACGGAATGAGCTTTGAGGAAGCAATTGAACACGGAATAAACGCATATGGCCCAGGAATATGGAATGATGAGACAGAATTCGTTATGATGGATGGGCAAAAGCAACACACAGTCGATAGGGAGTAAGTTTGGCAGAGACTTATTCTGATAAAATTCACCAAACCTCCTCGCACGATAGCCCTCAGTTAGCTTTATGATGCCTAGTGGATGGCTCTAGCGACCCCATCTGGACTACCTCGGCGCTTTCGTCGCCGCCCTCTAGGAAGTCGACTTTGCCCCGCTCTCGTCGAATCGCCTCCGGGCTGAACTCTCCGAGGTAGTGCTTCCTGAACGTGTCCCAGTCCTCCCAGCCACCGAAGGACATCACGACCGACGGAATCACGCCCTGCTCTAGTAGGTACGTGCCCCACGTCCGCCGGAGGTCATGAACGTCGAGGTACTGCCAGCCGCGGTCGTCCGTCTCGGCCTCCAGGGCGTCGGCGGCGCGTCGGACCCAGCGGTAGACCGTCGACCCCGCCACGTCTATCAGCGGCTCGTCGTCGTCCTGCTGGTACGCCAGCGTCTCCGCGATGGTCACAACCTCCTTCGGTACGGGCGGCTCTCGGTACTTGTCTCGCTTCGCGTAGCTCTCCCACACGCGGATGTGGTCGCCGGTCGGACCGTCGACGAGGTCTTGCGGGCACACCTCGACGATTTCCGAGCGCCGCAGTCCGACCCGACCGGCGAGCAGGAAGGCTAACCGCTGGTGCGGCGTCTCGGCCTGCTCGATGAATCGCGTCAGTTCGTCGTCCGACAGCCACACCCGCTTACCGTCGTCGTTGTCGTAGTCCTTCAGCCTCATGCACTCGTTCCCCAGTTCTATTGCAAAACATCTAGTTTTTTCGGTGAACTCGGGGGTCAGCAGGGGTCAGATAGAGCGAGATTGCACCAGAATGGCGGGTTCTCGGGCACCGGATTTGGGTATCGTGCGTTGGTCAGTACAAAAGAGGGTCATTCGGCCCATTCTCTTGTTGGTTACTGAGAAGAAATTCCCAAGTTGTGAAATGCTGTCACACTTCTCTTTCAGGGTGAATTTGAGCGTCACCCCGGCGGAAAATACGCGAGCCATAACTGGACACCTGCGAAGAAGATCAGAACGACTGATGTAAAGATAATCCATTTCTGAAATTGCTTCGGGCGCTTCACCGTCGAAATATAGTGCGAACGGTCCCAAACGCTGAACGCACTTGTAGGGTGTAGTGTGTATGTAGAATCACCAGGTTCGAGAGACCGAGGCTCGCTTTTTATATTGATACCGGATTTAATAGAAAATCCGAGGACTGCGTGGCCTTCATAGGTCAATGGTCCAGTTTCAACGGTCACTGTGGTCGTTTCACCCGGTGCAAGCTCCGTGCCCATCTTGACGTTCCTCGACCACACCACGTCGTCGTCAATTTCGATGAAAAAATGAACTGTCGTATCTTCTCGCCACTGTACATCAGAGTTGTTTGAAAAGGTAATCTCAACAGTCGGCTGAGAGTCTGTCCACAGAACCGGCGACGGTTTATCTTTAGGTTCAGCCCCTATTTCCAGCCCGTACAGGTCGTGCGTCTGAATGGCAGACATATACTTCTCGAAGTGGCATACACCAAGTTAAGAATTCGCCAACGCACGGCACTACAGAGCTTAACAAGCAGATGTACCAAACGGTAGTTGCAGTCCAGATGACTAAGTATTAAACTACGGTCTACACTAGAATAGAGGATTCTCGGGCACAAATATCCGACTCCACGACGGGAATAGTGAGATGTTAATCTGTTAAATAACGATATACGTATTCGGAGAAAGCTATATTCCACAGTGCAAATGTCAGTCCAAGAACTATCGTAGCGTAGAGGCCGTACCTCTCCCCAGTAGTCTGTACGACATACAGTGAATAAACCGTCAAGAATGGGAGAAAAAGAGCAACGGCCCTTTCTAAAACTCCGATATACTCCGCAGGACCTGCTTCTGCAACAAATTCGGAATATGATGGGATTTCCATTTTATACGAGTTGTATGCTCGATTAGTTGCAAATACACATAAAATTACTTCGTCCGAATTAGTGTGGGCATCCGAATACTAGTCAAACGCCAGCGACCGCGCCGAACACCTCGACGACCGCCGACCGCCCGCCGTGCTTCCACACCCAATCAATCGGCATCGGCCACCCGAGCGCGTGCTGTACCGAGTCGTCGGCGGCGATGAGCGCGAAGACGACGACGGCTACCCGGTGACGCCGCGGCCAGTATTCGGACCACGCCGGGCGGAAGGGAGCGAGTATCACCACCGCGTTCGCGGCGAGCGTCAGCGTCGCGCCGATAACGGGATAGCGCGGCCACACCAGCCCGAAGGCGACGACGCCGCCGAGGATGCCGCTCAGGACTATCCACGGCTCCCTGTCGCGGTGGTCGTCCCACACGATGAGGACCGGCACGAGCGCCGCCAGCAGCATCGTCACGTAGTGGTGCGGCAGGGCCGCGTTGCCGTCGGGAACGACGTGATACGGAAACATCACGGCTGTTGCTCCTCACTGTCGACAGCGTCGGCGTCCTCGACGCGAGGGCCGTACACCGCGTCGGCCATCGCCTGCTCGCTCTCCTTGCCCGGCGGAGCCTTGTACGGGAGCTTCGACGCGACCCACCGACCGAAGCCCTCGATGCGCTCCATGCCGTACCGGGTCGGGACCGCCATACCTGCCACGAGGCAGAGAACGGCGAGTGCGAGAGACTGTGCATCTGGGGTCGGAATCTGTGAGAGTTGTAGTGCTATCATGCGGTGTTGCCCGTGAAAGTCCACTTCACGTAATCGCTACTGCTGGTGTCCGTCTCGTAGTGCAGTACGAACCCGTCGATGTGGCCGTTTCCGTCGAAGGTGTAGTTCTCGACGTAGGTTCTTCCCCGGCTGGGACTCCACTCGTTGCCGCTGTCGAATACTCCAGCCGTCGCGGAACCCGAGACGTAGGAGTTCGTGAGTGAAACGGTCGTGCTGTAGATGCCGGTGCTACCGGGGTCCAGCGTGCCGCTCTCGTCGGTCGGCGTCCCGAGGTGCGCGTCAGCGTCCCCGGCGTGTGACGAGAGGGCCGACGCCGCGCCGGTCTGGTCGTCGGTGACGTTGTGGGGGTTGTCAGTCCGTCCCTCGTGCGTGCTTACCTCGCCGTCGACATACGGACGAGTCGCCACGCGGTTGCCCTGCTCGTAGAGGTCGGCGTCGACGGCCTCGGCGGTCATCGCGTCGAAGTCGAGACGGAATAGTTGCCGCTGGTCGTCGTACCGTTGCCAGCGGATGTGATTATCGGTCGCGTGCCATAGCGTCTCGATTCCGGTACCAGACGCCTCTATCTTGTTGAGGGCCGTGATGTTGCCCATTTCGAGGTGTAACGGTCCCTCGATGATGCGAACCTCTCCGTTGGGCGTGATGCGGAGCATCTTACTCCACGACGCCGCCGAGTCGTCATAGTGCCGGATACGGAAGTCGTCTTGGTACTTCCGCACGCCCCACTTGTCGGCGGTGTCGCTCTCCTCGGTCGCGTTGGTACCTCGGAGGTGCAGTCCCCGGTAGTCGTCTCCCACCTCGATGTTGCGGGCGAGGTCGAGGGCGGTCCCGTTGACGCGGAGGTTCGACGCCAGCGCCAGCGCGAGGCCCTGCGTGCCGTCCTCGGTCAGCGGGTCCGAGACGGTCACGGGGTCGTGATGGTCGGCGGCAGAGACGCCCGCGATGTTGTCGTGCGAGATGGCCGACTCGTCTACCGCGAGGTCGTTGTTGCCGTCGACGGTGAGCGCGTTGCCGATTGCGAGGGCGAGTGCCTGTCCCGAGCGCGTCAGCGGGGCCGAGACGGTCACGGGGTCGTGATGGTCGGCGGGTGCCACGTTGTTGAGCTGGTCGTGGCTGATGTAGCCGGTCACGTCCCACGTCGACCCGTCGTAGACCTTCGCCTCACCCTGTCCGTCTGCACCGCCGTCCGTGTCGTACCACGAATCGCCCTTCTCGGGGTTGGCGGGTTCGGCGGCCTGCACGTAGTCCCAGCCGCCGCCAGCGGATGCTTGGAGGAACGGCATTACTCGCCTCCCTCCTCGCTCTCGACGGTGCGAACGGTCGACAGTACGCGCTCCTCGATGAGTCGAAGCCGGGGCAGGACGCCCCGCAGGTGGCTGTCCTCGCCGGTGACGAGCTGGCGGGTGCGCTTGCTCCGGGTGGTGTTGGCCTGCACCTGCTGGAGTACCTGCCGGACCGCCGCGGCGACGTAGGTTGCCGCCGCCGCCGTCACGATAGCCGCCGCTTGCACGACGTAGCCGGTGATGGGGTCCATCAGCGGCCACCTCCCGAGAGAGACGCCCCGAGCTGTGCGTAGGGTGCCAGCACCCACAACAGCGCGAGGAGTCCGATTGCTCCAGCGGCGAGCTTGAGGTTCCGACCGCCAGCGCCGCCGAGGTCGAGGCCGCCGCCGCCGTCCCCGTTGGAGTCGTCACCGGGAGGCTCCGGCGTCGGTACGTGTCCCTCTGCGACCGTCAGTACAGCCGACTCCGTGCCCGTCTCCATGCCGCTACCGGGCAGTCTGACGTTGGCCTCAATCTCGACTTCGCCGCCGTCCTCTGGGGCCGTGAACGTCGCCGTGTACGTCTCGTCGCGGGTGCCTACCTCGGTCGTCGTGTGGCACATCGGCCCCTTCGTCCGGGTCGCTCCGTCCGGGCCGTGAAAGTCCACCTCGATAGTGTAGCCCGGCGGTGCGAGGCCGCATTTGTCGCCGTCCCACGGGTTGATGTAGGCCGCGCCGTTGGAAACGAGCGCGTCCACCTCGAAGGACTCGCCGGGGTCCACATGGTCCGGCACGTCGACGCGGCGCAAGATGATGTTGCCGCCCTTCGTCTCCGTCATGCTTGCGCCCCCTCGAAGATGATGCCCACGCCGTCACCGGCGCTGTTGGTCTTGATGTGCAGGTCTGCGGTCGTGGTGCCCTCCCAGCCGAATACGTTGCCGGGGTCGGTCAGCGGTACGAACTGCTCGGCGGCGTCTCCGAGGTACACGTCGCCGCTGTTGCCGGGAAGGTAGACGATGAGCGCCGCGCCCCCGTCCGGTATCGTCAGGTCCGGCAGTTGCTCCGGGTCGGTCCCCGAGGTCGTCACCGTCTGGATGGTCGCACCGTCGGGGTTGCTGACCGCGGCCTCAATCGACTTCTGCCGCTTCTCGTTGCTGGGGGCCTGCGGGTTGCCGTCCTCGTCTTGGACGTTCAGTATGTCCTCCACTCTGCCGTTAGAGTAGATGGTCACTCGCCGCTCACCTCCCAGCCGATAGGTTGGACTGTGTACGTGCGGGTCGTCGTGTCCGAGAGGTTGCGGCAGTAGACGGTAAGACGGCTCTCGAACCGCTTTGCCGGGATGAACGTCGGCACCATATCGTCTATGTCCGTCGGCGGGATGGGCGACGGGCCGTAGACGCGCTGGCCGTCCATCCACACCTCGTAAGACGAGTCCGGGTGCTTGCTCATCGCGAGGAACGGCAGGACGAACTCGGTGATACGCTGGCGCGGCTCGAAGGTGACGACGAGCTGTTGTCCGGGGTCCAGCTCGCGGGTGATGGGGTCGTTGTACCCCACGTCGCCGGGTTCAGGCTTCGGGATGACCGTCACGCCTGACCGCCCTCCTGCTTGATTCGCTGGCGCTGAGTCTCTACCTCGGCGTCGTCCATGTCCTCGACGACAGCCTCAGTTTCCGGCATGGGCACCTCCTCGCTGACTGGCGATGAGTCCGGCCAGCGCGACTACGATACCGACGGCCTCGGGGTTCTGCTCGATGGTCGCTCGGAGCTGTGCCGGGATGCCCTGCTGGTGGCCGCCGTCGCCTCGGTCGTCAGGCTGACGGGGCGCGTTGGGCGGTGTGGCTCCCTCGGAGTTGTCCGGGTCGGCGTCGTTGACGCCTCCCGAATCCGTGCTGTCGTCAGGTCCGGGGACGTTAACCTGACCGTCCCCGTCGCCATCGAGGACGTTGGGGCCGTCCTCGTTGTTGGCGTCCGGGTCGTCGCCGTAGTGGTCCGAGGGCATCCCGCCCTCGTAGTCGTCCGTGGTCGTCTCGCTCTCGTCAGGGTAGCCGATGCGCTGGCCGCTGACGGTGATTCCGCCGAACTCCTCGGCGGCCTGTATCTGTCGGTCGGTCGGTTCCCCGCCGTACCGCAGATTGTTGCTGAGACTACTGCGGAGGGCGTCGAGGCTGATGCCGTTGGACGCTACGGGGTTGTCGTCGCCGTCGGAGTCGTCCCCGATGCTCACACCCGTCGCTGTCCGAGGAGCTGGAGTCCGTCGACGTGTCCGACCCGTTCACCGCCTCGTCCCAGCTACTCGTATCGTCGTCGTAGATGGGCGCGTTGCCGCTGTCGTCGTCGGCGGTGTTGACTCCCGTTTCGGTGTTGGTGATGCTCCCGTCGTCCTCGATGACCATATCATCCCTCTCAGCCACCCATTGCTCCATCCCGTTGAGTTCGCTCATCGGCTATCACCGTCGCTGAAAGCCTCGTAAACGAGTGCGAGGAACAGTAGGATGTTGATGAGCTGGGCGGCCATCATCACATCGTCTTGGCTCCAGCCGGACCGCTCGACGGTCGCCGTCAGCGGGCCGTTCGTCTGACTGTTGCTCCCCGGTACGGACTCGTCGCTGTCGGCGTCGGTCGCCTCGAAAGTGACCGATTGCTCGAAGTCCTCGCCGGGGGTGCTGTCGCTCTCCCATATCGGCGTGTAATCGCTCGAAAATGGCATTGTGAGACTCCTACGCCTGCCCCATCGCCGCCTTGATTGCGGCGGTGAGGCCACGCACCTCACTCGACCCCCGCATGACCGGGACGTTGAGTAGGGCGTTGGTCGGTTCGGTGCCGTCGCCGTCGTTGTCGGTCCATCGGACCGTGTACGGTGCATCGAGGTACGCGATAACCTCCATATCAGCGCCGAGCCACGGGTGCATCTGACTGTCGGTGAGTCGCAGGTACTCGGGTTGCTCCAGCTGGGGTGCGGCGTTGACCAGACCGAGGTTAGCGGAGTACAACCGCTGGCTCTGCTTGGTCGACTCGCCCGGCGCTCGCTTCCGAAGCTCCAGAGAGGCCGCGTCTCCGGCGATGTAGTAGACGTGAACGTTGCTGTTGGTGTTGGGGTCCGTCACGTCGATGGTGTCGGCGTCGTAGTCCACGGCGTCCGGGGTGCCGTAGTACGTGCCGTCGAGCCACACGACGACCGACTGAGTAACCGGACTGTCCACGAGGTCGTGCGTGAGGCTGAACGTCTCGGAGTCGCCCGCGCTCCCGTCGCTGGTGAACTTCTCGTACGCCGGGATTGCGACTTTGAAGGGGTTGTCGCGCCCCTGTCGGATGTAGTGCGCCGTATCGACTCGGTAGGTGCCGATTTCAGACCGCTGGCCCTGCGAGTTGACCGACGTGTCCATCTTCTCCGGGGTGATGTGCCCCGGCTGGCGGGTCGTCTGCTCCAGTCGCTCGGCTAGCTCTGCCTCCATGAGTTACCGGCTCCGTTGCTCCACGGCGGCGGAGTCGATGAACGCCTGAGACTCCGACCAGTCGATTTGTGCCGCCGAATCACACATCAGGTACGCCGTGTCGATGTCGCGCACGTCGACGTACGGGGTGGGTTCTCCGGCCTTCGAGGGGTGCGACTCGGGGAACTGGAGAGTGAGCTTGCAGGCGTCGATGTTGTCGACGTTGCGTTGCTCGGTGATGGATAGCGTCACGTACTGGTCGATGGACTCGACCACCTCGGAGACGACCAGCTGGCCCGTGTGCCCGTTGGGTTCGATGACGAGGTACAGCGTGGTGTTGACCGGGAGCGGGTCGCCGTTGCTGTCGCGCAGGTCGAGATACAGGGGGAGGCCCTGCATCTCACCGCGTGCGATTTGGTTCAGGATTCGGAGGAACTGGCCGCGCTCCGGCGAGATTTCGAGGATGGGCGTCGGGACCGGACTCGACGGGGCGTTTTGAACCGGAGTGACCGCCTCCGCACTCTTGCCCTTCGACGCGTAGAGGTCTTGTCCCATCAGTTACCCTCCATCACGCGGGTTCGGAGTGCTTCGAGGGTGTGGACGCCGCCGCCGATAGCGACCTTGCGGCCCGCGCCGCCGTAGACAGCGCCGCCCGCCGCGACGGTCAGGCCGTAAGCCTCGTCGGGGAGGTCCTTGCCCATCTTGTTCTCGACGCCGTGCTTGACGAGTGCCGGTGCAGCGAATCCACCCATCACGAGGGCTACGTCCATGACGTACTCCTCGGATGCGAGGGTCGACATTGCATTACTAAAATCCATGCAACCCTACGCACGACTCCTCTACCCATCAAATACCGACGAACTGAAGAAGTACGATAGCAACCTGTGGCTTGCCCGGACTGTCCGAGCCAGTCAGAGGTCGGCCATGTCCATCAGCGCCCGGACCGCCTCGGCGTTGCACGGGGTACTACCGGGACGGTCCTTGCCGATACGTTCCTGTATCCGCTCGAAGCGTTTGGCGTCGTCTCCGTAGAGTGTTATTTGTGTCCTCATGCGCTGTACTCCGGCATTTGGAGGTGGTTGCCCTGACTCCCGTAGTGCGTGCTTTCCATGTTGACGTGCTGAGTGTTGATACGGCGGATTTCGCCGTCGTTGTTGCTGTATATCCACTCGCTACCGATGGTGTGGCCGTCCTCGTCGGTATGCTTCTGGAGCGTGGTCGGCGTCTCGCGGTCCGACGGCAACAGCTCGTCGGTCAGAGTCGACGCCGGGACGTTGGCCGCCGGGTTGTGCAGGTTGTCGGGGTACTCCACGTCGACGGCCCCGAGGTCGCCGCCCCGGAACCCGCCTAGAATCCGCTCCTGACATTGCGTACTCACGGTCAGGTCTATCTCCGCGAGTCGCTGAGTCACCCACATGGATGACGTGCCCTCGCCTCTCCCGGTCGTCGCTATCTCCTTGATGGGTTCGGGCAGTTTGACCTGCTGGGGTGCGACGAAGTGGGCCTCATCCACAACTACCAGCTCATCGCGCCGGAGCGTCCTCGACGCCGCCGCAATCTTGGTACAGACCTGCCGCCACTCGTCGGTAGTCACTTGGTGGTGACGCTCCAAGACGAGCATCGGATTTTCGTCGAGGATTGCCCGCCAGTCGTCCACGGAGAAGTGCAGTTCTCGCGGCCCAACTATCCAATGCGCGGCGTATCCTGCTTTGACGAGTCCCCGGTACTCTCCGCAGTAGTCCAGCACCGTGAGGGCGGCGTACGTATCGGCGTCGGCTACGTTCGTCTCCATCCACGCCTGAGCGTGGAACGACTTGCCCCAGCCGCTCTGTGCCGCCAGTAGCAGACTACTCACGCCTCGGTATCCTCCTCGGCGGCGTCAGCGGTCGTCAGCCGGATAGTCTCGCCCTGTGCCGTGCCGACCGTCTGCGCGTCTCCCTCGGCCAGCGCGGTCAGGTCCACCTCCCGAAGTATCGCGTGGTCTGGCCGGTCGTCGCGGTCGCCGGTCGCCGTCGACGCCCCGTGCATCTCGATGGCGGCGACGAGTCCGGCGACCAGCAGGCCGACGCCGATTGCCTCCAGCACGTCGCCTCGGGTGGCCCTCATTGCAGGCCCTCCGTGTTGGCGCGGATGGCCGCCTCGGTCGCCTCGCTCGCTCCGGCGAGTATGTCGGTCAGGGCGGTGGCGCGGTCGAACTCGACTACCTCCGCCTCGAAGCGAGAGAGTGAGATGCCCCACGTATTGACGGTGTGGGCGTCGGCCAGCGAACGGTCCGAGTGCATCGAGTCGGCCCCGTTCGCCCGGTACGTGTCGGCCCATCGCTCTATCTGTGCGTCCCACTCCTCGGGCGTCATCTCGGCGTAGTGAGCGAGTTGGGCGGCTTCCTCGCCGTCCAGCTCCTCGGGGCCGCATTGCCGAATCCACACCTCAGACAGCGACGGACCGCCGGGGCCGTAGCCGTCCACGAGGTCGATAATCTCGGCTACCCGCTCCTCTTTGTCGAGTCGGTCCACGTCGTCGGCGGCCTCGACGCCGAGGGTGTCGCGCTGGTCCATGACTGCCGCCCGTTGCTCCGTCTGGATTTCGGCCAGCACGTCAGCGAGCGCGCGGATACGGTCGCTTTCGTGGGGGTTGGTGAGTTCGGCCTTTGCCTCTCGCGCCTGCTTGAGTTTGTCCATCATCGTCAGAAGTTGAGTGCGTCCGTCAGTTCGCCGCTGAGGGCGTCCATTGCGTCTTTTGCGAGGTCCGTTTCAGTCAGGATGACCACCAGAGCGATGCCGAGAGTTCCGAGGGCGAGTGCCTGCCCCGGCGGTATATCCTGACCGACGCCGGACTGAGCCAGCCACTCGTCTACCTGCTGGTCCAGCTCGACAGGCGGGGCGCGGGCCAGCTCCTCTATGTCCTCGGCAGTCTTGCCCGTCTCGCCGTCGCTCTGCTCGGCCACTTCCCCGAGGACGAGTGCCAGCATCGTCACGTACTGGTCCCCCCACGACTCGCCTTCGATGCCTTCGAGGGGGTCGGGCATCTCGTCGGCCTGCTCGTCGCCGTCGTCGGTCGCCTCGTCGCCGTCGTCGTCGGCTTGGTCGTCAGACTGAGCGCCCGCCTCGGCCTCTATCTCCTCGGAGTCGATACCGAGTGCATCGAGGTCCACGTCGGCTTTCTCCTCGCCCTCGATTTCGGGGCGGTCGTCCTCCTCGACGGACTCGCTCTCCGGGCCGTCCTCCGCGTCGACCGGGGCCGCGCCGGGGTCGGACTCGTCGGTATCGGCCTCACTCATCCCACGTCACGCCTCCGTCTGCGTCGGCGGCGTCGTCGCGGTCGTCGCGGTCGCGGTCGCCGTCGCCGTCGCCGTCGGCAACCTCGCTCTCTATCTCGACGGGTTCGCTCGTCTCCTCGCTCTCTCTGGTCGCCATGATTGCGAGCAAAGCGAGCAACCCGACAGCGGCCAGCGCCTTGCCGATAGGGACGCCTCGCCCGCCGCCTTGATTCGCCTGATTCTGCTTGCTTCGGTCGCTCTCTGTCTGCTTCTCGCCGCTCTCCTGTTGCTGTATCGCCTGCTGTTGCTGGTACTCGTCGGCTTGGTCCATGTCTGAGGTGGTCGTCTGCTGGTCGTCGCCTTGCTCGTCCGGGTCGGATTCCGGCGCCTCGGCCTGCTCTCCGTCTGCTTCTTGCTGGTCGTCGCCTTGCTCGTCCGGGTCGTCGTCCTCTGTCTGTGCCTCCACGTCGGCTTTGAGGGCGTCCCAGTCGTGCTGTTGGTCGCTCTTTGCGTTGATGTGGGACCGGATGGACGCGAGAGACGCGCCCCCGGTGTGGTCGCACCCCTCTACGGGGCAGTAGTATGGCTGTTTCATCAGTAATCGAGTAGTCCCCCGCTGTCGGGGTATGCCTCTTTCTTCGCTTCTGCGGCGGCCTCCTGCAACTCTCTGTCAGCGTTGTGTCCCGTCACCTCGTTGGGCTGGAGTCGGTCGGTGAAGGCTTCCGCCACCTCCTCGGCGGTCGCCGCGTCGTCTGTCTCGACTATCTCCATCGGCCCGGCGGGGCCGGTCAGCCTGACGACCCATACGCCACGGCTGGGACTGTCGAGAGAGACGGAGTGCGGGCCGCCGCTCCACGTCGTGCCCTGCTGTCTCCACGCGGTCGGGGCCGTCTCGTTGCCCGCGTCGTCTGCTCCGGTGAGAGTCACCTGTTTTTCTTCGGCGGCTTCCTCGCTCTCCACCCCTACCGAGAGTGTGCCCTGTTGCTCGGCGGCGAACTGCTGGGCGCTCTCCGGGCCGTCCTCCGCGTCGACCGGGGCCGCGCCGGGGTCGGACTCGTCGGAGTCTGCGAAGTGGTCGAGCGTCCTCACTATCGGGATGTTGCCGGGCATCGCGTCGGCGGCGTCGAGGAGCGTGTGCAGGCGGTCGGGGTGCATCTCGTCTTGGCCGTTCGCCTCCCGAATCCGGTTGATGGCCCGCCACGCTTGCCGGGCGTTGATGGTCGATTCTCTCACCTGCGAGATGGCCGCCTCCAGCTCCCGTATCGCGCCTTTGTAGCCGGTCCAGCTCTTGCGGAGTGCCCCGGCTACCTCGGGCCGTAGCTCCATCTCGGGGTACTCGTCGCCGCCGACCGTCACCAGCTCGGTTTGCTCGCCCTCGTCGTCGCGGTCGTCGTCGAGGAACTGTGCCACCTCATCCTCGGAGTAGCCGCAGACGTTTTGAAGGAACTCGCACGCCTCGGGGTCGCCGTTCTCACACCCGCCTTCGGCGTGGTCGCACCCTTCCTTTCGCGCTCGGCGGGCGGCCCGGCCCGCCTTCTCCTCGACGCTCTCCGTACGCCGTTGGTCGCCGGACTCCCGGCCAGCTCGTTGCATCACCTCTCGATGCTCGTCCACCGTCAGCGTGCCGTCGTAGTAGCTCGTCCAGTCCTCGACGCCCTCGGCCTGCGCGATGCCCTTTACCGACCGGGCGTGCCCCTCGTTGGCGCGAGGTTGCGAGTAGTCGAGACGGTCGCGCTCGGCGTCAGATAGCGGTACCTGACCGGGGCCGCTGGACCGCTCGCCTTTGCCGTCCTCGGCCCGCAGGCGCTCGTCCTCTAACACGGCGTCGGGCGTGTCGGAGACGTACGCGACGGTCAACAGCCGCCGGTCGTCGTCTACCGGGCACAGGTAGTCCTCTCGTCTCTCTCGCGCCGCGTCGGCGGCGTCTTTACTTCCATACTCAATTCGCTCAGTCACTTCAGTAAGGTCCTCCGCGAGAACGGACGGACTTACTAGAAATAAAACCTGTTGATAAATTGATAATTAAGCAAGCAAAAAGAATGCAGTAGCCGACTGACTACGTATCTCTTTGCTGGTGAGTGTCCGCAACTACCGTGCAACTCTGAACGACGTGCCGCGGATAGTCACGCTTCGCACGACGGCGTGCGTCGCGTCGGTCTTCTGCTTTGACTTGGATGTGCGTCCGGGAGTTCGAGGCAGGGTTGTCAAGCGTCACCCGGTACGTTCCGCTCGCAGACTGCTCACGCATCTGCCCTCACACCTCCCTTCGCGGGGTCGTGCCGGGAGTACGGGCGGACGTGGACGGCCATATAGTCGCTCGGCGGAATCCCGTTCTGGAGGTGGACGTATCCGCGCTTCTCCAACCGACGGAGAAGGCGGTGAGCGTCGGTCTGGTCGATGTTGTCGACGGCCTGTGCCAGCGCTCGCTTGGCCGTTTCGCCCCGCACGATACCGCTCTTGGTTCGCTTCTTGCACAGCGTCCGGTACGCAACAGCGAGGTCGCGGTTGTCGGGGTCAGCGTAGGGTTCGAGTCCGCCGTCTTCACTCGGCTGGTTGACCTGCTGGCGGACGTACTTTTCGAGGTCGGCACTCATGTTGTCGACCTGCTCCTTGAACTGCTCTTTCAGGTGCGTAGGGAGCCGGAACGTGATTTTGTCGTTCCCGCTCTCCTCGTGCAGTTGGTTCCCGCCGGTCATGTCTGACTAGACACCTCCTCGTAAGACGTGGCGAAATCCCCATACGGCGCGCTGACAGCCGACGGGAATAGTACTTGTAGGACAGGGGGGCGGGGGGGTCGCCGGAAGGTCTCGCGCTAGGGCGGGTGCGTGTGTGCGCGTCATCGGCGGCCCTCCGTCTTCTCTCGGGCGTCGGCCAGCAGGTTCCCGATAGTGCCGGGCGACCGACCGGACAGCCGTGCGTACTCCCGAACGCCGAGGCTCCCGAGGTCGCAGGTGAGGAAGGCGTCGAGTTCGGCAGGAGTAAGGTGGTCGTAAGCGGTCGGGTCGTCGTCGAGGCGGAGCCATGCTGGTGGCGCTGGGTACTGACGCCCCGTGTCGAGATGGGTCACGACGATGCCGCCACGGACCCACTGCCACCACAGAGAGGCGACGTGAGCGCACCATCCGCTGTGGAACTTGTAGCCCGCGCAGTCGCACTCGGCGGCGAGTGTGCGGCCTGTGAGTGCCCACAGAACGCGGTGGTAGTCGTCGCCGTCGGACAGGCTGACGATGCGCTCGGCGTCGTTCACAGCGCCGCCCTCGTCGTCCTCCTGCTGTGCGCGTTGCCACGCCGTCGACAGCGTCCAGTCGGCGGGCATGGAGAGCGTCGACGGCCCGCCCAGCATACCGGGCAGGTCGTCGCTTGCCTGCCAGCTACGGTCGGCGCGACTCATGGCCGACAGCCTCCCTCGTCGAGCGCCGGACAGCGTTTCAACTCGCGGTCGATGACGAAGCCGCAGATGGTACAGACTTCCCCGAGGTGGGCGTCAGCCGCGTGGCTCACGCTGACCACCTCGTTGAAGTGAAAAAGCGGCATAGAGGGCCGCTTTCCTTTATTTTGGAGTGGGACCGCCGAGGAATCAAATACCCTCGTGGGCAACCGCTCCGACGGTGCGAACGTGCCGAAACAAAGTGTGGTGGGTTCATCGTCTCAGTCTTCCAGTTGTAGGTTCTCGATGTATGGCCGACGGCGTTGCTCCAACCGCTGACGTGCCGTCGCCTTGTCGTAGTACGATTCAATCACTTCGAGCGTTGCGTTCACGCGCTCCCCGACGACTTCCGCCGGGAGGCCCATGTCCCGTTGCCACGTGATACTGCCCGTTCTGACCCGATGCGGCGACACCGACGACGGACACTTACTCGCATGGTGGACGTGGACGAACTCGCAGGTATCTCGCTCCATCCCGTGCGGACACAGCTCGTGCAAACACGGCTGGGTAGCGAGATAGCACCAGACGCGCAGGGTGTTCTCCGCCGGTCGGCCCTGAACCGTCGTGAAAAGCGGCTGTCGCCCGTCGTCGTGGGCCTCAGTCCGGTACTGGTCGACGTACGTATCCAGCACCTCGCACACCGACGGCGGCAAGCCTACCGCTCGCTCGCCGTCGCTGTCGTTCTTCAGCGGCGTACCCGAACCCGGACGGTGGCGGAACTCGACATACTGCTCCTCGCTGTGGTAGTCTCGAAGGTCCAGCGAACGAGCCGCGCCGACGCGACAGCCCGTGAACCAAAGCAGTTCCAGCAGGGCGTGCTTGTCCGTCCCTCGACGCTCCGGGTTCTCTCGGAACGACTGGATGAGCGCGTAGGCGTCGCCCTGCTCAAGCATCTCGTCGTTCGTGTCTTCGCCGTCGGGGACGCCCGGAACGTGGACCTTCTCGGGGAGGCCGTCGTCGACCACCTCGATGCGGGCCAGATACTCCAGCCAGTTCTTGAACGTTTGCATCTCGGCGTTCAGCGTCACCGCCGAGACGCCCGCCGACCGGCGGTGAGTCTCGTACTCGTCGAGCGTCCAGCCGTCGAGGTCGCGCATATCCTCGATGCCTCCCTCGTCGTCGGCCCACTCGACGAAGTGCTTCAGTCGGTAGTGCCACGACTTGATGGACGACGCCGACGCCTCGGTGCGTCGGTGGTCGAGATAGCGGTCCCTCGCCTCACGCGGCGAGAGTGACGGCGGGCCGGTCACTTCCACTCGACCCCCTCAACGTCGACCTTCGAGCGGGCGCGGCCCAACAGGTTGCCGACAGTCCCCGGCTTCCGCCCGGTGTGTCGCCCATACTCCCGAACGCCGAAGCCGCCGAGTTCGACTGCTTCGTACACCTCTCGCTCTGCTTCCGTGAGCGGCGATAGGTCCGGCTCGAAGTCCCGTAGCTGTGCCTGCGCCGCGGTCATGCTCTCGTCTCGCTGGTCGGCGGCGTCGCCTCGACCGCGTCGGGCACGACCATACCGGCGGTCGTGTCGGACACCGCCATCTCTCGGCGCTCGTCGTCCGCAACGCGGCGCTTGAGGCAGGTCCGGTCGGTACCGTAGCTCTGTACCCGAACCTCCGAGATGGTGGACACCCGGTGCGGTGGGACCTTCACTCGCTCGCCGTCCCACTGCCGGACCGCAACCCACCCACTGCTCAGGGTGTAGTAGTCGGCCACGAACACCGGACCCTCAGAAGCGAGCTGAACGACGGCGGGCGTGTAGCTCCCCGGCAGGTCCTCCGGGTCGACGGCGTCACCGCTCATGGGCCGTCCTCCGCGTCGTCACTCTTTTGCTGGCCGCTACCGTCGTCCGATTCGGGGGCCTTGAGGCTACTGGACATAGTTTAGGCGGCCCCCTTCTCAGATTCTTCCGTCCGGTGGTTCTCGTCCGTACACAGCACCGTCTCCGGGCACTCAAATGGTGAGTCCGTCGCCTGTCGAATGATGTGGCGGACGTACTCTGAGTACCCCATCTCGTGCCTCTCTGCTTCTCTCTGTATGTCTTGGTCCATCTCAAGCGGCATCGAGATAGACACTGATAGGCTTCTCTGAGCCATGCGTTAATTAGCAATTACTCGCTGAGTCATATATAGTTTACGCAGTGGCTAAAAATCACTACTGCGTCTCAGAAGACTCTCCCGGCACTATCATACCCCCAGAGATTGATAATTAACCAATAATGCGATACTCGGGAGATTGGATGGTGCTTGCGGACGACAGAATCCTAGAATATATTCGTGAGAAGGATTCTGGCCGTCCAAAAGAGATGAAAGACAGTGGCTACGTCAGATACACCCGGTCCTATATTTCGAAGCGGTGTAAGAAGTTGGTTGAGCATCGTTTACTTCGGGATTTAGGAAATGGAGTCTACACAATTACAGAGCGAGGAGAACGCTACTTAGACGGCGAGATAGATACGTCCGAAGATGCACCGGATGAAGTAAAATCCTTCGTCGATGAGAACGGCCCCAGCGCTGGCGAGAACCACGAGCAAGCCTGAATGATGGACGGGAGAAAGTCGGCTTACTGGATGGAACAGTTGGACGAGCGTATCATGGAGTTCATCCGCTCCGAGGGATGGGCCTCACCACGCCTGCTCGAAAGTGAACGCGGCTTCAGCGCCTCCGAGAGCCGAATCCGCGAGCGGTGCATGTGTCTACACTACGCCGGGTTTATCGAGCCGATTCATGGAGATATGTACGACCTGACGAGCGAGGGTATTCTGTACCTGAAGGGCGACCTCGACGCTGAACACTATCCCGAACCCAAGCCGAGCAAGGTATTCAAAGACCGTTTCGCAACGCCCTCTAACTGGTCGCACGCGAGTGTAAAGCCGTATTGGTAGAATGTTATGAATTGGTCTTTCAATAGGCTCCCCTCAATAAATACAGGTATAATAGTCAGCTTTGTACTTATTTTTGGCAGTGTGGGCGCTTTTACTACTGCTCTATTCTATTTGACGCCTCTTCCGACAGTATCCGTACTTCGCGCCGTTGGGATTTTTAGTAGCGTTATCCTCTCTTTTGCTCTTTTAGTGGTGTATATTCAAATGGCCAGTGAGCAATCAACACAAACTCAAGCAGTAGCTAAGCAAGCAAAACTACAAGAACAAGTTATAGCGATACAAGAAAGGCAATCAGATATCTTAGATAACCAGACAGAATTAATGAGGTCAGAGCGTGCACCATTTGATAACTATTGAAGATTATTTTGCCATAGAAAATCGGTTATTTGTGGTATTGTCGAATTACGGTGATGCCTTGGCAAAAAACCCCAAGTTAGAGGTGATTGTACGTGGCGTTGTTGAGTCAGAGAATACGGGTAGTGGGAAAGGAAAATATGTCACAGAGGTATTGAAAAACGGTTACAGATGGGTTTTTGATGCCTTTGACCCGACCGGATAGAATCAGCACTGGTGATGAAGTTCTACAAGCCAAGGAATTGAATCAGACTTTCGCAGGTCCGGTGTATATTGATATCGCCTCAGATGAGATGACGCTTGACAAATTCCCTTATAGTGTTGATGATTGGATAGCAGAAGGCTATTCTGCACTTGTGATGCAAGTAATTGTTTTACACTGAGTATACTTATCCGATTTCTGGTCATGTGAAACGAGCTATCAAACCACAATATATAGAGTTAGAATACGGAATGAGCTTTGAGGAAGCAATTGAACACGGAATAAACGCATATGGCCCAGGAATATGGAATGATGAGACAGAATTCGTTATGAATGGATGGGCAAAAGCAACACACAGTCGATAGGGAGTAAGTTTGGCAGAGACTTATTCTGATAAAATTCACCAAACCTCCTCGCACGATAGCCCTCAGTTAGCTTTATGATGCCTAGTGGATGGCTCTAGCGACCCCATCTGGACTACCTCGGCGCTTTCGTCGCCGCCCTCTAGGAAGTCGACTTTGCCCCGCTCTCGTCGAATCGCCTCCGGGCTGAACTCTCCGAGGTAGTGCTTCCTGAACGTGTCCCAGTCCTCCCAGCCACCGAAGGACATCACGACCGACGGAATCACGCCCTGCTCTAGTAGGTACGTGCCCCACGTCCGCCGGAGGTCATGAACGTCGAGGTACTGCCAGCCGCGGTCGTCCGTCTCGGCCTCCAGGGCGTCGGCGGCGCGTCGGACCCAGCGGTAGACCGTCGACCCCGCCACGTCTATCAGCGGCTCGTCGTCGTCCTGCTGGTACGCCAGCGTCTCCGCGATGGTCACAACCTCCTTCGGTACGGGCGGCTCTCGGTACTTGTCTCGCTTCGCGTAGCTCTCCCACACGCGGATGTGGTCGCCGGTCGGACCGTCGACGAGGTCTTGCGGGCACACCTCGACGATTTCCGAGCGCCGCAGTCCGACCCGACCGGCGAGCAGGAAGGCTAACCGCTGGTGCGGCGTCTCGGCCTGCTCGATGAATCGCGTCAGTTCGTCGTCCGACAGCCACACCCGCTTACCGTCGTCGTTGTCGTAGTCCTTCAGCCTCATGCACTCGTTCCCCAGTTCTATTGCAAAACATCTAGTTTTTTTCGGTGAACTCGGGGGTCAGCAGGGGTCAGATAGAGCGAGATTGCACCAGAATGGCGGGTTCTCGGGCACCGGATTTGGGTATCGTGCGTTGGTCAGTACAAAAGAGGGTCATTCGGCCCATTCTCTTGTTGGTTACTGAGAAGAAATTCCCAAGTTGTGAAATGCTGTCACACTTCTCTTTCAGGGTGAATTTGAGCGTCACCCCGGCGGAAAATACGCGAGCCATAACTGGACACCTGCGAAGAAGATCAGAACGACTGATGTAAAGATAATCCATTTCTGAAATTGCTTCGGGCGCTTCACCGTCGAAATATAGTGCGAACGGTCCCAAACGCTGAACGCACTTGTAGGGTGTAGTGTGTATGTAGAATCACCAGGTTCGAGAGACCGAGGCTCGCTTTTTATATTGATACCGGATTTAATAGAAAATCCGAGGACTGCGTGGCCTTCATAGGTCAATGGTCCAGTTTCAACGGTCACTGTGGTCGTTTCACCCGGTGCAAGCTCCGTGCCCATCTTGACGTTCCTCGACCACACCACGTCGTCGTCAATTTCGATGAAAAAATGAACTGTCGTATCTTCTCGCCACTGTACATCAGAGTTGTTTGAAAAGGTAATCTCAACAGTCGGCTGAGAGTCTGTCCACAGAACCGGCGACGGTTTATCTTTAGGTTCAGCCCCTATTTCCAGCCCGTACAGGTCGTGCGTCTGAATGGCAGACATATACTTCTCGAAGTGGCATACACCAAGTTAAGAATTCGCCAACGCACGGCACTACAGAGCTTAACAAGCAGATGTACCAAACGGTAGTTGCAGTCCAGATGACTAAGTATTAAACTACGGTCTACACTAGAATAGAGGATTCTCGGGCACAAATATCCGACTCCACGACGGGAATAGTGAGATGTTAATCTGTTAAATAACGATATACGTATTCGGAGAAAGCTATATTCCACAGTGCAAATGTCAGTCCAAGAACTATCGTAGCGTAGAGGCCGTACCTCTCCCCAGTAGTCTGTACGACATACAGTGAATAAACCGTCAAGAATGGGAGAAAAAGAGCAACGGCCCTTTCTAAAACTCCGATATACTCCGCAGGACCTGCTTCTGCAACAAATTCGGAATATGATGGGATTTCCATTTTATACGAGTTGTATGCTCGATTAGTTGCAAATACACATAAAATTACTTCGTCCGAATTAGTGTGGGCATCCGAATACTAGTCAAACGCCAGCGACCGCGCCGAACACCTCGACGACCGCCGACCGCCCGCCGTGCTTCCACACCCAATCAATCGGCATCGGCCACCCGAGCGCGTGCTGTACCGAGTCGTCGGCGGCGATGAGCGCGAAGACGACGACGGCTACCCGGTGACGCCGCGGCCAGTATTCGGACCACGCCGGGCGGAAGGGAGCGAGTATCACCACCGCGTTCGCGGCGAGCGTCAGCGTCGCGCCGATAACGGGATAGCGCGGCCACACCAGCCCGAAGGCGACGACGCCGCCGAGGATGCCGCTCAGGACTATCCACGGCTCCCTGTCGCGGTGGTCGTCCCACACGATGAGGACCGGCACGAGCGCCGCCAGCAGCATCGTCACGTAGTGGTGCGGCAGGGCCGCGTTGCCGTCGGGAACGACGTGATACGGAAACATCACGGCTGTTGCTCCTCACTGTCGACAGCGTCGGCGTCCTCGACGCGAGGGCCGTACACCGCGTCGGCCATCGCCTGCTCGCTCTCCTTGCCCGGCGGAGCCTTGTACGGGAGCTTCGACGCGACCCACCGACCGAAGCCCTCGATGCGCTCCATGCCGTACCGGGTCGGGACCGCCATACCTGCCACGAGGCAGAGAACGGCGAGTGCGAGAGACTGTGCATCTGGGGTCGGAATCTGTGAGAGTTGTAGTGCTATCATGCGGTGTTGCCCGTGAAAGTCCACTTCACGTAATCGCTACTGCTGGTGTCCGTCTCGTAGTGCAGTACGAACCCGTCGATGTGGCCGTTTCCGTCGAAGGTGTAGTTCTCGACGTAGGTTCTTCCCCGGCTGGGACTCCACTCGTTGCCGCTGTCGAATACTCCAGCCGTCGCGGAACCCGAGACGTAGGAGTTCGTGAGTGAAACGGTCGTGCTGTAGATGCCGGTGCTACCGGGGTCCAGCGTGCCGCTCTCGTCGGTCGGCGTCCCGAGGTGCGCGTCAGCGTCCCCGGCGTGTGACGAGAGGGCCGACGCCGCGCCGGTCTGGTCGTCGGTGACGTTGTGGGGGTTGTCAGTCCGTCCCTCGTGCGTGCTTACCTCGCCGTCGACATACGGACGAGTCGCCACGCGGTTGCCCTGCTCGTAGAGGTCGGCGTCGACGGCCTCGGCGGTCATCGCGTCGAAGTCGAGACGGAATAGTTGCCGCTGGTCGTCGTACCGTTGCCAGCGGATGTGATTATCGGTCGCGTGCCATAGCGTCTCGATTCCGGTACCAGACGCCTCTATCTTGTTGAGGGCCGTGATGTTGCCCATTTCGAGGTGTAACGGTCCCTCGATGATGCGAACCTCTCCGTTGGGCGTGATGCGGAGCATCTTACTCCACGACGCCGCCGAGTCGTCATAGTGCCGGATACGGAAGTCGTCTTGGTACTTCCGCACGCCCCACTTGTCGGCGGTGTCGCTCTCCTCGGTCGCGTTGGTACCTCGGAGGTGCAGTCCCCGGTAGTCGTCTCCCACCTCGATGTTGCGGGCGAGGTCGAGGGGCGGTCCCGTTGACGCGGAGGTTCGACGCCAGCGCCAGCGCGAGGCCCTGCGTGCCGTCCTCGGTCAGCGGGTCCGAGACGGTCACGGGGTCGTGATGGTCGGCGGCAGAGACGCCCGCGATGTTGTCGTGCGAGATGGCCGACTCGTCTACCGCGAGGTCGTTGTTGCCGTCGACGGTGAGCGCGTTGCCGATTGCGAGGGCGAGTGCCTGTCCCGAGCGCGTCAGCGGGGCCGAGACGGTCACGGGGTCGTGATGGTCGGCGGGTGCCACGTTGTTGAGCTGGTCGTGGCTGATGTAGCCGGTCACGTCCCACGTCGACCCGTCGTAGACCTTCGCCTCACCCTGTCCGTCTGCACCGCCGTCCGTGTCGTACCACGAATCGCCCTTCTCGGGGTTGGCGGGTTCGGCGGCCTGCACGTAGTCCAGCCGCCGCCAGCGGATGCTTGGAGGAACGGCATTACTCGCCTCCCTCCTCGCTCTCGACGGTGCGAACGGTCGACAGTACGCGCTCCTCGATGAGTCGAAGCCGGGGCAGGACGCCCCGCAGGTGGCTGTCCTCGCCGGTGACGAGCTGGCGGGTGCGCTTGCTCCGGGTGGTGTTGGCCTGCACCTGCTGGAGTACCTGCCGGACCGCCGCGGCGACGTAGGTTGCCGCCCGCCGCCGTCACGATAGCCGCCGCTTGCACGACGTAGCCGGTGATGGGGTCCATCAGCGGCCACCTCCCGAGAGAGACGCCCCGAGCTGTGCGTAGGGTGCCAGCACCCACAACAGCGCGAGGAGTCCGATTGCTCCAGCGGCGAGCTTGAGGTTCCGACCGCCAGCGCCGCCGAGGTCGAGGCCGCCGCCGCCGTCCCCGTTGGAGTCGTCACCGGGAGGCTCCGGCGTCGGTACGTGTCCCTCTGCGACCGTCAGTACAGCCGACTCCGTGCCCGTCTCCATGCCGCTACCGGGCAGTCTGACGTTGGCCTCAATCTCGACTTCGCCGCCGTCCTCTGGGGCCGTGAACGTCGCCGTGTACGTCTCGTCGCGGGTGCCTACCTCGGTCGTCGTGTGGCACATCGGCCCCCTTCGTCCGGGTCGCTCCGTCCGGGCCGTGAAAGTCCACCTCGATAGTGTAGCCCGGCGGTGCGAGGCCGCATTTGTCGCCGTCCCACGGGTTGATGTAGGCCGCGCCGTTGGAAACGAGCGCGTCCACCTCGAAGGACTCGCCGGGGTCCACATGGTCCGGCACGTCGACGCGGCGCAAGATGATGTTGCCGCCCTTCGTCTCCGTCATGCTTGCGCCCCCTCGAAGATGATGCCCACGCCGTCACCGGCGCTGTTGGTCTTGATGTGCAGGTCTGCGGTCGTGGTGCCCTCCCAGCCGAATACGTTGCCGGGGTCGGTCAGCGGTACGAACTGCTCGGCGGCGTCTCCGAGGTACACGTCGCCGCTGTTGCCGGGAAGGTAGACGATGAGCGCCGCGCCCCCCGTCCGGTATCGTCAGGTCCGGCAGTTGCTCCGGGTCGGTCCCCGAGGTCGTCACCGTCTGGATGGTCGCACCGTCGGGGTTGCTGACCGCGGCCTCAATCGACTTCTGCCGCTTCTCGTTGCTGGGGGCCTGCGGGTTGCCGTCCTCGTCTTGGACGTTCAGTAATGTCCTCCACTCTGCCGTTAGAGTAGATGGTCACTCGCCGCTCACCTCCCAGCCGATAGGTTGGACTGTGTACGTGCGGGTCGTCGTGTCCGAGAGGTTGCGGCAGTAGACGGTAAGACGGCTCTCGAACCGCTTTGCCGGGATGAACGTCGGCACCATATCGTCTATGTCCGTCGGCGGGATGGGCGACGGGCCGTAGACGCGCTGGCCGTCCATCCACACCTCGTAAGACGAGTCCGGGTGCTTGCTCATCGCGAGGAACGGCAGGACGAACTCGGTGATACGCTGGCGCGGCTCGAAGGTGACGACGAGCTGTTGTCCGGGGTCCAGCTCGCGGGTGATGGGGTCGTTGTACCCCACGTCGCCGGGTTCAGGCTTCGGGATGACCGTCACGCCTGACCGCCCTCCTGCTTGATTCGCTGGCGCTGAGTCTCTACCTCGGCGTCGTCCATGTCCTCGACGACAGCCTCAGTTTCCGGCATGGGCAACCTCCTCGCTGACTGGCGATGAGTCCGGCCAGCGCGACTACGATACCGACGGCCTCGGGGTTCTGCTCGATGGTCGCTCGGAGCTGTGCCGGGATGCCCTGCTGGTGGCCGCCGTCGCCTCGGTCGTCAGGCTGACGGGGCGCGTTGGGCGGTGTGGCTCCCTCGGAGTTGTCCGGGTCGGCGTCGTTGACGCCTCCCGAATCCGTGCTGTCGTCAGGTCCGGGGACGTTAACCCTGACCGTCCCCGTCGCCATCGAGGACGTTGGGGCCGTCCTCGTTGTTGGCGTCCGGGTCGTCGCCGTAGTGGTCCGAGGGCATCCCGCCCCTCGTAGTTCGTCCGTGGTCGTCTCGCTCTCGTCAGGGTAGCCGATGCGCTGGCCGCTGACGGTGATTCCGCCGAACTCCTCGGCGGCCTGTATCTGTCGGTCGGTCGGTTCCCCGCCGTACCGCAGATTGTTGCTGAGACTACTGCGGAGGGCGTCGAGGGCTGATGCCGTTGGACGCTACGGGTTGTCGTCGCCGTCGGAGTCGTCCCCGATGCTCACCCCGTCGCTGTCCGAGGAGCTGGAGTCCGTCGACGTGTCCGACCCGTTCACCGCCTCGTCCCAGCTACTCGTATCGTCGTCGTAGATGGGCGCGTTGCCGCTGTCGTCGTCGGCGGTGTTGACTCCCGTTTCGGTGTTGGTGATGCTCCCGTCGTCCTCGATGACCATATCATCCCTCTCAGCCACCCATTGCTCCATCCCGTTGAGTTCGCTCATCGGCTATCACCGTCGCTGAAAGCCTCGTAAACGAGTGCGAGGAACAGTAGGATGTTGATGAGCTGGGCGGCCATCATCACATCGTCTTGGCTCCAGCCGGACCGCTCGACGGTCGCCGTCAGCGGGCCGTTCGTCTGACTGTTGCTCCCCGGTACGGACTCGTCGCTGTCGGCGTCGGTCGCCTCGAAAGTGACCGATTGCTCGAAGTCCTCGCCGGGGGTGCTGTCGCTCTCCCATATCGGCGTGTAATCGCTCGAAAATGGCATTGTGAGACTCCTACGCCTGCCCCATCGCCGCCTTGATTGCGGCGGTGAGGCCACGCACCTCACTCGACCCCCGCATGACCGGGACGTTGAGTAGGGCGTTGGTCGGTTCGGTGCCGTCGCCGTCGTTGTCGGTCCATCGGACCGTGTACGGTGCATCGAGGTACGCGATAACCTCCATATCAGCGCCGAGCCACGGGTGCATCTGACTGTCGGTGAGTCGCAGGTACTCGGGTTGCTCCAGCTGGGGTGCGGCGTTGACCAGACCGAGGTTAGCGGAGTACAACCGCTGGCTCTGCTTGGTCGACTCGCCCGGCGCTCGCTTCCGAAGCTCCAGAGAGGCCGCGTCTCCGGCGATGTAGTAGACGTGAACGTTGCTGTTGGTGTTGGGGTCCGTCACGTCGATGGTGTCGGCGTCGTAGTCCACGGCGTCCGGGGTGCCGTAGTACGTGCCGTCGAGCCACACGACGACCGACTGAGTAACCGGACTGTCCACGAGGTCGTGCGTGAGGCTGAACGTCTCGGAGTCGCCCGCGCTCCCGTCGCTGGTGAACTTCTCGTACGCCGGGATTGCGACTTTGAAGGGGTTGTCGCGCCCCTGTCGGATGTAGTGCGCCGTATCGACTCGGTAGGTGCCGATTTCAGACCGCTGGCCCTGCGAGTTGACCGACGTGTCCATCTTCTCCGGGGTGATGTGCCCCGGCTGGCGGGTCGTCTGCTCCAGTCGCTCGGCTAGCTCTGCCTCCATGAGTTACCGGCTCCGTTGCTCCACGGCGGCGGAGTCGATGAACGCCTGAGACTCCGACCAGTCGATTTGTGCCGCCGAATCACACATCAGGTACGCCGTGTCGATGTCGCGCACGTCGACGTACGGGGTGGGTTCTCCGGCCTTCGAGGGGTGCGACTCGGGGAACTGGAGAGTGAGCTTGCAGGCGTCGATGTTGTCGACGTTGCGTTGCTCGGTGATGGATAGCGTCACGTACTGGTCGATGGACTCGACCACCTCGGAGACGACCAGCTGGCCCGTGTGCCCGTTGGGTTCGATGACGAGGTACAGCGTGGTGTTGACCGGGAGCGGGTCGCCGTTGCTGTCGCGCAGGTCGAGATACAGGGGGAGGCCCTGCATCTCACCGCGTGCGATTTGGTTCAGGATTCGGAGGAACTGGCCGCGCTCCGGCGAGATTTCGAGGATGGGCGTCGGGACCGGACTCGACGGGGCGTTTTGAACCGGAGTGACCGCCTCCGCACTCTTGCCCTTCGACGCGTAGAGGTCTTGTCCCATCAGTTACCCTCCATCACGCGGGTTCGGAGTGCTTCGAGGGTGTGGACGCCGCCGCCGATAGCGACCTTGCGGCCCGCGCCGCCGTAGACAGCGCCGCCCGCCGCGACGGTCAGGCCGTAAGCCTCGTCGGGGAGGTCCTTGCCCATCTTGTTCTCGACGCCGTGCTTGACGAGTGCCGGTGCAGCGAATCCACCCATCACGAGGGCTACGTCCATGACGTACTCCTCGGATGCGAGGGTCGACATTGCATTACTAAAATCCATGCAACCCTACGCACGACTCCTCTACCCATCAAATACCGACGAACTGAAGAAGTACGATAGCAACCTGTGGCTTGCCCGGACTGTCCGAGCCAGTCAGAGGTCGGCCATGTCCATCAGCGCCCGGACCGCCTCGGCGTTGCACGGGGTACTACCGGGACGGTCCTTGCCGATACGTTCCTGTATCCGCTCGAAGCGTTTGGCGTCGTCTCCGTAGAGTGTTATTTGTGTCCTCATGCGCTGTACTCCGGCATTTGGAGGTGGTTGCCCTGACTCCCGTAGTGCGTGCTTTCCATGTTGACGTGCTGAGTGTTGATACGGCGGATTTCGCCGTCGTTGTTGCTGTATATCCACTCGCTACCGATGGTGTGGCCGTCCTCGTCGGTATGCTTCTGGAGCGTGGTCGGCGTCTCGCGGTCCGACGGCAACAGCTCGTCGGTCAGAGTCGACGCCGGGACGTTGGCCGCCGGGTTGTGCAGGTTGTCGGGGTACTCCACGTCGACGGCCCCGAGGTCGCCGCCCCGGAACCCGCCTAGAATCCGCTCCTGACATTGCGTACTCACGGTCAGGTCTATCTCCGCGAGTCGCTGAGTCACCCACATGGATGACGTGCCCTCGCCTCTCCCGGTCGTCGCTATCTCCTTGATGGGTTCGGGCAGTTTGACCTGCTGGGGTGCGACGAAGTGGGCCTCATCCACAACTACCAGCTCATCGCGCCGGAGCGTCCTCGACGCCGCCGCAATCTTGGTACAGACCTGCCGCCACTCGTCGGTAGTCACTTGGTGGTGACGCTCCAAGACGAGCATCGGATTTTCGTCGAGGATTGCCCGCCAGTCGTCCACGGAGAAGTGCAGTTCTCGCGGCCCAACTATCCAATGCGCGGCGTATCCTGCTTTGACGAGTCCCCGGTACTCTCCGCAGTAGTCCAGCACCGTGAGGGCGGCGTACGTATCGGCGTCGGCTACGTTCGTCTCCATCCACGCCTGAGCGTGGAACGACTTGCCCCAGCCGCTCTGTGCCGCCAGTAGCAGACTACTCACGCCTCGGTATCCTCCTCGGCGGCGTCAGCGGTCGTCAGCCGGATAGTCTCGCCCTGTGCCGTGCCGACCGTCTGCGCGTCTCCCTCGGCCAGCGCGGTCAGGTCCACCTCCCGAAGTATCGCGTGGTCTGGCCGGTCGTCGCGGTCGCCGGTCGCCGTCGACGCCCCGTGCATCTCGATGGCGGCGACGAGTCCGGCGACCAGCAGGCCGACGCCGATTGCCTCCAGCACGTCGCCTCGGGTGGCCCTCATTGCAGGCCCTCCGTGTTGGCGCGGATGGCCGCCTCGGTCGCCTCGCTCGCTCCGGCGAGTATGTCGGTCAGGGCGGTGGCGCGGTCGAACTCGACTACCTCCGCCTCGAAGCGAGAGAGTGAGATGCCCCACGTATTGACGGTGTGGGCGTCGGCCAGCGAACGGTCCGAGTGCATCGAGTCGGCCCCGTTCGCCCGGTACGTGTCGGCCCATCGCTCTATCTGTGCGTCCCACTCCTCGGGCGTCATCTCGGCGTAGTGAGCGAGTTGGGCGGCTTCCTCGCCGTCCAGCTCCTCGGGGCCGCATTGCCGAATCCACACCTCAGACAGCGACGGACCGCCGGGGCCGTAGCCGTCCACGAGGTCGATAATCTCGGCTACCCGCTCCTCTTTGTCGAGTCGGTCCACGTCGTCGGCGGCCTCGACGCCGAGGGTGTCGCGCTGGTCCATGACTGCCGCCCGTTGCTCCGTCTGGATTTCGGCCAGCACGTCAGCGAGCGCGCGGATACGGTCGCTTTCGTGGGGGTTGGTGAGTTCGGCCTTTGCCTCTCGCGCCTGCTTGAGTTTGTCCATCATCGTCAGAAGTTGAGTGCGTCCGTCAGTTCGCCGCTGAGGGCGTCCATTGCGTCTTTTGCGAGGTCCGTTTCAGTCAGGATGACCACCAGAGCGATGCCGAGAGTTCCGAGGGCGAGTGCCTGCCCCGGCGGTATATCCTGACCGACGCCGGACTGAGCCAGCCACTCGTCTACCTGCTGGTCCAGCTCGACAGGCGGGGCGCGGGCCAGCTCCTCTATGTCCTCGGCAGTCTTGCCCGTCTCGCCGTCGCTCTGCTCGGCCACTTCCCCGAGGACGAGTGCCAGCATCGTCACGTACTGGTCCCCCCACGACTCGCCTTCGATGCCTTCGAGGGGGTCGGGCATCTCGTCGGCCTGCTCGTCGCCGTCGTCGGTCGCCTCGTCGCCGTCGTCGTCGGCTTGGTCGTCAGACTGAGCGCCCGCCTCGGCCTCTATCTCCTCGGAGTCGATACCGAGTGCATCGAGGTCCACGTCGGCTTTCTCCTCGCCCTCGATTTCGGGGCGGTCGTCCTCCTCGACGGACTCGCTCTCCGGGCCGTCCTCCGCGTCGACCGGGGCCGCGCCGGGGTCGGACTCGTCGGTATCGGCCTCACTCATCCCACGTCACGCCTCCGTCTGCGTCGGCGGCGTCGTCGCGGTCGTCGCGGTCGCGGTCGCCGTCGCCGTCGCCGTCGGCAACCTCGCTCTCTATCTCGACGGGTTCGCTCGTCTCCTCGCTCTCTCTGGTCGCCATGATTGCGAGCAAAGCGAGCAACCCGACAGCGGCCAGCGCCTTGCCGATAGGGACGCCTCGCCCGCCGCCTTGATTCGCCTGATTCTGCTTGCTTCGGTCGCTCTCTGTCTGCTTCTCGCCGCTCTCCTGTTGCTGTATCGCCTGCTGTTGCTGGTACTCGTCGGCTTGGTCCATGTCTGAGGTGGTCGTCTGCTGGTCGTCGCCTTGCTCGTCCGGGTCGGATTCCGGCGCCTCGGCCTGCTCTCCGTCTGCTTCTTGCTGGTCGTCGCCTTGCTCGTCCGGGTCGTCGTCCTCTGTCTGTGCCTCCACGTCGGCTTTGAGGGCGTCCCAGTCGTGCTGTTGGTCGCTCTTTGCGTTGATGTGGGACCGGATGGACGCGAGAGACGCGCCCCCGGTGTGGTCGCACCCCTCTACGGGGCAGTAGTATGGCTGTTTCATCAGTAATCGAGTAGTCCCCCGCTGTCGGGGTATGCCTCTTTCTTCGCTTCTGCGGCGGCCTCCTGCAACTCTCTGTCAGCGTTGTGTCCCGTCACCTCGTTGGGCTGGAGTCGGTCGGTGAAGGCTTCCGCCACCTCCTCGGCGGTCGCCGCGTCGTCTGTCTCGACTATCTCCATCGGCCCGGCGGGGCCGGTCAGCCTGACGACCCATACGCCACGGCTGGGACTGTCGAGAGAGACGGAGTGCGGGCCGCCGCTCCACGTCGTGCCCTGCTGTCTCCACGCGGTCGGGGCCGTCTCGTTGCCCGCGTCGTCTGCTCCGGTGAGAGTCACCTGTTTTTCTTCGGCGGCTTCCTCGCTCTCCACCCCTACCGAGAGTGTGCCCTGTTGCTCGGCGGCGAACTGCTGGGCGCTCTCCGGGCCGTCCTCCGCGTCGACCGGGGCCGCGCCGGGGTCGGACTCGTCGGAGTCTGCGAAGTGGTCGAGCGTCCTCACTATCGGGATGTTGCCGGGCATCGCGTCGGCGGCGTCGAGGAGCGTGTGCAGGCGGTCGGGGTGCATCTCGTCTTGGCCGTTCGCCTCCCGAATCCGGTTGATGGCCCGCCACGCTTGCCGGGCGTTGATGGTCGATTCTCTCACCTGCGAGATGGCCGCCTCCAGCTCCCGTATCGCGCCTTTGTAGCCGGTCCAGCTCTTGCGGAGTGCCCCGGCTACCTCGGGCCGTAGCTCCATCTCGGGGTACTCGTCGCCGCCGACCGTCACCAGCTCGGTTTGCTCGCCCTCGTCGTCGCGGTCGTCGTCGAGGAACTGTGCCACCTCATCCTCGGAGTAGCCGCAGACGTTTTGAAGGAACTCGCACGCCTCGGGGTCGCCGTTCTCACACCCGCCTTCGGCGTGGTCGCACCCTTCCTTTCGCGCTCGGCGGGCGGCCCGGCCCGCCTTCTCCTCGACGCTCTCCGTACGCCGTTGGTCGCCGGACTCCCGGCCAGCTCGTTGCATCACCTCTCGATGCTCGTCCACCGTCAGCGTGCCGTCGTAGTAGCTCGTCCAGTCCTCGACGCCCTCGGCCTGCGCGATGCCCTTTACCGACCGGGCGTGCCCCTCGTTGGCGCGAGGTTGCGAGTAGTCGAGACGGTCGCGCTCGGCGTCAGATAGCGGTACCTGACCGGGGCCGCTGGACCGCTCGCCTTTGCCGTCCTCGGCCCGCAGGCGCTCGTCCTCTAACACGGCGTCGGGCGTGTCGGAGACGTACGCGACGGTCAACAGCCGCCGGTCGTCGTCTACCGGGCACAGGTAGTCCTCTCGTCTCTCTCGCGCCGCGTCGGCGGCGTCTTTACTTCCATACTCAATTCGCTCAGTCACTTCAGTAAGGTCCTCCGCGAGAACGGACGGACTTACTAGAAATAAAACCTGTTGATAAATTGATAATTAAGCAAGCAAAAAGAATGCAGTAGCCGACTGACTACGTATCTCTTTGCTGGTGAGTGTCCGCAACTACCGTGCAACTCTGAACGACGTGCCGCGGATAGTCACGCTTCGCACGACGGCGTGCGTCGCGTCGGTCTTCTGCTTTGACTTGGATGTGCGTCCGGGAGTTCGAGGCAGGGTTGTCAAGCGTCACCCGGTACGTTCCGCTCGCAGACTGCTCACGCATCTGCCCTCACACCTCCCTTCGCGGGGTCGTGCCGGGAGTACGGGCGGACGTGGACGGCCATATAGTCGCTCGGCGGAATCCCGTTCTGGAGGTGGACGTATCCGCGCTTCTCCAACCGACGGAGAAGGCGGTGAGCGTCGGTCTGGTCGATGTTGTCGACGGCCTGTGCCAGCGCTCGCTTGGCCGTTTCGCCCCGCACGATACCGCTCTTGGTTCGCTTCTTGCACAGCGTCCGGTACGCAACAGCGAGGTCGCGGTTGTCGGGGTCAGCGTAGGGTTCGAGTCCGCCGTCTTCACTCGGCTGGTTGACCTGCTGGCGGACGTACTTTTCGAGGTCGGCACTCATGTTGTCGACCTGCTCCTTGAACTGCTCTTTCAGGTGCGTAGGGAGCCGGAACGTGATTTTGTCGTTCCCGCTCTCCTCGTGCAGTTGGTTCCCGCCGGTCATGTCTGACTAGACACCTCCTCGTAAGACGTGGCGAAATCCCCATACGGCGCGCTGACAGCCGACGGGAATAGTACTTGTAGGACAGGGGGGCGGGGGGTCGCCGGAAGGTCTCGCGCTAGGGCGGGTGCGTGTGTGCGCGTCATCGGCGGCCCTCCGTCTTCTCTCGGGCGTCGGCCAGCAGGTTCCCGATAGTGCCGGGCGACCGACCGGACAGCCGTGCGTACTCCCGAACGCCGAGGCTCCCGAGGTCGCAGGTGAGGAAGGCGTCGAGTTCGGCAGGAGTAAGGTGGTCGTAAGCGGTCGGGTCGTCGTCGAGGCGGAGCCATGCTGGTGGCGCTGGGTACTGACGCCCCGTGTCGAGATGGGTCACGACGATGCCGCCACGGACCCACTGCCACCACAGAGAGGCGACGTGAGCGCACCATCCGCTGTGGAACTTGTAGCCCGCGCAGTCGCACTCGGCGGCGAGTGTGCGGCCTGTGAGTGCCCACAGAACGCGGTGGTAGTCGTCGCCGTCGGACAGGCTGACGATGCGCTCGGCGTCGTTCACAGCGCCGCCCTCGTCGTCCTCCTGCTGTGCGCGTTGCCACGCCGTCGACAGCGTCCAGTCGGCGGGCATGGAGAGCGTCGACGGCCCGCCCAGCATACCGGGCAGGTCGTCGCTTGCCTGCCAGCTACGGTCGGCGCGACTCATGGCCGACAGCCTCCCTCGTCGAGCGCCGGACAGCGTTTCAACTCGCGGTCGATGACGAAGCCGCAGATGGTACAGACTTCCCCGAGGTGGGCGTCAGCCGCGTGGCTCACGCTGACCACCTCGTTGAAGTGAAAAAGCGGCATAGAGGGCCGCTTTCCTTTATTTTGGAGTGGGACCGCCGAGATTCGAACTCAGGTCCTACCGACCCCATCGGCAGAGGATACCGCTACCCCACGGTCCCGCACTCGGGAGGAGGAGGCTGTTTTAATTAAGGCCTTCGCTTCACCGACGCCGTGGGCCGGTGTGACTCGGTCCGGTGGCCAGTTCGGCGATGGCGTTGGCGAGGTCCCGGAAGAACGGGGAGGGGTCCGAGAGCGAGAGGTAGTCACAGTTCGGATGCCGCCACAGCGACCAGACCGCGTCGGCGACGGCGCGGCCGAGGCCCGGCGGCTCCACGAGCGGGCAGGACTTGCTGACGATACTGTAGAGGTAGGACAACTCGCCGCGAAGGATGTGGGTGCCGACGCCCGTCTCGTAGGTAGATGGCTCGATTGGGTCGCCGCTGGCCAGTCGGAGGAGCGCCGTCGGATAGTCGGCCCCGGCGACGACATCCGTCGAGACGGACGCCCACAGACGCGGGTTCGCCTCCATCAGGAGGTAGCCGTCGTCGGTCCGGAGGAACTCCACCTCCGCGAGGCCGTGCCAGTCAAGTTCGTCGAGGAGGGCCCGTCCGAGTTCCTCCAGTTGCGGGTCGTACATCGACTCGCGATAGACGCTCGCGCCGCCCATGTAGTGGTACGCTCGATGCTGGCGGATTTGGCTCGTCAGGACGGGGTCGCCCTCGTCGTAGAGCGCGCGAAACGAGTACTCGCCGCCGCGGACGTACGACTGGACGAGGGGGACGTGCCCCATCCGCTGGACTAGCGCCTCTCGGTCGGGTTCGGTTCCGGGTTCGAGGTACACCGTCGAGGGCGGTTTCCGGAGGTGCGTCCCGTCGATGGCGGCGTCGTACTCCGCAGTGAGGAGTGCGTATCGCGACTTGACGACGTATTCGGTCGTCCAGTCGTCGACGGCAGTCAGGAGCGCTGACCGCGGGTACGGGACGCCAGCCCTGTCGGCGGCCTCGAACAGCGCCACTCGGTCCTGTGTCGTCCGAATTCGGTCGGAGTCCGGCCACACCGTGCGGAGGTGGTCGGCGAACTGGTCGCGATGCTTGCCGAACAGGAAGGCGTCCTGTTCGCGGGCCAAGACGAAGGTCAGGACCGACGGCCGGCGCGCGAGGTCAAGCAGTGCGGCCGTGTAGTCGGTCCGGTCGGCCAACGGTGGGAGCGGGACGAACTCCGTACAGTACCGCGAACTGGCACACGGCGGGCGAGCCAGTTCCGACGCGACGACGACGTCGACACCGTGACGACCGAGCGAACGGACCGTCGAGATACTGCTGGGAGACCCGCTGTCGAGGACGACGGCGCTCCCGGTCGTGTCCTCCATCGGTTTCTCAGGGGGACTGCGCCACATAGGTAACGAGCGAATTACCAAGGGGGAACAGCCACGCTGTGTCCGATAATCACCTCCTAGACGGTCGAATCAGTCAGACGAGAACGCGTTCGAGTTCGACGACCGTGCCGCTCTCGGCGGCCGGGTCGCCGACCAGCGTCCCCAGACAGACGGCGGCGTCGTCGGGCGTATAACAGGTAACGAGCGCTCCGTTCTCGGGTTTCGCGTCTCCGGCCGCGGCCGGTTCAGCGCGGATAATCCCCGGCGCGTACACCGGCGCGCCGTCGGCGACCGCGCGGGCGGCGCTCGGCGCGATGGTCACTCGCGGGAGGGCCACGAGCGCGCGTTCGGCGGGGGCGACTATCTCCCGGAGCGGCCTCTCGTCGCCGTCCTCGGCGAAGGCCAGCGCGTCCACGAGGTCGTACATCGTCGCGAGGTCAGCGTCGTCGAAGGTCCCCGTAGCCGTTCGCCGCAAGTCGCCCATGTGCGCCCCGGTGCCCAGCGCGAGTCCGATGTCGTGACACAGTTTGCGGATGTAGGTCCCCGACGCACACCGAACCCGAAGCAGGGCGCGGCGGTCCTCCCGTTCGAGTACGTCCAGCGCGTGGATGCGGCGACTCCGCAGTTGTCGCTTGACCGCGCTCTTGCGGGGCGGTTTCTGGTAAATCTCGCCTTCGAACTCGGCGACGACCTGGTTGAAGTCCGCGGGGGCGCTGTCGTGGAGTTCCAGCACCGTGACGTACTCTTTGACGGCGTCGTCGAAGACGCGGGCGGCGCGGGCGGCGTCGCCGAGTAGCATCGGCAGACAGCCGGTCACTTTCGGGTCGAGCGTGCCGCCGTGGGCCACTCGGTCCTGTCCGGTGGCGTCACGAACCCACGCGGCGACCTGATGGGCCGACGGGCCGGGCGGCTTGTCGAGGTTGACGACGCCGAACGAGAGCAGGTCGTCTACGTCCCGGTCGTCGGGTGGGCCACGGAGCGGCATGGCTCAGAACTCGTACCGGATGTTCTCGATGGGCGCTTTCCCCTCGTCGCCCTCCGGCCGGTAGGAGTCGATGGCGTGCAGCGAGACGGCGAGCACGCCCTGAGGGTCCCAGCGGGCGGTGTTGACCGAGATGTCGTAGATAGAGAGGTCGTCGAAGTCGATGTCGTAGTAGTCGCTGTAGCGCTGGGCCTCGCTCTCGCCGCGCTCTCTCGTCTCCGTTCGCGCTTGCTCGAACGGCTTGTTCTCTCGCTGGGCGATGCGGTCGGCGCGAACGTCCAGCGGCGCGGTCAACCAGAGTTTGATGTCGGCGTACTCGCCAGCCATCCACCCGGCGAGACGGGATTCGAGGACGAGGTTGTCGCGTTCGGCGGCGATGTCCCGCAGTCGACGGTCCAGGTCCCGGTCTATCTGGGCGTCCTCCTCGGCGGCCTTGTTGAGTTCGAGGGGCGTCATCCCCCGTTCCTCGGCCAGCGAGCGGAAGATGTCGCCGCCGCTGACGTGGTCGTAGTCCAGGGCGTCGGCGAGACTCTTCGCGAGCGTACTCTTCCCGCTCCCAGCGGGACCAGAGACGGTAATCAACATACGTCCTCTCCGCGAGAGGCGATAAAAGGAGTTGTGTCTTCGGGTCGAACGACAGCGCGGAAGCGAGGCCCGGATTAGCCCGCCGTCGGGTTCGTCTCGACGTTGAGCGCCTTCCGGATGATCTGGGTGAAGGAGAGCGAGCAGAGGAAGTACCAGACGATCCACGCCTGCATCGGACCGACGACGCCCTCCTGCCAACTGGCGACTTCACCGGTCAGGGGGAAGGTCATCACCGGTGCGTCGACGGTCATGCCCGTGCCAAAGACCATCCAGTATATCCAGAGGAAGACCGGGATGTTGATGAGCATGATCCACACCATCGGGCGGAACATGGCGAACATCGAGCCCATCTGCTCGCTCATCATCTCCATCTGCTCCTCTTCGATGCGTTCGAGGGCCTCGTCGTCGCCGCGCTCCTTGGCGGCTTTGCGGCGGTCCTGGAGGTCCTGCATCTTCGCCTGACTCTCCTGCATCCCGGCGGTGTCCATCAGTTGGTCCTGCAGTATCGAGGACGTACTCCCGGTGAACACGGCGAGGACGAGGATGACGACGTAGAAGGGGAGGAGGTCCGCGAGCGGTCCCAGCGCGATGTCGATGACGCCGCCGATGGCGTCGCGGACGGAGTTGAGCGAGTAGCCCGCGAAGAGGCCGAGCGTCGCGAGACCCGCGAGTTTGTCCCACGTGCTCCAGCCCTCGTCGTCGTCGCCCTCGGCGGGCGCGGCGTCCGTCTCTTCGAGTGCGTCGCGCACACCTTCGGGGTCGTCGACGACGAACCCCTCGCCGTCGGCGTCGACGAGGAGACCCGACTCGATGAGTCGGCCCCACTCGCCGCTGGTGATGTCGTCGCTGACGTCACTCCACGTGACGGTCCCCTTCTCCTCGGCGACCGAGAGGACCGCGGCGAGCGCGTCGGTCATTGCCTCGCCCTCGTCGGCGAGTCGTTCTACCTTCGGCGCGGTGCGTGCCATTGTACTGTGTTCAGCAGGGACGACTTATCAACGTTTATTCTGCGTGTTCGTCGACGGCGGCCTCGATGTCTGTCCAGACCTCGTCGGGGGTCTGCTCGCCGTCGATGCTGACGAAACCGGCGTGGGATTCGTAATGTTCGATGACCGGGGCGGTGTTCTCGTCGAAGACGTCGAGGCGGTTGCGCACGGACTCCTCGTTGTCGTCGTCGCGCTGGATGAGGTCGCCGCCGCACTCGTCGCAGACGCCCTCCTCCTCGGGCGGGCTGAACTCGACGTGGTAGTTCGCGCCACAGTTATCACAGACGCGACGGCCGGTCAGGCGGTCGACGAGTTCCTCGCGGGAGACCGACAGCGAGAGAATCACGTCGAGGTCGGTCATGCCTTCGAGTTCCTCGGCCTGTTCGAGGTTTCGGGGGTAGCCGTCGAGGACGAACCCGTCGGCCTGCGACAGGGCCTCGTCGACGATGGCGTTGACGACGGCGTCGGGGACGAGGTCTCCGGCCTCCATGTACTCCCGAGGCGTGTCGTACTCGGTGTCCATGTCGCTGATGTCCATGTCCTTGTTCGCCCGGAGGGCGTCGCCGGTGGTGATGTGTTCGACGCCGTAAGCGTCGGCGAGGTTGGCGCTCTGGGTGCCCTTACCGGCTCCCGGCGGTCCGAGAATCAGGATTCGCGGGTTCGACATGGACGCGACTTGTTCGGCAGTCGTTAAATGGTTGTCCAAACGCGGCCGAACGGCGACACTGCCTGCACCGACCCGAGTCCATAAATCCGTCCCGCCCTACCTACCGGTATGCTCGAACCCGGCGACTCGGCACCCTCGGTGAGCGCACAGAACCAGTACGGCGAGACGGTCACACCGGCGTTCTCGGACCCGACGGTCGTGTACTTCTACCCCGAAGACTTCACCGGCGGATGTACCATCGAAGCGCGGGACTTCCAAGCGACCCTGCCGAAGTTCCGAGAGGGCGGCATCACCGTCTACGGCGTCTCCGGTGACGACGTGGCGACCCACGACGAGTTCGCCGAGGAGGAGGGCATCCTCTTCGACCTCTTGGCGGATACGGACGGCGGGCTCGCCGAGGCGTTCGGCGTCGACGCACCCGACGGGCGGCCGAACCGCCGGACGTTCGTGCTGGCCGACGGCGAGGTGAAAGCCGTCTACGACCCGGACCGCGGCGACCCGTCGGGCCACGCCGAAGAGGTCCTGACCGACACGCGAAACGAGTACGTGCAGGGCGGTTGAGTCAGACCCACGGCGTCTCGGGGTCCACCGGATTCGCGGGGTCGTCGCCCTGCAAGACGGCCGCCACGTCGCTGGCGACGCTTCGAGAGAGGTCGGCCCGACTCTCCTCGGAATACCACCCGACGTGCGGGGTGCAGACTACGTCGTCGCGGCCAGCCAGCGGGTCCTCGGGGCCGGGCGGTTCCGTCGCGCGCACGTCGAGACCCGCCTTCGCCAGTTCGCCCGCGTCGAGCGCGGCGACCAGCGCGTCCTCGTCGACGACCGGTCCCCGCGAGGTGTTGACGAGGACGGCGTCCTCGCGCATCCGCTCGAAGGCCGCCGTCGAGAAGAGTCCGCGCGTCGCCTCGTAGAGCGGGACGTGGACCGAGACGAAGTGCGAGCGCGCCAGCAGGTCGTCGAAGCTGACCCGTTCGACGCCGTAGTCGTGCATCGTCGTCGCCGGGACGTTCGGGTCGGCGGCGACCACGTCGACCCGGAAGTCCCGGAGTTTCGAGGCGAACCGGCGGGCGATGCGACCGAACCCGACGAGTCCCAGCGTGCGCCCGGCCATCCGATGGAGCGGGCGGCCGGTCTTCCAGTCCCACGTTCCCGCCGCTATCTCGCGGTCGTAGCGGGGGACCCCGCGCACGCAGGCCAGCAACAGCGAGAGGGCGTGGGTCGACACCTCGTCCAAGCAGTAGTCGGGGACGTTCACCACGGTGACGCCCGCGGCGGCGGCCGCGTCCACGTCGACGTTGTCGACGCCGATGCCCGCGCGGCCGACGACTCGGAGCGTGTCAGTCCCCGTGAGCGACGCGGCGGTCACCGGCGTGGCGGCGTCTACGATGAGGGCGTGCGCGCCGTCGACGGCCTCGGTGACGGCCGCTTCCGTCTTCTCGTCGAGTATCTCGATGTCCGCACCCGCCGCTTCGAGGAGGTCGGATTGCGAGGCTGGGTCGACCGTTTTGTTGTCACAGATGACGACTGTCTGGTCCATACGTCCCCTCCCGACGGCCACCACAAAGAGCGTATGCCCCGGTTCTCGGGCGGTCTGTCCCGCGCTCCCTCCTCTTGCGGGTCGTCGGTGACGACGTGTTCGTCTCCACATCCCGCTCGATGGTCCACCGTCTAGTTGCACTGCCGTCAGGAGTCGGGGCTAAATAGTTGGCCAGAAGATATATGCTATCACTCGCCCGGGTTTGTGACAATGAGTCCGAATTTCAGCCAGCGGATCAAGTCGCTGTTCTCGGCGACCGACCCTGCGCACGGACCGGGACCGGACGCACAGGATAGGACGACGACGACGACCGCGCTCTGGTGTTGTGCGGAGTGTTCGAAGACGTTCATCGTCGAGGAGATGGAGGTCTGCCCCGACTGCGGGTCGGCCGTCGAACAGACGCCGACCGAACGCGACCTCGGACTCCTGTAGTCAGAAAATCTTCGCGCCGCCGCCGATGCGCGTCTGGTACGCGCGGGCGTCGACGCCGCGTTCGCCGAAGGTGTCGAGCATCGTGTCGGCGATGGCTCGCTGGTCGGCCTCGTCGCAGGCGGCGATGACCGTCGGCCCGGCCCCGGAGATGGTGACGCCCGTCGCGCCCGCGTCGAGGGCCGCCTCCCGAACCGATTCGTAGCCGTCGATGAGTTTCGCGCGGGCGGGCGTGACGACCGTATCGTGCATCCCCTCGCCGACGAGTCCGGGGTCGTTGCGGTGCATCCCCGTCGTCAGCGTCGCGGCGTTACCCACCGTCTCGACCAACTGCTCGACGCGGGCGTGTTCCGGGACGACGCGGCGGGCGTCCCGCGTCGAGACGACGATGTCCGGGAGGCAGGCGACGAGCGGAATCGACGCGTCGACCTGCCGGACGCCCGAGTGGGTGGCGATGGTGAATCCGCCCAAGATGGAGGGCGCGACGTTGTCGTCGTGGGCGTCGCCAGAGACGACGGCTTCGCCCTTCGCCGCGATAGGAACCAGTTCCTCGCGGGTGTGGCCGCGGTCGTACAGTTCGTTCAGTCCCACCGCGGCGGCGGCCGCACTCGCCGCCGAGGACCCGAGTCCCGAGGCCGGTCGCACGCCCTTGTCTATCTGGATGTGGGCGGGCGCGTCGAGGGCCTCGGCGACGGCCCCGACGGTGTTCTTCTCGGGGTCTTCGGGGATGAACTGACTCCCCGCGCCGGTCACTTCGATGGTCGTCCGGTCGGCCTTCGACAGGCGGACGACGTCTGCGGGGCGCTCTAACGCGACGCCGAAGACGTCGAAGCCACTGCCGAGGTTCGCGCTCGTGGCCGGGGCCCGGACGGTCAGCATGCGTGCGAGTTTTTGTAGTGTGGTCAAAAAGGTAGCGGACCGCCACAGCGACCCGTGCGTCCCTCTCACGATTGAGAACGTAACCCAAAGTAATAAGCGAAACAGTCCGGTGGTAGCGGTAGGGACGAGGATGGACGTCGATGTGGGTTCCGCGGTCGTCGTGGGTAGCGTAGTCGGCGGTATCGTCAGCGTCGGTATCGTCGCTCTCGCGTGGCGACACCGGACCATACCGGGTGCCGTCCCGTTCGGGTGGCTGATGCTCGCCGCCGGTGGGTGGTGTTTCCTCGAAGCGGCGTGGGTCATGGCCACGACGCCGACGGTCGCGACGACGCTGTTCTTGCTCATCAGGTTCACTTCGGGGCTGATGGTCGGCCTCTGGGTGCTGTTCGCCCTTGTCTACACCGGCCGGGACGCGTGGCTCTCGCCCGGCCGCGTGGCGGCGGTGTTACTCGTTCCGAGCGCGTACGCCGTGCTGGCGCTGACCAATCCGATCCACGGCCTCGTGACCATCGAGACGGTGGCCCAGACCGTCGGTGGACAGACGTTCTTCGCCGCCGTCACCGGCCCGGTGTACGCCGCTCAGACGCTCGTCTCCTTCGGGTTCATCCTCATCGGATACGCCCTGTTCGGCGAGTTCCTCCTCCGCTCGCAGAACGTCTACCGGCGGCAGACGTTCGTCGTCCTCGTCGCCGGGTTGCTGACCGCCGGAGTCCACGCCCTGTTCGTTCTCGGCGTGACACCCCATCCCGGCCTGAATATCGCCCCGCTCACGTTCGCTGTCAACGGCCTGCTCATCGGCGTCGTGCTGTTTCGATACGACTTCCTCTCGGTCAGTCCGCTGGCCGGGAACCTCCTCGTCGACGAACTCCCCGACCCGGTGCTCGTCCTCGACACCGACGACGTGGTCGTCGACCACAACGCCGCCGCGGCGACGGCGCTGGCCGCGCGAGACGACCTCACGGGCCGTCACATCACCGACATCAAACCGGAGTTACTCGCGGACATCGAGTGCGGCGAGACGCTGACGCTCCGGTCGACGACGACGTACTACGACCCGCAAATCAGCACCGTCACCGACCACCACGGGACCGAACGCGGACGGATGGTCGTTCTGCGGAACGTGACCGGGCAGAAGCGGCGACAGGACCGTCTCGAAGCCCTCCAAGCCGCGACGCAGAAGTTCATCGAGGCGGACCAACCGGAGACCGTCGCCCGACTGACGGTGAACTTCGCCGCACGGGTGCTCGACCACAACTCGGCGGGCGTGTTTCTCGCGACCGGCGACGGGACGCTGGAACTGGTCGCGAGCAACGACGGCACCGGCGTCGCACTCGAACACGACGCCGCCGTCGGCGAGGACGCGGCCGACGCACCGCTCTGGGAGACCTACCGGGACGGGACGCGGCGCGTCGCCGCAGTCCCCGGCGTCCCGGCGTTCGAGACGGCGCTGCTCCTGCCGCTGGGGGAGCATGGCGTCGTCGCCGTCGGGTCCACCGACGGGACGTTCACCACCGAAGACGAGCAGTACACGGAGATACTGGCCCGGACGACGCAAGTTGCGCTCGAACAGGTCGACCAGCAGCGCGAACTCCGCGAGAGCAGGACCTCGGTCCAGCGGCGCAACGAACAGGTCGAGTTCTTCAACGGCGTCCTCAGACACTCGCTGCGCAACGCGATGCTCGTCATCCGGGGCCGAGCGGAATACGTCCGCGACAACGTGCCGGCCGACCAGCACCGTCACCTCGACAGCATCACGGAGTGGTGCGAGGAACTCTCCGAGATGAGCGAGACCATCCGCGCCATCAACGAGACGGTGACCGCGAGCGAGCGACAGCGGTTGGCGACTATCGACCTCTCGGCGACGCTCGCGTGTGCCATCGAGGACATCGAGGCGGCGCACCCGAGCGCGAGAATCGAGGCGAACGTCGGCCGTGAGTACGTCCGCGCCAACGGACTCGCCAAAGCAGTACTGGACAGGGTCCTCGAGAACGCCGTCGAGCACAACGAGAGCGGCGACCCGACGGTGCGCATCTCGACGCAGGAGGCGGGTGACTGGCTTCAACTCCACATCGCCGACGACGGGCCGGGCGTCAGCGACGAGCTAAAAGCCGCTATGTTCGAGCGGTCGTTCAAGCCGAACCACTCGGGCGACGGGTTCGGTCTCTACTTCGTCTCCGTGATGATGGAACTGTACGGCGGGAAGGTGTGGTTCGAGGACAACGACCCCGCTGGGACCGTTACCGTACTGGAGTTCCAACGGGCGACGAACCCGGCCCCCGCCGAGGGGCCGCGGGACGAGAGCGTCACCACCGGCGAAGCACAAAGTAAATCCGCCGACAACTGAAATCGGCGAGTATGATTGGCGTCGTCGGCGGCGGTATCGCCGGGCTCTCTGCGGCGTACCGCCTCAGGGAGCGCGGGCACGAGGTTCGCGTCTTCGAGGCGAGCGACGCCCTCGGGGGTCTCGCCGCGGTGTACGAGACTGCCGGTGACCCCATCGAGAAGTTCTACCACCACCTCTCGAAATCAGAAGAGACCATCGTCGAACTCGCCGAGGAACTGGGACTGGGCGACGACGTGGAGTGGCACGTCGGGAAGAACGCCTACTACGTCGACGGCGTCGTCCACCCGATGGACACGCCGTGGGAGATTCTCTCTTTCCCGCACTGGAGCCTCTACGACAAGTTCCGACTGGGGATGCTCACGCTCGACATCGACGTTCGCGGCGGCGTCCCGTCGTTCGACACCTACGAGGAACTCTCGGACTTCGAGGACGTGCCCGTCGAGCAGTTCGCCCGCGAACACACGACCCAGAACGTCTACGAGACTTTCTTCGAACCCCTGCTGGACGCGAAGTTCGGCGACCGGAAGGCGGACGTGAGCGCCGCGTGGCTGTTGGGACGCATCAAGTTCCGCGGCGAGCGAGACATCCTACGCGGGGAGATACTGGGCTATCTGGACGGCGGGTTCGGACGGTTGCTGGACGCACTCGTCGACGCCGTCGGCCGCGACAACATCGAGACGGGGACGCGCGTCACCGACCTCCACACCGCCGACGGCGAGGTGACCGGCCTCACCGCCGAGAACGCCGACGGCGAGACGACCCACGACGTTGACAGCGTCGTCGTCGCGGCGATGCCGAACGTCCTCGAATCGCTCACGGGCTACCCCTGCGACATCGACTTTCAGGGGACGGTGTGCTCGGTCATCAGCATGGACGAGTCGCTACTCGATACGTACTGGCTCAACGTCGCCGACGAAGCCCCATTCGGCGCGCTCATCGAGCACACGAACTTCATCCCGCGGGAGCGGTACGGCGGGGAACATCTGCTGTATGTCGCCCGCTACGTCCAGTCGCTGGACGAGGACATCTGGCAGCAGGACGACGAGGAGGTCCGCGAGACGTGGCTCTCGGCCATCGAGGACCTGTTCCCGCAGTTCGACCGCGAGGCCGTCAACTGGGTCCGCACGGCGCGAAACCCCCGGACAGCGCCGGTCTACGAGCGCGGCTATCTGGACATGGTCGTCCCCTACGACCTCGGCGACGAGGTGGCCGACGGCGTCTACTACGCCGGGATGGCCTCCGCCGCGCAGTACCCCGAGCGGTCGCTGAACGGCGGCGTCGTGGCGGGCTACGAAGTCGCCGACCGTATCGACGGCCGCGCGGACGCCGCGACCGACCACGTACCCACCGCGGAGTAGGCCGCCCCGTTTTGTCGCTCCGGCCCGAAGCCCTCCCATGCGCCGACGCGCCGTCCTCGCGGGACTCGCCGGACTCTCGGGAGTCGGCGGCCTCGCCGGGTGCAACGCCCTCGGGGCCGCCGAGGACGACGCCGACGGAGACCCAGAGGTGACGCCCGCACCCGTCCCGTCGGCGACGGCCACCGCGGCGGACCCGTGGCGTCGCTTCGACGACGAAGTGTGTCCGCGATTCGACCGCCGCACCGACCAGACGGTGTGTTCGCACATTCAGACCGACGAGTCGGGCCTGCGACTCGTCCCGGACAGGCCCGTCGTCAGTCTGGTCGAGGGCGACCCGGCGAACCCGCTCCGGGTGACGCTGTACTGGCGCGTCGAGGGCGACCTGACGGTGTTCGCGAACGACTGGTACCTCTTCAAGCGGCGCGCGGCGGCCCAGGGCGCGGAGTGGACGAACGTGGCGACGGCCGACCCCGGCGGCGAGACGGCGACGCTTCGGACGGACGAGCGACACGAATGGCTCCTCGATACGACGACCCGCGACACCGGCGAGAACGTCGAGTCGGTCGCGACGAAACTCTCGCCCGGTCGGTACGCCTTCGCCGTTCAGACCGTCGGGCAGAATTCGACTGTGTACACGGAGTGTCTCGCGCTGTTCGACGTGGTGGACGAGTCCGCAGAACCGTGACCGCCGCTCATAGTGACTACTGTCGGTCTGTTCCACATCGACCGCACGACTGCGTGCGGTCGGAGCGGTAAATCGCTACAGCAATCACTATCAGTCGCTCGTGGCTTCGTCGTCCGCGCCGGGGGCCATCGACGGGTCCACGTCGTCGGGTTCCGCCTGTCCGCCCGCGATTATCTCGCCGTCTTCCGTCTCGACGTAGGCGTCGTCGGCGAACCCGCCCTCGGCATGGGGGTGCTCGGGGTTCTCCAGTTTCTCGGGCGTCGACGGGGCCGCCGTGATACCGTCGGCCGGTCGGAACGTCCCGAGGGGGTCGTCGATGGTGATGTCGTAGCGCTCGAAGAACGCCGCGTAGCGCTCGTAGTGGGCTTCGAGTTCGTCGCTCGGGAACTCCATCATCTCCGTCCAGCCGTGGTTGTAGAAGTCGAAGTTGGCCTGCACGTGGGTGATTTCACGGGCTTCGGCCTCCGGGAACCCCGCGTCCAGCGCGGCGACGTAGGTGTCCATCGTCGCGTCGAAGAAATCGTCTAAGTGGGGCCGTCGCTCCTCGGCCCGGTCGTCGTCGGCCTTCTTCGCGAAGACGTTGGTGTGGAGGTCCACCAGCCAATCGTTCACTTGCTCGCCGACCACCGGGAGCGTCAGCGCCTGCTTGGCCGCGAAGTGCTTGACGTTCTGACGGAGTTTCATCACTTCCGCTTAGGACTCGAACGCCTTCAATACCCCGACTACCGCCCGATTTCGGGGATTCGACCCCCGATAGCGCAAACGATACGGAGATAGCAATCCACATTAAGCACGATTTCCTACGCACCGAACATGAGCACGTCGCACGTGATAATCGGAGACGGCATCGCGGGAGCGTCCGCGGCCGAGACAATCCGGGAAGAAGACCCGGACGCAGATGTAACCATCATCACCGACGAGGGCGAGGCCCTCTACAACCGCATCCTCATCAAGGAGTTCGCGAAGGGCAAACTCCCCGAGGCCCCCATCTCCATCCACGAACCCGAGTGGTACGAGGAGCGGGACATCAACCTCGAACTCAACACCCACGTGACCGACATCGACCCCGACGCTCACGAGGTCAACACCCACAAGGGAACGACCTACGAGTACGACAAACTCCTCGTGGCGACGGGCGGCACGCCCGCACAGGTCCCCGTCGAGAACAGCGACGCCGACGGCATCCACCACTTCTGGACCTTCCAGGACGCGCGCGGCATCGCCGAACACGCCGAGGAGTCCGACAAAGGCATCATCGTCGGGGCTGGCCTGCTCGGCATCGACCTCGCCGCGGTCTGTGCCGCACAGGGTATCGACGCGAAGTACCTCATGCGCGGTAACCGCTGGTGGCGCTACGCGCTCTCGGAGGACGGCGCGGAAATCATCCACGAGGCGCTGCGCGAGAACGGCGTCGAACCCGTCTTCGACTCCGGCGTCGACCACTTCACCGTCGACGACGACGGCCACGTGACCGGTGCCGTCGACCCGAACGGCGAGGCGTACGACGGCGAGTGGGCGGGCGTCGCCATCGGACTGGACTTCAACACCGAGTTCCTCGGTGGCTCCGGTATCGAACTCGACGACGGCATCGTCGTCGACGAGTACATGCAGACCAACGTCGAGGACGTCTACGCCGCCGGTGACATCACGCAGTTCTACGACACCATCCTCAACGCGCAGGCCCAGAACGGTGCATGGGGCTCCGCGAAGGAACAGGGGTCGGTCGCTGGCACGAACATGGTCGCCGACGACGAGGCCGACGAGTTCCGCTGGGTCTCCTCGTACTCCATCACTCACTTCGACTTCCCGTTCCTCTCCTTTGGCCACCCGGCCCGCGGCGACGACGAGGCCGAGCGGAAGTACTCCGACAGCGAGTGGCGGCGTCTCGCCTTCGAGGACGGCCAACTGGTCGGTGGCGTGCTCATCGGCGACCTCTCCCAGCAGTCGAAGTTCAAGAAGCTCATCCGCGAGGAGCGACAGGTCGCCGAGAAGAAGGAACTCCTCTTGGAGAAGGACGTCGACCTCGAAGAAGTGAAAGCGCAGACGGCTGCACCCGCCGAGTAAGCCGCGACGACCCCCGACTTTTCCTTTCTGGACACCCAATCGGTAGCTGTGCTCCGAGCAGTCCTCCGGCGTCTCCGTAGCACCCTCCGTCGGGGCGACAGAGGCGACGCCGAAGACGGCGACGACGGCTTCGCGGGGGCCCGACTCGACGCCTCGGTCAACCAGAGCCACGGCGAGAGCGGTCAGACCGCCGCGCGTGAGATGGACGAGATACAGGAACGGGCCCAGACGTTGTCGCAAGCGGACCAGCGTCGGCGGTAGTCGGCGGGGGATAACGACGCCCTTTTTTCTGCGCACAGCGGAGGTAGCGCCATGGACGGCGGCAGCGGCGACATGACCCTCGCGTTCGACTTAGACGCGCTGAAGCAACTGGCGTATCCGGACAGCGTCTTCAACGACGCCCGCCAGTGGTCCGAGTACGTGGGCGTCATCTCCGACCAGCCCACCTACGTCGTGACGAACTTCACGCGCAAGCACCGCATCCGACAGGACTTCTTCTCCGGCCCGCGGGGCCGCGAGGAGAGTCTGGTCAACGTCAAAGAGCAGTTCGACACCGACCGGCACGTCTTCGTCGGCACCGACGAGGAAGCCGCCGCACTGGCCGAGACGGCCGGGTGGGAGTACCTGCCCGTCGAACAGGCCGCCGAGGCCGCCGAGTGGGAACTCGGCGAACCCGAGGCCCCGGCGGCGACGACCAACGAAGACGACGAACGCGACGACTGGCCCTGACGCCCCGTCTGTTTCACGCCGGAACCGGTATTTATTATCGCGTCCGCCGAGTCGAACGAACATGTCCCTCGACATCGGAGCGGCCCTCCGCCGCGGCTTCGACGACCTGACGAGCGAGACGGGACTGCTCGTCGTCGCCGTACTGGTCCTCTACAACCTCGGCAACCTCGTCGCGACACAGAGCTTCAGCAGCGAACTGCTCGACATCGTGTTCGAGAGCGGCGCGTACACCGAGGCCCAACAGCAGGCCATCGCCTCCTTCGCCGCGAACTTCCCGTTCGCGCTCGACTTCGGCATCGCTCTCGCCACCGTGCTCGTCCTCCTGTTCGTCCTCGCTGGCGAACTCGTCCGGTTCTGGGCGATTCGCTCCTTCGCGGGACCGAGCGAGACGGCCGTCGGGTCGGCCGCCGAGCGAGCGGGGATGGTCCTCGTTCTGGGTGGCGGCGTCGCCGTCCTCCTGTTCGTCCTCGGGTCCGTGGCCCCGACTCTCGGACAGATATACGGCCCGATGGGGTCGATACTGGGGTCACTGCTCGGCTCCGTCGGGTCGCTCGTCCTCCTGACCGTCTTCGTCTACCTCCGACAGGAAATCGCGCTGAACGACGGCGGCTACGGCGAGACGGTGCGCAACAGTTTCGCCCGGTTCATGGACGACCCCGCGAGCATCATCGTCCTCTTGGTCGTCCTCGGCCTGTTCGGCCTCGTCGCCAGCGTACCCACGTTCCTGTCGGCGTTCCTCGGTCCCGGTCCCGTCGCCGGCGTCTCGGGGCCCGTCCTACTGAGCGTCGTCTCGACGGTTCTCAACGCCGTGTTTCAGGCGCTCGGTATCGCCGCGGTGACCGCCGCCTACCTGCAAGTGCGAGCGAGCGCGGCCGAAGCCGAGGTCTAAAGCCGTATCGCGGGCTTTAACCCCGCGAGTCGCCTACCGCCGGTAATGGCAGAACCGCGCGTGCCCGGCGGGCGCGAGTCCGAACTCGAACTCCCCTGCGGCGAGGTCATCGACACTCACGACGACCTCCACATGGGGATTCGCGAGTTGGACTGCGCCTGCGGCGCGACTCACGCCGTCGTGCTGGACGCCCATCCGCTGGCCCGCTTCGTCCCCGAGTTCTTAGAGCAGGTCCTCGTGGAGACTGTCGAACCGGCCGACGACCACGACGAGTTCACGATGGCCCACCTGATGGGCGTCGTCATCGAGGAATTTCCCGAGCGAGTCGCCGTCGCCGACGCCGCCGAAGACGGGGCCGTGGGCTTCTCACTGGCGTGGGTCACCGACTTCGACTCGCGCCGCCTCCACGAAATCGTGGTCGAGTTGCTGGTCGAACTGATGGAACACGCCGTCAGTCACGCCGAAGACGACGCCGTGATGGCCGAGTTCGAAGAGCAGATGCTGGCGTTCGACGTGAGCGCGTTCGTCGAGCAGTACCGCGCGGAGCGGAACTTCGACGACCGACACGACACGGCGATCTGAGTGTCGGTCGAGGCGTTCCTCGGAAGTCTCGTGAACGGCGTGAACGAGCCCTCGATAGACGCAGTCTATCGGTGCTTCGACGACCGACACGACACGGCGATCTGAGTGTCGGTCGCGGCTAGCTGAGACAGTACTGTTTCCTGCGAGCAGTCCGTCCTTCGAGTGATGGACTGGCGTCCCCTCGCCGTCGCGACGCTCCTCTTGCTTACCGGCTGTAGCGGCTTCACCGCCGGAGAACGGACGCCGACGGTGACGCCCGCGCCGGTCCCCGAGCAACCGACGGGGGCGGCGGGGATTCCGGGCCTGACCAACGACAGCATCGCCGACCCCGAGGCGCTCGCGCTCGCCCACCGAGACTTGCTGGCGAACCGGTCGTACACGCTGGGCATCCAGTGGAGGGGCGGCAACAGGGGTCGGGTGACGGAACTCGCCGTCGAGAGCGAGCGTCGGTATCGCTACCGGAGCGAACGCACGACCGGTGGGTACAGCGACCGGACGTTCGTCGACGGGCCGGTCCGCTACAGTCGCGCCCGCCGACCGCTCGGCGTGCAGTTCTCGCGGGCCCAGTCCGTTCCCGCGCACGACCGCTTCGGCCACGTCACCGGTCGCCTCCTCGAAAGCTACCTCCCGGTCGGGAGCGCCCGAATCAACCCTCACCCAGGCGGGTACGAGATTGTCGCCGGGCGTGCGCCCGCGGGGTTCTACCGGACCGAGGAGTACGCCGTCCGTGCAGTCGTCACACCGCCCGGGTTCGTCCGCTCGTTCGCAGTCGGCTACCGCGACGCGGCGCAGAACACCACGGTCAGCTATCGCTTCCGGTACACGCGGGTCGACGAGACGACGGTCGACCGTCCGGGGTGGGTGCGCGACCAGTGGCCGAACGCGAGCGTCGAGACGGCAGACGCGACGACGCCGTCGGCGTATGACAACGGCTGACAGGACGCGCCCCTGCGCCGTCCGTCGATTTTCGCTAAAACGCCGTCTGACGGCTGTCTGACGGTGTTATATGGTGTTTCGGGTTTTGTATGTCCTCATGGCCATCCGCCACGGCGAGTTCGAGCGCATCCAATCGGTGCTCGACGACGCTGACGCCGACGGCCCATTCACCGCCCGGGAGATTCTCGACCTCCTGGAGCAACACGACGTGGATTTCGGGAGCGCCCACCGCGTCGCGACAGTACTGGGGCGGCGCGCCCAGTCCGGTGAGGTCGAGGTCATCGAGGACCAACCCTACCGCTATCAGTTCCCCGACAACGGGAACTGACCCGGCCAGTCCCGTCTCGGGCCGCGAGGATGTGAGGGGCCACCGTGTGAGACGGTCGCATTACGATATTCGAAATCGGGCTTCGAGACTCGTACCTTTTCGCCGGGCTTATTACGATGTGTGGGTTCGACTGGTGTAATGACAGAGGACGAAGACCGCACTATCCTGCTCATCGGGAGTGGCCCCATCAAAATCGGTCAGGCAGCCGAGTTCGACTACTCCGGCGCGCAGGCCTGCCGGGCGCTCCAGGAGGAGGGCGCGCGCGTGGTACTGGTCAACTCCAACCCCGCGACCATCATGACGGACCCGGAGATGGCCGACAAGGTGTACCTCGAACCCATCAACACCGAAGCCATCACCGAGATTATCCGGAAGGAGGACCCCGACGGCGTCATCGCTGGCCTCGGCGGCCAGACGGGCCTCAACGTCACGGCCGAACTCGCCGAGGAGGGCGTCCTCGAAGAGTACGACGTGGACGTGATGGGCACGCCGCTGGACACCATCTACGCGACGGAGGACCGCGACCTGTTCCGCCAGCGCATGGAGAACATCGGCGAACCCGTCCCCCGGTCGACCACCATCTCGCTGGACGAAGGCGAGTCGGTGACGGATTTCGACGAGGAAGCGCTCGAATCGCGCGTCCAAGACGCCGTCGACGAAGTCGGCGGCCTGCCCGTCATCGCACGCACGACGTACACGCTAGGTGGTTCCGGGTCCGGCGTCGTCGACGACTTCGACGAACTCATCGAACGCGTCCGCAAGGGCCTTCGCCTCTCCCGTAACAGCGAGGTTCTCATCACCGAGTCCATCTCTGGCTGGGTCGAACTGGAGTACGAGGTCATGCGCGACGCCGACGACTCGTGTATCATCATCTGTAACATGGAGAACATCGACCCGATGGGGATTCACACGGGCGAATCCACCGTCGTGACGCCGTCGCAGGTCATCCCCGACGAGGGTCACCAAGAGATGCGCGACTCCGCGCTGAAGGTCATCCGAGAACTCGGTATCGAGGGCGGGTGTAACATCCAGCACGCGTGGCGCGACGACGGCACGCCCGGCGGCGAGTACCGCGTCGTCGAGGTCAACCCGCGCGTCTCTCGCTCCTCCGCGCTGGCTTCGAAGGCGACCGGGTACCCCATCGCCCGCGTCACCGCGAAGGTCGCACTCGGCAAGCGCCTCCACGAAATCGAGAACGAGATTACCGGCGAGACCACCGCCGCCTTCGAACCGGCCATCGACTACGTCGTGACGAAGGTGCCGCGCTGGCCCATCGACAAGTTCCGCGATACGGACTTCGAACTCTCGACGGCGATGAAGTCCACCGGCGAGGCGATGTCCATCGGTCGGACCTTCCCCGAGAGCCTCCTGAAGGCCCTGCGTTCCTCCGAGTACACCCCCGCCGTGGACTTCGATGAACTCGACGACGAGGAACTCGAAACGGGATATCTCGTCCGCGCCTCGCCCGACCGCCCGTACGCCATCTTCGAGGCGTTCACCCGCGGCTACACGGTCGAGGAAATCGTCGACCTCACCGACATCAACGAGTGGTACGTCGAGCGCTTCGAGGAAGTCGCCGACGCCGCCGAAGCCGCGATGAACGGCGACTACGAGACGGCCGCACAGGCCGGGTTCACCAACCAAGAGATCACCGCGCTCGCGGGCGGCGAGTTCAACGACACGCACGTCTCGTGGCTCCCCGCCAGCCTCGAGGCCGAGGACGGCGACGAACCGGCAGTCGAAGCCGCGACCGACGGGTCGGGCGTCCAAGTCGATATGGTCGAAGACGACACGACCCACCGCGACTACAAACTCGTCGACACCTGCGCCGGTGAGTTCGAGGCGACGACGCCGTACTACTACTCCACCCGCGACCCGGTTTCGGGTATCGACCGCAACGAACTGCAGATCGACCCCGACGTGGAGAGCGTCGTCGTGGTCGGCGGCGGCCCCATCCGCATCGGGCAGGGGGTCGAGTTCGACTACTGTTCGGTCCACGCGGTCCGCGCCCTGCGCGAGATGGGCATCGACGCCCACGTCGTCAACAACAACCCCGAGACGGTGTCGACCGACTACGACACCTCCGACGGCCTGTTCTTCGAACCCGTCACCGCCGAGGAAGTCGCCGACGTGGTCGAGTCCACCGGCGCGGACGGCGTGATGGTCCAGTTCGGCGGCCAGACCTCCGTCGACATCGGCGAACCGCTGGAGGACGAACTCCAGCGCCGCGGCCTCGACTGCGAGATTCTCGGCACGAGCGTCGAAGCGATGGACCTCGCCGAGGACCGCGACCGCTTCAACAAACTGATGGACGAACTCGGTATCGCACAGGCCGAGGGTGGCACGGCCACCAGCAAGGAGGAAGCGCTGGACCTCGCCCACGACATCGGCTACCCCGTCCTCGTCCGTCCGTCCTACGTGCTGGGCGGCCGCGCGATGGACGTCGTCTACAACGACGACGACCTCGAAACGTACATCGAGGAAGCCGTTCGCGTCTCCCCCGACAAGCCCATCCTCGTCGACGAGTTCCTCGCCGACGCGGTGGAACTGGACGTCGACGCCGTCGCCGACGGCGACGACGTGCTCATCGGCGGCGTGATGGAACACGTCGAGACGGCTGGGGTCCACTCCGGCGACTCGGCGTGTATGATTCCGCCCCGCTCGCAGGAAATCAAGGACGTGATGCCGCGCATCCGCGAGGTCACCGAGGACATCGCCGACGCGCTGGACACCGTCGGCCTGCTGAACGTCCAACTGGCCGTCCGCGACGGCGAAGTGTACGTGCTGGAGGCGAACCCGCGCTCCTCGCGTACCGTGCCGTTCATCTCGAAGACCACGGGCGTCCCCATCGCGAAACTCGCCGCGCAGGTGATGGCGGGTCACAGCCTCGACGAACTCGACGTGGACGAGCAGATTCCCGAGCAAGTCTCCGTGAAGGAGGTCGTCCTGCCGTTCGACCGCCTGCCGGGTTCGGACCCGCGTCTCGGTCCCGAGATGAAGTCCACGGGCGAGGTCATGGGTACCGCTGGCTCGTTCGGCAAGGCCTACCAGAAGGCCCAGATGTGCGTCGGCAAGCCCATCCCGCTGTCCGGGACGGCCATCGTCGACCTGCCCATCCTCGGCTTCGAGGAGCACTTCGACGTGAAGGACTTGGACGACTTCGAGGACACCGAGGCCGTCGTCCAAGCCATCCAGGACGGCGAAATCGACCTCGTTGTCTCCCGTGACCGCGACGTGCTCGAAGCCTGCGTCGAGGAGACGGTCACCTACTTCTCGACCATCGAGAGCGGCGAAGCGGCGCTCGAAGCCATCAACTCCGACGACCAACCGCTGGCGGTGCAGGCCGTCGACGACCGTCCCAAGACCCAGCGTCAGTGGGGCGACCAGTAGCCCCGACGGCACGGTAGTTTCGATCCGTTTTCTCCGCGGCTTCGCGATGGGAAATAGCCACGCCGCGACTCCCGCAAATGCAGTTCGCCCCCGATGTCCCTCCGCCGCTCCGTCTTCGGGAGCATCCACTTCAACGGACTCCCTGTAGTCCCCGAACAGGGCCAGCGAATCGGTGACCTCGTCGCCGGAACGACGGTCGCTCGCGACGGTAATCATCTCGAAATTCGGATACGGCGAACATTCAGAATACTCGTCAAAAATTCCATGTTCGGCCCCCTCATACCGAAATATACAGATGGTGGTGGGCCTATTTCGTCAATAATACCACGTTCGCAACCCTCATGTCCGTGTAGCGAGTCCGACCGGCCATGGAGCGTGTCACGGACGGGTTCGCTGTCGACACGGCGCGTCGATGACCGACCAACGAGTCGTCGATAGGGCGCTGACGCTCGCCGAGATGGCCCCGAACGATTCGGTGACCATGGCGGTGCTCGCGGGTCGGGAAGGGCCGCATTCGAAGGCCGCGCCGCTGAACGAACCGCCGGTGACGTACCTCGAAGGCGCGGAGGCGCCGGCGTACATCCTGAGCAACGTGAAGCGGGGCATCGGCCTCGGGAGCAAGCGGAACACAGTCTCACCGCAGGGCGACCGACAGGCGCTCGTGCTCGTCACCGGTCGGCGGACGCTCTGTCTCGTCGGCCGAGAGTCCGAGGACGAACGCATCGAGATACCGCACGAGGCGGTGGCCGAAGTCACGTACAAGACCGGATTCCGAGCGCATCGGCTGACGCTCACGACGCCGCACAAGGAGTATCACTGCTGGGTCCACCGCAAGACCGAAGAGACGCTGCTCGAACAGGCGTGGACCTTCATCGAGGACCGAAAGCAAGAGACGCCGTCGGCCATCGACGACGAGGACGGCGCGAACCGAGTCATGTACCGCGGTCGGCCGGTCAAGACGGACGCCGAGACGAACGGGAACGGTGACGCGACGGCCGACGGGTCCGACGACGAGGACGCGACGAGCGAGACGTCCGAGAGCGAGGAGTACACCGTCATGTACCGCGGTCGGCCGGTCGACCGGTCCTCGTGACCGGCCGCGCGGTCGGAGCAGATACCGGCGCCGCGTAGCCGCGTCAGCCCCGGAGACCGTTCCCGTCGGTCGGCGTCTCCCTATTCTCCCGCCATCCCCAGCACGTCGTCGAAGAAGCCGAGCGAGTCGTGCGGGCCGGGGTTGGCCTCGGGGTGGTACTGGCGCGTGATGATGTTCAGGTCGTCGTTCTCCAGTCCCTCGGGGGTGTCGTCGTTGACGTTGACCTGCGTCACGTCGAGGTCGTCGCCGGGGTCGGCGACGGTGTAGCCGTGGTTCTGGGTCGTCATCACGACCTGATTCGTGCGCAGGTCGCGGACCGGTTGGTTGACGCCGCGGTGACCGAACTCCATCTTCTCCGTCTCGCCGCCCAGCGCGTTGGCGACGACCTGCTGGCCGAGACAGATGCCCGCGAGCGGCACGTCGCCGACGTACGTCTCGACGAGTTCGCCCGCCTGCTCGAAGTTCTCGGGGTCGCCGGGGCCGTTCGAGATGAACAGGAGGTCCGGGTCGACGGCCGCCACGTCGTCCTCGCTCGCGTCGTACGGGAAGACGTGGACGGCGGCGTCGCGTTCGACCAGCGAGTCGATGATGGACCCTTTCGCGCCGCAGTCGACGAGCGCGACGGTCGACCCGTCGCCGCCCTCGTTGTGGACTTCCACGCTCTCGACGGACACCTGCGCGCCGATGTCCGTGTGGTCGGACATGTGCTTACACTGGTGGAGTTCGTCCAGCGCGTCCTGCTCGGTCACGTCGGGACCGGCCGCGATACCGCACTTCATCGCCCCCTCGTCGCGAATCTCGGTGACGATGTCGCGCGTGTCGAGGTGGTCGACGGCGGGGACGCCCTCGCTTTCGAGCCACTCGGCCACGTCGTCGGTCATCTCGCGGGCGACGGCCGCGCGCGGGTGGACGCGGTCGGACTCGAAGCGCTCCTCGCGGACGCCGTAGTTCCCGATGAGCGGGTACGAGAAGGTGAGGACCTGTTCCTCGTAGGACGGGTCCGTCAGGCTCTCCTCGTAGCCGGTGTACGCTGTGGTGAACACGACTTCGCCGCGTGCGGTGCCGGGCGCGCGAGCGCGGGCCTCGATGACGCGGTCGCCCGCCAGTGCTACGTATGCGTCTGTCATTACGAGATGCGTACAGGATTCCGGTTCATAAGGATTGCTTTCGAAGCCGAGTTACGATTTTCGTAATCCTCAAGTCCACCGGGCGGGAACCCACGAATCTCGATGGACGAACTGGACAGGGAGATACTCTCGATACTCAGGCGGGACGCCCGAACCCCCTACACGGAGATAGCCGACGAGGTGGGGACCTCCGAGGGGACGGTCCGAAACCGCGTGGACCGACTGGTCGACGAGGGCGTCATCGAGCGCTTCACCGTCGCGACGCGTACCGGGAACGTCAAGTCGATGATAGAGGTGGGCGTCGACGTCAACGTCGATACGGAGGCCGTCACCGACCGTATCGCGGAATGGCCCGCCGTCGACTTCGTCTGGCAGGTGTCGGGCGAACAGGACATCGTGGTCGTCGTCGACGCCGCCGACACCGGCGCGGTCAACGACCTCATCACGCGGGCGCGAGAGTTGGACGAGGTGGTGAGCACGAAGACGCGGCTGATTTTGGACGAACGGGTCGGGTGAGCACCCTATCTGACAGCTAGCTTTTACGTCGCCACCGGCAGTACCGACCGGTATGCAGTTTTCCGGCACCCTCCCCGGCGACATCACGTCGACGTACACGCAACTCGTAAACGACGGCGCGGAGTTCCTCGCGGTCGCCGCCCTCCTGTACGGCCTCGGTCGGTTACTGGTCGTCCCCGGCGTTCGCTGGGTCCTCTCGCGGTCGAAGTTCAACCGAACCGCCGAGAGTGCGCTCGTGAGCGCGACGCACCTGCTGGTGGTCGTGGTCACGGTGGTCGTCGCGGCCAGCGTCGCCGGATTTCGGGGGAGTCTGGCCGGGTCGACGCTCATCGCCGCGGGCATCACCATCGCCATCGGGTTGGCCGCACAGGACGTGCTTGGCAATTTCGTCTCCGGCGCGTTCATCGTCACCGACCCCGACCTGAACGTCGGTGACACCATCGAGTGGGACGGCAAGCAGGGAACCGTCGTCGACATCGACCTGCGAGTGACGCGGATACGGACCCCGAACAACGACCGCATCGTCGTCCCGAACACGACGCTGGCGACGACGGCCGTGACCAACCACACGTCGACGGACCCCGTCGGCATCGACTACGAGTTCGGCATCGACTACGAAGCGGACGTAGACGACGTCGAAGCGATAATCCAGAACGTGGCACGCGATTTGGACCACGTCCACGAGAAGCCGAAACCGACCGTCGCCGTCGCCGACCTGACGAGCAGTTCCGTGGTTCTGGTGGGTCGCGTCTGGATGCCCGTCGAACGGAAGAACCGCGCTCTCGCGGTCAGGTCGGCGTTCATCCGCGGCGTCTACGAGGCCTGCCGGGAGGAGGGCATCGACCTCAGCGAGACGCCACACACCGAACTCTCCGGCGAGGTGACCGTCCACGAGTCCGGAGCGGCGGGGGAGTGACTCACTCGCTGGCGAGGAGGCCATCGAGCAGATGGATGGCTCCGTGCTTGTCGAGCGGGTCGTTGGCGTTGCCACAGTGGGGCGACTGCACGCAGGCCGGACAGCCGTCGGCGCAGTCACAGGAGCGCAGCATCGACAGCGTCGTCTCCATCAGCGGCCCCACCTCGCGGTAGGCCGCCCGCGTCAGGCCGATGCCGCCCGGATAGCCGTCGTAGATGAAGATGGTCGGTTCGCCGGTGTGGGGGTGTAACGGCGTGGAGAGGCCGCCGATGTCGCCCCGGTCACAGAGGTACTCGAAGGGGAACATCGAAATCATCGCGTGCTCGGCGGCGTGGATCGCGCCGGGGAAGTCCCCGGGGTCGCCGCTCCCGTCAGTCTCGACGGCCCGCCCGTCGTCGGCCGTCTCGGCGGCCCCGCCGCGAATCTCGCTTTCGAGGTCCGACGGGACGGTGTAGTACAGCGCCTTCGTCTCCAGGGTCGTCTCCGGGAGGTCCAGCGGCCGCCGCCCCAGTACGTCCCCGGAAGAACCGTCGCGGCGCTCGTAGCCCGTAATCTGCTTGCGCATCGTCACCGAGGCGAAGCGGACTGGCACGTCCTCGCGGGTCGGCAAGGGTCGCTCGGCCAAGTCCGTCTCGACGGTGATGGTCTTGTCGTGGCGGACGCGCGTGTAGTAGTTCGCCCACGTGCGGTCGAGTTCGGCGACGCCCGTCGACAGGTCGAGGTCCGTCACCTCGTAGCGACGGCCCTGGTGGTGGTATATCGCGCCCGGATGGGCGTCCCGCAGGGCGTCCTCGAAGGGGAGTCTGGCGATAACGTCGCCCTTCGCCACCAGTTTCACCTCGCGGTCGTCGACGGTGCGGAGGCTCATGTCGTGGTGCGGGCGGCCGTTCGAGAGCCACCGGACCCCCTCCTCGGTCGACCGGCGCTCCAACTTCCCCGCGGATTCGAGGCCCGCCACCACGTCGGGGAACGTCTCGCCGAAGTGCCGGTCGTCTCCTGGCGAGAGCCAGTTCTCGCTGGCGGCGGCGAGGACGTGGTTCGGGAGCAACTGCTCGTTCTCGGGGTTCGTCACCGCCTGCTCGGCGGCCTTCTCGAACAGCGTCTCGGGATTGCGGAGGACGTACTGGTCGAGTTGGTCCTCGCCGCCGACGAGGACGACCAGCGCCGGGTCGGTCCCGCGCCCCGCGCGGCCCGCCTGCTGGAACGCGCGCATCCGCGTGCCGGGGTAGCCGTCCAAGACGACGGCGTCCAGTCCGCCCACGTCGACGCCGAGTTCCAGCGCGCTGGTCGACCAGACGCCGCGCAGGTCGCCCGACTGCAACCGGGTTTCGAGGTCGCGGCGCTTCTCGTCGGTGAGCGCCGCCTGATACGCGCCCACGCCGTCGGCGAGGTCGTGGTGGCCGCGGTCCCGTAACTCGTCGGCGCTGTCGCTGGCGTAGCGCTCGGCGGTCTGTCGGGACCCGGCGAACACGACGGTCTGGAGGCCCCGTGCCACGAGGTCGACGAACAGCCGTTTCGTCTCGACGTGACTGGACTTCCGCCGGCCGCTCCCCCACCCATCCCCACCGTCGGACGAGTCCGACGAGCCTCCGCTCGCGGTGCTCGCGGAGACACCGTCGTACTCGGGCGGATTCCACAGCAGCCAGTGTCGCGGGCCGCTGGCGCTCGCGTCCGCGTCGACGAGCGCGTACGACGACTCGGGGTGGCCGGTGACCGTCGCCGCGTGGTCGACCGGGTTCCCGATTGTCGCCGAACAGCAGACCCACTCGGGGTCGCTGTCGAACCGCTCGGCGATGCGCTGGAGGCGGCGAAACACGAGCGAGACGTGGCTCCCGAACACGCCCCGATACCCGTGGACTTCGTCGACGACGACGGTTTCGAGCCGTTGGAAGAACCAGTCCCACAGGCGGTGGGCGTGTGGCAGGATGCCGTAGTGGAGCATGTCCGGCGTCGTCAACAGGACCGTGGGCTGGCGCTCCCGGATGGCCTCCTTCTCGGAGTTGGACTGGCGGCCGGTGTACTGGGCCACCGAGACGCCGGAGGCGAATCCGAGTCCCTGTGCCAACTCCGAGAGCGTCTCCGTCTGGTCGTTGATGAGCGCGACCTGCGGGGCGACGTACAGGGTCGTCGCTCGGCGGTCCAGCGCCCGCTCGAAGGCCGGGACGGTGTAGGCGAGACTCTTGCCGCTGGCCGTCTCCGTCGCGAGGACGACGTTCTCGCCGTCGCGCACGGCGTCTATGGCGGCGACCTGGTGGGCGTAGAGGTCCGTGATGCCTTCGTCGGCGAGGACGCCCGCAAGCCGAGTATCGAGGTCGCAGTCGGCCAGCGTCGCCCCCCGTCCGGGGACGGTGCGCTCGTCGACGATTTGGCCCTCGTAGTACGGACGGTCCCGCAGCCACGCGATAGTGTCGTCCACGGGCGGGCTAGGGAGCGGGTCAGTATCGGTCTTGCTGTTCGTGCGAGACGGTCGCACGCCCGGGAGCGCGGTCGGGACCGGCCCCCGGCGGCAGGTCGGCGACGGCCTCGGGGAGCGAGTCGACGGTCGCGACGGTCGTTCGGCCGGACTGAATCGCGGGGACGCCCTCGCCCTCGACGACGACGAGTCGGTCGGCGGCAGCGACGACGGACTCGTTGGCGTCGCCCGCGTCGCCCGCGAGGACCACCGCGTCGGCGTCGCGGACCATTTCGCACGCTCGCTCGCGCGCGTTCGCGTCGACGCCAGCGAACGGGGGGACGGTGACCGACTGACAGTCGAGTTCGGTCGCGCGTTCGGCGGCGGCGTCGCCCGCGGGAACGACGCCGACGGTCACCGATAGCCCGGCAGCCACGAGGCGGGCGACGGCGGCCGCGGCCTGCGTGCCCGTGCCGACGACGTGAACCGTCTGGTCCCGTGGCTCGCGGTCCGAGAGCGGCGTCACCAGCGGCGCGTGGGTTCCCGGTTGCCGGGTCACGAGCGTCTCGGCGTCGAAGGCGTCGCCGAGCGTCTCGGAGGTGAGCACGTCCGTTGGGTCGCCCGCCGCCCGCACCGTGCCGTCGGCCAGCAAGACGAGTTCGTCGCAGTACCGCGCGGCGAGGTTCAGGTCGTGGATAGCCGCGACGGCCGTCTTCCCCTCGTCGACGAGTTCGGCGACGAGTTCCAACGTCCGGACCGCGTGGTTGATGTCCAGATTCGCGGTCGGTTCGTCCAGTAGGAGGACCGGCGTCTCCTGTGCGAGCGCCCGGGCCAACAGCACCCGTTGGCGCTCCCCGCCGGACAGCGAGGTCACGTCCCGGTCGGCGAACCGCGCGACTTCCGCGCGTTCCATGGCGGCCTGCACGGCCTCCCGGTCGGTCTCGTCCGCGCGGTCGAACCGGCCCAGATGCGGGGTCCGACCCATCTCGACGGTCTGTTCGACGGTGAAGCCGAAAGAGAGCGTCGTGGCCTGCGGGGTGCTGGCGGCGCACCTGCTGACTTCTTTCGCGGAGAGTCCGTCGATGGACTCACCGGCGACCCGCACCGTCCCGCTGTCGGGCGAGAGCGTCGCCCTGAGCGTCCGCAGGGCCGTCGTCTTCCCCGCGCCGTTGGGGCCGACGAGGCCGACGAACGACCCGCACTCGGCGGTGATGTCCACGTCCGAGAGAATCTGTTGTCCCCCGAGCGAGACGCCGACGCCGTCGGCTTCGAGCATCGGAATCGGGTCGCCAGCGTGACCGCCCGCATCGTCCCCCGTCACAGTTCGTGCACCTCCCGATTTCGGAGGAGATACAGGAAAAAGGGCGCGCCGAGCGCGGCGGTGACGATACCGACCGGTATCTCGGCCGTGCCCGAGCGAGCGAACGTGTCCGTGACGACGAGGAACGACGCACCGGCCAGCGCCGCCGTCGGCAGGAGGATGCGGTGGTCCGGGCCGACCACGAGTCGCATGACGTGGGGGACGATGAGGCCGACGAAGCCGATGATACCGGCGACGGCGACGCCCGCCGCCGTCGTCAGCGAGGCGAACGCCAGTAAGATTCGCTTGGTCCGCTCCACGTCGATGCCGAGGCTCTGGGCGTCCTCCTCGCCGAGCAAGAGGACGTTCAGGTCCCGCGCGTACACCATGAGGACGGCGAAGGGGACGAGGACGAGGAGGAGACTCGACCACACCTCGGGCCACGACGCGCCCTTGAGGTGGCCCATCAGCCAGAACAGCGCCCGGCGGATGCTCTCGCCGCTGTGGAGCAGGAGAAAGGAGACCACGGCGCCGAGAAACGTCTGGACGGCCACGCCCGCCAACAGGAGCGTCGCGACGGGGGTCTGGCCGTTCTGCGTCGCGATGAGGTAGACGCCGAACGCCGCCAGTAGCGCCCCCGAGAAGGCCGCGGCGCGCAGACCGAGGCCGAAGGGAAGCGCCACCGGCGCGACGATGAACGCCACCGCGCCGACGGCGGCGCCCGAGGAGACGCCGATAATCGAGGGGTCGGCCATCGGGTTCCGAAAGATGCCCTGCATAATCGTCCCGGCGGCCGCGAGCGAGAACCCGACGACCGCTCCCAGCAAGATGCGCGGGAGGCGAACTCGGAGGACGATTTGGCGCTGGAGGTCGTCGACGGCGAATCCGAAGGGCGACAGCGTCGTCACGCCGAGTGTCGTCCCCGAGAGGTCGACGGCCGTCGGAACGGCGACGGCGTTGAGTAGCACTTTCCCGACCGCGCCGGGCGGAATCCACACCGGGCCGATACCGGCGCTGACGGTGACGACGGCACAGAGGAGCGCCGCGAGCGCCAGCGACCACGTGAGCGTTCGGCCCGACTGTTGCACGACTGCAACGTCACTTGCATTAGGTAAATATTTATTGTTCCCGCTCGCCGCCACACACGATGCGACGATACGCCACGCTGGTGGTCGGCCTCGCGCTCTGTCTTTCGGTAGTCGGTGCGACTCCGGCCGCCGCGAGCGCGCAGTCGACGCAGTCGGACTGTTCGTTCCCGATGACGGTGACAGACGCCACGGGAACCGAGGTAACCATCACGGAGCGCCCCGACCGGGTGACGACGACCAACCCGTCGGCCGCTCAGACGATGTGGGAAATCGGCGGCCGCGAGCAGGTGGTCGGCCTGACCCAGTACGCCTCCTACCTCGACGGGGCCGATAGCCGGACCAACGTCTCCGCCGGGTTCGGCGTCAACGTCGAGAAAGTTCTCGAAACGGAACCGGACCTCGTTATCGCGCCGAACTCCAGCGCCGGTGACGTGGCAGCGCTACGACAGGCGGGCCTGACGGTCTATCACCTCCCGGCCGCGACGACAGTCGACGACATCCGCGAGAAGACGACGACCGTCGGCCGCATCACCGGCAACTGCGAGGGCGCGGCCGAGGCCAACGCGTGGATGACCCAGAACGTCGACGCCGTGCAGAACGTCACCGCTGACGTCGAAGACCGCCCGACGGTCGTCTATCCCCTCGGAAGCGGCTACGTCGCCGCGAACGGGACGTTCATAGACGCGCTTCTCACCATCTCCGGCGCGGACAACGTCGCCGCCCGGAACCACAGCGGCTACCCGCAACTGAACAATGAGGTGTTGCTCCAACTGAAACCCGAGGTGCTGGTCGTCACCGAGCGGACGGTCGGTATCGTGAACGAGGAACCGTACGCCAGCACCACCGCGGGCGAGACGAACGCGACGATTCGGCTTCGCGTGCGCGACCTGAACCAGCCGGCCCCCCGTAGCGTCGTCAACACCGTCCACAACGCGACTCGTCAGCTCTACCCCGAGCGGTACGACGAGGCGGCGTACGTCCCGCGGTCGGCCGTCAGTAGCGAGACGGAAACCAGAACGGCAGCCCCGACGGTAGCTTCCCACTCGGCGACGCCGACTGAAACAGCGACGACGACCGGGAGCGGTCCCGGATTCACCGTTCTCACCGCGTTGCTGGCCGTCCTCACCGCGACAGCGCTCGTTCGGCGGCGCTAACGGAGGCTATCCGAGTCCTCCGGATAAGCCGCGTTTACTCGGCAGTTGTTTTTCTTTACAGGAGATGCTGCTTCGAGTGTACTGTAAATACAATTCCAAATTGTTTGGGTAAAACAGCTGTCGTAACAATGTAAATTTGCGCAAAATTTTTTGTTTAGGGTGCTAACTGTCACGGTAGACCGTTTGTGATTTAAGATGACTGACAAAAGTTCCCGCCTCCACGACGCGCTCTCACGACGAAAACTCATGCAGGCAGTTGGGGGCCTCGGCGTCGCCTCGATTGCTGGCTGTTCCGGCCTGAGCAACGGCGGTGGCGGTGGCTCCGTCGACCCCGTCCAAGACCGCGTCACCGTCGACCCGGCCGACATCCAAGAGGGCGGGACGTTCCGGACCGCCATCGGCGCGAACCCCGACACCTTCGACTTCCCCGAGAGTTCCTCTGCGACGGCCTCCATCCTCCACAACCTCCTGTTCGACGGGATGATTACCACCAACGCCGCCGGCGAACTGTTCCCGTGGCTGGCCGAATCCTACGAACAGGTCGACGTACAGGACGTTTCTGCGGGCGACTACACGGACTACATGACGACGGTGCCCTACGCCGAAACCGAGGACGGCACCGTCTACATCGACACCGAGAAGCAAATCGTCATCGAGAGTCCCGACAACCCCGACAGTCCCTCCGCGGGTGACGAGGCCCAAGTCCTCACGGTCGACGAGGCGGGCGACGCCGTCGCCGACGGCACCTACGGGATGCACTACCAGTTCGAACTGCACGAGGGCGTCGAGTTCCACGACGGCGAGGAGATGACCGCCGACAACGTCGTGGCCTCCTACGGCCGTATCGAGAACTCCACGCTCTCGGGGCAGGTGTTCGACTCGCTCCTGTCCATCTCCGCCGACGGCGACTACACTGTCGACCTCTACGCGCAGGAACCGGACGCCTCCGCCGTCCGCGAACTCGGCGGTCTTCCGGTGTACCCCTCCGAGATTACCGAGAACGTCCCGCTGGGCGAGATGGACCCACGGCAGGGCAACACCCCGCTGGGAACCGGGATGTTCACGCTCGACGAGTTCCAGAACGAGGAGTACGTCATCTTCGCGAAGAACGAGAACTACTGGTTCGACACCGAGATGAAAGACTGGTTCGACGGCCCCTCGGAGTTCCCGAACGGCCCGGTCGTCGACGAAGTCGACATCTCCATCATCTCCTCGGACTCCCAGCGTGCCGGAGCGCTCCAGAACGGCGAAATCGACATGACGTTCGGCCTGACCGCGAGCACGCTGACGAACTACCAGCAGTCCGAAGACTACCGGACCGCGCCGACCGACGGCGCTGGCTACACGTTCATGCAGTACCCGGTCCGCGTCGAACCGTGGACCAACGCCAGTCTCCGCCGCGCGGTGAACAAACTCATCCCCCGACAGAGCATCTCCGACAACATCTTCCAGGGCTGGGAGAGTCCCGCGTGGGTCCCCTTGCCGCCCATCGGGGCGTCCACGGGGTCGACCGACTACGAGGCGATGGTCGAGGAACTCCGGAGCTACAACGAATACGAACCGGAGGCCGCGGCCGAACTCGCCGAGGAGGCCGCGAGCGAAGACGACATCGAGTTCCCCGTCGAGGTCACCTTAGAGACGAACTCCGACAACGACGACCGGGTCCGGACCGTCGAACTCATCGCCGAGTCGATGAGCCAAGAGATCAACGGGACCCAGTACTTCGACGTGACCGTCAACACGAAGGAGTTCCTGACCTTCGTCAGCCAACTCCTCTCGGAGGACTACTGGGACCAGGGCAAACTGGCCTTCATCGGTCTCTCCGGCGGCTTCAACCCCCACGGCTACGCGAAGTCCGTCCACAGCCCCGAGAACTTCGCCCAGTGTTGTAACTTCCAGAACATCGACTTCCCGGACCTCAACGAGGCGATGCGACAGGCCCGCTACGGCGTCGACGTCGCCGAGGACACGCAACTCCGACAGGAACGCTACGAGGATATCTGGGAGATGATTCTGGAGTTGAACGGCAACTCCTACGGCACTCACAGCACGCTGGTCGGCGTCGTCAACAACGAGGTGAAAGGGTTCAACACGTACCCGAGCACGCAGGACATCGTCGGCTACGCGCTGTACAACCCGACGGACGAACAGATAACCTACCTGGACCGGTAGGCTCACTATGAGCCTCCGACGATTCATCGCGAAACGCGTCCTGCTCATCTTCCCGATACTGTTCGGTGTCTCGGTCATCACGTTCGCGCTCGTCCACATCACGCCGGGCGACCCCGTCGACGTGGTGGTGGCGCTGAACCCGGACATCTCCCCGGCCGAGGAGGCGCGTCTCCGCGGGCGGTACGGGTTGAACGACCCCATCTGGCGGCAGTACCTCGATTGGCTCGTCGGCGTCTTACAGGGCGACTTCGGGCGCGTCATCGCCACCGACCGCGCCGTCAGCACCGTCATCGCGGAGCGCCTCCCCGAGACGGTCGCACTGGGCATCTTCGGGTGGGTGTTCGCCGTCGTCATCGCCGTCCCGACGGGTATCTACGCCGCCGTCCGGAAGGACGAACTCGGCGACCACGTCAGCCGGTTCCTCGCGCTGTCGGGCATCTCCATCCCGAACTTCTGGTTGGGGCTGATGCTCATCCTCGTCGGGGCACTGACGCTGAACCTCTGGCCGGTGCTCGCCCCGCGGTCACCGCTGTACGCCCCGGAGATGCTGTGGTATCTCCTCTTACCGGGCATCACCATCGGCACCGCGTCGGCGTCGACGCTGATGCGCATCATGCGCTCGTCGATGGCCGAGGAGATGAACAAGGAGTACGTCACCGCCGCCCGCGCGAAGGGCTTGCCCGAGCGAACGGTCGTGCTGAAACACGTCCTGCGCAACTCCCTCATCTCGGTGACGACGGTGGCGGCGTTCCTGACCGCGAGCATCGTCTCGGGGTCCGTCGTCGTCGAACAGGTGTTCGGGTGGCCGGGACTCGGTCGCGCGCTCATCAGCGCGGTCAGCAACCGCGAGATAGACCTCATCTTGGGGATTACGCTGTTCATCGGCGTCGCCATCATCCTCGCGAATCTGGTGGCGGACATCCTCTATGCAGTACTGGACCCACGGATTAGATACGATTGACAATGTCTACAGAACGAGGCCGTATCCGGGTGACCGGATTCGACACTGACCGCGTGACGGAACGAGACGCCCTCTCGGATTGGTCTGCGGCGACGACGGGCGGGACACAGAGCCGATGGCGGCGGGCGCTCCGACGCTTCCGACACAACCGAGTGGCGATGCTCGGCGTCTACGTCGTCGCCATCATGGCGCTGCTGTCGCTGTTCGCCCGCCCGGTGACGATAGCGGGCGTCACCGTCCAACCGTTCTCCATCGCACCGTACGACCCCGGAACGATTCTGTACCTCGAACCGGGGTCGACGGTCGGGCGCTACGACCCGCCGACGCTGGCCCACCCGATGGGCACCGACGCCTCCGGCCGGGACCTGTTCTCGCGGGTGCTGGTCGGCGGCCGTCTCAGCATCTCTATCGGCTTCGTCGTCGTCGGCATCACCGCCACCTTCGGCCTCGCCTACGGGGCCGTCGCGGGCTACTACGGCGGGTGGGTCGACGAGGCGCTGATGCGACTGGTCGACGTCATCTTCGCTTTCCCCGGACTGGTGCTGGCGCTGGTCATCGTCGCCCTACTGGGCGGGGGCTACTGGCCGCTGGTCGTCGCCTTCTCGGTCCCCGGATGGGCGGGCTACGCTCGTCTCATCCGCGGGGAGATTCTCTCCGTGAAGGAAAACGAGTACGTGCTGGCGGCACAGGCGCTGGGCGCGCGCGACCGGTCGGTCATCTTCCGCCACATCGTGCCCAACGCCATGGCGCCGCTCATCGTGCAGGCGTCGCTGTCTATCGGCACCGTCGTCATCGGCGTCGCCGCGCTGGGCTTCCTCGGTCTGGGCTTCGAACCGGGGACCGCCGAGTGGGGGACGATGCTAGACCAGACCCGCGAGACGCTGATTCAGGGTCCCGGCGGGTCGATTCCGTGGTGGGCCACCGTCTTCCCCGGCGGCGCCATCTTCCTGTTCGTCATGGCGATGAACATGATCGGCGACGGCGTCAACGACGCGCTGGACGCCCAAGAGGTCGGCAACGTCGGCCAGGGAGGCGGCGGATGACCTTACTGGAAGTGAACGACCTCACGGTGAACTTCTACACCGAGGACGGGGTCGTCACGGCCGTCGACGACCTCTCCTACCGCATCGAGAGCGGCGAGACGTTCGGCGTCGTCGGCGAGAGCGGGGCCGGGAAGTCGGTCACCGCCCTCTCGCTGATGCGACTCATCGAGAGTCCCGGCCGCATCGAGAGCGGCGAGATTCTGTTCAAGGGCGAGGACCTCCTGGCGATGAGCGAGGAGGAGATTCGCTCGGTCCGGGGCAACGAAATCGCTATGATATTCCAGGACGCCCAGACCGCGCTCAATCCGGTCTACACCGTCGGCGAGCAGATTTCCGAGGCGATTCGCCACCACTTAGACTACGGGGACGAGGCGGCCCGCGAGCGGAGCATCCACCTGCTGGACCGCGTCGGCATCCCCGACGCCGAGAGCCGATACGACGACTATCCGCACGAGTTCTCCGGCGGGATGCAACAGCGGGCGGTCATCGCGATGGCCCTCTCGTGTGACCCGGACCTGCTCATCGCCGACGAACCGACGACGGCGCTGGACGTGACCACCGAGGCGAAGATTCTCGACCAGATAGAGGACTTAGCCGAGGAGTTCGACACGGCGATTCAACTCATCACCCACGACTTAGGCGTCGTGGCGAAGATTTGCGAGCGCGTGATGGTGATGTACGCCGGGCGACCGGTCGAGAAAGCGCCGGTCGAGGACCTCTACTACGACCCGAAACACCCCTACACCGTCGGCCTGATGAGTTCGATTCCGCGCATCGGCGACAAGCGCGACCGCCTCCAGACGATTCCGGGGACGATGCCGGACCTCGTCGACGTGCCGCCGGGGTGTGCGTTCCACCCCCGGTGTCCGTACGCCGAGGAATCCTGCGCCCGGACGCAACCGGCGCTGGTCGACCCCGAGACGGGAACGACGGCGACGGCCGCCGACGACCGGGCCGCCGCCTGCCTCGAATACACCGGCGACTTGGAGGGCGAACTGGACTTCGAAGTCGTCGTCGAGGGCGAGAACCCCGTCCGGGAGGAGACCCACGATGCCCAGTGAGGACCCCATCCTGAAAGTCGAGGGCTTGAAGAAGTACTACGACTCCAGCAGCGGCGTCATCGACAACCTGCTGGGGCGCTCCCAGCAGGTGAAGGCCGTCGACGGCGTCGACCTCGAACTCCGTGAGGGCGAGACGCTGGGCGTCGTCGGCGAGAGCGGGTGCGGCAAGACGACGCTCGGCCGGACGCTCCTGCGTCTCATCGAACCGACCGGCGGGGCCGTCACCTACCGCGGCCGCGACCTCACGGCGATGGACTCGGGCGAACTGCGGGACCTGCGCAAGGACCTCCAGTACATCTTCCAAGACCCCTTCGCCAGCCTGAATCCGCGGCTGACCGTCGGCGACATCGTCGGCGAACCGCTGGACATCCACGGCCTCGCCGAGGGTGACGAGCGCGAACAGCGCATCTACGACCTCTTGGAGACGGTGGGGTTGAACTCCAGTCACACCCACCGCTACCCCCACGAGTTCTCGGGCGGCCAGCGCCAGCGCATCGGCATCGCCCGCGCACTCGCCGTCGACCCGGAGGTCATCGTCTGTGACGAACCCGTCTCGGCGCTGGACGTGTCCGTGCAGGCCCAGATTCTGAATCTGCTGGAGGACCTGCAGGACGAGTACGGCCTCTCGTACATCTTCATCGCGCACGACCTCTCTGTGGTCGAGCACATCTCCGACCGCATCGGCGTGATGTACCTCGGCGAGTTCGCCGAAGTCGGGACGACCGAAGAGGTGTTCGAACCGCCGTACCACCCTTACACCGAGGCGCTGCTGTCGGCGGTCCCGGAACCGGACCCGCTGTGGGAGGGCGACCAGATATTCCTCCCCGGGACGGTCCCGTCACCGCTGAACCCGCCCAGTGGCTGTCGGTTCCACACGCGGTGTCCGAAGGTCATCCAACCCGACGCGTACGACCTGCCCCAGTCGGTATGGCGGTCGGTGATGGACCTGAAACTGCGGGCCGCGACGGCCGAGAGCGTCGAGTCGCTGACCGCCGTCACCGACGACGGCGAGACCGACGCCGAAGCGGTGGACCGGGCCATGCTCGGTGACCTCGTCCGCGCGGAGTTCGACCTCCCCGACCGCCTCTCCGACGCCGCCGCCGAAGACGCCCTCTCCTCGGCCATCGACCGGCTCCACGGCGGCGACGTAGACGGGGCGTCCGCGGCGCTCTCGGAGGCGTTCGTCTCGCCCTGTGAGACGGACGAACCGCGAGCCGTCGAGACGGGCGACAGCCACCGCATCGCCTGTCATCTCCAGGACCCCGAGTACGCCGACGACCCGCGGGAGACCGGCGGTGCTGACGCCGTCGCGGACGACTGACCACCCCAACCTTTTCCCCACCTCGTCACCGAGAATCACCGACTACCGATGCGTCGAATCTACGAGTCACAGGCGCTCAGACGGGACGACGACGACGCGTTCGCACCGCGTGAGCGCGGCTCCGAGGACGCGAAGCCAGCGGCGATGCGGTCTGTCCCCGGGGCGGCGCTGAGTCGGTTGCTCGTCCCGTCGTGGCTGGCCCACCGAGCGATACGGGTCACCGTCGAGACGCCGGAGACGGCGTTCCCCGAGGGGACGGACGTGCCGATTCGCGTCACCCTGCGGAACACGTTCCCCATCCCCATCAGCGTCCGGACGGCCACCCCGCGCCTGTGGACGTGGACCGTCGACGGCGCGCCCGAGGGGTCCCGAGTGCCCGACGACCTCCCGGACGAAGAGCGCGTGTTCACGTTCGACCGGGGCGAGCGCAAGCAGTTCCTCCGGCGCTGGCCGGGCCTGTTCAAAGTGACCGACACGGAGTGGGAACCCGCGGACCCGGGCGAGTACACCATCGGTGCGGCGCTGGACGTCGAAGACGCCGCCGAGAAGGGACTGGCCGCCGAGACGACGGTCCGCATCGAACCCGAGTGAGCGGGGACGACCGACGGCGCACGCTTTTGCCCGTCGAGACGGTAGAGGGAGCAATGCCTACCGACGGGCCGTCGCCGCTCGGACGGATGCGGAACGCCGAGCACACCGGGGAGAACCGCTGTTGGCCGTGTACGGCCGTCAACGTCGCTATCGCCGCCGTTCTGAGCGGCCTCGCGGCGTTAGTCGCGGTGGAACTCGCGCTCGCTGTCGCGCTCCTCTCGCTGGCGGCCATCGCCCTCCGCGGATATCTCGTCCCCGGAACGCCAGCACTGACACGGACCTATCTCCCCGAGCGGGTCCTGCGCGCGTTCGGCAAACCGTCGCCGCCGACCGAACCCGACGACTTCGAGACGCTACAAAAGGTGGCGTACCACCGCGAGAACGCCGTCGACGCCGACGACTTCCTCGCCGAGGCGGGCGTCACGGCTGACCGCGACGAAGGCCGCGAACTCACCGAGGAGTTCGTTGCCGCCGTCGCCGAGCGGTTGGCGGAGACGGCGGAAGTCGAGACGCTCCGTGCCCCCCTCGCGGACGCCTTCGACGCCGACCCGAGCGAGGTGACCGTCGACGGTGACGAACACCCGTCTGTGAGAGTCGGCAACCGAATCCGCGAGTGGCCGTCGTGGAGCGCACTTCGCGTCGACGTGGCCGCCCACGAGACGCTCACGGCGCAGACCGACGATTGGGCCGCCGTCCCCCTCGAACAGCGGGTGAACATGCTGGAGACGGTGCGCTCGCACTACCCGACCTGTCCCGCCTGCGGCGGCGGGGTCCGACGTGCTAACGAGGTCCAGACCTCCTGCTGTGGCGTCCACGAAGTCCTCGCGGTGGCGTGTGACGACTGCGGGGAGCGACTGGCCGAACTCGACCCGACGACGCACGCCGGTCGCCTCGTCAGCTAACCGCGACCGTTTTTCCCGGCGTGGCCCCTCCCGTCGGTATGGACAAGCAGGCGATTCGCGACCGGGTGTGGGACGCGCTGGAGGCCGACGGCGTCGCCCGGTTTCCGTTCCCGCCACACGACCGGATTCCGAACTTCGCGGGGGCCGACGCGGCCGCCGAGCGAGTGACCGAGACGGCGGTCTGGACGGCCGCGGAGACGGTGAAGGCCAACCCCGACTCGCCGCAACTCCCGCTTCGCCGGGCGGCCCTCCGCGCTGGCAAGACCGTCTACATGGCCGTCCCGCGCCTGCGCGACGAGAAGTGTTTCTACGAACTCGACCCGGCGCGACTCGACGACATCGAGGCCGCGCCCGCCGTCTCGAACGTCGCCGACCACGCTCGGCAGGTCGGTCCCGAAACCGTCGGCGAGGTGGACCTCGTCGTCTCCGGGTCCGTCGCCGTTACCGAGGACGGCGCGCGCATCGGGAAAGGCGAGGGGTACAGCGACTTGGAGTACGCCGTGCTGTCGGAACTGGGCCTCGTCGACGAGGAGACCCCGATACTCACGACGGTCCACGAACTGCAAGTCGTCGGTGGGCCGGACGGCGTCGTCGACACCGAGGTCCCGGTCGACGCCCACGACGTGCCGATGGACTACGTCATGACGCCCGAGCGCACTGTCGAGACGGAGACGCCGTACGCTCGCCCCACCGGCGTCGACTGGGGCGCGTTGCCGCCGGAGCGAATCGAGGAGATTCCCGTCCTCGCCGCTCGCTCGCCCGAATAAATATCATATATATTTCTTGTTCCCCTACTCATTTAACACAACATCCCCTACGAGGGATTGTGACTAAGCCCCTAGCCACGGTTGACCTCGACGAGCGGGCGGGCGGCTACGGGGCCCGTACGCTTCTGTACGTCGACGACAGCCCGGACGCCGTGGCGGCACGAGACGCGCTGGAGAGCATCGCGGACTCCGTCGACGTGAGGACGGTCCGGAGCGTCGAGGACGCGCTATCGACGCTCCGGAGCGAGCGGATTCACTGCGTCGTCACGGAGTACACGCTACCCGACGGAACGGGGCTCGATATCCTCGACGCGGTGCGCGAGACGGACCGAGACCTCCCGGTAGTGCTGTTCACTGCCGACGGGACGGAGGCTATCGCGAGCGCCGCTATCGACGCCGGTATCACGGGCTACCTCAAGAAGCGACCGCTCGACGACCAGGTCACGGCGCTGGCCGACCGCGTCGGGACCATCCTGACCGAACGTACCAGACGAGAGGCCATTCTCGGGCGGATGACCGACGCGTTCTTCGCGCTCGACGAAGACTGGCGATTCACCTACCTCAACGACCGGGGCCGTGAGGTAATCGGCGAGGCGTCGGTCGACGCCGACGCCACCGACGACTTCGTCGGCACGTCCATCTGGGAGGTCGTCCCCGAGGCCGTCGGCACGGAGTTCTACGACGCGTACCACCGAGCCATGGACCAGCAAGAGCCAGCGTCGTTCGAAGCCTTCTACGAACCGCTAGAGACGTGGTTCGATGTCAGAGCCTATCCGTCGCCGACCGGCCTTTCGGTGTACTTCCGAGATGTCACCGAACGACGGGAACACGAGCAGTCGCTGGCCGAGCGAGAACAGATACTCACCGACATGTACCGCGTCATCGCGGAGAAAGGGACGCCGTTCGAGGAGAAAGTCGACCGGCTACTGGAACTCGGGTCGGCGGCGCTGGGAACGGAGTCGGCCGCCTTCTCGCGCGTGGATGACGACGACTACGTCTTCGAGGCCGTCATCTCCCCCACGGAGAGCGTCGAACCCGGCGACGTGGTCGCCCTCCAGTCGACCAACTGCGAGCGGGCAATCGTCGAGGAGGAGACGCTGGTCCTCGCCGACATCTCGTCGGACGCCCCGGACCTGACCGACCGCGTTGGCAACGTCGACTTTGGCATCTCCTGTTACCTCGGGATGCCAATCGTCGTCGACGACGAGGTGTACGGCACCTTCTGTTTCTACGACCGCGAACCCAAGGGAGAGGCGTTCGCCAACTGGGAGGTGACGCTGGTCGAGTTGATGGGCAACTGGATTAGCTACGAACTGGAACGCGAGCGCCGCGAACTCCAACTCACCCGCGAACGCAACCGACTGGAGGACTTCGCCAGTCACGTCTCACACGACCTGCGGAATCCCCTGACCGTCGCGGCCGGTCGTCTCGAAATCGTCGGCGAGAGCTACGACGGCGACCCCGAACATCTCGCCGCGGTCGAACGCGCGCTCAATCGGATGGACGAACTCATCGACGACGTGCTGACGCTGGCCCGGTCTGGGGACCGGGTCGACGACGCGACGCCGACCGAGTTGCGGCGACTCGTCACCGACGGCTGGAAGGCCGTCGAGTGCGAGAACGCGACGCTCGAGGGCCCGGCAGACGACCTGACCGTCGTCGGCGACGCCAGCCGCCTCCAACAACTGTTCGAGAACCTGTTTCGGAACGCTGTGGACCACGGGTCCACGAACAGTCAGCCCCAGACTGGCGACGACGTGTCGGGCGGCGACCGGCCACACGTCACGGTCTCCGTCGGCGTTCTGCCGAACCGCGACGGGTTCTACGTCAGCGACGACGGTCCCGGTATCCCGGAGACCGACCGAGAGCGGGTGTTCGAGAGCGGGTACACCACCCGCGAGGACGGGACGGGGTTCGGTCTCCGAATCGTCCGCGAAATCGTCGAGGCTCACGGCGGCACCATCAGTGTCACCGACGGCGAAGCGGGCGGCGCGCGCTTCGAAGTGAGCGGTCTCCGGACCGAGTGACGCCGTTCGACGCAAATCGCGGGCATACGCTTATGGAAGTGTAAATAGAACTACACGATATGGCGCATCAACCCGAACGGCCGACGGAGTACGTCTGCGAGAACTGCCACACGATAGTCGCGGGTACCGTCCACGGTGAACCGCCGGACCACACCTACAGCGCACCCGAGAAGTGCGCGGCCTGCGGCAGTGTGGAGTTCGTCGAGTTAGAGAGCTATCCGTCGGCCTAAGCGTCGTCGAGGTCGGCGACGCAGTCTCGGATGAGGCCGTCTAAGTTCTCGGGGAGCGTCGGGTGGTACGCCCGGTCGGGCAGGTCACGCACGTCGAGTCCCAACTCGACGACTATCTGCATCGTCTTCGCGAAACTGTCGGCGTGGTAGTGCAGGCCCTGCCATCCCAGCACCGTGCCGTCGGCGGCGTCGACGACGAGTTTCGCCAGTCCCTCGGGCACGTCTTTGGACTTGAACACGCCGTCGTCGCTGGCCTGTCGGGTCGCCGTGACCACGTCGTAGCCCGCTTCGCGGGCGGTCTGTTCGTTGTGGCCGACGCGGGCGAATGGGTAGATGCCCAGTCCCGAGAAGATGACGTGATGGTGGACGTTCTCGTACGCCTGCGGGTCCGCTCCGGCCTCCTGTCGGAGGATGTTCTCGGCGGCGGTGAAGCCCTGCTCTTTCGCGACGTGGAGAATCGGCTCTTTCTCGTTCACGTCGCCGACGGCGTAGACGTGGTCGGCGTCCGCGGTCTGCATCGTCTCGCGGACCCACTCGCCCTCGGCCGAAATGGACGTGTTTTCGAGGCCGAGACCCTCGACGGTGGGTCGACGGCCGGTGAAGAGGAACAGTTGGTCGGCCTCGTAGGTATCCGTCTCGCCGTCCTCGAACTCGACGTGGAGGCGGACGCCGCCGTCCTCGGTGCGTTCGAGTTTCCGCTCGTGGCAGTTGGTCGGAATGTCGATGTCCCAGTTGTCCTCGTAGATGCGCCGGGCCTCGTCGCCGAACGCGGGGTCGGCCTCGTCGATGGGGCGGTCGTCGTGTTCGACGACGGTGAGTTCCATCCCCCCGGCCTCGGCGAGATACGGGACCATCTCCATCCCGATGTACCCGAGGCCCATGACGATACCCGAGTCCGGGAACTCCGTCGCGTGGAGCACGTCCTCGCTCGTCATGAAGTCCACGTCGTCGATACCCGGCGTGTCGGGGACGTTCACCGACGACCCGGTGGCGATGACGACGTAGTCGGCCTCGTACTCCTCGCCACCCGCCCGGACGGTGTGCTCGTCGACGAACGTCGCCGTGTCGTGGACGAACTCCACGCCCTCGCGTTCGGCCATCGAGTGGATCGAGTCCCGCCGGTGGCCCGCCCACCCGCGGGTTCGCTCGTTCTTCGTCTCGACGACCGCGTCGAGGTCGATGTCCGGGACGCCGCCGGTCAGGCGGTGGTCGTGCCGGACCTGAAAGCGATGGGCGCCCGCGGAGAGAACTTCCTTCGAGGGCATGCAACCCTCGAGGATACAGAGGCCACCGCCGGGGTCGCCGTTGTCGATGAGCGTGAGTTCGATACCGTCCTCGTCGACGAGTTCGCCAGCGACGGCCGCGCCAGCGCTCCCGTACGCGCCGATGATGACGACGTGGGTCATACGGGAGGATGGCGGTGGCGTCGGATAAAGGCTTCAGTGGCGTGCCCGGTGGGGACACGACCGCGCCACAGACGAACTGGTAGGCGCCGATACCGGACCGACCGCACGGGCGCGTGCGGTCGACCCGAAAAACAGTTCCGACAGTCCGTCTCAGTCGTCGCTCTTCGTCTTGCTGGCCTGAATCCGCTCCGGCCCGCTGATGTGGAACAGCCGTCGGAGCGGTTGGTCGTAGTTCGTCAGGCCGTCCCAGATGACCAGCACGGACGGGAGGACCAACAGCGACGTGAGGAACGCGTAGGCGATGGACAGCGCCGTCAGGATGCCGAACTGGCCGATGGCCGGGAAGACGGCGAGCGCCAGCACACCGATGCCGAAGACGGTGGTGAGCATGCTGCCGAGCAACGCACCGCCGGTCCCGCGAACCGTCCGGTCCAGCGCCGTCACGAGGTCGTAGTCGTGTATCTCGTCGGCGAAGCGGTGGGTGACGTGAACGGAGTAGTCCACGCCCAGGCCGATGGTGATGGCGAGCATCGTCGCCGTGATGGCGTTGAACGGAATCCGGAGTAGCCGCATCGTCCCCGCCAACAGCGCGACGGTGACGACGACGGGGATGACGTTCGCGATACCCAGCGACGGCCTGCCCTCGAGGACGTAGTAGATGAACACGAGAAACACCGACGCTCCAGCCAGCGCGATGGCTAGCGACTGGACGGCGGACTCGAGAATCACGTCCGAGACGGCCTGGAAGACGACGATGGACCCGGTCGCCACCGCGTCGTAGCGGAAGTCCTCGGCGACCGTCCGCGCGTCTTCGGCCACCTCGGAGTCGCTCGCACCGGCCTCGACGGTGTAGACGACGCGCGTGCTCCGGTAGTCCTCTGTGATGTAGTTCAGCGCCCGGTCGCGCGATGACGACGACAGGAGGTACTCGTAGACCTCTTCGAGGTTGTCGTCGGGGACGCCGTTGTCGTTGGCGTCGTTGCGCTCGACGAGGCGGCGGAACTCGGGGTCGCGGGCCGCGCGGTCCTGGATAACCGTCACGATAGAGGTCGACGACGCGCGGCCGTCCTCGCGGACGAACGAATCCGGCGGGTCGTCACCGGCCCGGTAAATCTGCTCTAACGCCGAATCCTGTCGCATCGGCCCTTGTACGTATATCGTCGCCCGCCCGCTCTGGGTCGAGTCGAACTTCTCCTCTAAGAAGTTCGTCCGCTCGGTGACGGTGTACTCGCTGGGGGCGAACGGTTCCGGGAGCGACTCAATCCAGTCGGGGTTGTCCTCCGGCGGGAGGAAGTCGTCCTGCGAGAAGGAGGTCGAGATGCCCGTCGCGTAGACGCCCGCGCCCGCCGTGAGCACCAGCGTCGCGAGCAGGAAGACGACCGGCGCGCGTTCGGCGATGACGACGCCGCCGCGGAGGACGCCGCCCAGCGCGGAGTCCTCGGAGCCGAGGGGTTTCTCCGTGAACGTCGGAATCGGATAGCGCTGGCGGAGCGTGTCCAGTTCCACCTTCGCCGCCGGGAGGAACACGCCGAAGATGAAGAACGTGAACGTGATGCCGACGGCGGCGACGAACCCGAAGTCCTGAATCGGCGGGAGCGAACTGGTGAGATTCGCCGCGAATCCGATGACCGTCGTCCCGGTGACGATGAAGAAGGCGACGAGCAACTGGTCGGTGGTGATACGCATCGACCGGTGGATGCTCGTCCCGTGTTGGCGCTCCTCTCGATAGCGGTTGATAGCGTGGATACCGAAGTCGATGCCCACCGCCAGCAACAGCGGTGGCACCGCGATGAGCATCTGCGAGAACGGGATACCAGCGAGACCCATGAACCCGAACGTCCAGATGATAGCCATAAACAGGGCGATGAGACCGAGCGCCATGTCCGCGAGGTCACGGTACGCGATAGAGAGGAAGATGAGGATGAAGATGACCGCCGCCGGGACGGTCAGGATGAGCGAGTCGAAGACCACGTTCGAGAACTCCGCGGCGACGATGCCCGACCCGAAGACGGTGATGGTCCCCTGCCCGGCCGACTGGACCGTGAACTGGGCCTGTCGCTGGATGCTCGTCAGCGGACTGGACCCGCCCTGCCCGGACCCCGAAGAGATACCGGCCGGGAGTTCGTGCGTGACGAGGCCGAGCGTGACCGACGCCGAGGCCGACCCGCGGTTGAAGTCGCTACTGACGAGCGAGCCGAACTGCGGGTTCTCGGCGGCCCGGCGGACGGCCGCGTCGATTTCGCCGCTCGAGGCCGACTCAATCGCCCGAATCTGCGCCTCGGTGGTCCGGGCCGACGGGTCGAGTTGCTGGGCGACGATGGTCGCGGCGCTCGACGTGCCGGTCACGCGCAAGTCCCGATGTTCCTCCAGTCGCTCCTGCGCGCGGAGCATCCGCAACAGGGCGTCCTTCGAGAGGACGTTGTTCCCTTCCTGTATCAACTGGGTGTTCCCGGTGTCCGGCGAGAACGCCGGTGAGAACTCCGTGTTGACCTGCGAAAACGCCTCTTCGGCGGGCAGGTCGGTGGTGAACTGGGAGGTCCCCGCGTTCGTCGAGATGTTCCCCAGACCGGCGCTGAAGACGAGCGTCACGACGATGAACGCCAGGACGACGCGTCTGGAGTCGTCGACGATGCGGTCGTCCGCCCAGTCGATGTACCGCTGGTAATCCATCTTAGCGGAACCTGACGTACCCACCGATTGCGAGGAGACTCACGAGCGAGACGGCACCGATGGCCGTAAGCGGAAGGCCGCCGCCGCCACCGCTCCGTTGGGTCACGTCGATGGCGACCCGGTAGGTGTCGGACATCGGCGTGTCGCCGTCGGGTTCCTCGTACTGGAAGTCCAGCGAGACGGGGTAGGACTTCGCCATCGCCCCGCCGCTGGCGCTGATGCCGAACTTGAGCGTCTCGGACTCGCCGGGGGCGAGTTCCGCGACGTACGCCTCGTCGTCGGTGACCGAGATGGGCGAGTCGGCGAACAGTTTCGCCGAGATGTCGGTCAGCGGCACATCCTCGTTGTTGGTCACCGTCAGTTCGATGACCGCGGACTGCCCCGCGCCGACCGTGGTGTTGGCCGATTCGACGGCGAACTCGTCTTCGTCGGCGGCCACTTCGGCCTGCACTTCGAGGATGTCGCTCTCGCGGCGGTCACCGTTGTCGTCGCGGTACGCGGCCACGAAGTCGAACTGTCGCGGCCCCGCGACGGCGCTCTCGGAGGCGTCCACGCCGAAACTCGCCGTCGCGGACTCGCCGGGCGCGAGGTTGCCGACGGCGTACTGGGTCTCCTGTGGCGAGAGGTTGCTGTGCTCGCTCTCCCAGTTCAGGACGACGTTCTCGACGGCCCGCTGACCGTCGTTCGTCAGCGTGACTTCGAGCGTCCCGTCCGCACCGGCCTGTAAGTCGGCCTCGACGTCGGACAGCGAGAAGGACTGTTCGGGGAGCGGCAGGATACCCGTGGCGATGTCGCCGGAGGTGGCGGCGTCGCCCTCGGGGTCCTCGTACCCGACGCTCGTCGAGAGCGCGTAGCCGCGGGTTTCGGCGTCGGCGCTGGCCGTGGCGTCGACGCGGACCGTCCGCGTCTCACCCGCGTCCCACTGGCCGACGTACTGCGTGGTCGACGTGGCGTCGCCGAACGTGATGTCGGGACTCTGGGAGGCGACGGTGACGACGGCGTTGTCGACCGGCACCGGCCCGTTGTTGCGGAGCGTCACCGCGTACGTCCCGGTGTTGTCGACGGCGACGGCGCTGGAGACGTTGACGACGGAGAACGTCTGTTCGGGGTCGGGCGCGATGCCGACCGAACTGCCGACCGACTGCTTGCGGACGCCGTCGGTATCGTCGAACGCCACGTCGAGGCCGAACTCGTACGGTTCGGGTTCGGCGTTACTCGACGCGCCCACGCGGAACCGGAAGGTCCGCTGTTCGCCGGATTCCCACGTGTCCACGTAACGGGAACTCTGCGTGCTCCCGCCGACGCTGAGTTCCTGGTTCTCGCTCTGGAGCGTGACGGCGGCGTTGCGGGCGGCTTCTTCGCCGGTGTTCTCGATGGTGACGGCGACGGACCCGGTCGAACCGACGCGGGCGTCGGATTCGACGTTCGTCACGTCGAAGGTCGCGTCGTCAGAGACGCGGAGTTCCACGTCGATAGTCCGTTCGACGTCGGTCTCGTCGCGGTTCCCGTCGGCCTCGGAGATGTAGTCCGTGTGCTCGTAGCGGAGTTTGACGGGTATCTCGTAGGTGCCCGGGTCGGCGTCCTCGTCGACGCTGATGTCGAACGAGACGGTCGTCGGCGGCCCCTGTGCGAGCGTCCCGACGGACTGGCGGGACGTGGTGACCGAAATCGGCGCGCCGCCAGAGTTGACGGCGACGGACAGGCCGCGAGCGGTCGTCACTTCGCTGTTCAGACTCGGATTGCGGGCGGACCCGCTGGTCAGGTCGCCGCTGTTGACCAGCACCACGTCGAGTGTCGTTTCCTCGCCAGCCGAGACGGTGTTGTCCGCGAACGTCGCGTCGATGTCGGGACTACCGGTCACGGCGGCGGCGGCGGTCCCGGCAACGAGCAACAGTGCTACGACGGTCAGCGTGAGTGGGATTCGAAGTCTCATACGTACCAAATCGGCTCTGAGAGGGCGGCTTTCGATGCGAAGCATCGAACCCAGACGGAGGAGAGGACTGCGGGGTGACCGGAGTCGGTGCGGTCGAAGGTCCAGTCGGCCATCTCGTATCGAACGAACGTTCGGTCAAACATCAACGTTCCGGTTAGCAGTCGGTACGAAGGCTTTTTTGACACCGACCGAATATTCGTTCGGGATGACTGACGCCGACGCGATTCCGTTCACGGGCGAACCGGCCGACTCGCACGAAGCCATCATGCGTGCGACGTTCTACGCCCTGCAAGAGCACGGCTACGCGGGCCTCTCTATCCAGCGTATCGCCGACGAGGCCGACCTGAGCAAGTCGACGTTCTACCACCACTTCGACGGCAAGGACGACCTCCTGCTGGCCTTTCTGGAGTTCATCTTAGACGAGTTCGACCGAGTGTTCCAGTTGGAGTCCTCCGGCGACCCCGCACAGGACCTTCTGACCTTCTTCGCGCTCATCCTCGGCGACTTTCCGACCGCCGAGGAGATGCCCGACCCGAACGACGTGTTAGCGTCGTACGTCGAACTCCGGGCGCAGGCGGTCCGCAATCCGGAGTTCAAGACGAAGTTCACCGAAACGGACCACCGCTTTACCGCCCGCATCACCGCGCTCATCGAGGAGGGTATCGAGAAAGGCGTGTTCGCCGACGTCGACGCCGAACGGACCGCACAGTTCCTGCTGACGAGTCTCGACGGCATCCTGTTGCAGAACGCGACGCGAAACGACAACCCTCTTCCCGGCATGCGCGAGGCGATGGAGCGCTACATCGAGCGCGAACTCTTGCTGTCCGACGGCGAGTAGGCCCTCAACTCGATCCGCGGTCGATTGCCCGGTACGTCTCGACGATGGCGTCGAAGTCGTCGAGTTCGGTCCTGAGTTGCCACTCCAGTTCGTCCGCGCGGGCTTCGAGTTCCGCGTACTCCTCGCTGGAGTCGAGTTCCGACGGCGACTTCTCCCCTTCCAGCACCGCGAGTTTCGAGGAGACTTCGAAGTACTCCTCCAGTCGGTCGTCTCTGACAGCGCCGTCGAGGTGCTGTTCGAGCGTCGACAACAGCGTCTCTCGGTCGACCGGTTTCTGGAGGTAGTCGTCGAACGCCATCTCGAGGATGTTGAGGTCCGGGTCGACGGCGGTCAGCATGATGACCTTGCCCTCGTAGCCCCGTTCTCGAAGGCGGTCCAGCACCTCGTCGCCGTGGATGTCGGGCATCCGCCGGTCCAGCAGGATGGCGTCTATCTCCGGCCCGGCCATCTCCAGTGCCTCGTTCCCACCGTAGGCGACGCTCGTCTCGTAGTGGTCACGCAACCGCAACGCCTGCGTGTCCGCCACGTCGTGTTCGTCGTCGACCACGAGTACGTGCCCACGGCCCGGTGTCCCTAGTGCCACGTCAGTAGATGATAGTCACGAGGACGGTTTATGCTTTACCGCATCGCTCGCGCACTCGTGGGTGTAAACTCCGACATCGGACCGAGACGTGTCATCGGTCGGCGTGATTAGTCCGGGCGACGCCCGATTTCCTGAAACGCGGCGTCGATATCGTCGAACTCCAAGAGGGCGTCGTCCATCTCTCGTTTGAGTTTCTCGGCCCGCTCCTGTAGCGATTCGACGCCCTCGTTGTTTTCGAGTGTCTGGGGCGTCTTCTCGCCCTCCAGCAGGGCGAGTTTCGACGTGACTTCGAGGTACTCCGCGAGGCGGTCGTCGTAGCGCCGGGCGGCGAGTTGCTGGTCGATGGCCGCGACGAGGTCCTCCTTCTCGACCGGTTTACAGAGGTAGTCGTCGAACGGCATGTCGATGATGTCGAAGTCCGGGTCGACCGCGGTAATCATGATGACCCGCGTCGAGACGTCCCGTTCGCGTATCTCCGCGAGCACCTCGTCGCCGGCGATGTCCGGCATCCGTCGGTCCAGCAGGACAACGTCCACGTCGTCGTCGATGCGTTCGAGTGCTGCGCTGCCACCGTAGGCCGTCTCCGTCTCGTACTGATTACGGAGACGTAACGCGTAGACGTCTGCGACCTCTTTCTCGTCGTCGACGACGAGAACGGTTGCGTCTGCAGTCGAATCAGGCACGATGGGGTGTACTGTGGGCCGCGGACATATAACTACACGCCACTCGCCTCGGCCGCCAACGGGCGGGGAGGCGGACGGTGCGGAGTCACGCGGCCCGGCGGCCAGCGGTGACGTAACGGAACTTTAAAGATTGCGTCACGGTCAGATTCGGAGTAGGAATGCTCGTGCCACCGCTGCAGATCATCGACAGTTTCCTGCTGAACTACACTATCGGTGATGTCCTGCTGTTCGGGTTCGCCGTCGGCGCTGTCGGCATCTTGCCGATGCGGTCCCTGCGCATGCTTGGGCTACACACCATCGCCATCGGCGCGCTGCTACTCATCACCCCGGCCTCGGCGATGGAACCGAACGCCGGAAGCATCCTCGCTTCGTCGTTCCAGTACAAACTGTTCGGCCTCGTGATGCTGGCGCTGGCCCCCGTGCTGTACGCCGTCGGCCGCCGCTAACCGCTACCCAAGTTTGCCGAGCGCCGTGAAGAAATCGAGCGGTGGACCCGCCAGCCTGATTGGCTCGCTCGCCCGCGAGAGCGTCACTCGCGCCGGTGGCGTAATCTCTTTTCGCACCCGTCCGTCGCTGACGACGACGCCACGTTCCGCGTCGGTCAGCGTCACGGTCACGTCGCTGTCGGTGTCGACCACCAGCGGGGGCATCCCTTCGTCCTGTGCCATTCCCGTGACCACGAGACCCGCAACGTCCGGATGCACTAGCGGGCCGCCCTCGCTCAGGTTGTACGCCGTGGACCCCGTCGGCGTCGCCACCAGTACGCCGTCGGCGTGGCCGCTCGTGTACAGCACGCCGTCGACGCGGATTTCGAGCGTTCCGCCGCCGCCGTGGCCGCGGTGGCCGCCTTGCACGACAACCTCGTTGAGCGCGGGCGAGAGTTCCCAGTCGGGACCGGTCGCGCGCAGTCGCGGCATCGCGCGAGTCCGGGCGCTCCCGGTCTTCTGGATGTGTTCGACCTCCGCGACCACCGTCTCGACGGCCTCCTCGGGAGCCAGCGCGTTGAGGAAGCCGACTTCGCCGAGGTTGACGCCCATCAGAGGCGTCGACCCTGCGCCGCGGGCGGCGTAGAGGAACGTCCCGTCACCGCCGATGCTGACGACGAGGTCACAGTCCCGCATCTCTCGGACCGGTTGACTGTCCGGTTTCGCGGCCTCCCACGCCTCGTGGTCGGTGAGCGCCGCACCGGTGGTCTGGTCGACGACGACGGCCTCCCCGACCGCGTGGAGGCGGTCGGTCAACTCGCTCGCGAGCGCCATCGCCCGGTCGTTGTCGCGTTGCGCGACGATACCGACGGTCATTGCCCGTGCTTACCCCCCGTCGGACATAAACCCATCACGACGGCAATTATATCTGTCTGGGCGAGAATCGGGATGCATGGCCCGGGTCTGTGGCCGGTGGTTGGGGCGATGAGTGACAACGGGCAGGACGACGACGACTGGTTCGAGAGTGCCATCGACGACGACGGCGAGGACGGGTCCGACCCCGAGCAGACCCACGACGCCGAACGCGACGGCCCGTTCGGCGACACTACGTTCGGTGATTCTGAGGCCGGAAGTTCGTTCGGCGACACGGAGAGCGACAGCCCGTTCGATGGGACGGGCGGCGACAGTCCGTTCGGCGATTCGGGTGACGACAGCCCGTTCGGCGACTCCGGCGGCGACAGTGGCGGCCTGTTCGAGGACGACTTCGCGTCGGCGTTCGAGTCCGCGGGGAGCGACGCGTCCGGCGGCGACAGCGAGTTCGCGGACGAGGACTTCGAGTCGGACATCCCGCGCATCGACATCGGCATCGAGGGACTCGACCGGATGATACAGGGCGGCATCCCCGAACGACACCTCATCGTCACCGTCGGGTCTGCCGGGACGGGCAAGACGACCTTCGGACTCCAGTTCCTGCACCACGGCCTCCGGAACGGCGAGAACTGCGTGTTCATCACGCTCGAACAGTCACACAGCGCCATCATGGACACCGCCAACGACCGCGGGTGGGGGTTCGACGAGTACGAAGCCAACGGCCAACTCGCCGTCGTCGACTTAGACCCCGTCGAGATGGCGAACAGCCTCGACAACATCCGCGGCGAACTCCCGAGTCTCATCGAGGACTTCGACGCCGACCGACTGGTGCTCGATTCGGTCTCCCTGCTGGAGATGATGTACGACCAGCCAGCCAAACGCCGGACCGAGGTGTTCGACTTCACCCGGTCGCTGAAGAAGGCGGGCGTGACGACGATGCTCACCTCCGAAGCCAGCGAGGACAATCCCTACGCCTCCCGTCACGGCATCATCGAGTACCTGACCGACGCCGTGTTCATCCTCCAGTACGTCCGCTCGGAGACCCGCGAGACGCGCCTCGCCGTCGAGATTCAGAAGATACGCAACGCGAACCACTCCCGGGAGACGAAGCCCTACGAGATAACGATGGACGGCATCAGTGTCTACCAGCAGGCCAACATCTTCTGACCGCGGGACGCCGGGCTATCCTTTATACCGCAGTCCGTCGAAGGCCCGACTGTGACTTTACTCGTCCCCTTCGACGGTTCGGACCTCTCGACGGCCGCCCTCGAACGCGCGACCGAGTTCTCGGAGTACACCGGCGAGGACGTCGTCGCGCTAGTAGTCATCCCGAACGAACCGGACTACGCGCTGGAGCGAAACTGGCTCACCCCGAACGACCCGTTCGACCACGAGGCAATCGCCGAGCGCTTCCGCGAGCGCATCGCCGAGATTGCGCCCGACGCGCAGTTCCGCTACGAAGTCCCCGACGACGTGAGTTCGATGGCCTCGAACACGACGGACGTGGTGCGGACGATTCGCGCCGTCGCTCACGACATCGACGCCTCTATCGTGTTCATCGGGAGCGAGAACGCCGGACGCGTTTCCACGCCGGTCAGTAGCGTCGGCGCACCCGTCTCCGAGGACCCGCAGTACGACGTGCACATCGTCCGGCACGCCTGAGAACGCGCGTCAGCGGACGACGGTGACCGGAATCGACGCCCGCCGGACGACCGTCTCGGCGACGCTCCCCAGCAGGATTCGGGACACGCCCGACCGGCCGTGACTGCCCATCACGATTTGGTCGATATCGTTGTCCTCGTCGTCGGCGTAGTCGACGATGGTCTGGGTGGGCCGACCGACTTCGAGGACGCGTTCGACGTCCGAGACGCCGCCCTCGTAGGCGAGTGCTTCGAGGTCGTCGAACAGCGATTCGGCGGCCGATTTCTTCTGCTCGTACCATTCCTCGGAGAACGATGGGACCGACGCTTGCGCGCTGTACCCCGCCTCCGCGGGGTTGATGACGTGGAGGAGGACGAGGGTCGCGTCGGGGTGGTTGTCGACCACGAACTCACAGGCAGTTCGGGCTTGGTCGGACCTGTCGACTGGAACGAGGATTCGCGGTGCCATACGACCACTGGCCGCGCCCGTCGGCTTGAATGTTCGGCCTTCGACAATCAAGGCACGCGCAGTCGGACCGTCCACAGCGACCGGACGGCATCCGCGAGGGCGTCCTCGGGGTCGCCCGTGGCGTCGACGCTCTGGGTCAGCGCCGCGAGGTCGGTGAACTCGTGGATGACGGAGCGCTCGCCGACGACGTACAGCGTCTCGTGGTCGACCGCTTCGATGGTCGCCCGACACCGCTCGACGTGGTTCTCGATTTGCTGGTCGCGCAGGCGCTCGAACCGGGACTGCGAGAAGCCGCCTTTCGAGTGTTGGCTCTTCAGTTCGGAGTCGAAGCCGTGGAAGGCAGTCCGCTCGCGGCCGTCGTAGACGCCCAGCGCGAACAGGTCAGAGCGCACGAGGGCAACGGCGTACTCGCCGGTCGGTTCGAACCGCGAGCGGTCGAGTCTGACGTGGTCGTCCCACGACGCGAACGGTTCGGGCGGCACCGGCACCGACAGACAGGCCGACAGCAACCCGGCGTCGTCGGTCACCGCGAGGCAGGGGGCCGCCCCGGCGACCAGCGACGCCCGGTCACCGAACGCTTCTCGAACCGATTCCGTGAGGTCGCTCTCGTCGGCGACGTAGGCGGTGAAGACGCCCTCGCGCTCGGTTTCGAACGACTCGAGCCGGTTCAGGATTTCGGCGACTCGTTCGCCGGTCAACCGTTCCTCGGCGCGGTAGGTCGGGCCGCCCTCGCTGGCTTGCAGGCGCTCGACGCGGTCTTCGAGTTCGGTGACGCGGTCCTCGAGGCGGTTCGTCTCCGCCTCGGCGCGCTGTCGGGCCGTCGCCGCCTCGGAACGGCGCTCCTGTTCGGCGTCGAGTTGCCGTTCGAGGTGGCGCTTCTCCTCTTCGAGGTCCGCGACGCGCTCTTTGAGCGCGGCGCGTCCCAGCAACCGGTCCAGCATCGACTGGACTGCGGACTCCGACCGGCTTAAAACTGGCCGCCACGGACGGCGGCTACACGGCGCTGTCCGGAATCGCGGCGTCCGTGCCCGTCACCGACAGCAGTTGGGCGGCGTGGTCGGCCTTCGCGAGGAACACTTCGCGGAGGCTGGGGGGGTTGCGCACGTTCGCGGACTCCAACACCTCGCTGGGGACCGCGAGGGTGTCGGCCGGGACTTGCTCGTCGCCGTGGACGGGGAAGTGCCGCGACCCGAGTTTCATCACGAGCGGCAGGTCTGTGCGCTCGACGCCCGTTCCGGAGGCGTACAGTTGTCGATTGACTCGCTCGTGTTGGTCCCGGCACATCGCGGCCGCGCCGTCGTCGCGTGGTTCGACGTAGAGACGGCCGAGGTAGTAGCCGCGGGAGAACTGTTCGAACATCTGTTCGTGTGTATGTTTGTCAGTGACATGGATAAGCGTTTGCCGATATCCTTTTGCCGTCGGGCATTCAGCCCGCAATTTTCGCCGCCGTCGGACCGACAGGGTTTCCGCCCGCCGGGCCGGAGACGGCGTATGGACATCGACTGGGGACCGCTCCCGCGCCGCTACGCGCGGTACTATCTGGAGAACACGCCCAGTCTGGTGTGGCTGGTCGTCGTCAACGCCGTCGCGACGCTGGTCGGCGTACGCTACTACGTCGAGACGATGCCGGACGTGTCGACGTTCCTGTGGCCGCTGTACGCCGACTCGCCCGCCGCCCTGTTCCTGATGACGCTGTCGCTGGTGACGCTCCTGCCGTTCCTCGGCCGGTCGCTCGACGACGTGCCGACCAACCTTCCGCTCGCGTACCTCCACACCATCGCGCTGGTGTGGCTGTTGAAGATGGGCGTCTGGACGTTCGTCGCGCTCAACCTCGGGTTCGACGCGTACTTCCCGGCCCCGTGGGCGTACTTCGGCATCATCGTCACTCACCTCGGGTTCGTCGCGGAGGGATTGTTAGTGCCCCACTACGGCCGAACGACCCGCGGAGCGCTCCTGACGGCGCTGGTGTTGGCCCTCGGTAACGATGTGCTCGATTACGGCTTCGGCTACTACCCGCCGCTCAGATACGACCCCGGTTTCGCGCTCGTCGCCGCGAGCGTGGCGCTCTCGGTCCTCTCGGTAGCCGTCGCGTGGTGGCTCCTCCCGAGACAGAGCGAGAGGGGTCAGTAAACTCTCTTGGACGGTCTGAAGGCGTTTTCGTGGGCCGCTAAACCGTCCGAACGAAGTGACTGCTTTTTGTGCGGGGTCCTCGATTGACGAGTGAAGATGACACGACGGTACGCCGTGGTGTTCGTGTTGGGGCTGGTCGCCGTCGCGCTCCTCGGGATGCCGAGCGTCGCGGCACAGGAAACGGGGACGCCGACCGCGGCGGCCAACGAAAGCACCGACGACGGCGGACTCGGGGCACAATTGACGGCCTTCTTGCAGTCGAGTTCCGCCGCCGCAAACGACACCGTCAAGAACGGGATGTGGCGAGCAGGCTTCGACAACGCGAACGAGAGCCAGCGGGCGCGGATGGTGACCAACCGTGCGAACGGCCTCGAACGCCGCCTCGAACGACTCGAAGACCGCAACCAGACGCTCCGTGAGCGCTACGAGAACGGGTCGCTCACCCGGCAGGCCTACGTCGCACAGACGAGCCAGCTATCGGCGCAGATGAGCGGTCTCAGAGCGGCCATCGACGACACCGACGACGCTGCGACGTCGGCGGACGTGAACGAAACGAGGCTGGACGAACTCCGCGAGAACGCGAGCCGACTCTCCGGGCCGCGCGTCGCCGAACTCGCGCGCGAGAACAGCCGGGGACCGTCGGTGGAAGTCGACCGAGAGAACGAGACGGCGGCGCGAAAGGTCGTCGAGGACCGCCCTGAAGTGTCCAGTCGGGGAAACGCGTCGGCGGTTGGTGACCAGGGCCCGCCGACGGCCGTCTCGACTCACGCCGACGGCCGCGAGGGACCGGTCGCCCCCGGGAATCGGGGCGGTGACGGGCCGCAAGTCGACGCCGACGGCCGAAACTCGACGGGCGGTGACGACCGGACCGACCAGCGTGGCGCTGCTAGCGAGATGGACGCCGTGACGGCCGAGCGGCCGCCCGCACCGGGGCCGACTAACAGCAGCGGCGGTGTGGCGGTTGGCGAGCGCGGAAACGGCCGGAACGAGAGCGTTCGGGGTACCGGAAACGACACCGCCGCGAGCGGCCGTCCCGACTAGCGGTGTCGCCCGCTGTCGCCGACACGCTGTAAGCGAGAGTCACCCTTTTCTACCGCGACCCGCTACCCTCGGGTGAATGGACTCCGCCGAGTTGCTCGACTTGCTGGGGAACGCCAACCGACGGCGCATCCTCCGCCTGCTCGCGCACAAGCCGTGCTACGTGACCGAGATAAGCGAGTACATCGGCGTCAGCCCCAAAGCCGTCATCGACCACTTACAGAAACTGGAAGACGCGGGCCTCGTCGAGTCACGCACCGACGACCAGCGGCGGAAGTACTTCTCTATCGCCCGTAACCTCCGTCTAGAGGTCCGCGTCTCGCCCTACGAGTTCGGGACCAAGAGCGCCTATCCGGCGAACTCGGGACTGGACATCTCGGCCTGTCGCCACCTCTCTATCGACCTCAACGACGAGGAGAGCGGCGACCTGCGGGACCTCGCCCACGAACTCGAACACCTCGAACAACTGGAGAACGAACTGTCGCTCGCCCAGCGGTGGGTACAGGGCCGCGTGACGAAGGTCCGCGACGAGTTCGAGGACCGCGCCGGTGACGGCGACGGCCGCCTCTACGCCGAACTGGTGAGCGCGCTGGCCCACGGGTCGGCGTCCGTCTCGCGACTGGTTCGACGGGTCGAGGCTCCGCCGGAACTCGTCGAGGAAGCGCTCCGCCGCCTCGACGACGAAGGCATCGTCGAGCAGACTCGCGACGGCTGGCAGTTGCGTTAGAGGTCCCGGGTCAGGCCGTCCCGGAGGTCCCGACCGAAGTAGTGGCCGAGGATGGACAGCACGAGACCGACAGCGGCCGCGACGGCGAACAGCCGTCCCATCCCGAGTTGACCGCCGCCGACCCCGCGGACGAGGAACTGCGGAAGGAAGGACGTGACGGTGAGCAGGCCCGCGACGACGCCCCCGGCGAGTCCCGTCTCGATATAGCGGCGCTGACTCGCCAGCAGGCCGTAGACGAACGCGCCCGCCGGAATCCCCAGCAGTGCGGTGAACGGAATCACGGGAATCAGGCCGCCGACGACGGTCCCCGCACCGACCGCGACGAGTGCGAACAGGAGCGCTCGCGCGGAGAAGTAGCGCCCGCCGTCGCTCTCCGTCTCGGCCTCGTCGGTCGTCGAGAATCCGTCGAGGCGGCCGATGTCGACCCCCGAACCAGTCTCGGCGCTCGCCTCACTCTCGGTCTCTCGGGAGCGCTCGGCCGTTCGCTCGGACATACTCGTCGGTTCGCTCGGCTGACGTATGGCCTTTGTGCCGCTGCCGACCCGATGACCGACCGCCGGACGCTCGAAACAAATGGGTTCAAGTCCCGCCGGCGGAAAGCCACGCGCATGAACGCAGGCGACCGGGTCCGCGTCGACCGCGCGGACCAGACCTACGAGGGCGTCTTGCTCCCGTCCAGCACGCCCGACCACCTCGTGGTCAAACTCGACGGCGGGTACAACGTCGGCATCGACCGCGACGAGTCGTCGGTCGAAGTCCTCGAATCGGACGTGTACGACGTCGAGAGCGCACAGGACGAGGACGACGGCTCCGCCGTCGAGTTCGACGACGACCTCCCGACGGTGTCGCTCATCTCCACCGGGGGGACCATCGCCTCCACCGTCGACTACCGCACCGGCGCGGTGACCGCCCAGTTCGACGCCGAAGACGTGCTTCGAGCGGTGCCGGATCTCGCCGGGATGGCGAACTACCGCGGCCGCGTCGTCGCCAACATCCTCTCGGAGAACATGACGCCCGCGGTGTGGCAGGACCTCGCCGACGCAGTCAGGGAGGAAATCGAGGCCGGGGCCGACGGCGTCGTCGTCATGCACGGCACGGACACGATGCAGTTTACCGCCTCCGCGCTGGCCTTCATGCTCGACACGCCGGTTCCCATCGTCTTCACCGGCAGTCAGCGCTCGGCGGACCGCCCCTCCTCCGATAACGTGATGAACGCCGTCTGCGCCGTCGAAGCCGCGAAATCCGACTGCGCCGAAGTGCTGGTCTGCATGCACGCCGACGAATCCGACGACCGGTGTGCGCTCCACCGGGGCACCCGGGTCCGGAAGAACCACACCTCCCGCCGTGACGCCTTCCGGACGGTCGGCGCGAAACCGCTCGGCGAAGTCGACTACAGCACCGACGGCGACAACGCGGTCACGTTCCGCCGCGAGTACGCGAAGCGGGACGAGACCGAACTCGCCCTCCACGAGGACCTCGCGACCGACGTGGAACTCGTGAAGTTCACGCCCGGCATGAGTACGGAACTGCTGGAAGTCGCCGCCGACGGGGCCGACGGCATCGTGCTGGAAGGGACGGGACTGGGCCACGTCAACACCGAGTGGATTTCCGTCATCGAGGACCTCGACATCCCGGTCGTGATGACCAGCCAGTGCATCGAAGGCCGCGTCTGTGACCGGGTCTACGACACCGGCCGCGACCTCCTCGACGCGGGCGTTATCGAGGGTGAGGACATGCTCCCCGGAACCGCGAAGGTGAAACTGATGTGGGCGCTGGCGAACGCCGACGACGTGGCCGACGCGATGGCCGAACCGCTGGCTGGCGAGATTCAGCGGCGGTCGACGCCGTGGCTCTAACCGCCGGGACCGGTGGGTGACCCACCCAGTCGCTCGATGTAGCAGTCCATGACATATCAACGTTTATTACAGTTCGACAGTCAGGAGAGTACAGAACTAGATGCGACATCGAAACGCCGTGAGTCGGCGAGCGGTCGTTCGGTCGGTCGGATTGACGCTGGCTGGCAGCGCAATCGCGGGTTCTGTGAAGGCGGCCGACCGGAATCGGCCAGCCCAGTATCGGTGGGATTTGACACCGGTTCGAGACGCTGAGCGGCGGGACGAACTGTCGGCCCTCGTGGGAGATGTCGGCCCGCTAACCGAGAGCCATCCGGCCTTCGCGTACGAGACTGACGCCGAGCGAGACGACCACGGGGTCGACTTCGAGGCGCTGAAACTCTACCGCGAGCGAAACTACCAGGAGTACGACGAATCATCCGGAAGGTCGCTCGGACGGTTCGTCGAGGCGTTCGACAACGACCGGTTCGAGGAAGCGAAGACGGAACGGTTCCGCTACGCCAGACGGGACGCACCGAAAGAGTGGGACCGAGAGGCGTGGCTGAACGCGGACGATTTCGGTACGTCGCTGGACTACGCTCACAGCCTGCTCATCTCGATAGACAACGCTGTCGCTGGCCGCCGTTTTGGAGCGAAGACGGCGATACTCAGAGAGGCCTACCGACGGTATCACCCCACGTACGACGTGCTCGCGTGGAGTTTCACGATGGACAACGGCCACGACGACAACACCATAACGCCGACCGGTGACGACGGGACGCAAGTCGGACTCGTCTACTCACCACAGGCCGACGAACTCCGAGCGTTTACGCTCACGGCCACCGGCTTCGCAGAGGACGGGTCGCTGCAGATGCATCCACTCATCGAGGAGTGGTCGGTCACCGACGACCCGGACGCGGAGGCGGACCGCGGACCGGACTCGCTCCACCATCCGCTCCTGTTTCACACCGAAGGGTGGAACCGGCAATCGATCGCGTTCGGACCGGCGAAGACGGCGGTCGTCGAACTCGTGAACCACATCGGTTGCGACCCCGTTCCACAACACTTCGACCGCGAGGGACGAATCGGCCTGACCACGGGTTTCGCGACGGTGTTGACGCGAACGCTGCTCGAATACAACCGCCACGACGACGTCGAGTTCGAGTGGTTCCGGAATCTCGCTGGCGTGATGGAACTCGCTCGCGACCGCGGCGGCAACTACGTCTTCGATATCGCGCCCGGAAGCGATGGATACGGCGGCCTGTTCGACGGCAACTTCGCGGTGTACGAAGTCGCGTACGACTACGTTCCCGGTCTCGTCCACGCCGACGCTGCTCGGGAGTTAGACCGATTCGGGCAGGTTTACGGAGGGCTCGAACGGTGACGGCGCTCAAGAGCGTCCTGCTCGTCGTCCTCCTCGTCGGCGCGTCGGGGGGTGTCGTGGGTGTGACGAACGTCGTCGACCTCGACGGGGACAGCGTCCCGGCGGTGACAGAACTGACGGCCGGGACCGACCCGTTGAGCGCCGACACCGACGGCGACGGCCTCGACGACGGCGCGGAGCGGGCGAACGGTGCTGATCCAACTACCGCCGACACTGACGGCGACGGACTCACCGACCCGGAAGAGGTACGCGAACACGAGACTGACCCGACGGCCGCCGACGGCGACGGGGACGGACTCGACGACAGTGCGGAACTCGATGCCGGTACCGACCCGGCAGTCGCGGACACCGACGACGACGGGCTAACCGACGGGGCGGAACTCGACGAGTACGACACCGACCCGCTCGTCGCAGATACCGATGACGACGGACTCGTCGACGGAACGGAAGTAGAAGAGTACGGGACGGACCCGCTCGTCGCCGACAGCGACGAGGACGGACTGAGTGACGGCGTCGAAGTCGACGAGCACGGCACTGACCCGACGGCGGCCGACACGGACAAGGATGGATTGGCCGACAGTGCGGAACTCGACGCGGGGACCGATCCGACGGCGGCCGACACCGACAGTGACGGACTGGGCGACAACGCTGAACTCGACGCGGGGACCGACCCGACGGCGGCCGACACCGACGGCGACGGACTCACCGACGGGCGAGAGTTCGTCGAATACGGTACCGACCCGCTCGTCGCCGACAGCGACGAGGACGGCCTGACCGACGACGCCGAGGTCACCGACCACGGCACGAACCCGACACAGGCGGACTCCGACTTCGACGGACTCGATGACGACAGAGAACTCGACGCAGGAACGAACCCGACGAGACGGGACGTGGACGGCGATGGGCTGGCCGACGCCGTCGAACTCTCGCTCGGGACCGACCCGAAGGCGGCCGACACCGACGGTGACGGCATCCCCGACGGTCTCGAAGTGAACGATCCAGACCGGTACCCCGGCGCGGACCCGCTCAGAACGGACATCTACGTCGAGGTGGACGTCGTCGACGGGACGAGCGCTCCGACGAGTGGACTCTCTCGTATCGAAGACAGTTACGCCGCGGCACCCGTTTCGAACCCAGACGGTTCCACCGGAATCAACCTCCACTTCGTGGTCGACGACCGAGGAATCCCCGACGAGGAAGGCTTCGACCAGGGTACGTGGAGCGCCTACGAGCGAGAGTACTTCGACAACGAGGGCTACGGCTATCACCACCTCTTGTTGGTCGACAATGCAGACCTTGGCGGGGCCGTGGGAGTGCACAGTGAGGGCACGATGATTGTGAAAGACCAGTCCACGGCCACCGGGTCGGTGATAATGCACGAACTCGGCCACTCGGTCGGTCTGAGAGCTACCGGCTACAACGGCATCGACAGCGAGCGGTACTCGTATGCAGAGTACCGGAGCGTGATGAACTACAATAGGCCCGCCGATAGCTACACCTATTCGTCCGACGGCACTGGCAACGGCTTCGACGACTGGTCGTACATCGAACGGAACCTGTACGTCCCCGACACTACCGAACTGGATTCGTCGGGCTACACGCCGCCGGACGAGTGACGCCCTCTTTCTCGTGAGATGGGGTTCCTCGCACGGCCGCCGCTCTCCAGTCGTGCCTTTTTGTCGCCACGGCACCTCCGATAGCGTATGTCTCCGACCGTCCGGCAGGCCCGTCTCGACGACTACGACGACATCGTTGCCTTCGCGACGGAGGTGTGGGCCGACCGCGAGGACACCGTCGACTACATCCCCGAAGTGTTCGAGTCGTGGGTCGAGAGCGACGGCCCGACCCAACGCACCGTCGTCGCCGAGGTTGGCGGCACCGCTGCCGGACTCTGTCAGGCGGTCATGCTCACCGACCACGAGGCGTGGTTCCAGGGCATCCGGGTCGACCCCGACCACCGCGGCGAGGGACTCGGCGTGGCGATGGTCCACGACCTGTTCGAGTGGGCAAGCGACCGCGGGGCGACCGTCGGCCGCAACATGGTGTTCTCGTGGAACGACGCCGGTCTGGGCCAGTCCATCACCACGGGGTTCGAACCGATTACGTCGTTCCGGTGGGCGCACCCGTCCCCGAGAGCGACCGACTCGGAGGCCGACGGCGACGGCCTCATCGTCGAGGCCGACCCCGCCGCGGCGTGGAGTTACTGGACCGGCAGCGAGGGGCGAACGACGCTTTCGGGACTCGCGCTGGACCCCGGACAGACGTGGGCGCTCTCGGAGTTGACCCGCGAGCGCCTGCACCGTCTCGCGGAGGAACAGGCAGTCTTCGCGGTCAAGGGGGACGGCACGCGCGGGATGGCCTGCCGGGTCCGTGAAACGGTCGACCCCACCGCCGACGAGACGCTGGCGGAGTACGCCGTCGGGACGTGGGACGACCGCGACGCCGCCCGGGCGCTGTTCGACGCGATTCGGACCGACGCCGCCGAACTGGGCGTCGACGGCACGCGCGTACTCATCCCGGAGACGCCGCGCCACGTCGCACAAGCGGCGTCGGTCCGGGCAGACCTCGCCGACTGGCCGGACTTCGTGCTGGCGGCGGACCTGACGTAATCGCCCGTCGCGCCCGGCCGCTCAGCCGCCGCTGACCGGCGGAAACAGCGCCAGTTCGGCGTCCGCGTCGACGGTCGTCTGGAGACCGTCGTCCGCGAGAAACGGGTCTTCGCCGTCGACCAGCAGGCGGATGTGCTCCGCGAGGTCACCGTCGTCGAGGACTTCCGCCGCCAGCGCGGGCCGCGAGTCGAGGAGGGCGTCCAGCGCCGTCCCGACCGTCGCGCCGTCCGCGACGTCGACCGTGACGCTGTCGGCGTCGGCGGCGTCCCGGAGGTGTGCGAACAGTTTCCACTCCATACCACATCCCGGCCGTCGGGGACAAAGAGGGTTGCGGACCGGTCACTCCCTGTCGCGGTCCGCGTCCGGTCCGCCGTTCGCATCCTCGTCCGGTCCGTCGTCGGCGTCTTCGTCCGGTCCGTCGTCGGCGTCTTCGTCCGGTCCGTCGTCGGCGTCTTCGTCCGGTCCGTCGTCGTCGTCCTCCGCGTTCGTCGTCGGTTCGCCCTCGTCACCGCTGTCGTCGGCGTTCGTCTCCGAACCATCCGCCTCGCCGTCTGCCTCCGCCTCCGCCTCCGTCCCCGAGTCCGGGTCCGGAACGCGTTCGTCCGGGTCCCAGATTTCCACGCCGTCTTTGGGTTCGGGGGCCGTCTCGTCGTCCAGTAGCGACGCGTCGGTCGGTTCCCCCTCGATGTCGAGCGAGTCGAACACGTCAGCGTCATCGTCGTCGGCGTCACTGTCATCGTCCTCGATAGCGGCCAGCGGGTCCGCTTGCTCGTCGTCCGCGGGCGTCTCCGCGTCCCGGGTCTCTGTCGTGCTCTCGGCTTCCTCGGGTTCGTTGTTCTCGTCGGTCGCTACCGTCGGCGAGTCCGACTCGTCGCCCGCCGCCGCGTCCGAACCGACGGCGGCCTCCTCGGTCCGCCGGAGGGCGTCCGGCGTCGCGATGGCGTACAGCACGTCGCCCGCCCGGAGCACGCGGTCACGCGAGGGAATCGTCTCGGGTTGGGCGTCCTCGCGCGTGATGGCGGTGACCGTCACGGCGAGCGACCCGACGGACTGCCCGACGAGGGCGCTCCCGGCCTCGATGGTGACGGTGTCCATCGTCTCGTCGGCCGCTCGGAGGAGCGACGCGAACTCCCGGTCGGGCCGGTCCTGCACGGGGAGCGTCACGAGTTTGTACTCCGTCGCGGGGTCGAGTTTCTGCGTGTCCGCCGCGTCGATGGCGACGGTCACCACGTCCCCGACGACGCCGCGGAGTTCGCCCGTGAGGACGCGCTGGAGCGGGTCGCTCGCCCACACCTGTACGAGGTCGCCCGAACTCGCGGCGTTGGCCGGGTTCGCGCGGATGGCGACGGCGTTGGTCGCTGGCGGGAGCGTCGGTCCGATACCGGCAGCGCGTGACCCGACGGCGAGGAACTCGACGGTCCCGTTGTCGGCGAGTTCGAGGTCGACGTGGCCGACGCCGTAGTCCGTCTTGAGGCGCGTGACGAGTCGGTCGCGCAGTTCGTTCTTCGTCAACCGTCGGGGAAAGAGGAACCGGCGGCCCGAGAGCGTCTCTTTCGTCGCCTTGGGGACCGGGTCGTAGCCGACGATGTCTTCGATGTCTTCGGGGAGGTGGACCGCGGTGACGCGCCCGACGGTCTGGACGATTTCGCTCACGTCGGCGTCGACGTCCCGGCCGCCGGCCGCCGCGAAGAGGTCCGTCCCGAGTCGGTCGCCGACGCGCGTGCCAACCGACGACGCGGCCGCACCGACGGCGAACGCCGCGAGGTTCGGGAGGACGCTGCTGGAGGCGAGCACATCCTCCTGTCCGCCGATGACCTCGCCGAGCGCCCCGGTCGTGCCGAGGTAGACGGCGACGACGCTCAACCCGAAGAGGATGCCCAGCCCCGAGGGGACGCGTTCGCGGACGTACCAGCGGTACGCCAGCGCGACGACGGCCGCGGCGGCCGCGGCGGCGATGCCGATGCCGAGCAACTGGGCGAGCAGTCGGACAACGACGTCGGTCGTCGACCCGCCCTGCAGGACCAAACCGCCCTGTAAGAGGAGCGTCATGCGACCGCCTCCGCGAACGCGTCGAGGCCGTCGCGCGACCCGACGGCGTACACTTCTTCTCCGGCCTCGATGGTCGTTTCCCCCCGCGGCGAGAGTTTCCACCCACCTTGCTTGCGGACGGCGACGACGGCGACGCCGTACGTCTCGCGGATATGTGCCTCACCCAACGCCACGCCGTCCAGCGCGCCGTTCGGGCGAATCGTCAGCCGACGAAACCGACTCCCGGCCCGTCGGAGCAGCGAGACGAGTTCGTACTCCCGACGAGTCCCCCGCGGTTCGACGACGACTTTCGCCGACTCGCTCCGCAGCAGCGGTTGGGCGTCGGTGCGGTTGACCGCCACCGTGAGTCGTCCCTCGCCCCCGTCCGTCGTCGGCGCGCGCACCGGCGCTGGCGGCGCGTCGTCGTCGAGGATTTCCGGTTCGTCAGGCGTCTCCACGTCCTCTTTCGCGCCGTCTGTGCGCGCGCTGACGACGGTTCCCCGGACCTGCGCGTCCGGCGTGAGCACGGTCACTTCGTCGTTTCGCGCCAGGCCGGTCGGAAGGAGCGCGTCGACGGAGACGGCGTGGCGACCGTCGGCCACTCGCTTGGAGAGGCCGGAGAACGGCGGGGCCGCGACGACGGTGGCCCGCCCCTTCTCGTCGATGGTGACCGCGACGTCGCCCAACTCGAACTCCGTCCGCAGGCGCTCTTCCATCCGCGCTTCGAGTTCGCCGATGCGGAGGTCCGCCGGAAAGGTCCACTCGCCGGCCCGAATCTCCGCCCGAAGCGCGTCCGACAGCGGCGGGTACCCCTCCATGTCGGCGACTTCGCCGACGACGGGAATCCGTATCTCGTCGCGGCCGCCGACGAACTCGACGACGTCCGCAGAGAGTTTCCTGTCACGGAACCCCTTCAGTGAGAGCCGTTTCGGCATCGTCGCGCCCATCTTGTCGCCCTTGCTGTGGGCGTACAGCGACACCATCCCGACGAGGATGATGGCGGTGATTATGCGCTCGGCGTTCGGGGCCTGCGTGATGGACTCGTCGGCAAGCGCCAACAGGCCACCGCTGACCCCCGCGAGCGCGATAGCGAGGACGGCGACACCGAACCCGGGGAGGGTCACCCCGGTGAAGTACTTGAAGACGAATCCCAGCGTCCACGACGCGAGCGCGGGGATGACGCCCACGAGAAGGCCGAGATAGATACCGATGAGAATCTCGATAGGGAGCGAGGCCATACACCCACCCTGCGCACCCGAAGCCAAAGGGTTTCCGCCACCGTGAGGCAGTTCCGGATACGGACGCCGAAGGACAGCACATTTACACCACCCCATCGACAGAGGATAGATATGGATTGGTCGCGGGAGTGGCTCGGCGCGCGGGCGACGATACTGCTGCCGACGCTAGTGGCGGTGCTGTCGTTCGCCACGGGCGTCGTCAACATCGGCGCGATGACCATCAGCGGCCCGCTCGCCGACGTGGTCCCGCACAGCGCACAGCGAGCGGCCGGGTTCACCGGCGCGCTGACCGGGTTCTCGCTCCTGTTGAGCGTGGTCGGCCTGCGCCGTCGCTTGCGCGTCGCGTGGTACAGCACCGTCGTCCTGCTGCCGGTGTCGGCGCTACAGGGCATCGTCCAGTCGTCGGCGTTCGCCGTTCCGCTCGTGGTGCTCTCGCTGGTGTCCCTGCCGACCATGCTGTTGAACCGCCGTCGGTTCGACCGCGAAGTCGACCTCTCGACGGCTCAGTTGGCCGCGGGCGCGGCACTGTTGGGCGCGCAAGTGTACGGGACGGTGGGGACATACGCCCTGCGCGACGAGTTCAACAACGTCTCGACGCTCACCGACGCCTTCTACTACACGCTCGTCACGGCCAGCACCGTCGGCTACGGCGACCTGACCCCGGCGACCGAACAGGCGACGCTCTTCGCGATGTCCGTCGTCGTCCTCGGCACGGCGAGTTTCGCCATCGCACTGGGGTCACTGCTCGGCCCGGCCATCGAGAAGCGACTCTCCGAAGCACTCGGGAACATGACCGAAGCACAACTCGAACTGTTCGAGAACCACGTCGTGGTTCTCGGCTACGGCGACCTGACAGAACCGATTATCGACGAACTCGTGGGGACGACGGACTTCATCGTCATCACGCCGGACCCGGACACGGCGGCGCGACTCCAACAGCGAGATATCGCCGTGTTGACCGCGGACCCGAGCGACGAGGAACCGCTCGAAAAGGCCGGTATCTCCGATGCGCGGGCCGCCGTCGCCGCTACCAACAACGACGCGCAGGACGCCCTCGCGATTCTGACAGCCCACAACCTCAACCCGGACCTGAACATCGTCGCCGCGGCCACCGAACGAGAGAACGTGGAGAAACTCCGCCGGGCGGGGGCAAACACCGTCATCAGTCCCGCGCTCATCGGCGGCCACCTCCTCGTCCAGTCGGCGCTGGGCCGCGAGGGCATGGAGAACATCGCCGACCACCTCCTCGATATCGAACGCGAGGAAGACGCCGAAATTTAGCGGCTCCGGTCGACGATTGCCACGTCGGTGTCGATGTCGTCCAACCGCTCGAACGTCGGCGGCGCGACGAACCGAGAGGCGGCGCTTCTGTCTCGACTCGCGCCGACGATGATGAGGTCGTACTGCGGCCCGGCGCTGCTCAGAAACGAGTGGATGCCGGTCTGTGCGACCCGCGTCTCTATCGGTCCCGCGAACGGTTCGACGAGGTCTGCGAGCATCGACTCCGCGCGGCGGCGGCCGTTGCTCCGGTCGCCGATGCACGTCGCCACGGCCACGTGGCCGCTCCCGCCAGCGAGACGGAGGGCGAAATCTATCATGTGGTGTGCCACGTTGCTGGCCCGTCGGACCGGCACGAGGACGCGTTTCCAGCGCCGACGCCCCTCGCGCGACCGGTGGACGACCACGTCCGTACTGCCCCGGAACAACTGGCGGAGGTACGGCGTCAGCGCGCCGTGTTCGCTCTCGTAGGGCGCGACGACGAGGTCGCAGTTCGCCTCCTCGGCGGCCTGCAACGTCGCCACTCCCGGGTCCTCGCTCGCGGCGACGACGACCTGACAGGGGACGCCCATCTGCGTCTCGACGCGGTCGGCATGCGTTTCGAGGCGGTCGACCGTCGCCCGCATCGACTCGGTCACCGCGTCGTTCGGCGGTGACTCCGCGGTCCCGCGGCCGTGGCCCTCCAACAGCGCCTGCTTGGCCTCGGCGTGGGCCACGTTCTCGACGATGTCCAGCAGGACCACCTTGCCCGCTTCGTGGGCTGACGCCAACCGCCCGGCCAGCATCGCCGTCGCGCCAGCGTGTTCGCCGCGCATCGGCACGAGGACGTGGTCGTCGCCCGTCGTCGACTCGTAGAGGACCGTCGCCCGCCGGTCGTAGAACCGCGACCGCCAGACGACGAACACGCTCGCGACCAGCGAACTCGCCAGAAAGATGCTCAGGAGGAAGGGCACGCGCTGGGTGGGCTGGACCAACAGCGCGAGCAGCGCCGTCGAGTACGCCGACGGCTCTTCGATGTCGAGCGGCCACGTCACCACGCCGGTCGCCAAGACGGCCAGCGCCGCACTGGCCGCGGCCACCTGAAACTCCCCTTGCGGGGCCGCGAGCGCGTGTTTCGACACCCAGAGCGCGCCGAGGCCGCAGGCCGCGCCGATGGTCAGACCTCCGACGAAACGCCCCGGCGCGGAGTAGCGCCCCCGCGGGTCGACGAACAGCGTGTACGTCCCGGACGCCAGCGGCGGGAACAGGAGGAAGGTGAGCGTGGGGAGGGCGTTGGCGAGCGCCGTGACGAGGCCGATGAGTAAGGGGACGAACACCAGCACCGAGAGGTGGACCAGTCGGTCGGTCGTCTCGGCCCACCGGCGGAATTCCCGGAGTTCGCGGCGCTCGACGCGGCGGGCGCGCGCCACCGCGTCGCGGCCCCGCTGGAAGAGATGGTCGAGCATAGCGACGTCTACATCTACCGCGTGCGGCGGAGCGTCTAAAACCCACCGCCCGGAGCGACCGTGGGAGTTGCTACAAACGGTGTTGGTAGGCGGAACCGGAACGTCCCGACACCGTTGCCGGGCAACCGGTTACGGCCGGGGATTCCCGGGTCGCGGACCCCGTCGCACCGGAACGGACGACGCGACAACCTCAGAGCGAGGCGGCCGCGTCGAGCGAGATAGCGATGGCGCGGTCGACGTTGTCTTTCGCCTTCTCGGGGAGTTCCTCGTCGCTCGTCTCGCCTTTCTGCGTCCCCTCGACGAGGTTCCCGTCGACGGTGCAGATAGCACCGGCCGCGAGTCCCTTCCGGCGGGCCAGCGAGAAGATGGCGGCGGCCTCCATCTCGACGGCTAGCAGTCCGGCGGCCTCCCAGTTCGCGACGTACTCGTCGGTTTCCGCGTAGAAGGCGTCGTCCGTGGCGACGGGGCCGACGTGTACGTCTTCGTCGTTGGCCTCGGCGGCATCCACGAGCGCCGACAGCGTCTCGTACTCGGGGACGGCGGGCACCGTCGTCGACTCGTAGCGCTCGGTCGTCCCCTCGTCTTTGGCCGCGCCCGTGGCGACGACCATGTCGCCGATTTCTATGCCGCGCTGGAGCGCCCCCGTCGTGCCGACGCGGACGAACGTCTCGACGCCGACGGCGGCGAGTTCCTCGACGGCGATAGCGGCCGACGGGGACCCGATACCGGTCGAACAGAGGGTCACGTCGGTCCCGTCGTACGTCGCGTTGACGACTTTGTACTCGCGGTTCTCGGCGACGACTTCGTGGTCCTCGCAGTGACCGGCGATGCGGTCGACGCGACCGGGGTCGCCCGGCAGGAGCGCAACGTCGTTCAGGTCGCCCGGTTCGACCAGCAGATGGGGCTGTTTCGCCATAGCCGTGGTTCGACCGGCAACCTACAAGAACGCCGGGGGTCCGCCCGGAACAATGAGGTGGGCGGAGTCCGAGGGGTGGGACATGAGCGACAGTCTCTCGCCGTTCGACGACCGGATGCGCTGGCCAGCCCTTGGTGCCGTCGTCATCGGATTCGGCCTCGCCTTTCTCGCCGTCTACGTCCAGCGAACCGCCGGTGGCACGGCCCCGCCGTGGGCGTTCGCGCTCCCGTTCGGTGCGATAGCGGCCGCGTTCCTCTACGCGGTGATGTATCGCAACATGTCGAAGCGACTCGGCTGAGTCACAACTGGGTGACGGCGACGGGCGTCAACAGCGCCAACGTCGTTCCGTAGATGAACGAGGAGAGCGCCCACTGTTGGACGATGTCTTCCCGGTCGGCCCGGAAACTCCCGCCAGCCCGCGGCATCGCGATGCGCTCGAAGAAGAAGTAGATGAACAGCGTCACCGCCGTCGCGCCGAGCAGGTGCGGAATCGCCGGAATACCGTTGAGCGGGACGGCCGTCGGGAGAATCGCCGCGAGGACGAAGACGACGAGACCGTAGAGGAGTCCCGCCGCGGTGCCGGTGACGTGGTGGAGGGCGACTGCGAGGGCCGTGTGCACGTCCCGGGGGTCGACGCCGGTCAGGCCGCCCGCGGCGACGTACGCGGGGCGATACCCTTCTGGCTGGACGTACATCGGGATGTTCATCAGCACCGCGGCGAACGCACCGGAGACCAGACAGACGAACATCCACTGTCCGAGCGGAAAGGCCAGCATACTCGGCATCTGCGTGGGGGGAGGGTATGAGGGTTTGGAAGCTACACCGGGGTAAAGAGGAAGAGGACGATGTTGTTCGTCGCCGGGCCGAGGCCTACGGCGGCGATAAACGACAGCAGGAGGCTCCCCTCGACCGGTTCCTCTTCGAGATACTGGTGCATGAGGGCGACGACGAGGACGGCGACGAACAGTTTCACGGCGATGAACAGCCACCCCTCACCGATGGTCGACGCTATCGGGAGCGTTCCGGCGAAGTCCATGATGGCCCGCGGGACCGGCGAACGTTCGCCAACGCCGATAACGTCGGTGCCGACGGCCGTCGACACGCCGTCCAGTGCGTGTGCGAAGACGACGACGGGCGCCGCGTAGCGACTGCGGACGATGAGCGGGGTGCGCCACAGCGCCACGACCAGTAGCGTCACGGCCGAGAGCACTAGCGCGACGACGACGGACACCGTCGGCCACACCAGCGAGAGCAGTCCCGACCGAAGCGCGGAGATGGCGGCGAGGAAGAGTAACACCGTCAGAACGCCCGTTCCGACGAGGCCGAGGTTGCGCGAGACGTTCTCGTCGTGGCCGCGGCGGACGCCGAACAGCGAGAGGAGGACCCACACGGTGCCGAGGGTCACGAACGTCGTGAAGTACACTGCCGGGGTCCCGAACAGCGGGCGTATCGCCGCGGTGTACAACTCGATTGGCGGCTGATTCAGCGCGTGGAGCGACCCGCCGATAGCCATCCACGGCGCGAGCGCCACCACCGTTCGCTGGTCGATTGGCGGTTCGAGGGCGACGAGGAGGGCGGCGACCACGAACGTCCCACCGACGAGCGCGGCCGTGTACGGCAACGGCGGTAGCGCGAACCCCGAGGGCAGTACCATGTCCCCCACGGCGGCCCGTGGTGCCGAAAAGGTTCCGGCATCGGTCATCCGCCCGAGACGTTTAGGTATCCGCCCCCTGTGCTGTGGATATGGACGACGTACCCGACCGGATAGAACACACCGTTCTCGGGCCGACGACGACGCCGGACGACGTGCGCGCGTGCCTCGACGACGCCATCCAGTACGGGATGCGGGCCTGCATCCCGCCGTGTTACCTCCCGCTGGCGACCGACTACGCGAACGTCCCGCTCACGACGGTTATCGACTTCCCGCACGGACAGGGCGCGACGGACACCGCCTGTCACGCGGCGCGGCAGGCGTGGGACGACGGGGCCGAGGAACTGGACATCGTCTGTAACGTCGGCCGCCTGAAGGCGGGCGAGGACGACGCCGTCAAGGAACGACTCACCGAAGCCGTGGCGGCGGTGCCGATTCCCGTGAAAGTCATCGTCGAAGCGCCGCTACTGACCGACGAGGAACTCGACCGCGTGGGGCGATTAGTCGCCGAAGCCGACGCGGCCTACCTCAAGACGGCGACGGGATTCAGCGAGGGCGGCGCGACAGTTCACGACGTGGAGATTCTCAGCAAGTACCTTCCGGTGAAAGCCAGCGGCGGCGTCGGGTCGTGGGCCGAAGCGAAAGCGATGTTCGAGGCGGGGGCCGAGCGCATCGGCGCGTCCAGCGGGGACGTTATCGTCCAACAGTGGCGCGAACAGCGGGGGGAGTAGCGGGTGGAGGGCCGCGTCAGCGGGTGGGCGGTCAGCGGCGTAGCTCGGCCGTTTCGGTCGATTGGAGCCACGCGCGGTGGTTGTCGGGGTCGTAGATGACGAGTTCCCCGTCGATTCGCAGGGCCGTGTAGTCGTCGACTGGGCTGGTAGTGTCGTGGGTCTGAACGTCGGTTTCTGTGGTCATGACAGTGGTGGCGAGTCATCGGAGCGGTCGGCGGTGCCGCCGCGAGCGACTGGGTCGGCGGTCACGGTGCCGTCGCTGTCGACGGTCACCGCACAGCCAGCGTGTCTGAACTCGACGACGGCGCTCTCGGCCGTTTCGATGACGCGGCCGAGCGCGTCCGGGTCGAGGCAGTCGTACAGCGGCGGGTCGATATCGACGACGGATTGGTCGGTAGCCGTTGCGACGGCACTGACGATCGCGTGAACGATATCGTCTGTCGACGAATCGGACGCGATTGACGCCACCACAGGGGGTGACCGCATCTCACTCCTACTCATCGCCCCAACGTGTGATAGTTAGGCCAATAGCGGTGGTGGCTACGTGTAATTAGTCACTCGAACTGGACACTACGCACGTCGTATCGGCGGCGGTAAGGTGGGACTATTCTCGACAAACCGGTAGAATGATGTGTATAATCGTGGACGTTATCCCGCCGTGCAGCGCGAATCCGTCGTCCTTTTGACGCGGAAGCCGTACCCCTAGACGAATGGCCCGCTACCACATCGAGACGTACGGGTGTACCTCCAATCGAGGTGAGACCCAACAGATAGAGCAGGCGCTCCGGGAGGGCGGCCACCACCCCGCGGACGGCCCCGAGTCGGCCGACGTGGCTATCCTCAACACCTGCACCGTCCTGGAGAAGACGGAGCGGAACATGCTCAAACGGGCCGAAGAACTGGACGCCGAGACGCCGGCGGACCTCGTCGTCACCGGATGCATGGCGCTCGCGCAGGGCGAGCAGTTCCGCGACGCCGACATCGACGCGGAAGTCCTCCACTGGGACGACGTGCCCCAACACGTCCTCAACGGGGAATGTCCGACGGTCACGCCCGACACCGAAACCGTACTGAACGGCGTCGTCGGCATCCTCCCCATCGCCCGCGGGTGCATGAGTGACTGCTCGTACTGCATCACGAAGCAGGCGACGGGTCGTATCGAGTCGCCCTCCGTCGCAGAGAACGTCGAGAAGGCCCGGGCGCTCGTCCACGCTGGCGCGAAGGAGATTCGGATTACGGGTCAAGACACCGGCGTCTACGGCTGGGACCGCAATCAGGGGACGAGTCTCCTGCCGGAACTCTTAGAGCGCATCTGCACCGAAATCGACGGCGACTTTCGGGTCCGCGTCGGGATGGCGAACCCGAAGGGCCTCCACGGCGTCCGCGAGGAACTCGCGGCGGTGTTCGCAGAACACGACGAACTGTACAACTTCATCCACGCCCCGGTGCAGTCCGGGTCCGACGACGTGCTCGCGGACATGCGCCGCCAGCACAGCGTCTCGGAGTATCTGGAGGTCGTCGAGGCGTTCGACGACGCCCTGGACTACTGGACGCTGTCGACGGACTTCATCGTGGGCTTCCCGACCGAAACCGAGGCCGACCACGAGCAGTCGATGGCGCTCCTCCGGGAGACGCGACCGGAGAAAATCAACGTCACGCGCTTCTCGAAGCGGCCCGGAACGGACGCCGCGGACATGAAGGGACTGGGCGGACAGACGAAGAAGGACCGCTCGAAGCCCATGAGCGAGTTGAAGATGGAAGTCACCGGCGAGGCCTACGAGGACATGGTCGGCCGCGAGTCCGCCGTTCTGCTGGTGGAAGACGGCACAGACGAGTCGCTGGTGGGCTACGACGAGGCCTACCGGCAGGTGGTCGTCGCCGACGCCGAGGACCGAGGGCTCGAAATCGGCGACACCGTCGACGTGGAGATTACGAGCCACAACACCGTCTACGCCTTCGGCGTGCCCGTCGACCGCGAACCCGTGCGAGCGGCCGATTGAGGCGGCAGGTGCGGACCGCCGCCCGACACCGAAGCCGCGAAGTACCGACGGCCACCAGCATCGAGTATGCGACGGCGACGCCTGCTGGCGACTGTCGGAACGGCGCTGGGAGCGACCGCCGGATGCGCCGGACAGGGGCAGACGGACGGCCAACCGTTCTCCGTCTCGTTCCCCGGTGACGAGCGTCTCCCGACCCGCTACACCTGCGACGGCGCGGGCGAGTCGCCACTCATAACCGTCGAGTCCGTCCCCGAACCGGTCGAAGCCGTGGCCGTCACCGCCGAGGCGAACCGCGACGCCATCATCGAACCGGTGCTCTGGACGCTGTGGAACGTGCCCGCCGACCGTCGGGAGATTCCCGCTGGCCTCCCGCGGACGGCCTCGCTCGACTCGCTCGGTGGCGCGCGACAGGGCCGGTCCGGCGGTGACGCGCCGGGTTACGCCGCCCCTTGTCCGGCCCGCGGCGCGACCCAAGACTACCGCTTTCAGGTGTCCGCCCTCGACTCGCCGCTGGACCTTCCGGGCGGGACCGCCAACGACGACGCGCTGGACGCTATCAGCGCCGCGACCGTCGCCAGTCAGCGGTTCGTCCGGACCTACGAACGCCCGGCCGACGCCGAGTGACCGCGTCGCTCAGTCGAGTCGCGCCTCGCAGAACGTCCACGGTGACTCGTCGCCGTCCGCCCTCTCGGGTCCGCTTCCAGCGAGGACGCGGTTTCCCGCTCGCCGCCGACGGTATCTCACTTCAGGTCGGCCAACCGCTCGACCTCGTCGTCGTCTTTCCACTCGCCGAGTTCCTTCGGGTCGACGTGGACGAACACGTCGTCGACTTCCGGGAGTTCCTGCACCGCCTGGATAACTGCCGTCTCGATGTCGTGGGCCTCCCGTAGGGTGAGGTCGCCTTCCACTTCGATGTGGAGGCTCACGTCGATTTCCGGGCCGACGTAGTGGGCGATAACGTCGTGTGCGCCCTGCACCTGCGGGTGGTCGAGCGCCCGTTCGAGAATCTCCCGGCGCAGGTCTTCGGGTGGTGCGGCCCCCACGAGGTAGGCGACGTTGTCCCGGACCACGTCGACGCCGGTGTAGAGGATGCCGACGGCGACGACGACGGCCGCGAGGGGGTCTGCGAGCGGGTAGCCCAGCGTCGCGCCGAGGACGCCGACCAGCGCCGCGCCCGCGGTGAGGATGTCGGTGCGGTTGTCCTTCGCCGTCGCGACCAGTGCCGGGGAGTTGCTGTCCCGGCCCGTCCCGAGGCAGTAGCGGTAGAGGCCGTACTTCGCCGCCGCGGAGAACGCGAGGACGCCGACGGCCATCGGCCCGCGGGCGACGGCGACGTTCCCGGACAGCAGGGACTGCCCGGCCTGCCAGAGGACGACGCCGCCCGCGGCGAAGATACCGGCCGCGACGAACAGCGAGACGAACGGTTCGATGCGCTCGTGGCCGTGCGGATGCTCGAAGTCGGGCGGTTGGGTCGTCAGGTACAGGCCAGCGACGATGACCAGCGAGTACGCGGTGTCGGCCGCGCTGTTGACCGCTTCGGACTGGACCGCGAGGCTCCCGGTGGTAACCCAGACGGCCCCCTTGAGGACCGCGAGGAGGAGGTTCACTCCGAGGACCAACAGACCGACCCGGCGGAGCGTAGCGCGGCGCGACATGGACGGGAGTAGACGGGCCTGTTCAAAGCCCCTTTCGGGACTCCGTGACCCGAACGGCCGTCGACTCGTCGTCGACGGTAGCCCCGTCCTGTTCGGCGAACGCCGCGTGCAAGCGGTCGTAGGTGTCCTCGACGGCTTCGACGATGACTTTGGTGTCGCTTACCACGGGCATGAAGTTCGTGTCGCCCTCCCATCGCGGGACGACGTGGGTGTGGAGGTGGTCGTCGATGGACCCCCCGGCGGCCGCCCCGCCGAGGTTCAAGCCGACGTTGAAGCCGTCGGGACCGAGGCCGGTTTCGAGCGCGTCGAACGCGCGCTGTTTCAGGCGGGCCACGTCCAGGAGGGTCTCGTCGTCCAACTCGCGGTACTCGCCCGTGTGTACGTGCGGGATGACCATCACGTGTCCCGGGTTGTACGGGTAGTTGTTCAGCAGCACGAACGCGTGGTCGCCGCGTGCGACGACGTTGTTCGCCCGGTCGTCGGCCTCCTCGCGGAACGCACAGAACACGCAGTCCACCTCGGGGTTCGACTCCTCGCGTTCGACCCACTCGATGCGCCACGGCGCGAACACTTTGTCCATACACCACGGTCCGGTGCCCCGCTCTAAACGACTTCGGCGGGCCAGTGGCAGTATTTAAATCTGTCGGCCGTTCACGCCGAAAACGGTCGGTTAGAACGGTGATAACCGTCGGGAACCCGGTTCCCGGCCGTTCGGCGGAAATCCCCGGACCCGGCGGGTGACAGGTTAAACGGTGGTGAACTGACCCCAACGGTCGGCCCGCTTTATCCCCATCTCAGGGAATGGTTCGATAGGGATGGCAACCACGAACGACGGCGTCGATATGACCGAGTCCTGTGTCGTCTGTGAACGAGAGACGCCCCACGATATCCGTCTCGAAATACAGACCGAGAGCAGCAAACCCGAGAACGCGGAGTTCTCCCGCGAACCCTATCGGGTCAGCGAGTGTCAGGTGTGCGGCGAGACGACGAGTACCAGGATGAACAACGCCTAAGCCGTCCCCCGGCGAACGACCCCCGAAAAAGTCCCCCTCCGTTCGGCCCTCGCCGACGACCTGCCGTTCGCCGACGGCGATTTTCGGCCCAGTCTACCGTGACCGCGTCGTCACTTCGACGCCGTCTTCGGTGACGATGACGGTGTGTTCCTTCTGACTCACGTACTTCCCGTCTTCCTCTTTGAGGACCGGGTAGCCGTGGACCATGTTCTGCTGTTTGAGGCGGCGCAGCGCCATCTTCGCCCGCGGCGAGTCCAGCCACCGGGCGGCGAACGGGAGCGTCTTGTACTCGTCGACGATTTGTTCGAGGACCTGCCGGGCGTTCCGGTCGCGAATCGAACCCTGTCGTTCGAGCGCGAAAATCTCCTCGTCGGCCCCCTCCTTGACCTTCCCGCGGCCGTCGGTGGCGAACGGTTCGATGGCGACGACCTGTCCCGGCGAGAGTTCTGCGCCCTGCGAGACTTCGCGGTTCGGGATGTTCGGCGCGGTGTGTTGCTCCCAGTGGCCCAGTCCGTGGCCCGTGAGGTTGACGACGGGGTTGAAGCCGTAGCCCTCGATGACCTCCTCGACGGCCGCGCCGATTTCGCCCACGTCGACGCCCGGCCCGGCGACGTCGAGGGCGGCGTCGAGCGCTTCCTCGGAGGCCGCCGCGAGTTCGTCGTGGCCCGAGAGGTCGACGGTGACGGCGGTGTCGGCAAGCCACCCGTCGACGTGGACGCCGATGTCGAGGTTGACCATCTCCTCGCCGAAGGTGCTGTCGTCGTCCCGTTCGGGCGTCGCGTGGGCGGCCTCCTCGTCGATGGAGATGTTGACCGGGAAGGCGGGTTCGCCGCCCAGTTCCCGAATCTTCCCCTCGGCCCACTCGGCGACTTCGAGGTGGGACGCCCCCACTTCGACTCGCTCTGCGGCCTCGTCGCGTACCTGTGCGAGGATTTCACCGGCCTCGCGGCACTTCTCGTACTGCTCGGACTCGAAGTCCACGTCGCTCATGCCCCGGCGTTGGGCGCTGTCGGTGAAAGCGTTTGTCGTTGTGGGCTAGACTGCCCGGTATCGGGTGACGACGCTGTATCCGGAGAGCACCGCGAGGGCGACGAGCAGCAGGCAGCCGACGAGCACCGCGAGGAGTTCGCGCGGACTCGCCACGACGACGGGGCCGCCGGTCAGTGTCGCGTATCCGCTCAATAGGGCGCTCTCGGCACTGAGAGCGACGAGCGATGCGGCGACTGTCGTGCCGCCGACGGCGACTGTCGCGGGGAGCCACGACCGCCCGCGCCGAGCGGCGTCGACGCCGGCGACGACTGCCGCGACGGCGGCGAACCCGACAGCGAGGGCGAGGAGGAAGGCGTTCATGCACCGCGATGCGGCGGCCAGCGATATAAACACTCACTCACGCGGCGTCCGGGCCGTCTGCATCGCGTCGGTGTTGTACTCGGTCCCGACGTGGCCCGCGTGGTCCAGGACGACGAGGCCAGCACGGCCGCCCGTCTCGTCCGCGAACTCGGCGAGCGCTTCCTCGGCGGCCTGCCGCGGGCCGAACGTCGAGAGGAGTTCGACCGCGCGTCGCGCGAGGCCGAAGCGGGCGATGGCCTCGCCTTCCCCGGTGACACTCGCGCCACCGCGCTCGTCGGCGAAAAAGCCCGCACCGAGTTGGGGCACGTCCCCGACGCGTCCCGCGAGCGCGAACCACCGGCCCGCCGTCGAGGTGGCCGCCACGAGTCGGTCCCCGTCCGTGGCGACGGCCCCGACGGTGTCCGTCCCCGCGAAGTGGTCGCGCACCCACGCGAGGTGGTCCGCGACGTTACCGTCGGGCGGGTCGGCGTCCGCGTAACGGCCGCGGGTGCGCTCGGTCAGCAGTTGCTCGTCCGTGTCGACGCCGTTGGCGGCCGCGAGTTCGACTGCTGGGTCCCCCGCGAGCAGGACGTGTGGCGTCTGCGTGGCGACTGTCGCGGCGGCGTCGACGGCGTGGGCGACGCCGGTCAGGCCGCAGGCCGCACCGGTCGTCCCGTCGTCGGTCAGCAGGCCCGCTTCGGTGCGGACGACGCCGTCGCTCTGGACGGCCCCGCCGACCCCCGCGTTGAACGCCGGGTCGCGTTCGAGAGGCCGAATGGCCGCCCGAACCGCGTCGAGAGGCGACTCCGCCTCGCCCCCGCTGCTGGCGGCCGCCGCGAGCGTCGACTGTCTCTCGGCCGGTTCCTCGGGCGGACTCCCCGCTCCACCGTGAACGACGACGTGCATACTCCACCTCCGGCCGCCACCGATAAAGTATGTCGCCGCCTCGCGCCGATAATATCGCCTCGCTGTCCTGTGGGTTGCGCTACCATGTCTACGGGAAAACGGCACTCCTTTAGGCGCGAATATCGATGCCCGCGTATGGGCTACGATTACGAGCAAGTGGAGGTCCCCGAAGAGGGACAGAAGATTCAGGTCACTGACGACAACGCACTCGACGTCCCCGAGAAACCCATCATCCCCATCATCCACGGTGACGGTATCGGTAAGGACGTCGGCCCCGCCGCCCAGAAAGTGCTGGAAGCCGCCGCGAACGCCACCGGCCGCGACATCGCGTGGATGCGCGTCTACGCCGGTCAGTCCGCCCGCGACAAGTACGACGAGAACCTGCCCGACGACACCGTCGAGGCCATCAAGGAGTTCAACGTCGCCATCAAGGGCCCGCTCACGACGCCCGTCGGCGCTGGCTTCCGCTCGCTGAACGTCGCGCTCCGCAAGACGCTCGACCTCTACGCCAACGTCCGTCCGACCTACCACCTGGAGGGCGTTCCCTCCCCCGTCTCGGAACCCGAGAAGATGGACATGGTCACCTTCCGGGAGAACACCGAAGACGTCTACGCCGGTATCGAGTGGGAAGCCGGTACTGACGAAGTCGAGGAAGTCAAGGAGTTCGTCGAGGAAGAGATGGGCTTCGACAGCACCATCCACGACGGCCCCGTCGGCATCGGCGTCAAGCCGATTACGGAGTTCGGGACCAAGCGACTCGTCCGCGAGGCCATCGACTACGCCATCGAGAACGACCGCGACTCCGTCACCCTCGTCCACAAGGGCAACATCATGAAGTTCACCGAGGGCGCCTTCCGCGACTGGGGCTACGAAGTCGCCGACGAGGAGTACGACGACTCGGTCATCACCGAGGACCAGCTGTGGGACGAGTACGACGGCGAGGCTCCCGAGGACACGCTGGTCGTCAACGACCGCATCGCGGACAACATGCTCCAGCAGCTGCTGACCCGCACCGACGAGTACGACGTCATCGCGACGATGAACCTCAACGGCGACTACATGTCCGACGCCGCCGGTGCGCAAATCGGTGGTCTCGGCATCGCCCCCGGGGCGAACTTCGGTGAGGCTCGCTGTCTCGCGGAACCGGTCCACGGCTCCGCCCCGAAGTACGCCGGTGAAGACAAGGTCAACCCGACCGCGATGATTCTCTCCGGCCGCCTCATGCTCGAATACATGGGCTGGAAGGACGCCGGTATGCTCGTCCGCGACGCCGTCGAGAAGACCATCTCCGATGGCGACGTGACCTACGACCTCGAACGCCAGATCGAGGGCGGCAACAAACTCGCCACCAGCGAGTTCGCCGACAAGGTCGTCGAGAACATCGAAAAACTCGCATAACCGAGTTTTTGAGCATCCGAAAATAGACGATTTTCGGGGATCTCGAGAAGCTGGCTCAGGCCACCTTCTCTGACTCTGGCGGCTGCGCCGCCAGAACATCGACAAACTCGCGTAAACGACGCCCCGACGGCGACCGATTTCTCCATCTTTCATCCCGCGAATGACGGCTACTCGCGCCGCGACATCGTCGTGTTCGCGACCCACGACGGCCGCTCGACCGTCGTCTCGCCCATCTCGGTGATTCGGGTCTCGCGGACGATTCGGACCGAGCGACTGCTCAACACCGCGTCGTAGGTGAGGCGGCGGGCGACGACGGTCCCGTCGTAGCGGACGTGCATCCGGACGCTGAGGTTCTCGATGTCGCGGACGAACAGCGGCGTGACCAGCCGTTCTGGGTCCCGCAGTCGCGCCCCCGCGACGACCACGTCGCCGTCGGCGTTGCGCCGGACGACTCGATACTCGGCGGCGGCGAGTTCGCCTTCGAGGCGCTGTTCGTCGGCGAGGTCGGTCAGCAGTTCGTCGTTCTCGGCGGCCCACCGCAGGAGTGTCACCTCGCCGCGACGGTTCTCGTAGCGGGTGGCGACGATAGTGCCGTTCGACCAGTAATCGACGGCCGTGGTCGACCACCCGGCGCGATACTGGCTCGCGTTCTGCCGGTACTGACCGCGGTAGTGGGAGGCGTTCGCGGCAACCCAGCGCGTGTGCGTGGTCTGTCGGACCACCTCGTCGTCGTCCGTCTCGCGGACGACCTGCTGGGTCGTGATGGTGTAGTCAGTCGTCGCGAGCGACCCGGCGTGGGCGCTCGCCAGCGCGGAGGGGACGACGCCGTCGGCGGTGACTCCCGGGGGGAACTGGATGCCGTCTGTCGGAACTGGCGCGGGCGTCACCGTCGCCGCCTCGTCGGCCGTCGTGAACCCGCCACAGCCCGCGAGAACGAGCGTACAGGCGAGGACGGCGAGTCGGAGCCGCATCGTCCGGACAACGGTCCCGAGACACAAACACCTATCGCGCACCCGTCCCGGACGCGCCGAGCGCCGGGAGGACGCCGCCTATCCGCTCTCGCCGACCGCGGCCGTCTCCGGCGTGTCGGCGCCGCCCGTGGTGAGGTCCTGACACCCGGCGGTCACCAACAGGAGCGCGACGGCCACGGCGAGCGCGCGTGACTCGGGCACATCCGGGTGGTCCGGCGGGCGGAAGAAAGTGTCTTGTGTCAGTCCAGCCAGTCGGGGTCGGTCCGAGGCGGGCTGAACACGTCGATACCGGTGACCGGGTCGTCCCGGCGGTTCTCGGCGCTGTGGGTTTCGCCGCCGGGGATGACGTAGGAGTCGCCCGGGCCGACGACGAACGTCTCCCCGCCGACGCGGAAGGTGAGCGTTCCCTTGACCACGAAGCCGACCTGTTCGTGGGGGTGGCTGTGTTCGGGGACGGCCGCTCCGGGGTCGATGTGGAAGTGCTGGACGCTCATCGCCTCGCCAGCGGCCAGTTGGGTGAGGTAGACGCCGTCGACGACTTCGACCGTCTCGCTCGCGGCCTGCGGGACTTCTTCCATGGGGACGGATAGCGGCAGGGGAGCGTAAATCCCGGGGTCGAGATGCGCGGCAATCCGAACGTTCAACCCCGAACGGGACCAACGAACGCCCATGTACGCGGTGGTCGGGTGCAGCGAGTGTAGCGCCCTCTGGGTCGTCTCCGGTCGGCCCGAGACGACGCAGTGTCCCCGCTGTGGACAGCGTCGGAAACACGCGAAACGGCGGAAGTTCGTCGAGACGGACGACGAGGCCCACGCCCGCGAAGTGCGGGCCTCGATGCTGGCGAACCGACAGGGCCACGGCGAGGACTTCGCGGAACTGGACTCGTTCGCCGAGATGGATCGGCAAATCGAGGAGTCGGGCGTCGACGACGAGACGTACCTCGAAGCGTCGGGTATCGACAGCGACGCCGTCGCGGCCGCGGGCGACCGGGCCGAACGGGGCGCGACGAGCGGTTCGAGTCGGAAAGAGACGGTGCTGACCGCGCTCCGGGAACTCGACTCGCCGACCCAAGACGAGGTGGTTTCCTACGCCGCGGAGCGCGGCGTCCCCGCCGACTACGCCGAGAAGACGCTCGCGAAACTCGTCCGGGCGGGCGAGGCCACCGAGTCGCGGGGCACGTACCGCCTGCTATGACGGTCACCCCTGAGTTCGAACTCGGGCCGATGGCCGTCGGCGTATTGGTCGGCCTCGCCGGTCTGCTGTTCCTACTCGCGCCCGTCGTGGACCCCGTGGCCGTCGGCGGCGGCGCGGTGAGCGTCGTCGCCCTCTCGGCCGTCGTCCTCACCGCGGGATTCAGTCTCGGAACGGTCGTCTTCGCCCGGCGCGGCCACCGCCTGTTCGCCATCGCACACGGCGTGTTCGCCGTCGCGTGGGTGTTGCTGGTGTTGGGACCGTTGCTCGGTGTCGGCGATTTGCTGGTGGCTGGCGTCGTCGTCCTCGTGGCCGGTATCGGCCTGCTGGTGACGCTCGCCCGCGACCGCTGAGTTAGCGCCCGAGTTCGGCGTGGGCCGAGGAGAGGTGCCGCGAGGACAGCGCCGCGAGCAGCGAGAGTTCGCCCGCGAGCGTCCCGGCCGCGATGACTTCGGCGAGGGCATCGGCGTTGCTCCCGGCGGGGTCGCCGCCGCCGCCGTACCCCAGTACGTCGAGCGCTTCCGACTGGGTCGGCAGACTCGTCCCGCCGCCGACCGTGCCGACTTCCAGCGACGCGATGGTGACCGAGGCGTACAGACCGTCCTCGCGGTCGTCGACGGTCGTGATGGTGTTGCTCCCCTCGACGACCTGCGCGGCGTCCTGCCCGAGTGCGAGGAACGCGGCGGCGACGACGTTGGCGGCGTGGGCGTTGAAGCCGAGCGCACCGGCCTTCGCGGACCCGACGAGGTTCTTGCGGGTGTTGGCCTCGACGATAGCGTCGCTGGTGGTGTTCAGCCGTTCTTCGACCTGTTCGTGCGGGACGAGCACGTCGGCGGAGACGGTCCGGCCCCGTCCCTCGATGGCGTTGATGGCCGCGGGTTTCTTGTCCGAACAGAGGTTCCCCGACAGGGCGACGAGGTCCGCTGGGGTCTCGTCCTCGATAACGTCGCAGGCCGCTTCGGTGGCGATGGTCGCCATGTTCATCCCCATCGCGTCTTTCGTGTCGTAGGAAAAGCGCAGGAAGACGCTGTCGCCGACGACGTAGGGCGTCACGTCCTGCAGTTCGCCGTGGCTGGTCGTGGACTCGGCGGCCTCGGCCAGTCGGTCGACATTCTCGCGGACCCACGAGGACACTTCCCCGGCGGCGGCCACGTCTTCGACCCGAAACACGGGCGCGCGGGTCATCCCGGACTTGAGGACGCGGGCCGTCGCGCCACCGGCCGTGCGGATGGTGGAGACGCCGCGGTTGACCGAGGCCAACAGCGCGCCCTCCGTCGTCGCCAGCGGGAGGTAGTGCTCGCCGTCGGCGGCCCCGCCGTCTATCGGGAGGGGGCCGACAACGCCCATCGGAATCTGGGCGGCCCCGACCATGTTCTCGATGTTGCTGTCTGCGTCGGCGGCGTCGAAGGCGTACTCGCCGACCGTCGAGAGGTCCGCGCCCGTCTCCGCGGCGAGGAGGCGGCGGCGGGCGGCGGCGGCCGTCTCGGCGTCGGCGTGGTCTTCGAGTTCGTAGAGGCGCAACTCGCCGTCGCGGACTCGCTCGGCGAGCGTCTCGGCGTCGGTGTCGGTCATACAGGGCGGTAGCGGGCCGCCCCCCTAACAGTTGCTCTTGCGGACGGTCACCGCAGGCGCTGGAGGTCGTAGCGCCCGGCCGGACAGCGATAGCGAGCCAAGAGACGGCGGTTCGCGTCGGCCGAATCGGTCGCTTTGTCCACACCGTAGGCGCTGTACGTGCAGTCCTCCGGCGTGAACTCGACGGTGGCGTACCCCCAGTCGTGGCTGTTGAAGAAGTCGACGTGGGGGTTGTACTGCTGGACGTACGACTCGACGAGTTCCCGGATACCGCGTTCGTCGGGGATACCCAGCAGTTCCCGGAGGTTCTGACTCGTGACGGCTGGCGTCATGAACTCCACACCGTAGCGGTCGTCTTCCCCCTCGATGTAGCCCGCCAGCGCGGTGTGCATGTCGCCGGTCAGCGCGACGAGCGTCCCGTCGCCGGACGCCGCGCTCCGCAGGATTCGGTCGCGTTCGGCGGGGAAGGCGTCCCACGCGTCGGCGTTGAGCAGCGACACCCCGGCCAAGTCGAGGTCGAACTCCATCGCCAACACCTCGTTCGCCCACGCCGACCACGTCGCGTCGGTGCTCGCCAACCGCTCGGTGAACCACCCTCGCTGGCGCTCGCCGAGCATCGTCTCGGTTATCTCGTCGCCCGCCTCGCCGATGCGCGCGCCGAACTGCGCGCCGTCGGCCGGGGAACTCCGGAACAGTCGCTCGTCCGTGAGGAACAGTTCCACGAGGTCACCGAAGCGGAGCGAGCGCCACAGTTCGAGTTGCTCCAGCAGGGAGTCGGCGTCGGGGTCGTAGGGGACCCGCGTCGGCGTGTACTCCCACCACGCCCGGATGCCCTCCGCGAACAGTCGCGTCATGAACTCGGCGTCGGCGTTGCGCGGATGGTCCCCGTCGCCCGCGTAGGGGCGGGACTCCTCGTAGTCCCAGTAGCGGTTGTTCACTATCTCGTGGTCGTCCCACGTCTGGAGGACGGGGTGAGCCGCGAGCGCCGTTCGGAGGAACCGGTCGCTTCGGTACGTGCGGTGCAGATAGCGGAAGTCCTCGACGCCCATGACGACGTTCTTGCCGTTCGGCAACGAGAGCGAGCGCCCGGCGTACTGGCTGTTGCCCCCGTGTTCGTAGATGAAGTCACCCAGGTGGACGATGAAGTCCACGTCTTCCCGCGCGACGTGGTCATACGCGCCGTAGTAGCCGTTCCGGTAGTCCTGACAGGTCATGAGGGCGAACGCGACGCGGTCCGGACTCGCGTCGGCGGCGGGGAGCGTCTGCGTGCGCCCGACCGGACTGGCCGCGCCGTCGTACTCGAAGCGGTAGTAGTAGGTTCGGTCGGCCGACAGTTCGCCGTCGAGGGCGACTTTCATCGTGTAGTCCTGCTCGGTGAGGCGGTCGGTCGGGACGCGCCACGACCCGACGGCGTCGTTTAGCGCCTCGTCGCGGGCGACGGTCACGCGCAGTTGCGCCCCCTCGCGGTAGGCGTCCGGAGAGAGGCGGGTCCAGAGGACGGCCCCGTCCGTCGACGGTCCGCCGCTGGCGACGCCCTGCGGGAACACCGCCGCGGAGGCGTCCCCGTCCGCCGTCTGCCCCGCCGTGGGCAACGTCTCGACGGTTTCCGCGCGGGCGACGCCAGCGGGGAGCGCCGCGGCGAGTGCGCCCGCGAGCACCCGTCGCCGACCGGTGTCGACCTCGGAGTGGTCGGTCATACGCCCAGAAAGCACGAGATACACAAAGTTACGAGAGCGATAGCGACGGCCCGGAACGGATAAGCGGACCTTATCCGCAATGGTTGGCTAGACATTTTCACACATGTGGCCTCGACAGTACCGAAAATCACCAATCGGTGTGTCTGTCTCCCAATTCTCCCCAGGCCGCATCATTGAAGGCAAAATGTTTTCAATACCGCCGTCCGAACGGTGTGATACTCATAGGCTGGTCAACCGTGCCAAAAATGGAAACAGCTGAGTTCGAAACCGACCTCAGTCTCTTCAAATACGACAACCTCGAACAGCTACCCCCCGCGTACCGGGAGTTAGAGGCGGACGAACGGACCGAGCGCATCGAGGCCGCGCTCGACGAACTGGGCGACGACGTGGTCATCCTCGGCCACAACTACCAGCGCCGGGAAATCGTCGAGCACGCGGATTTCATCGGCGACTCCTACCAACTGTCCGTCGAAGCGGCCGAGAGCGACGCCGACTACGTAATCTTCGGCGGCGTGACGTTCATGGCCGAATCCGCCGACATCATCACGGACGACGACCAGAGCGTGATATTGCCGTCGATGGAAGCCTCGTGTCCGATGGCGGGGATGGCCGAGGCCCTGCAAGTCGACGCTGCGTGGGCCGAACTCACGGCCGCGACGGACGAGACCATCATCCCCATCACGTACATGAACAGTTACGCCGACCTGAAGGCGTTCTGCGCCGAACAGGGCGGCTTGGTCTGTACGTCCTCGAACGCGCACAAAGCCTTCGAGTACGCCTTCGAGAAGGGTGACAAAGTGCTGTTCCTGCCCGACAAACACCTCGGCGAGAACACCGCACACCGACTGGATATGGCCGACGAGACGGTCCAGTGGGACCCGTGGGACCCCGAGGGAACCGACGCCGCCGCGGCCGTCGAGAACGACATCGTCCTCTGGGAGGGGTACTGTCAGGTCCACGAGCGGTTCCGCGAGGACCACATCGAACAGATTCGGGCCGACGACCCCGACGCGAACGTCATCGTCCACCCCGAGTGCCGTCGCGAAGTCGTCGAAGCGGCCGACGTGGTCGGGTCGACGGCGACCATCTGCGAGACAGTCGCGGACGCCGACCCCGGCGAGACGTGGGCCATCGGGACCGAGATTCACCTCACCAACCACCTCCAGCGGTGGCACCCCGAGGTGAACGTAATTCCGCTCTGTGGCGACGCCTGCATGGATTGCAACGCCATGCGCCAAATCGACCCCAACTACCTGACGTGGGTCTTGGAGGAACTGGTCGCGGGGCGCGAACGCAACGTCATCGAAGTCGCGCCCGAAGAGAAGGAACTCGCACAGGTCGCGCTCGACCGGATGCTGGACATCTGAGTATGACCGACCACGACACCTCCGACGTACTCGTCGTCGGGTCCGGCCTCGCCGGGTTGGCGGCGGCGCTCGGCGCGACACGGCAGGGCGACGACGTGACGCTCGTCACCAAAGCCACCCGCCCCGAAGGCGCGTCCTCGTGGTGGGCGCAGGGCGGTATCGCCGTCTCCCGGGACGACCCCGAACAGTTCAAAGACGACATCGTCGCGGCCAGCGACGACACCGCCGACGCCGACGCCGTCGACGTGTTGGTCGAGAACGCGAACGACGCCGTCCAAGACGTGCTGTTCGAGACGCTGGCAGTCGAATTTGACAGCGGCGATGACGGCCCGGACTACACCAGAGAGGCCGCCCACAGCGAGGACCGCATCCTCCACGTCGACGCGGCGACGGGCAAGCACATCCACGTCCCGTTCCTGAACTATCTGGATGCCCACGACGGCGTCGAGATTATCGACGACACCGCCGCGCTGGAACTAATTCGCCACGAGGGCCGCGTCCACGGCGCGATGCTCGAATCCGACGACGACGTGCGCCCGCACTTCGCGGGCAGCGTCGTCCTCGCCACCGGCGGTATCGGCGAACTCTACCCGCGGACGACGAACCCCGACAACGCTACCGGCGACGGTATCGCGATGGCCGCGCTAGCGGGGGCAGACGTTCGGGACATGGAGTACGTGCAGTTCCACCCGACCGCCTGCGTCGTCGACGACGCAGACAGCACCACCGGCGCGGACGCCGACGTGGCCTTCCTCGTCAGCGAGGCGGTCCGCGGCGAGGGCGGCCTCCTGCGCAACGGCGACGGCGAGCGGTTCATGCCCGACTACCACGCGGACGCCGAACTCGCTCCGCGCGACGTGGTCGCCCGGGCCGTGACGGCCGAACGCGAAGCCACCGGCGAGGTCCGTCTGGACGTGTCGCCAGTGGACTTCGCCGACGAGTTCCCCGGCCTCGCCGACCGCTGTGCGGAACACGGGGTCGACTACGACGAGGGGATTCCGGTCGCGCCCGCCGAACACTTCCTCTGTGGCGGCGTCGCCGTCGACGACCGGGGCCGGACGACGCTCGATAGGTTGTACGCCGTCGGCGAGTGTTCCCGCACCGGCGTCCACGGCGCGAACCGACTCGCCTCCACGTCCCTGCTCGAAGGCCTCGTCTGGGGCCTTCGCGCCGGCGCGGACGCCGCCGGGAACGACGCCGACCCAATCGAGGCCCCGGACCTGCTGACCCGGGACCCGGACCTCCCGGACCGCTTCGCCCGCGAGAAGTTCCACCGTCTCCGTCGCGTGATGGACGAGCAAGTCGGCGTCGAACGGACGCCCGCGGACCTGAACCGGTCGCTCGCGCTCCTCCGCCGCCTGAAAGGCGAAGTCGACGCCTACGTCCGGACCCGGACCTCGCGCTCGCTGTACGAACTCCGGAACGCGAGCGTCACGGCGCTACTGATCGCCCGCCACGCCACCGAGAACACCGAGAGCGTCGGCACGCACAACCTCGTGGCCGACGCGGAGACGCCAACGGCGGACTGATGATTACGAACGCCGACGTGGAACGATGGCTCCGCGAGGACGTGGGCCACCACGACGTGACGAATCAGGTCCCCGGCGACACCGAGGGTCGACTCGTGGCCAAGGAGTCCGGCGTGGTCGCTGGCCTCGACGCCGCCAGTGCCGTCTTCGAGTATCTGGATTGCGATGTGACCCTCGAAACAGACGACGGCGACCGAATCGACGCCGGAGATGTGGTCCTCCGGGTCGCGGGACCGGCCCGCGAGGTCCTGCGCGGAGAGCGGGTCGCGGTCAACGTCGTCGGCCACGCGTCGGGCATCGCCACGGAGACGCGGGCGGCCGTCGACGCGGCCCGAACCGTCGACGACGCGGTGCGTATCGCGGCGACCCGCAAGACGACGCCCGGCCTGCGCGGCGTGGAGAAGCGCGCCGTCGTTGCGGGCGGCGGCGACACCCACCGACTGGACCTCTCGCACATGGTGATGGTCAAGGACAACCACGTCGCCGAGATGGGACTGGCGGGCGCTATCGAGCACTTCCGCGAGCGCGCGTCGTTCGCCACGCAACTCGACGTGGAAGTCGAGACGCCCGCGGACGCGCCGCGGGCCGCCGAGGCCGGGGCGGACATCGTCCTGCTGGACAACATGAGCGTCGCTGAAACCGAACGTGCCGTCGACCTCGTGGCGGCGACGGACGGCGAGACACTCACCGAGGCCAGCGGCGGCATCACCGTCGCCGACGTGCCCGACTACGCCGCGACGGGCGTCGACGTGATTTCCATGGGGGCGCTGACCCACTCCGCGCCGACGCTGGACCTCTCCTTCCGGACCGGATAGGCGGGACGTTTTTCCGTCGGAGTGACCCACGAGAGGGTGATGCCCGACGCCGTCCGAATCTGCGAGGACCACGGTTTCTTCGAGGGCGAGGCCTGTCCCGCCTGTGCGTCAGGGGGCCGCCCCGTCCTCTCGGGTGACCGACGGCGACGCCTCTCGAAGTTCGTCTCGGGCGCGCTCCGACACTTCCCCGCCGACGCCGGGATAAGACTCGACGACGCCGGATGGACGCCGTTCGACTCGCTGGTCGCCGCCGTCGAGCGAAAGTACGGCTGGGCCGACCGCGAGTCGCTGGCGGCGGTGGTCGCCACGGACCCGAAAGGGCGGTTCGAGCGGACCGGCGGCGACGGCGACGCCGACCGGGTTCGCGCGGCCTACGGCCACTCTGTCGACGTGACCCTCGACGCTGGCGACGACCCGGTGCCCGGGACGCTGTATCACGGCACCGCGCCGCGGAACGTCGACGCGATTCTCACGGAGGGCTTGAAACCGATGGGTCGCCAGCAGGTCCACCTCTCCGGTGACGTGGAGACGGCCCGCGAAGTCGGCGCGCGCCACGCCAGCGACCCGGTCGTGCTGGTGGTCGACGCCGCCGCGATGGAGGCCGACGCTCACGACGTGACCCGACGCGGACGGGCGACGTTCACAACCGATTTCGTCCCGCCGCGGTACCTCTCGCGGTTGGACGGGGCGTAGCGGTCACTCCGCGTTCAGGACAGCGTAGCGCGGTCGACGCGAAGGCGGCGAATCGACTACTCGACTACTCGACCAGCGGCGTGCCGGTCATCGCGTCGGGTCGCTCGACGCCCATGAGCGCGAGCATCGTCGGCGCGAGGTCGGCCAGCGTCCCGCCGTCGCGGGCCGTCTTGCCGCCCGCAGTCCCGTCCGGTGAGACGTAGATGAACGGGACGGGATTGGTCGTGTGGGCCGTGTGGGGGTCGGATTCGGTCCCCATGTTGTCGGCGTTGCCGTGGTCGGCACAGACGAGGAGGTGCCCGCCAGCGGCCTGAATCGCCGCGGCGAGTCGCCCCAACTGCTCGTCGACGGCTTCGACGGCCTCGACGGCCGCCTCGAAGTCGCCGGTGTGGCCCACCATGTCCGGGTTCGCGTAGTTGAGCACCATCGCGTCGGGGTCCTCGCTCTCGATGACCCCGATGGCGGTGTCGGTCACCTCGGGGGCACTCATCTCGGGTTGCAGGTCGTAGGTGGGCACGTCGGGACTCTCGACGATGTGTCGAACCTCGCCGTCGAACTCCACCTCGCGGCCGCCGTTGAGGAAGTAGGTGACGTGGGCGTACTTCTCCGTCTCGGCGAGTCGGAGTTGAGTCTTCCCGGCGTCGGCCAGCACCTCGCCCAGCACGTCTTGCGGTTGGTTCGGCGGGAACGCGATGGGGAGGTCGAACGTGGCGTCGTACTGGGTCATGGTGACGACCCGTGTCGCCGGCGGTTCGGTGTCGGCCCCCCAGTCCTCCGGCCGGATGTCGGCGAGCATCCGCGTGAGTTGGCGGGCGCGGTCCGACCGGAAGTTGAAGAAGACGACCGCATCCCCGTCTTCGAGGGCGGCCCCGCCCTCGACGAGCGTCGGTTCGACGAACTCGTCGGTGTCCCCGCGCTCGTAGGACTCGGTGGCGGCGGCGACGGCCGACGCGGCGGTGTGGTCGGCCTCGCGGTTCACGATGGCGTCGTAGGCCCGGCGTGTCCGGTCCCAGTTCTGGTCGCGGTCCATCGCGTAGTAGCGGCCGGTTACGGTGGCGACCCGTCCGGTCCCGTGGTCGTCGGCGTGTGCTTCCAGTTCTGCGAGGTAGCCCTCGCCGCCTTTCGGCGAGGTGTCGCGGCCGTCGGTGAAGGCGTGGGTCACGGCGTCGGCGTCTCGCTCGTCGGCGAGTTCGATGAGCGCGTGGAGGTGGTCCTGATAGGAGTGGACGCCGCCGTCCGAGACCAGTCCCATGAAGTGGACGCGGCCGCCGTGGTCCTCGGCGTACTCGAAGGCCGACAGAACCCGCTCGTTCTCGAAGAAGGGCGGGTCCTCGGCCGTCTCGTCGGCCGCGACCTCGCCACGCGAGCGAGCGATGCTGTCGCTGACGCGGGCGGAGTCCTGCTTGACGACGCGTCCGGCCCCGATGTTGAGGTGGCCGACCTCGGAGTTGCCCATCTGGCCCTCCGGGAGGCCGACGCGGCGGCCGTGCGTCTCCAGCGTCGAGTGTGCGCCTGCGTCCCAGTACCGGTCGAAGTTCGGCGTGTCGGCGGCGGCCACCGCGTCCCGAACGTCGTCGTCCGGGTTCAGGCCCCAGCCGTCGAGGATTACGAGCCCGACTTGCATACTAGGCGGGTCGCACGACCCGCGTAATAGCCCTTCGGTCGGACCGAACGGACCGCTCCGTAGCGCTTAGGCGGCGCTCGCCGGACCGGGGCCAGGCGGCGCGGCGCTGGCGGCCCTCGACGCCGAACGAACCGAGTGAGCGTCCCGGAAGACCGAACCCCGTCGCCGGGAACCCCGACCTTAAGACGCTGGCCCGTCACCCTATGGGCATGACACGAAACATCCTCTCGGAGGACCTCGCCGACAGCATCGTCACGACGGCGCGGACGGCGACCGGGGATTCCCTGCGGTCGGTCACGTACTTCACGCGGGCGAACTTCGAGCAGTTGTACCTCCGCGAGGACTTAGAACAGGACGCCGACCTGAACACCTTCGTCGGCCACGAGTGGCAGGGCTACAAACAGACGAAGAACGCGTATCAGGAGTCCGAACTCGGCGACTACAAGTTCACGGTTCGGGCCTTCGAGAACGGCTATCTCCTCCGGGTCACGACGGAGCGCCAGGGTATCCTCATCACCACCGACGGCCTCTCGATGAGCTCGTACGAGGAAATCGCCGAGGCCATCGAACGCCTCCTCCGCGAGGAGTCGGGCAAAGAGTAATCATAGCAGGTTCACGACCCAGTTCGCGGCGTTGAGGACGACCAACAGACCGCCTTCCAGCCGCGACAGCACTTCTTCCGTATAAAAGAGGACGAGCACCAGCACCGTCGTCCCGAGGAGCCACGTCGCTCCCTCGATACCGACGGGCGCGACCGGGAGGGGGTGAACCACCGCGGCCAGTCCGAGGACGCCCAGAACGTTGAAGATACAACTGCCGACGAGGTTCCCCGCGGAGATGCCCGTCCGCCCCTGCGTGGCCGCCGCCATCGACGTGGCGAACTCCGGGAGCGAGGTGCCCGCGGCGACGACGGTGAGGCCGATGACCCACTCGGAGACGCCGACGACTTGCGCGATGTCGACGGCCGAGACGACCAACAGGTGGCCGCCGCCGACGACCAGTGCGAGGCCGCCGACGAGGCGACCCACGTCCGGCCAGTGGAACCGCTGGTCGGTGTCCGGTTCGACGCTTCCGCCGCCGACGCGAGCGAGGACGCCGAGATAGACGAGGAGCGCTCCGAACAGCAGGCCGCCTTCGAGGCGCGTGAGACGGCCGTCGGAGACGAGCGCTACGAGGACGAGCGACGAGAGGACGAGGACGACGGTGTCGCGGCGGAGCAGCGCCGTCGACGCCGTCAGCGCCCGAACGAGGGCCACGCCGCCGAGGATGAACCCGAGGTTGAGGACGTTCGACCCGACGACGTTCGCGACGGAGATGTCCGTCTGCCCGGCCAGCGCGGCGTCCAGCGTCACCGCGAACTCGGGGGCGGACGTGCCGAAGGCGACCACGGTGAGGCCGACGACCAGCCCCGGGACGCCGAGTCGGCGAGCGAGACGGGCCGCTCCCGTAACGAACTGGTCGGCCCCGAACCAGAGGGCGACGACGGCGACGCCGACGAACAACACGTCGAAGACGACCATCTCAGCGTCGCTCCCGCAGGTAGCGCACTCTTTCGGCGACTGTCTCCCACATGGGGCGGCCTACCGACAGCACGCTCCTAACTGTTGTGTCTGTCCCCACCAGAGTTATGCTCGCGCCCCCGAACCCACGCACATGACGCTGGACCCGGTACACGTCGACGGCATCGCGAGCCTCGCCAGACAGGTTCGCCAGACCGTCGAGACGAGTGACCAGGGGGCCGCCGCCGAGACGGTGTGGGCGAACTTTCTGGACCCGCTCTACGACACGCACGGGGGTGAGCTACTGGCACCGATGGGCGAGCAACGCCGCCGGATGGTCGACATCGAGGATGCCGCGCTCACGGAGCCGCCCTACCCCACGCAACACGGCCTCGACTCGGGGACCATCAACCCGACGACGTTCAAGAACGGCCTCGTCATCGACGTGGCCCAGGCGGCGATGAGCGCGACGCCGTCGGACGTGGAACTGCACCGCGGTCGGACCATCATCATGGCCGTCCACTCCAACGACGCGACCATCGCGTTCGACGGCGACTGGCAGGGCCTCGACCACGGCTACGGCCGCCGCCGGGTGCTCGACGCCCCGAAGGTCGACCGCTTCGAGCAACGGGTCGTCCACGCGCTGGCCCTCTACCTCGCCGAGAGCGAACACGCGCTGTTGAACGCCGACACCGTCGAGGACCTGTTCATCTTGGACGGGCCGCTCTATCCGACGGGCCTGTTGCGGTGGGCCGACCGCGACACCGAACTGGCCGAACTGCTGGACGAGAGCGACGAACCGAAAACCGTCGTCGGCAACTACGTCGAACTCGTCGAGCGGTTCGTCGACCGGGACGTGCCGCTGGTCGGGTTCATCAAGAACTCCTCGACGAAGGCGCTGACCCGCGGGGTCCGCAAGCGGACGAACGCGCCGTGGGTCAACGACACCGCGTTCTTCCGCCGCGTACTGGAGCGACGCGACGAGGACGGGGAACTCCTGACGGACGCGCTCACCTGCACGAACTGGTTCCGCTCGCGGGCCGGAACCGACGGCGTGATGGCCGCCGACGGCGACGCCCTCGGCATCGAGCGCTCGCTGGACCCCGAACTGTACGAGGTCACCTTCTTCGTCTGTTACGACCCCCGGAGCGACCTCGTCTTCCGCGTGGAAGCGCCCTACGCGTTCACGAGTGACGAGGAGCGCCGAGAACGACTCACGCGGCAGATTCTCCACGACGTGGCCGCCCGGAAGGGGCCGCCGCTGGCCGTCGCGAAGGCCGACGAACTCGCCAGCATCGACCGCGAGGGCGGCGAACGACTCACTCGCCGCATCGAACAGGCGTTCGACACCGACCGGGAGAAAGAGTACAACGACACCCGCTGGGGCGCGGCCGATGAAGTGTTCTGACCTACGCTTCCTCGACCTGCAGCACGGTCACCTCGACAGCGGCCTCCTCGACGCCGAGGCGCGCGAACTGCGTCCGGACGTGGTCTTTCGCCGCCTCGATGGCCGTCTCGCGCGTCTCGAATCCGCGGGGCATCGGCGACTCGAAGGCAACGCGGAGTTCCCGGTCACCGATGGCCTGGACCTGCCCGCCGCTCTCGACTTCGTAGAAGGCGTCACACACCCAGACGTACGGCGACCCCTCGTCCGGCGCGCCCCGGAACGACGGCGGGTCTTCGCCCGGTTCGTACAGCGTGCCGGTCAGACCGGTCCCCCCGGTGGTCCCGCGAATGAACAACATACCGAGGCGTAGGGGCCGTACGTGCAAAAGCCTCCCCGCGAAAGGCTTTTAGACGTATGGTGCCTGTGGGTCGCTATCATACGACACGGGGTGGCGACCGAACCGCGCCTCAGAACCGACAGTCCACGACGACAGGGAGGTGGTCGGAGGCGTAGTGTTCGTCGTCCCGGTCGGCGACCGCGGCCCACCCGTCGACGACGGTGTCGCTACCGACGAACACGTGGTCGATGCCCATGTCCGGGATGAGGTCGTGAAAGTCCGTCCGGGTCGTCGTCGGCCCGTGCTGAAACGGGCTCAGGTCGCGCGTATCACGGAGTTCCCGGCCGTCGGGGAGGGCGTGGCCGTCGGCGCGTTCGTGTGCCGGGTCGCCGACGACGCAGTTGAAATCGCCGTTGAGGACGACCGGTTCGCCGTCGACGGTGTCGTCGATGTACGAGAGAATCAGGTCGATGCCCTCTCGCCGGGCGCGTGCACCCTTGTGGTCTAAGTGCGTGTTCACGACGACGACCACCTCCCCGGAGTCCCGGTCGCGCAACCGCGCGGAGGTGGCGACGCGCGGATAGGCCGCGTCCCACCCGACGCTCCCGGGTTCGTCGGGGGTCTCAGAGAGCCAGAACGTCTCGGTCGCCTCGCAGTCGAACCGGGAGGTCCGGTAGCCGATGGCGGTGTGTTCGCCGCCCGCCTCCACGGTGTCGCGCGGGTCACCCACCCAGTCGTAACTCGGCAGGACCGTCTCCAGTTCGAGTATCTGGTGGGCCTGTGCCTCCTGTGTCCCGACGATGTCGGGGCCGTGGTACCGTATCGTGCTGGCGACCAGTCGTCGACGGTGCGACCAGTTGTCCAGTCCGTCTTCGGGAGCGTCGTACCGGACGTTGAACGACATCACCCGCGCCTTGTCCATACCCCATCCTACCGGGCCACGAGCGTAAGGTTTCACTTCCGCCGCGGCGGGGAAAGGTGTTAGTCCCCGGCTACCGTCGGTGGCGATATGTCCGACTTGGGGGACTTCACCGATTTCGACGGCGACGACGGCGACGCCGAGAGCGCCGACGCCGCGACCGCCAGCGAGACAACCGAGACGACCGCCCAGTCGTCGGCGGAGACGGGAGCGAGCACCGCGACCGACGCGGCCACCGACCGAGACGACGACTTCGAGGAGGTCGACGACATCGGCCCGACCGGCGTCGACACCGGTCTCGGCGTCCTCTCGGCCGCGAACGGCCTTCGCATCAGCGAGGACGCCGAGGAGTGCGCGCTCCGGGCGTACGTCACCGCCGGGAACCGCTCGACGGTCCGCATCGGCAAGTACCTTCTCGTCCCCTACCCCGACGGCGAGCGCCTCTTCTGTCGCATCTCTGCCTTGGAGTACGCCCGCGAATTCCGCACCGACGACGCCACCGAGATTCACGCCCGCCGCGCGATGCGCGAGACGAGCATCGACGAACGCGACTTCAAGTTCATGGCCGAACTGGACCCGCTCGCCGTCCTCTATCAGGACGGCGGCGAACTGAAGCGGCGGATGACCGACCGGATACCGAAACCAGACACCGCCGTCCGGGAGGCCACCGACAAGTCCGAAATCAAGACCGGCCTGAAGATTCCCGAGGACGGCGTCTTCCTCGGTCACCTCTCGGTCGGCGGGGAGAAGGTCCGCACGAGCGCCGAACCGCCGACCATCGACTACCGCCTGAAGGACGACTACACCGACGGCGACCCCCTCATTTTCCGGCACACGCTGGTCGCCGGTGGCACGGGGTCCGGGAAGACCCACAGTTCGAAGAACGTCCTCCGGCAGTACCTCGGGCGGACCTACGAGATGAGCGACGGCCGCTCGCCCGAACTGGCCGTCGTCCAGTTCGACCCCCAAGACGAGTACGCCCAGATGCACGACGACAACCCCGACCTGACCGACGACTTCGCCCGCCGCTGTGAGCGCGAGGGGGTCGCCTACGGCGGGTACGACGACACTATCGCCTTCATCCCGAAGGTGGCCGGGACGAACTACAGCGCCAGTCACCACCACGCCGAACAGGTGGAGTTCACCATCCCCTTCTCGCTGGTCCACGGCAACCCGTGGCTCATCGCCGGGTCCAGCCTCAACGACAACCAGTACGGGGCCTTGGTCAACACCTTCCTGCCGCGGTTCAAGCGCGAGTACGGCCGGGGAGCCACCTACGACCAGTTCCTCACCTTCCTCGACGACCCGGCGCTGAAAGAGGAACTCCACGAGGCCGGTGACGTACACGAGGCAACCTTCGACGCCGTGAAACGGCGGGTCCGCGGGTTCGGGGCCGTCTTCGACCAGGACGCCGAACCCATCACCGACCAAGTCGCCCGCCTCGTCCGCGACGGCGGCCTCACCGTCATCCCCACCTACCACATCACCGATTCCCGGACGGCGTCGACCATCGTGCTCGCGGTGTCCAGCCTCCTCATCGACCAGAAACTCTCGAACGACCCGCGCTACGACCGCATCAAGGAGACGCCCCTCGTCCTCGGAATGGACGAGGCGCACAACTTCCTCACCGACGCCGACAGCGTCCAGGGCCGGAAGGTCATCGGGAAGTTCACCGAAGCAGCCAAACAGGGCCGGAAAGAGCGGTTGGGCCTGTACCTCATCACGCAGGACCCACAGGACATCGCCGACCCCGTGTTCAAGCAGATAAACACGACGATGGTCCTCAATCTGGGCGACGAGGACGCCATCAAGGCCGTGAACATCCCCAGCAACCTCGAATCGAAGGTGCCCTACATGGAGAAGGGCCAGCGCGTCGTCTACTCGCCGGACAACTCCGAACCCGTCGAACTCATCGGCCTCTCGACCTGTGTGACCCGCCACGGCCGGGACTGAGAGTCCGGTCACGGAACGCGGACAGAAAGCTCATGTGTCGGTGTCGATTCGACCACCATACATGAGTGGGACTTTCGAGCGGTCGCGAGCGACGCCCGGCGCGGCCGTCGACCAGAACGTGAGCAAAATCGTCGGGATGGGGACGGCCCTCGTCGCGGCGAACGTCCTCGTGATGTTGGCGCTGTCGTACACGCCCCTCGCGCCCCTCGGCGCGGCGCTGTTCTCGAACTTCTTCGTCGGCGTCGCCGCCTTCGCCGTCTCCGTCGGGGGCGGGTACTGGCTGGCGACGAAGGGCATCCAGCGGGACACTATGGGATTGGCCGCCGCTGGCGTCGCGCTGATTCAGAGCGGCTACGGCGTGTTCGGGGCGGCCTTGCTGTACGCCGTCGCGCCCTCGCTCCGCGTCCCGGCACTGGGTATCACAGCGGTCGTCACCGGCCTCATCACCGCCGCCATCACGCTGGTCGTCTTCCGCACCGACCACGACTTCTCGCGGTGGCAGACCTACGCGTTCGCCTGTTTCATCGGCGGCCTCGTCGTCGGCGCGGCGGGCGTGTTCGTCGCCTCGATACTGCTCGTCGTCGCCGGACTCCTCTTCTTCCTCGGGTTCGTCGTCGACCTGACCTACGAGATTTGGGCGGTGAAGACGAACCGCTACGCCAGCGACCTGCGCAACGCCATCGGCATCTACGTCGCTGTCATGGGCGTGTTCATCCACGTCCTCCAGTGGGTCCTGCGCGTCCTCTCGACGCTGGACCAGTAACCGACCATTCGGCGCGTATCTGTCGCTATCTGGCCTCTACTCCGAAGGAGTGTATATTCTGCCGCGAACCGAACTAGCACACGGTGTATCACGATGGTATCGATTACTCGCCGCGACGCACCGGCCGTCGTCGACGCGTATCTGGCCGTGTGGAACGAACGGGCGTACGAGACGATTCGGGACATCGTCGCGCCGTCGTTCGTCATGTACGAACCCGGCGCACCGGACGGGACGGTCCGCGGTCCGGGCGGCGTCGAAGAGTGGATACGGGAGTTCGCGACCGGGTTTCCGGACCTGCAGATAACCGTCGGCGACGTGCTCGCCGACGACGGCGTCGTGATGTTCGACGCGACGTTCACCGGGACCCACGACGGCGATTTCGACGGCATCCCGCCGACGGGTCAGCGGGTCGAAATAAACTTCATGGACAAGATGGAGGTCGAAGACGGACGGATTCAGCGCGAGTGGGTGTACTACGAGCCGCAGGAACTCGCCGCGCAACTCGACCTCGACGAGGAGTGAGGCACGTCCGACCATACTTTTACGCGGACCCCCCGCGTCAGTTCTCGTATGCAGGTCGCCGTCCTCGCCCACGAATCGTTCCCCGACCGCGCCAAGACGGCCGTCGGGTTGCTCCGCTACGGTGACCACGAGGTCCGCGCCGTCGTCGACAGAGAGCGCGCCGGAAGCCGCGTCGCCGACGTGCTCCCGGACGTACAGGACGCTCCCATCGTCGCATCGATGGCCGACGTGCCCGAGATAGACGCCCTCGTCGTCGGTATCTCGCCCATCGGCGGCCAGTTCGACGAATCGTGGCGTCCCGACGTGCGCGCGGCGCTGGAGCGGGGATGTACCGTCATGTCCGGCCTCCACGACTTCCTCGAAGACGACGAAGAGTTCGTCCGCCTCGCCGCCGAACACGGCGGGGCCCTCGACGACCTCCGGAAACCGCCCGACGACTTGACCGTCGCCGAGGGGACCGCGGGGGACGTGGACGCCACCGTCGTCACCACCGTCGGCACGGACTGCTCGACGGGGAAGATGACCGCCTCCTTCGAACTGCGCGACGCCGCGAGAGAGCGGGGCATCGAGGCGGCCGTCGTCCCGACCGGACAGACCGGCATCGCCATCACCGGATGGGGCATCGTCGTCGACCGGGTCATCTCGGACTACGCCGCCGGGGCCGTCGAGCGGTTGGTCCAGACGCCCGCGGACGCGGACCTGCTCATCGTCGAGGGGCAGGGGTCGCTCGCCCATCCGGCGTACTCCGGCGTGACGACGAGCATCCTCCACGGGTCCGCACCCGATGCGCTGGTGATGTGTCACAACGCCGGGCAGGAGGTGGTCCACGGCTACGAATCGTTCGCCATCCCGCCGCTCTCAGAGTACGTCGACCTCTACGAGCAGATGGCGGCCCCCGTCTCCGGCGCGGAGGTGGTCGCCGGGTCGCTGAACACCAGCAAACTCGACGCCGACGAGGCCGAGACGGCGGTGACCGACTACGCCGACGCCATCGGCGTCCCGGCGACGGACCCGGTCCGGGACGGCGTCCCCGACGAAGTGCTCGACGCGATTCTATGAACTGGCGCGTCGAACGCTACGACTTGCCGCTGTCGACGCCCTTCGGCATCGCCCGCCGGACCAGCGCCACGAGTCCCGCCGTCGTCGTCGAACTCACGCACGACGGCGTGACGGGGGTCGGCGCGGCGACGCCGACCGAGTACTACGGCGAGACGCCGACGAGCGTCGAGTCGACGCTCCCCACGCTGTTGGAGGCCGTCGCGGAAATCGGCGACCCCCACGCAGGGCAACGAATCGAGCGACGCTTGCGCGAACGGGCCCCGAAGGAACCGGCCGCGAGAGCGGCGGTCTCAATCGCACTCGCGGACCTCGCTGCCCGGTCGCTCGGTGTCCCCCTGTATCGCCAGTGGGGACTGGACCCCGACGCGGCCCCGCCGACGACCTATACGGTCGGCATCGACCCGCCGGAGAAGATGGCAGAGAAGGCCCGTGCGGCCGTCGACGCGGGCTTTTCGCGATTGAAAGTGAAACTCGGGGCCGAGGACGACCGGGCGCGGTTCGACGCCGTGCGCGAGGCCGCACCCGACGCCGAACTCCGCGTCGACGCCAACGCCGCGTGGGACGCCGAGAGGGCCGTCGAGAACGCCGGATGGCTGGCCGAGGCGGGGGTAACGATGCTCGAACAACCGGTTCCCGCCGACGACGTCGACGGGCTACGACGGGTCACGGAGACGACACCGATGTCCGTGTGTGCCGACGAGGCCTGCGTCACGGCGACGGACGTGCCCCGCGTCGCGGACGCCTGCGACGTGGTCAACGTGAAACTGATGAAGTGCGGCGGCCCGCGGGCGGCCCGCCGTATCGTCCACGCCGCCGACGCCCACCGCCTCTCGACGATGCTCGGGTGTATGGTCGAGTCCAACGCCTCCATCGCCGCCGCCGTCTCCCTCTCGCCGCTTGTCGACTACGTCGACCTAGACGGCGCGCTGTTGCTCGACGCGGACCCCTACGACGGCGTCCCCCTCGCCGACGACCGGTTCGACCTCCGGGCCATCGAGTCGGGGACGGGCGCGCGACCGACCCCCGACTTCGAGGCGTGACGGCGGCGCCGCTATCGGTCGACGAGCGAAAGAATTTGCTGGTGTAGGCCGGCGTCAGGCGCTCTCGGCGGCCTCGACCAATTCGGCGTAGTCCGGTTCGTTGGTCGGGTCGTCGGCGACCCAGTCGTAGGCGACGTCGCCCTCGTCGTCGACGACGAAAACGGCGCGGTTGGCGACGCCGAGGAGGCCGAGTTCCTCGATGTCGATTTCGAGGCCGTAGTCCTGAATGGCGTCCCGGTCCATGTCACTGAGGAGCGAGAATCCGAGGTCGTGTTCGTCGCGGAAGGCGTTGAGCGAGAACGCCGAGTCCGCGCTCAGACCGAGGACGGTCGCTCCGGCGTCGTGAAAGTCGCCGAGGTGGTCCTGCAGTGCGACCATCTCGTTGGAACACGGCGGCGTGAACGCGCCGGGGAAGAAGGCCAGCACGACGGGGCCGTCGTCGAGGTGGTCGTCGAGTTCGAACGCTTCTACCTCACCGTTCGCGACTGTCGCCGAGATGTTCGGCGCGGATTCGCCTGTGGAAACCATCACCCACGGCTTCGCGTTTGATTCGGATAAATGGTGGTAAGCCGGGAGCCGCTGCCCGAGTCCCGTAGCTACATGCCGAGAGCGGCCCAAGCGGGCGTATGCGACGGCTGCTGGCGGTCGCGCTCGTCGTCCTCGCGGGATGCTCGGGCGTCTTCGCCGACGACGGCCGACCGACCGAGACGGCCCCGGTGACGGCGGCCCCGGTCCCGGAGACGCCGCCAGCGCCGGTGACGCTCCCACAGAGCGAGGACGGGACGCCCGCCGTCGGTCAAATCGTCATCGGCCACCACCGGACGGTTAGCGAGCGGACCCTCCACCGCCGCGTGGTCACTGGGGGCGGCGAGACGGCCGTCGACGTGTGGGTCGACCGCGAGGCCGACGTGGCCCGCGTTCAGCGACGATACGGAAACTCGACGACGGACACCGTGGTCGCCGACGGCGTCCGCTACGAGCGGGGGGTCGAGCGACAGGTAGAGACGTCCATCGAAGTACCCTACGTCGAGACGGCGAGCGGGCTGTTCTTCCTCCAGCAACTCGTCTCGGGCCTCGTCTACAACCGGACGGGAACCGTCACCCGCAACGGGGAACGGTTGGCCGTCGTCAGCGCGAACACGACCAACTCGACCATCTCGCGGAGCGCGTTCAGAACGGTCGTCGCCGCCGACTCGCGCCTCTACGTCGACCGTCGGGGGGGCATCCGCTACGTGGACCACCGCGAGCGATACGCCGACGGGACGGTTCGGACGGTACGGATGCGCGTGCGGACCGACATCGACCGCGTGCCGATACCGCCGTGGCTGGACGGGACGGCCGTCTACGGCTGACTCAGAGCCATTCGTCGAAGGTGTGGTGCTCGCGGCTGTTCGCGATGTAGTCCCGCTGCATCGCCTCGATGGCGTCGCCGACGGCCTGCCCGTCGTCGAGGTACTCGCGGACGCGCCCGACCTTCCACGAACTCGGCGTCGCTCCGGCCTCGTAGCGGGCCTCGATGGGCGCGAGATATTCGTCGACGGTCGCCTCGGGGACGCCCTGCGCGTCGAGGCCGAGGCGGGCGTAGCGGAACACCTCGTCGAAGATGACCGAGTGGTCCGTCGTCCGCTCGCCGTGGGTCGACACCCACGAGAGGTCGGCGTCGAGGCCGTCCTCCGCGGCGGCGTAGAAACTCCGCTCGGCCTCCTGCCACGGCAGTTCCGCGAGCGGATGGTCCGCGACGACGAGGCCGCGAATGAGGCCAGCCGTCAGCGCCTGCAAGCCGACGATGTCGTCGACGTGCGGTTGGGTCGGCAGGGGCCGGTACTCGATGCGGAGCGACCGTTCGCTCGCGACGCCGTCGACCGGCGTGCCGCCGGCGACACAGCGGAGCCACCGCCAGTAGGTCCCGCGCTTGTGGTCGAACTCCCAGAACTCGTCTTCGAAGCCGCGTCGGTCGCCGTCTGCCAGCCACTCACGCAGGAACGGCGCGAAGAGTTCGTCCGCCACGACGCGGTCGACTACGTCGGTCACGTCGTCGATGTCGCTCGGGACCCGCACCTTCGGCCGGTCGCCCGTGTTGACCGACTGTTCGAAGGCCGCGATGCGCAGTTCGTGGTGGGTGTTGTCACACAGCCACGCGCCGTCGACGCCGTCGTACATGTCCGCCGGGAGGAACGGCGAGTTCGCCGACAGCGCAAGCAGGGGGCCGAGGGTCCGAATCGCGGCGTTGTAGTAGTCCGGGAACGCATCGCTGTCGGGAATCTGGAGGTGTGGCTGGATGGAGGTCGCCAGCGACTCGAAGAGGATGGTCGGAAACGCGCCGTCGTACCCCGGGACCGAGAAGTCGATTTCGCCACCGGCGTGGCCGAGTGCCTCGTTGTCCAGCGCGACATATCGGGGGGCCTGCCGCATGTTCTCGGCTATCACCACGCCCTCACGTTCCTCGTGGGCCGAGAGGTACGCCTCGCTTCCTTCCTCGGGAGGGATGGTCCACATCGCGTCCAAGACGAGTTCGCAGTTCTGGTTGCTGGCCTGTTGGCGGGCCTGCTTCGTCTGCATCTCGACGGCGGTGGTCTGGACCGCCATCCCGCTCCCGTCGAAACTGTTGGGTTCGGTGTTGACCTCGGCGTTGTGCAGGCCCAGTTCCTTGTTGGCCTCGCCCTCGAACACCACGTCGGGGAGACGCGTGAGTCGCCCTTCCCAGTCCGCTGGGTCCATGTACGGTTCGTCGTCGTCCGTGGCGGCCACCTCGACCGCGGGTTCGCTCTCGTCTTCGGTCGCTATCGTCTCGTCTTGGGCCAGCGGACTGTCCGGGTCCACGTCGAGCGAGGGTCCGTCGCCGCCGTTCTCGGTGTCGTCGGCGTCTTCCACGTCCAGTGACGCACCGGTGTCTGATTCCAGCGCGTCGTCGGCCCCTCCCTCGGGGTCTAACGACGCGCCGCTGTCCGGTTCGAGCGACGCACCGCCACCGCCCGACTCGGCGGCCGGTTCTAGCGAGTCGTCCCACGCGTTCGACCCGCCCGAGGGGTCGTCGTCGAGGTCCGCTTCGCTCACTTCCTCCTCGGCCTCGGGTTCGGGGTCCGGCGGGTCCGGTTCGCTGTTGATGGCGTACAACTCGATTTCGAGACCGACCGAGAACGCGTCGTTGTCGAACTCCCCCGCCTCGATGGCCCGTTCCAACTCTCTCGCCTGCGCGTCGACCCGGTCTTCGAACTCCGTGTACGTCTCGGCGGCGAGCGACCGGCGTACCAGGTCGACGATATCGTCCATGTGCTGTGTGTGTCGGTGCCTCCCTTATAACTGCCGCGGCGGTTACGGTGGCCGCGCGCTTCGGTCGCCGTCGAGAACCAGCACGTGGCTCGCCGTTTTGCGGGCCGTTCGCTACGCTCAGCGTTTCGCGGCGTACTCCACGGCCCACTCCGTTCGCCGTTCCGTCTCGAGGGCCGACTCCCTCACTGTCGCTCGCTCGTCGTTCCTCACCGCTGCGCTGTTCCGAGACGCTTCGGTACGCTCAGCGTCTCGCCCTACTCGAACAAATCTTCGTGCCGCGCGGCGAGATTGGCGTAGTCGCCCGAGGAGAAGGCCTCGAACACTTCGTCGGGGTCGATGTTCGTCTCCGAGAGCGGGGTCACCTGCGCGGGACTCCCGCGGACGAACGACTCCGGCGGGACTTCGTAGCCCGGCGGGACGACGGTTCCCATGGCGACGATTGACCTCTTGCCGATGATGGCGTCGCTGACGGTGGAGTTGAACCCGACGAGCGCGCCGTCGCGCACCTCGGCGTCGTTGAGGACGGCCCCGTGGCCGACCATCACCTTCTCGCCGACCGAGGAGGCGTGAAGGATAGCGCCGTCGCCGATGGCGCTCTGGCGGCCGACTTCCACGGGTCCCACGTCGCCGCGGAGGACGCACCCCGGCCAGACGTTGGCGTTCGGACCGATGCTCACGTCGCCGACGACGGTGGCTTCGCGGCTGACGTGCGCGTATCCGTGGATGTCCGGCGTGGCTCCCTCGAACTCGTACTCGCGGCTGTCCATACCGGTACAGCGTGTGGGTTATCCGAAAAGATACCGGTCACTTCACTCGACAGAGAGGTCTCCCTCGGGCCGGTACGGCGCGGTCAGTCGATGTGGACGACCAGCACCGGGACCGGCGCGTTCTCGACGACGCGTTCGGTGACGCTCCCGAGGTTCGCCACGCGGTTGCGGCCGGTGCGCCCGTGCGTGCCCACCACCATGAGGTCGATACCCTCCGCCTCGGCGTACTCGGTGATGACCTTGTGCGGGATGCCCTCGGCCATCTCCGTCACCGTCTCCAGTCCCGCTTCCTCTCCTCTGACGGCGACGTCGTCCAGCGCTACCTCCCCCTCCTCTTCGAGCGACTGCCGAACGTCGTCCTGTGTGTCTTTCTCCGCCGCGAGGTAGAGGCGTCTGTCGACGACGTAGAGACCGTGCAACACTGCGTCGTTGTCGCGGGCGATGGCGACGGCGTGGGTGAGCGTCTCCGTAGCGCCCGAACTGCCGTCTGTCGCGACGAGTACGTTGTCGTACATCGACACTCACGTCTCCGCGCCCCCGACACATAGAACTCCCTGTTGACACACCACACGACCATCTCGACTGAGGCGATTTACCACTGTTTACCGAATCGGTAAGCGCGGCATTACTTGTCAACCAGCATACTTTTACCCATCGGCCCGTACTATGGTATCAGTATGCACGGGAGTGACCAGAGACGGGGTGTTCGAGCGGCGTTGTACCTGCGGTCGCTACTACCGGAGAGCTACCATCAGCAACAGACCGCGGTCCTCGACCGGACGGCCGCGCTGGTCGAGGACGGACCCCTCGCCGAGCGGAACGTCCACGTCTGGGGCGACCGAGCGCCCGCGAATCGGGCGGACGCTCGGACCGCCGTCGGCGAGTACGCCCGCGACCGCGTCACCGTCTTCCGCGAGTGGGCGGCGGCCAACGGGCTTTCGCTGACGCCAGCCTTCGAGATGCGAGAGGTCGACGCGACGATGCACGACACCCACTACCGGGCTATCCGGTTCCCGGCGGTGCTGTTGGCCGAGTACCGCGGCGCCGACCTCGTCTGCGTCACGCCCCACACCGACGGCGACGAGGTGACGACCGTCTCCGACCGACTGGCGGAACTGGAGGCTGGCGACCCGACGCAGTACGAGGCGATAGCGCAGGCCGCCGTCGCGGACCCGCCAACCCGCGTCGCATCCGTCCGGTCGGTCACGGAGGAAGAGGACGCGGACGGGGCCGACCACGACCTCCTGACGACGAACTGATTCGAGGGCGGGCGTCCGCGTCTCAATACACTTATCCCCGGCGGCTATCGTATCCACGGGTATGAGTACGGTCACGGTCACGCTGCCGGACGGGTCCACGTTAGAGATGGACGCCGGTAGTACGGTCGAAGACGTCGCCTACGAAATCGGACCGGGACTCGGTGACGACACCGTCGCGGGCGTCGTGGACGGCGAGTTAGTCGACAAGCACACGGCCATCGAGACGGACGTCGAACTGGTCATCGTCACACCCTCCAGCGACGAGTACGTCGACGTGTTGCGCCACTCGGCCGCCCACGTCTTCGCACAGGCGCTCCAGCGCGAGTTCCCCGAGGCGACACTGACAATCGGACCGTGGACCGACGACGGTTTCTACTACGACATCACCGGCGTCGACTTAGACGAGGACGACTTGGAAGCCATTGAGGACGAGGCCGAGGCCATCATCGAGGAGGACTACGACATCGAACGCGTTCTCGTCGACCGCGATGAGGCCTTCGAGCGCTACGAGGACAACCCGTTCAAGCAGGACATCCTCGAAACCGAGGCCGCCGGTGAGGACCCCGTCTCCGTCTACGAACAGGGCGAGTTCTACGACCTCTGTCAGGGCCCCCACGTCGAATCGACCGGCGAAATCGGTGGGTTCGCCCTGCTGGAAATCTCGGCGGCGTTCTGGCGCGGCGAGGAGGACAACGAGACGCTCACCCGCGTCTACGGGACTGCCTTCCCCACCCAGAGCGAACTGGACGACTACCTCGAACGCCGACAGAAGGCCCAGGAGCGCGACCACCGCAAAATCGGCCAGGAGATGGACCTGTTCTCCATCGACGACACCACCGGCCCGGGCCTCCCGCTGTACGAACCGAACGGCAAGAAGATTCTCAACGAACTGTCGGACTACGTCGCCGAACTGAACCGCGACGCGGGCTACGACGAAATCGAGACGCCACACGTCTTCCGCACGGAACTGTGGAAGAAGTCCGGCCACTACGACAACTACGTCGACGACATGTTCCTGCTGGAGGTCAACGACGAGGAGTACGGCCTCAAGCCGATGAACTGTCCCGGCCACGCGACCATCTTCGACCAGAAGTCGTGGTCCTACCGTGACCTCCCCGTTCGCTACTTCGAGGACGGGAAGGTGTACCGCAAAGAACAGCGCGGCGAACTGTCGGGCCTCTCGCGGACGTGGGCGTTCACCATCGACGACGGCCACCTGTTCGTCCGGCCCGACCAGATAGAACAGGAGGTGCTGGCCACCGTCGACATCATCCTCGACACGCTGGACACGTTCAACCTCGACTACACCGTCCAGTTCGCCACCCGGCCCGAGAAGTCCGTTGGCAGCGACGAAATCTGGGAGAAAGCGGAGTCCCAACTCGAATCGGTTCTCGACGCTCAGGACATCGACTACGTCGTCGAGGAGGGCGACGGCGCGTTCTACGGTCCCAAAATCGACTTCGCCTTCGAGGACGCACTCGGGCGCAACTGGGACGGCCCCACGGTCCAACTGGACTTCAACATGCCCGAGCGGTTCGACCTGACCTACACGGGCGAGGACAACGAGGACCACCGCCCGGTGATGATTCACCGCGCGCTGTACGGCTCCTACGAGCGGTTCTTCATGGTGTTGACCGAGCACTACAACGGGAAGTTCCCGCCGTGGTTGGCCCCCGAACAGGTCCGTATCCTCCCCGTTTCCGACGACAACATCCCCTACTGTGAGGAACTGCAAGACGAACTTGGCGACTTCCGGGTCAAAATCGAAGACCGGTCGTGGACCGTCGGCCGGAAGATTCAGCAGGCCCACGACGACCGGGTCCCCTACATGCTCATCATCGGCGACAACGAGGAGAACGCGGGGGACATCTCGGTGCGCGACCGCAAAGAGCGCGAGGAGAAGGAAATCGACCTCGCCGAGTTCCGCGACCACCTCGAAACCGAAGTCGAACAGCAGCGGACCGCCGTGACGTTCCTCGCCGGACGGTAGCCGCCGTCCCGACGGCGCTGTCGGCGTGCCACGTCTTCGCACGAACGTGCGTTTTTATCGGAGGCGCGAGAGGCCCCCCGTATGGCAGATTCCGACCGCGACCAGCCCAGCGACACCATGCGCGGACGGGCCGACGAGCGGGCGAGCGTCATCTGGTTCCTGTTGGACGCGGACCGCCGACTCGTCGCCGCGCTGTTCTCGGCGCTGCTGTTCGCCACCATCCTCGTCTTCGGCGTCGCCCATCCCACGTCCGCGCACACGCTGCTGGTCCGCGGCGACCCCATCGAGACGCTGTACCAGGCGCTCATCACCGGCACGATTACCGCCGTCACGCTGATTCTGACGCTGAGCCAACTCGTCCTCTCGCAGGAACTCGGCGCGGCCGGTGACCAGCGCGACCGGATGAGCGGCGCGATGACATTCCGCGAGAACGTCGCCGACGCCGTCGGCGCGGCCGTCAGTCCGGCGGAACCGTCCGCGTTCCTCCGCTCGCTCGTCCGCGCGACCAAAGAGCAGGCCCAGGCCCTCGACGACGCCGTCGACAAAGGCGCGGTGAGCGACGACCTCTCGGACCTGCTGTCGACGTACCTCGACTCTATCGTCGGCAACGCCGAGACCGTCACGGAGCAACTCGAAGGCGCGAACTTCGGCGAGTTCGACGTTGTCAAAGCCGCCCTGAACTACAACTACTCGTGGAAACTCTACGCCGGGCGACGCATCCGACGGGAGCACACCGACGACCTCTCGCAGGATGCGCTGGACAAACTCGACGACCTCTTGGAGACGCTCGAACTGTTCGGCCCGGCCCGCGAACACTTCAAGACGCTGTACTTCCAGTGGGAGCTATCGAACCTCTCGCGGACGCTCCTGTACGTCGCCGTCCCCGCGCTCGCCGTCGCCATCTCGTCGCAGGTATTCTTCGACCCGCGGGACTTCGCCGGAACGACGCTCTGGGTCGCTGATTCGCTGTGGATACTGGTGACGACGACGACCATCTCGCTGGTCCCCTTCACCATCCTGCTCGCGTACATCCTCCGCATCGTCACCGTCACCAAGCGGACCCTCTCCATCGGCCCGTTCATCCTCCGGGAGACGGACCGCTCGGTCGACGTGTCGTGGGAGTAAGCAGCCGCCCACCAGCATTTATCCCACAGACGGTCGTTTCGCGTAGACATGGCCCCGCTATCGGCGGGCGCGCTCGTCGTGTTCGCGCTCATCGCCGCCGCGCTGACGCTGTTCGTTACCGAGTGGCTCTCGCCGGACATGACGGCCATCGCCGTCCTCGTCTCACTGGCCGTCCTCGAACCGTACACGGGCGTCCCGGCCCGCGAGGCCATCGAGGGGTTCGCCAGCCCCGCCGTCGTCACCATCGTCGCCATGTACATCCTGAGCGCCGGTGTCGAGCAGGCCGGACTGGTCGACTGGCTTGCCGCGCGACTGGCGACGCTGACCCGTGGGGACGAGAACCGGTTGCTGGCCGCCATCGTCGGCACGACGAGCGTCAGCGCCGGGTTCGTCAACAACACTCCTATCGTCGCCGTGTTCATCCCGCTGGTGACGAGTCTCGCCGAGCGCTACCGCATCTCGCCGTCTCGACTCCTCCTCCCCCTGTCGTTCGCCGCGATGCTGGGCGGCACGCTGACGCTCATCGGGACGACGACGAACTTGCTCGCGAGCGACATCTCGCGCGACCTGCTCGGCGAACCGTTCTCGATGTTCACGCTCACGCCCGTCGGCGTCGTCGTCCTCCTGGTCGGGGTCGCCTACCTCCTCACCGTGGGTCAATCGCTCGTCCCCGAACGGATCCACCCGGCCGCGGACTTCACCGAGGAGTTCGATATGGACCGCCACCTCGCGCAGTTGACGGTTCGAGAGTCCTCGCCGCTGGTCGGCCTGACCGTCGCGGAGGCGCTGGACGGCGGGGAACTCGAAGCGCTGGTCGACGAAACGGACGGAGTCGCCGCCACTGCCGACGAGGAAGCGCCGTCCGACGCGGTGGACCCCATCGACGTCGACGTGCTCCAAATCGACCGCGACGGCGAATCGTTCTTCGCGACGGCGACCGACTGGCCGATTGAAGCCGACGACGTACTGACGGTCCGGGGGAGCAAGCAGGCGGTCAACCAGTTCGCCGAGCGGTACGAACTCCGGCAACTCCCCCGCGAGTCGGTGACCGAGGAACTACTGGCCGAGAGCGGCCACGCCGGTATCCTCGCCGAAGCCGTCGTCGACGGCGAGTCCCGACTGCTCGGGCGGACGCTCGGCGACGTTGGCCTCCGCTCGCGGTTCGACGTGACCGTGCTGGCGATTCGCCGGGGCGACACCGTCATCCGCGAGGGGTTCGCGGGGGTCGAACTCGCCGCGGGTGACACGCTGTTGGTCCAGACGCCGGTCGACGAGATCCTCCACTTGGACGAGGAGGGGTATCTCGTCCTCACCGAGGGGCCGCCCGAACTGTTCGACGTCATCCACGACGAGGCCGCGCCGCCGACGCTCGGCCCGCGGGCACTGGTTCCCGTCGGTATCCTTGTCGCCGTCATCGCGCTTGCGGCCCTCGGTGTCGTCCCCATCTACATCGCCGCGCTGGGCGGCGTCGTGGCGATGGTCGCCACCGGGTCGCTGAGCGCCTCGCGGGCCTACGACGCCGTGAGTTGGAACGTCGTCTTCCTGCTGGCTGGCCTCCTCCCCCTCGGTGCGGCGATGCAGGCGACCGGCGGCGCGACGTTCGTCGGCGGCCTCCTCGCCGGTGCGGGTACCGTCCTCCCGCCGCTCGCGTTGCTGGCGCTGTTCTACCTCCTGACAGCCGTAATCGCTAGCGTCATCACCCCTGTCGCGACGGTGGTTCTGCTCGCACCCATCGCCGTCGCCACGGCGCAGGACGTGGGCCTCTCCGGCGCACCGTTCCTGTTCGTCGTCACGTTCGCCGTCGCCACCGCCTTCCTCACGCCCGTCGGCTACCAGACGAACCTGATGGTGTACGGGCCGGGCGGCTATCGGTTCACAGACTACGCCCGCGTCGGCGGGCCGTTACAACTCCTGCTGTGTGCGGTGACGACGGTCGGCGTCGCAGTCGTCTGGCCGCTGTAATCAGGCCTGCTCGTCGTCTTTCAGTTCTTCGAGTTCCGCCTCGACTTCGCTCTCGTCGACCTCGACGGATTCGACGGTGTCGTCGGCGAGTTCCGCCTCCAGTTCGGCTTCTTCCTCGCTCGGTTCGGCATCCGCGTCGCCCTCGTCGCTCTCGTCGGCCTTCCCCATCTCCCGTTTCAGCGTGTCGAGTTCGGCGTCGACGGCCCCCTGTTGCTGGATGTCGTCGAGTTCGCGCTCCAGCGAACTCTTCTCCGAGAGTTGGTCGTCCAGCACGCCGTCGTCGCGGAGTTCGTCCATCGCCTGGGCGCGGGCCTCCATGTCCTCGGTACGCTCCTCTGCGCGCTCGATGGCGCGGTTCACGTCCTCCATCTCGTCGCCCGCGCCGGTCATGGCCTCGTTGACCCGCTTGGAGGCCTCGGCGGCCTCGTAGCGGGCCTTCATCGTCTCTTTCTTCGTGCGGAACTGCTCTATCTGGCGCTGGAGTTCGTCTTTCTGCTCGACGAGTTGGTCCTGCTGGGACTGGAGTTGCTGAATCTGGCTGTCCAGTTCCTCTATCTGGGTCATCTTCTGTTTCTTCTTCTCAAGGGCCTGTCGAGCGAGGTCCTCTCGGTCCTGCTTGACCGCCTGTCGCGCCTGGTCGTTGTGCTTCTCGACGTTCTCTTCGAGGCGGCGCTTCTGAATCTCCAGTCGCTTCTTCTGGGTCGTGAGGTCGGCGATGCCCTGCTTGACGTCCTGCAGTTCGTTCCGCAACTGCTCGTAGCTGTAATCGAGGGTCTCGGCGGGGTCTTCAGAGCGATTGAGCACCGCGTTCACCTTCGACCGGATGATGTACGAGGCGCGCGAGAGGATTCCCATGGCACAAAGTTCGGTGCTGTCGACTTAAATTTCTTCCACTACTCGCCCCCCTGAGACGACTGGCTGCGGTCCCCCACCAGTCGAAACCACGTCCGCTCGACGGCCGCCCACTTCGCGTCGACCACCAGCGGGAGGGCGAGCAAGAACACGACCAGCAGGACCGAGAAGACGTCGTCGGGGAGGCCAAAGGAGGGGACGAGGCTCCCGACGAACGCGCCGGTGTGTGAACCCGCGATGATAAAGCGGAGTTGGCGGACGCTGCGGCGACGGCGACAGATACAGGCCCGCAGGGGCCGACCCGGCAAGTATGAGCGACCCGGTCCACGTCCCCGGCGGCCGCCGCGTCGTCGGCAGTCTCGACGCGCCCGACGCCGACCGAGTCGTCGTCGCGTGCCCGCCGCATCCGCGGCACGGCGGCCGCCGGTCCGACCAGCGACTGCGCGCGGTGAGCGACGCCCTCGCCCCCGACGCGGCCTGCCTCCGCTTCGACTACGGCCCGTGGGACGAGGGGCGCGGCGAGCGAGTCGACGCCGAGAACGCCCTGTCGTGGGCGCGCTACCGCTACGACACGGTCGGTCTGTTCGGCTACAGTTTCGGGGCGAGCATGGCGCTGTGTGCGGCCGCGAGCGTCGCCGAAGCAGACGCCCCCGACGCCCTCTCGGTACTGGCCCCGCCGAGCGAGTTCGGGAGCGGCGACACCGACCCGGTCGCCGCGCTCGACGGCATCGACTGCCCCGTACAGGTCGTCTACGGCGAGCGAGACGACACCGTCGACTGGCGACCCGTCGTCGACCGCGCCCGCGAACTGGGCCACGCAGTCGAGTCGGTCCCCGGCGACCACCACTTCGTCGGGCAAGCCGGGGCGGTCGCCGAGGTCGTGTCGAACTTTTTCAAAACCCGTCTGTGACCTGTAGCGCGCCGCCCGCCGCGGCACTGGTCCAGTCGAGTGCGACCACCCGGCCGTCGCCGTAGCGCACCAGCACCTCCGCGCCGCCGTCCCCGTCGAGGTCCGCTGCCGTGACGAACGTCCAGATGGGGACCGAGCGCTCGTAGGCCGCCCGCTCCTCACCGGTTCGGCCGTCCAGCACCGCGACGGTGCCCCCGTTTGTCAGCGCCACCACCTCGTCGCCGCCGTCGCCGTCCACGTCGGCGAGTCGCGGCGCGTACGTCGCCTGTCGCTCCCCGCCGCCGAGCGACGTCCGCCAGTCCGTCTCGCCGGTGGCCGTGTCGACGGCGAGTACGGTCCCGCCAGCCACGCCAGCGTACACCTCCGTCCGGCCGTCGTCGTCGGCGTCCCCCGCGTCGTGAAGCCGCGGCGTGCCCGCCACGTCGACCGTCCACAGTCGCTCGCCGGTCGCTCCGTCGAGGGCCATCAGCGTGCCGGTGGTCCCCGTCAGTATCGTCCCGTCCGACCCGACGGCGAGGGTGGTCGCCGACGCCTCGGTTCGCCAGCGCTCGGTCCCGTTCGATTCGTAGACGACGACGGCCTCGTCGCCGCCGACGACCACCTCCGTCTCGTCGTCGCCGTCCGCGTCGACCACTCGCGGGGCCGCCCACACCGTCATGTTCGTGTCCCGACGCCAGACCGCGGTGCCGTTCCCGTCGGCGACGACGAGCGTTCCCGCGATGTCGCTGGTGACGAGTTCCGGCGTGCCGTCCCCCGTCACGTCGCCGACCGCTGGCTTGCCGTAGCCGTACGTCGACAGCGGGACGCGCCACCGTTCGGTCCCGGTGGCGGCGTCGAGGACGACCAGCGCGTTCTGCGTCGTCCCGACGGCCACCTCCAGTCCGCCGTCACCGTCCACGTCGGCGATAGCCGGTTCCGTGAGCGCGTGGGTGAAACAGTCCTCGGCGGGGACGCTCCAGCGCCAGCGGGTCGCGCCGTCGCTCGGCCTGAGTCGTGCGAGCGAGCACGAGTCGGGACCGATAGGTTCGGCGTTCGGAACCGCCGCGACGGGCGCGACCACTACGTTGCCGCGCGGCCCGACGCCGACGGCGTGGTGGTTCACCTCGTTCTCTCGGGCGGTGTCGCTCACCCACGTCTGCGTGAGCGCCCCGCCGTCGGCCGCCACCCCAGCGACGGCGACGGAAGCGAGTGCGACACAGCACAGCACTGCGGCGAGAGCGGTCCGGGGTCGCATCACCGTACGTCGACCGTCGGCGGGTATAAGCCCGACCATCGCGCGGGCCTTCCGCAAGCGAGAGCGGTACGTACTTCCACGACGACGGCCGAGTGCCTGCAGATGAACGGCCGAGCGAGCCATCGTCGCCGGACCGCCCTCGCGGGAGCGACGGTGTTCGCGCTCCTCGCCGCGACCGGGACGGCCAGCGCCCACGGCGCTATCGGGGGCGGAATCGAGACCCCGATTCCGCTGTGGTTGCTGTACGTCGGGGCCGGTGGGACCGTCGCGCTGACCGCCGGGTTGCTGGCCCTCGGGGACCGAACGGGACCCGCCGATGCACCCCGCTCGCTCGCGGTCCCGTTTTGGGCGGCACAGACGCTGCGAAACGTCGGGCGGGCGCTCGGCCTGTTCGCGCTGGTCGCCGTCCTCGCCGGGGGCCTCCTCGGTCAGCAGATTCAGTCCGAGAACGTCGCGACGGTGCTGTTCTGGCCGGTGTGGCTGAAAGGCCTCGGCCTCTTCGCGCTCGTCTTCGGGAGTCCGTGGCGCGTCTGCTCCCCGTGGGGGACGCTCTACGCCGCGCTGACGTGGCTCGAAGGGGAGCCACCCGCCGTTCTCGGTTCGTACCCCGACCGCCTCGGGAGTTGGCCCGCCGTCGTCGGGTTCGGCCTCGTGGTCGGCGTCGCGGAGAACCTCACGACCCTGCCGCGGTCACCGCGGCTCACGGCGGCGCTGGTGGCCGCCTACGCGCTGGCGATGCTCCTCGGGGCGCTGGCGTACGGTCCCGCGTGGCTCCGGCGCGCCGACGCGCTCGCGGTCCTGTATCGCCTGTTCGGGCGGGTCGCGCCGGTTCGCGCCGACCGTGAACGTGGCGGGTACCGACTCTCGTTCCGCGCCCCGTGGCATGCCTGCACGCGCCCGGTCGGCGACGCCTCGATGGTGGCCTTCGTCGTCCTCGCGCTGTACACCGTCAGCTTCGACGGTCTGACCGAGACGGTGGCGTTCCGGAATCTGCTGGCCGCGGTCCCAGACTCCGTCGGACCCACGCCCGCGGCTATCGTCCTCTACGCCGTCGGGTTCGCGCTCTTCCTCGGGAGCTATCGGCTCGCCGTGGCCGTCGTCGCAGCACTTGGTGAGTCGGACGCGTCGCGACGTGCGACCGAGGCCTTCGCGGCCTCCTTGCTCCCCATCGCCGGGGCCTACGAAATCGCCCACACCTACCCGTTCGTCCTACGGAACCTCGGAGGACTCGTCGAACTGGCGAGCGGCGGCCTGTTCGGCCCGAACCCCGCCGCCGCCCTGTCGTTGCCGGTGTTCTGGGGGTCGCAAGTCCTGCTCGTCGTCCTCGGCCACGTCGTCGCCGTCGTCGCCGCTCACACCGTCGCTGTCTCTCGGTACGGCCGCGTCGGCGGCCGACGGGCACACCTCCCGCTGGTGGTCGTGATGGTCGGGTACACCGTCCTCTCGCTGTGGATTATCTCACAGCCCGTGGTAAACTGAACGCCCGTTGCCGTCAGTTCAGCGGGCATACACTTATGTTTGTAACAGACAATAGTGATATATATGTCGACAGTGGGACGAACACCGGTACGGCGACGGGCGAGTCACGGCGCGGTGTCGCTCGCGGCGGGCTTTCTCGCCGGGTTCGCGTTCTTCGTGACCATCGGGGCGGCGACGGGCGACGCCGTCTTCTCGGCGCTGTCGCTGGCGCTCCTCGTCGCGGCCCATCGGGCGTTGTTCCGGTAGCCGACGCTGCTGCCGAAACCCACAGGCTTTCACGCAGTCACGGCCCCGTAGCGGTAGATGAGTCCCGCGAGTCGCGCCGGGCGCGAGTTCGCCGCTCTCTCGAAAGGGTTGCTGTTCGTCTCCATCCCCGTCATCGCCCTGCTGGCCTTCTTCCTGATGCACCTGAGCGAACTCCCGGACACCCATCTGCTGGTCGTCGGCGGACACACCCTCGGCTATGCGCCGTTCGCCCTGCTCGCGGACTACGTGGACCGGGTGACGAGCGTCTCCCAGCGCACCGGCGCGGCCGGGCAGTTCGTCATCGACCACGCCGAGCGACGCCTCTCGCTGGACGAGTGAAACGGGACGCATGTCCAGTTTCTGACTGACAGTGCGTGACGAACCGGGGGTGTCCCGAAACGGTTTTGGCGACACGAAGTCCACCGTCGGTATGCCGACGGAACCCGAGACGGACTACGACCCGGAACTGGGTCGGAAGTTCATCTTTGTCACCGGTGGCGTGATGTCTGGCCTGGGGAAAGGCATCACCGCCGCCAGCACCGGACGCTTGCTCAAGAACGCCGGGTTCGACGTCACCGCGGTCAAAATCGACCCGTACCTGAACGTCGACGCCGGGACCATGAACCCCTTCCAGCACGGCGAGGTGTACGTGCTGAAAGACGGCGGCGAGGTCGACCTCGACTTGGGGAACTACGAGCGGTTCCTCGACATCGACATGACCTTCGACCACAACGTCACGACGGGCAAGACCTACCAGCACGTCATCGAGAAAGAACGCGCGGGCGACTACCTCGGTCGCACCGTCCAGATTATCCCGCACATCACCGACGACATCAAGCGGCGCATCCGCGAGGCCGCCGAGGGCAACGACGTGTGTATCATCGAAGTCGGCGGCACCGTCGGCGACATCGAGGGGATGCCCTATCTGGAAGCCCTGCGCCAGTTCGCCCACGAGGAAGACGAGGACGACATCCTCTTTACCCACGTCACGCTCGTCCCCTACTCGAAGAACGGCGAGCAGAAGACCAAACCCACTCAACACTCCGTGAAGGAACTGCGGAGCATCGGCCTCCAACCGGACATCCTCGTCGGTCGCTGTTCGGACAAACTCGACATCGACACGCGCGAGAAGATAGCGCTGTTCTGTGACGTGCCCACGGAAGCGGTGTTCTCGAACCCGGACGTGGACGACATCTACCACGTCCCGCTGATGGTCGAAGAGGAGGGCTTGGACGAGTACGTGATGGAGGAACTCGACATCGCCGACGAGGCCCTGCCCGAGGGCGAACGCGAGAACCGCTGGCGCGAACTCGTCACCCAGCAGACCGAGGGCGACGTGGACGTGGCCCTCGTGGGCAAGTACGACTTAGAGGACGCCTACATGTCCGTCCACGAGGCGCTGAAACACGCCGGACTGGAGAAGAACGTCGACGTGAACGTCCACTGGGTCGACTCCGAGAAGATGCCCGACCACCACGAAGACCGGATGCGCGAGGCAGACGCCATCGTCGTCCCCGGCGGGTTCGGAACCCGTGGCACGCAGGGGAAGATAGACGCCATCCAGTACGCCCGCGAGAACGACGTTCCCTATCTCGGTCTCTGTCTGGGCTTCCAACTCGCGGTCATCGAGTACGCCCGGAACGTCCTCGGCCTCGACGACGCCCACTCGGCGGAACTCGACGAAGACACGCCCGACCCCGTCATCGACATCCTCCCCGAGCAGTACGAAATCGAAGACATGGGCGGGACGATGCGACTCGGCGCGCACGACACCGACATCGAAGCCGGGACCCTCGCCGCGGCGCTGTACGGCGGCGAGTCCTGTACGGAACGACACCGGCACCGCTACGAGGTCAACCCCGAGTACATCGAGCGGTTGGAAGACGCCGGGCTGAAGTTCTCCGGGCGTTCGGGCAACCGTATGGAGATACTCGAACTCGCGCCCGACGATCACCCGTACTTCATCGGGACGCAGTTCCACCCCGAGTTCCGGTCCCGACCCACGAGAGCGAGTCCGCCCTTCGTCGGCCTGCTGGAGGCCGTCGTCGGTGACGACCCGCACGCCGTCGAGACGGAGGAGGTGAGCCACTGATGGTGAACGTCGAGGAGTTCATCGAGGAGGCCAAAGCCGAAATCGCCGAGGAAATCGGCGACAAGCACGCCGTCATCGGACTATCGGGCGGCGTCGACTCCTCTACCGCGGCGGCGCTGGCCTACGAGGCCATCGGCGACCAGTTGACCGCGGTGTACGTCGACACCGGCCTGATGCGGAAAGGCGAGACCGAGGAGATTCGCGAGACGTTCGACTACATGGACTCGCTCCGCATCGTCGAGGCCCAGGACCGCTTCCTCGACGCGCTGGAAGGCGAGACGGACCCCGAGGAGAAGCGCCACATCATCGGCGAGCAGTTCATCCGGGAGTTCGAGGAGGTCGCTCGGGAAGTCGACGCCGACTACCTCGTGCAGGGGACCATCTACCCCGACCGCATCGAGAGCGAGGGGACCATCAAGTCCCACCACAACGTCGGCGGCCTGCCCGAGCGCATCGACTTCGATGGCATCGTCGAACCGATGCGGGACCTCTACAAGGACGAGGTCCGGGAAGTCGCCCGCGAACTCGACCTCGAAGAGATAATCTCCGAGCGGATGCCGTTCCCCGGCCCCGGGCTGGCCGTCCGCATCATCGGCGAAGTGACCGAGGAGAAACTCGAAGTCGCCCGCGAGGCCAACCACGTCGTCGAGGAGGAGTTAGAAGAGTACGAACCGTGGCAGGCCCTCGCCGCCGTCATCGGCAAGGCCACAGGCGTCAAGGGCGACAACCGCGTTCACGGGTGGGTCGTCGCCGTCCGCTCCGTCGAGTCGCGCGACGGCATGACCGCCCGCGCGCAGGAACTGGACTGGGACACCCTCCAGCGGATGCAGTCCCGCATCACCGGCGCTCACGAGAACGTCGCTCGCGTCGTCTACGACGTGACGCACAAGCCACCGGCGACCATCGAGTACGAATGAAGGTCATCCTCGTTGGCTCGGACCCCGACGGTATCACGGACGCACTCGAAGCGGAGGGCCACACGGTCACTGTCGCCGACGTGGGCAACCGCCCCGGCCTCGAGGAGGGCGGCGTCCACGACGCCGACGTGTACCTCCTGACGGAGATGGCGCAGGCCACCTCTATCGCCGTCGCCAAGGACCTCAACCCCGACCTCCGCATCGTCGTCTACGCCGAAGGCTCCCTGCCGGACTTCGCCAGCAGGCAGGCGGACCTCGTGGTCGACCCGAACCTGCTGGACCCCGCGGCCGTCGCCGAGGAACTGTAACTACAGCGTCGCCGCCAGTTCGGCGAGACGCGCCTGCCCTCGTCTTTTGAACGGCACGCCGTGGCCCATCGCGGCCACGTCGAACGGCGGCGCGCGGTCGGCGAACTCGCGGATACTCCGCGTCACTTCCCCCGCGTCGTAACTGATGAGCCACGGCGACGGCGAGAGGGCGCCCCCACTCTCCCGGACGAGGTCACCGAGGAACGCCGTCGACAGCGTCTCGCTGACGTAGCAGACGTGGCCGGGCGTGTGGCCCGGTGTGTCGTAGACGGTGAAACTGCCGACGGTGTCGCCGTCGTCGACCGGTTCGACCGGGTTGTCTGGGACCGAGGTGAAGCGGCCTGCGAGTCGTTGAACGAGGCCCTTGTGGTTGGAGAGCGGCGACGCTCGCGCACCCGTGACGAGCGGTGCGTCGTCCGCGCCGACGTAGATGGTCAGGTCGCTCCCGTCGAACATCGGCAGGCCGCCGACGTGGTCCACGTCGTAGTGGGTCAGCAGGATGCGCTCCAGATCACGGACCTCGAATCCCGCCTCGCGGAGGCCCGCCAGCAGTTTCGTGCCGTGCCACGGCATCCCGGCGTCGACCAGCGTCAGCGTCCCGCCGTCGTCGACGAGGTACGCGTTCACGCCCGAGAGGTCGTACCACCAAACGTCGTCCGAGAGCGGCGTCACCATACCCGGTCGTAGGGGTGCCCGCGTCAAAACGCTTACACAAGAGCGGTATCGGTCGGTCAGGGAACGGCGGCATGGTCCGCGACACGATAGTCTCGTGGCGGACGTTCGCCCTCTCTCTGTTGTTCCCGCCGCTGGCAATCCTCGCCGTCGTTCTCTTTCCGCTGACCATCGCGGTGTTGCTGTGGCTCTACTACCGCGGGAAGACGCAGACACGCACCGAACGAGCGGCCGGTGTGAGCGGCGGAGCGGCCGACGGCCGCGAGTCAGAACGGTAACTGCGACCGGAGGTAGTGATAGCCGGTCTTGGCCTTCGACGGCGACCGAATCTCGGCCATCTCCTCGTCGGTCAACTCGAAATCGAAGATAGCGAGGTTCGCGTCCAGATGCTCGCGGCTGGAGGCCTTGGGAATGGCGGCGACGCCCGGTTGTTGAACAAGCCAGCGGAGCGCCACCTGCGCGGGCGACTTGCCGTAGCGGTTCCCGATTTGGACGAGCGCCGGGTCGTCCAACACGCCGCCGCGGGCCAGCGGACTGTACGCCGTCAGCAGCACGTCGTGGATGCGGCAGTAGTCGAGCAGTTTCCGCTGGTCCCAGTAGGGGTGGTACTGGACCTGGTCGGTGAGGATGGGGGCGTCGGAGAGTTCGCGCGCCTCGTCCAGCAGCGAGGGCGAGAAGTTACTGACGCCGATGTGGTCGACGAGGCCGTCGTCGACGAGGTCGTTCATCGCGCCGAGCGTCTCGGAGAGGGCGGGCATCCACGGCAGGTTCGGCCAGTGGATGAGCAACAGGTCGAGGGAGTCCGTCCCGAGTCGATTCATGCTCTCGCGGGCCGACTGCCGGACCCGCCGGGCACTCCGGTTGCCGCCGTCCAGTTTCGTCACCAGAAACACGTCCTCGCGGTCGACGTCTGCGGCTTGGATACCCATGCCGACCTGTCGCTCGTTGCCGTACGCCTGGGCGGTGTCGACGTGTCGATAGCCCATCTCGAGGGCCGTCTGGACCGTCTCGCGACAGCGAGGCCCGGTCAGTTGCCACGTGCCGAGGCCGAGGGCGGGGACCGAGGCGTCTTGGACCTGAATCACGTCCATGGACGAACTAGGTGGGCCACGGTCAAAACGCCAGTGCCGACGGCCCGACGACGGCCGAGCGGTGCCGCTACCGTTCGAGGATGGTTCCGCCCGCGCCGACGGCGATGTCCGTCGACCCGCGGACGACGGCCGTCAGATTCTGCCCGGCCGGCGTCTGGTTCTGCGTCCACTCCTCGTCGAGTTCGTACACCTTCCCGCCGCCACCGACCGCGTAGCCGTCCCCGTCGCGGTCGGTCACTTCGACGTCGCGCAGGCCCGCGTCACCGGTGTCGGTCGGCGTCCACTCGCTGCCGTCCCAGTGGAACACCATGCCGCCGCCACCGGACACCCACACGTCGTCGAACCCGTCCGAGTCGACGCCGTAGAAGTTCACGTTGGCGTCGGCCATGCCGATTTGCTCCCACGTCGTGCCGTCGGCCGTGCGGAACACCGACTTGTTCCCGTCGACGATGTGGCCGTTTCGGTCGTCGAAGAAGTCGACGGCGTTGATGGCCGCCCCGGACCCGGGCGTGACGTACTTCCACGTCTCGCTCGCGCCGTTTTCGAAGGAGTAGTACATCTTCCCGGAGTCACCGGCGACGTAGACGTTCGCGTCGCCCGACTCGCCCGTGACCGACACGTCGTTGAAGTTGTTGGTCACGTCCATCGGCGCGCTGTGGTCCGTGAGAACGCCGGACTCCACGTCGTACTCGCCGAGAGCGCCCGACGCCCCGACGAACCAGAGGCGCTCGCCGTCGTCGGTCACGTCCGCGCCGTAGAGGCTGTTTCCGTTGCCGGTCGGCCCGCCGTCGAGGACTTTCCGCCAGCCGAGTTCGGTCCGTTCGAGAACGACGCCGCCGCCCGCGACGGCGTACGCCCCCGCGTCCGTGTACGCAACGTCGTGGAGCGTGTTGCCCGTCGGCGACTCGACGGCCGTCCACGGACCGCTCGCGGCGGCCGACCCGGAGAGGACCACACCGCCCATCGCCGCAGCGACTGTCGTACCGATACCCTTCAGCACGCCACGTCGGGTCGCTTCGCGTTCGGACATTGCATCCGGGGCGTTGGCCGGATTTCACTTCAAAGGGGGAAGCGATTAACGACGTTTAACGGCGTTTACAGCGTTCAAATCGGCTATTCTTGGCAGAAGATGCGTCTGAACGTCTGAATTCCGCGCTCGGTCCGTTCCGGGTGGTAAACGGAATTAAATCGCGTAAAACGAGTGAACGCACGCCGGTCGAAACGACTGCGCGGCGGGTCAGTCGTCGAGGTGCGCGACGAGTTCCGGACCCTCGGCGGCGACGATTTCCTCGACCGCGAGGGTCGCGGCTTCGGCGTCGCTCGGCAGACAGAACACCGGCGTCCCGGCGGCGATGCCCGCGGTGGCCCGCACGGCGACGATACCGGTCCCGATGTGCTCGAACAGGAGGTTGCGGAACGCCTCGCCGAACCCGGGCAGGGCCTTCTCAAACAGCGGATGGACGGCCTCGATAGTCACCTCGCTGGCCGCGATGCCGACCCCGCCAGCGGTGACGACTGCCTCGACATCCCGCCTGCCGACGAGCGTGTCGACGGCCTGCTGGACGCCGTCGTAGTCGCCCCGAAGCCGTTCCCGAGCGGTGACGCTGTGACCCGCCGATTCGAGCGCCGTCGTCACCGTCTCGCCCGTCGGGTCCTCGCCGCGGTCCGTCGTCGTGCCGACGGTGACGACGGCCACGTCTATCGCCCGCTGTGGCGAGGCGGGCGCGTCGTCGGTCGTCGGTCCCGGGTCGGCGGTCGCGACCTTCGACCCGGCCGCCGGGCCGCCCCGAGTGTCAGCGGCCGGACCCGTGTCGGCGGCGCTCTCTGCGGTCGCGTCCGCATCCCCCGAGTCGTCGACCGGGGAAGCCGTCTCACCCGACGGGCGACCGACCGCCGATTCCGCCTCGCCCGTCGGGTCTTCGGTCGCCGCGTCCTCGCTCCCCTCGTCGAATGGGTCAGAGAGCGGGTCGGCGGCCTGTTCCCCGTCGGTGTCGCCATCGCCCGTCTCCGCCGACGGCATCGACGCGCCCGTCTCGGCTTCTTCGGTCGTCTCGGCCGTCGCGACGACATCCGATGTCTCGGACGCCGTCTGCTCCTCTGCCGCCTCGTCGCCTTCAGCAGCGTCGTCCGCCGCCGCGTCCGCCGTGTCTGTCTCGTCATCGTCGTCTTCGTCGGTTCCACCACCGACCCCCCGTCGCGTATCGCGAGACTGGAAATCGACCATGCCGGACGGACGGCGTCCGGGCGGTAAATCCTTCCGGCTACCCCGACCGAGGCTCCCGTCGTCGTAACAAATGAATCTTACACAACACTTATACTGTCCATATGTGACATGCGACCTATGGGTGGGTCATTTCACGTCACGTGTCACGGGTGCCGGTTCGAGGGTGTGTACGACGACCACGCGGAGGCGACTGCGGACCGCCAGCGTCACGAACTCGACAGCGACCACCCGGTGAGTCTCCTCGAAATCGACCGACCGGACCCGGCCGAAACGGACGACTGACCCGCCCGTCACCGGACGACCGCCAGCGTTTTGCGCACGCTGGCCCGAGGGATGCGCATGCAGGCAGTCCAGTACACCGAACACAGGGGCCGCGATGTCGTCACCTACGGCGACGCCCCCGACCCGTCGGTCGGTCGCGACGAGACGCTCGTCGACGTGAAGGCCGGTGCCCTGAACCACCTCGACGTCTGGACCCGCCGCGGTCTCCTCTGGGCCTCGACCTCGACTTGCCACACATCCCGGGGAGCGACGCCGCCGGGGACCTTCGCGGTCGAGAAACGCGCGACGCTGCCGATGAGCGAGACGGCCCGCGGCCACGAAATGCTCGAAGAACGCGACGGCCCCGAGAACGTCGTCGTCATCCCAGACAGTGAGTACGATGCCTAGAGACGACAGCGACCGACAGAGCAGTACCGACACCGACGGCGGCTACGTCCACCGACCCAGCGGCGAACCGCCCCAACAGGCCGAGACGAGCGACGAGTTCAGTTGGGAGGGGTGGGTCCTCGTCGGGATGATTCTCGTCGGCTTCCTCGTGATTCCGCTGGCGATTCTCCTCCTCCCGGCCGCACAGGGATTCGTCCGGTCGCTGGGGCTGACGCTCCGGGCGGCGTATCTCGCGCTCCCGCTGGTTCCGGCGTTCCTGTTGGGCGCTATCGCCGTCTGGTCGGCGCTGCGCTCCCGGCAGTCGTAGTATCGCGAGCGATACTCGGCCGAGAACGTTTATCCCGCAGTCTCCCGACCCTCGAATCGAATGGTGCTGTCGCCACTGTCGGTGGTTCTGCTGGCCGCCGTCGCCGGGATGGGGGTGGCCGTCCTCGTGTGGTTACATCGGGACCGGCCGGGGGCCGGACCGCTGGCGGCGTTCGTCGTCGCCGCGAGTTTCTGGGCCGTCGCCCACGGGTTAGAGCTAGCCGTCCCGGACGTGACCCTGATGGGCCGACTGCTACAGGCGCAACTGACCCTCTCCGTGGTGATTCCCGTCGCGTGGCTGGTGACCGTCGTCGAGTACACCGGCCATCCCCACTGGCTCACGCGTCGCCGCGTGGCGCTGTTGCTCGCCGAACCGGCCCTGTTCGTCACGCTCGTCTGGTCGAACGGTGCTCACGAACTCGTCTGGCGCGGGTCGCAGACGGTCGTCTTCGGCGACGTGAGCGCGCTCGTGCCGGTGTGGGGTCCGGCCCACTGGGCGCACCTCGCGTACATGCTCGCCCTGATTCTCGCCGGTGGCGTCCTCCTCATTCGGAACATGCTCCGGACGAATCAGTTGTTTCAGGCCCAGAGCCTCGCCCTGCTGGTCGCCATCACCGTCCCGACGACGGCTCAGTCGTTGCACGCGCTCGGCGTCCCCGACACGGCCGTCGACCCGACGAGTCTGGGCTACGTCGTCTCCGGTGTCGTCCTCTCGGTGGCGCTGCTGCGCGGCCAGTTGCTCGACGTCGCGCCGGTGACACGAGAACTCGGTCGCGAGGCCATCTTCGCCGAGATGGACGACCGGGTGGTCATCGTCGACGAGGGGGGCCGCATCGTCGACGTGAACGACGCCGCCGCGGCGCTGTTCGACGAGGACTCCGTCTCCCTGCTCGGGCGACCGCTCCGGGCGGAACTGCCCGAACTCGCGGCCACCGTGCCCGCGGCGGGCGAGCGCGCACAGACGGAGACGCGCCTCGAACACGACTCGACGACCCGATACTACGACGTGCGGGTCGCGCCGCTGTACCGGGCCTACGGCGTCGTCTCGGGCCACCTAATCAGCCTGCGCGACGTGACCGAACGTCGACAGCGCGAACAGCGCATCGACGTGCTGAACCGCCTGCTGCGGCACAACATCCGCAACGAGATGAACGTCGTCCGCGGGAACGCGGACCTCCTCCGTGACAGCGTGACCGGCCCGGAATGCGACCGAATCGACCGCATCGTTCGGACCGTCGACGAGGTGGTCGACCGGAGCAACAAAATCGGCCGCGTCTCCGAGGCGCTCGAAAGCGAGCGCCCCTACCCCGTCCGCCTCTGCTCGCTGTTGATTCCCGTCGTCGACACGGTACAGGGCGGCCACCCCGAGGCGACGATTTCGCTGTCCTGCCCGGACGACTGTTGGGTCGAGGGCGGACCGTCGCTGACGCTCGCGTTCGAGGAACTCGTCCGCAACGCCATCGAACACGGGGGCGACCGGCCGACGGTCGATGTCACCGTCGACACCGACCGAGCGGGCAGCGTCGCCGTCCGCGTCCGCGACGACGGACCGGGCATCGCCGCCCACGAGCGCGAGGTCATCCTCGTCGGAGAGGAGACGCCCCTGCAACACGGGTCCGGCGTCGGCCTCTGGTTGGTGAAGTGGGTGGTCCGCAACGTCGGCGGCACGCTCTCCTTCGCCGTCGAGGGCGGGACGACGGTCGAAATCGAGTTGCCGGTGGCCGACCCGCCCGCGGACCCCGAGTCGTCGGCGGTCACCGACGCCGACGCCGATGCCGACGGCGTCGACGCCGCCGACCGCGTGATGCCGGGCGCGGACCGATTGCGAGACGACCCCACGGACGTGACGATACCGGATAGCTGACTACCACGACGCGGGCGACTTGTCCCGCCAGAATCGCCCGCCCGGCGCGTCGGGCCGGAACCGCGACAGCCACACGGGCGTCTCCGCCCCTTTCTCTGGTGACCGACTGGCCGAGGGGCCGGTCATGTCGGTCCGGACGTATCCCGGACACACCGAGTTCGCCAGTAGTCCCTCGCTCTCGTACTCGCCGTCGAGATACCGCGTCAGACCGTTCACGCCCGTCTTCGAGACGCGGTAGGCCGGTGTCCCCCCGGACTGTGGCTCAGTAATCGCGCCGAGGCCCGAGGAGACGTTGACGACGCGGCCACCGGGTCGGTCCAACAGCAGGGGCAGGGCGTGTTTCGTCACCAGCATCGGCCCCCGGAGGTTCGTGTCGAGCGTTCGGTCGACGACTTCGGTGGGCATCGAGTCCAGCGGTTCGCGCGAGTCCATCACCCCGGCGTTGTTCACCAGAACGTCGAGACGACCCGCTTCCGCGTCGATGGTCTCGATAGCGGCGGCGATTCCGCCGTCGTCGGTCACGTCGAGTTCGACCGCGCGGCGGTCGCTCGCAGTGATGTCGTCTGGGTCGCGCGCGCCAGCGTAGACGGTCGCGTCGCGGGCCACGAGGCCGTCGGCGATGGCCTTCCCGATGCCGCGGGTCGCGCCCGTGACGAGCGCGACCTGCCCGTCCAGCGAGTCGTACAGTGGAACGTCCATACACCGCGTAGGGCGACGGCGCGGAAAAGTCAGACGACGCCCGCAGTCACGGCCATCACGCCGACGCCGACGAGGACGACGAACGGCCCGAGTTTCGCCAGTCGAGGGACGTTGCCCGCGAACCGGTCGACGTTGTGGTTCCCCGCGCTGGCGACGACCAGCGTCTCCGCGAGTCGCCCGCCTTCCGCGCGGCCCACGACGGTCACCGAGTCGCCGGGTTCGACGCGGCGTTCGAGGGTCCCGCCGTCGGTTTCGCCGACCACGAATCCGATGGTCGCGTCGGCCGGGTCGACCCGGACCGCGCCGTACTCGTCGGTCACCTCGAACGACCGGCCGACGCGTTCGGCGTCCAGCAGTTGCTGGGCCCGCCCCGTGCTCGCCGACGCCGCGTACTTTTCGCCGCCCGCCAATTGTCCCGCCTCGGCGACCAGCGCCGACTCGCCGCTCTGCGGGGCCGAGACGGTCCCGACGGCCGATTCCGCGACACCCGTGACCGCGACGGGACCGTCCGGGAGCGTGCCACTTGGGTCGACGTGCGCCGCCTTCCGGAGCGTCGTCGCGAGGCCGTAGTGGCGCAGGCCGTGGACGGTGATGAACACGCCGACGAGGAGGACGACGAACCCGACGTGGTACAGCGACACGTCGTAGCGACCGCCGATGGACGGCGGTGACCCGAGGGCGTACGTCGCACCGGTGACGACGAGGACGAACGCCACGCCGCCGACGAACGCGACGGTGCGCTCTCGGTCGGCGGTCAGGTACGCGAGGAGTCGCAGGTCCTGATAGCGGTCGATAGCGACGAGCAGTACCGCGATGAACGCGAGTGGCAGGAGGAACTCCCAGAGGAACGCCGAAAGCATAGTCTCCCTGCGACTGCCCAGTGGAAAAAACTACGTGCTGGCTACCGTTCGTCGTCGCGTCGCATCGCGATTTCGAACCACGGACAGAGACGGAGTTGGCGGTAGTACTCGGGGTGTTCGCGGAGGTGGTCGTAGGGGACCCACATGAGGCCGTCGACCTCCTCGGGGTTGGGGTCGAGGTCGGTGTCGGTCAGCGTCGCCTGCAGGACCGCACAGACCTCCCACTCCAGCCCGGCGTTCTCGTAGTAGCGCTTGTACTCGAAGCGGTCGGTCACGCGCAGGTTCTCGTACTGGTCGGGCGTGACGCCCAGTTCCTCTTCGAGGCGCTCCTCGGTCGCTTCGACCTGCGTCTGTCCCTCAACGGGGTGGGAGGCGACGGTGCCGTCCCAGTGGGTGTCCCACAGGCGCTTCGTGGCCGCACGCTGGGCCAGCAACACTCGGTCGTCCTCGTCGAACAGCAGCGCCGTGAACGCCCGGTGGCGGACGCCGTCGCCGGTGTGGGCCTCCAGCCGATTGACGAGCCCCTGCTCGTTGTCGTCGGCGTCGACGGCGATGACGTCCTGCTCGGCGTTCTTGTGCGTCTCGTCCGCGTCAGTGGTCATATATCGTATCAATCTCGGAGGGGATTCTTACGCGCTTCGACTTCCCACGCATCACGCATCCCTCAGCGGCCACGCGCTCGTCGACCGAGGGTTCTCAGCGGCTGGGAACGCGCCCCGTCCGTTATATTTGGGGCGTCCCGACCTCCAGACATGACAGATTCGGGCGTCAGTGCCGAACTCTCGGTGGCGTCGACCGAGGCCTGCCCGATAGCCGCCATCTCCGAGGAACCGGGGGCGACCGTGACGAGCGTCGCGCGAACCGCCCCCTTCGAAGACGGGGGTATCGTCGCGGAGTTCGCGGCAGAGACCGACAGCCCAAGAGCACTGGACAGTATCGAGGAAGCGGTCGACGGTGACACCGAACCCCGGTACCGCTTCGAGCGAGCGCGCGCCGACTGCGTCTGTGAAACCGTCGAGTCGGTCGACTGTCCGGTCAGCGACGCTCACGCCGCAGACGGCCGGTTACTGGTGACTGTCGACGCGCTGGACGTTGCCCGCGTCACTGCCATCGTCGCTCGATTGCGGGAACTGTCCGACGACGTGGTGCTCCGCTCGCTCCGGCAAGCGGACGACGCCGACCCGACCGACGCGGTACTCGTCGACCGGAGTCGACTCACCGACCGCCAGCGCGAAGTGCTGGAGACTGCCGTCGAGATGGGCTACTTCGAGTACCCGAAAGGTGCGAACGCCGGTGACGTGGCGGCAGCACTCGATATCTCCGTCTCGACGCTCGCCGAACACCTCGCGGCCGCCCAGACGAAACTGCTCGACCAAGTTCTCGCCGACTGACGAGCGCTCGCGGTCCATTGAGGCGACGATATATCGTGCTGGAAGTCCTAGCTGGGATGATGAGCGACACCTCGTGGGTCGTGACCGCGCTGGTCGCCTCCCTCGTCGTCCTCGCGGGATGCGGCGGTGCGGTGCCCGCCGACGCGGGGACTCCCTCGCCGACGCCGTCACCGACCGACCGCGTCGGGGCGACAGCCACGCCGCCCGACGGCGGCCCGACCGATACCGCGGCGAACGGGACGCTCGAAGTCCACGTCATCAACGTCGGCCAGTCCTCGGCCACGCTGGTCGTCAGTCCGAGCGGCGAGACGATGCTCGTCGACTCGGGCGATTTCACTGACGACGGCGAGTACGTCTTGCAGTACCTCGAGCAGCGGAACGTCACCCGCATCGACCACTTCGTCGTCAGCCACGCCGACGCCGACCACATCGGGGGTAACGCCGCCATCATCGAGTACTACGAGACACAGGCCGACGGCGTCGGGGCCGTCTACGACCCCGGCATCGCCGCGAACACGCGCACCTACGAGGAGTACTTGGACGCCGTCGTCGAGTACAACGTTTCGCTGTTCGAGACGCGGGCGGGCGACGCCTTTCCGTTCGCCGGGGTCGACATTCGAGTGCTCTCGCCGCCCGAACCCTATCTGGACGGCGGCGCGCGCAACGAGAACAGCATCGTTCTGCAACTGACCCACGGCGATACCACGTTTCTGCTCACCGGCGACGGCGAGGCGGACGCGGAGCGCTACCTCGTCGAGACGTACGGCGATAGCCTCCAGTCGACGGTCCTGTTGGCCGGACACCACGGGAGCGCGAGCAGTTCGACCGCGCCCTTCCTCGACGCCGTCCGGCCGCGAGTCACCGCGATTTCGAGCGCCTACGACTCGCAGTACGGCCACCCGAGTCCCGAGGTCCTGGAACGGTTCGCCGCGCGGGACGTGCCCGCCTACTGGACGGCCACGCACGGCCATATCGCCTTCGTCAGCGACGGCGAGCGAATCGCGATACGGACCCAACGGGCCGCGCCGACGGACCCGCTGGCGCTCCGCGGGGGCGATGCAACCGCTCCCGGAACGACCCTGCCGCTCACGACGCGAGCGACGCTCGACGCCGCGACCGGAACGCCCGTTGCGGCCGACGGCGGCACCACGACGACGGCCGACGATTCACGACTCACAATCGCGCGCATCAATGCCGACGCCGCGGGCGACGACCGGGCGAACCTCGACGACGAGTACGTCGTCCTGCGAAACGACGGCGACCGACCGCTGGACCTCACCGGGTGGACGATGGCCGATGCCGCCGACCACGAGTACGCGTTCCCCGACGGCTTCACGCTCGACCCCGGTGCGACCGTCACCGTTCACACCGGGAGCGGAGCCGACACTGCGACCGACCTCTACTGGGGCCTCGACCGACCGGTCTGGAACAACGACGGCGACACCGTCGTCCTCAGCAACGCTTCTGGTGACCGGGTGCGTACGGAGACCTATCCATGATTCCTGACGGCGTCTACACCGTGGTCGTCGACCGCATCGAGGAGTCACTGGCGACGCTCGAAGTCACCGACGAGGACAGCGACGACCGGTACAGCCTCGTCCTCGACGAGACCGAACTGCCCGAGGACGGCCGCCACGCCGACGCGATACTGACTGTCGAACTCGAAGACGAGGAGATAATCGACGCGGTCTATCGGAAGGCCGAGACGGCAGAACGAAAGGAGTCCGCACAGCGCCGCTTCGACAGACTCGCGAAGCGACTGCCGCGAGACGACGAGGAGTGACCCGTCGAGGCGACCGGCCCTAACTGCCCCAGAAGTTGTCGCGGCTACCGAGTCGCCGGTTGTCGTCCGCGTCGTCTTCGGCCTCGCCGTCGTCGGCGTCGGCCGCGTCGCTGTCGTCGTCCGCGTCGTCCTCGTCGCGTTCGAGTCGTTCGAGTTCGTCGGCGCGGGCGTGGTTCGACCGGACTTTCGTGATTTTGACGAGCGATTTCGCTGGCGGGAGGACGCCGTCGACCATCACGATAAAGCCGTCTTCCGTGCGGCCGACGCCCGCGCCGCTCTCGTGGATGTCGTCGACTTCGACTTCCACCTCCTGCCCGATTTTCACCGGTTGGCTCTTCAAGTCCGAAATCGGCTGGCTGTAGTGGTTACACCACTCCGCGCCGCCGCGGTCGCCGTAGTGCGTACACCCCATCCCCTCGATGCGTTCGGTGAAACTGGGACACTCGTCGGCGAGCGGACAGTCAGGCATACCGACGGTTAAACCGGCCGCCAGCAAAACGCTTGCGACCTCTCAGCGGACCGCCCCGCCCTCGTGGGAAAGCCGGACAGCACTGTCCGCCGTCCTCGACGCCGCGACGCGGCGACGGGTGGCCGGTCCCGACTGGTGGCGTCTGGCACGGATATCGTCGTTCGTGTGAGAGCGCGTTCGTATCGGCGCGTCTGCAAATAGCTCTAAGGGAGAGGACTCGGGTAGTGGTACTACGGGAGTGGGATTGACTATCTATGGCACAGCGGTCGACGACGAGCACAACCACGAGCGACGACGCGTTCGAGACGCTGGCGGCACTCGATAACCGAACCGAAGGGCCGTGGGTCCAGTGTGTCTGTACCGAGGCGGCGGGTGACACGGACAGCGACGGCGTGCGGTTCGTCTTCGAGACGTTCCACGGGCACCGCGACGTGAAGCGGTTCGACATCCCGACGACGCTGGACGGGACTCCCTTGGAGTCGTTTCTCGACGACATCGGCTACGCGGCGACCACCGCGAAGATGGCCGAAGGCGACCAGTTCTGGATGCACGCCGACTCTGGGGAGGTTCGGGCGACGCCACCGTCGTGGTTCGAACGGACCATTCGCTCGGTTCGTCCCCCGCGTGCCGACGCGACTCGCCGCCCGATATCGTCGAACGCGTTGCTGTGGGTCCTCTTCGCACCGCTCGTGGGCGTGTTCGGGTGGGCGGACTTCCTCCTCGGGAGTCCGATGCGGCGGACCGAACACGCGACGATGGGAGCCGGTGCGATGTTGCTGTGGGCGCTGGTCGCACTGGGGATCTGGTTCTACGTCGTCGGGTAACCGTCGCCGTGACTCGGGGTCGGTTCCACACGTCTCACGGCCGCTATGAGTCGATATCGTCTGTCGGACGGCCGACGACTGCGACACCTGCCGGTCGAGAGGAGTAGTGTACGGAAAGTGATTGGCTGGGGAGTTTTGACCCCATTTTCGCACCGGCACAAAACCGGGCGAATTTGGGATGGGCCAACTCGGATTTGAACCGAGAGCCTCCCGGTTATCAGCCGAGCGCTCAACCTGATTGAGCTATTGGCCCAGGTGAGCGCATCTTGGTGTACCCGAGGGGTATAGAAAAGGGTAACGTTTCGCGGACGTGCGGGTTGTGAAACCGCAACAGGGAGTCAGTTCTCGTCGCGTTCCTCGAAGTCGATGTCCGTCGCGTCGTCCGGGTCGAAGCCGCCGGTGGTGGCGCCGCCGGAGCCGCTGGGTCCGGGGCCGCCCGCCGGTCCCTGTCCCTGTGCCTGTCCCTGCCCTTGGCCGCTCTCGTTCGGGAAACCGCCGATGTAGACGTTGCCGCTGGCGAAGCCGCCGGTCTTGGCGTCGATATAGGGTTCGATGACCCAGCGGCGCGCGGCCGCACGGACGGGGTAGCGGGTGAACGGAATCGCCAGCAGGAGGCCGACGGCGTCCGTGACGAGGCCGGGGGTGAGGAAGAACGCACCGGCGGCGATGAGCAGGCCGCCGTCGATGAGTTCGTTCGTCGGCGCTTGGCCGGTCGCCAGTTTCTGCTGGATGGACTGGAGCGTGGCCCGGCCCTCGGCGCGGACGAGGAGCATTCCGACGAGGGCGGTGAGGACGACGAGCGCCACCGTCACCAGCGGCCCGAAGAACGGAATCGCCACCGTCACCAGCAGCACGATGTCGAACAGCGGGATGAGCAACAGCAGCCCGATGACCCGGAGCATACACCCGCTTGTAGGGCCGGACCCAAACGCCTTTCGAGAGGTGGCGAGGTGGCGAGCGAAGCGAGGGTCCTCGAAGCGACACCGGGAACGGAGTGCCCCGTGGCGCCGCGAGGAGAGTACCGCATTTGCGAGTGACGGCGGGAGTGAACGGGTGCTCCAGTCGCTCAGGTTCGCTCGTGAACCCGGGCCACCACGGGTTCGGTCGGCGAGAGCGTGATGCGCATCGCCAGTTCCAGCGGCGGTTCGGTGACGGCCTCGAACCGGTAGCGCTGGGCGATGGTCGCGAGGGCGAGTTTCGCCTCCATGCGGGCGAAGCGCATCCCGATGCAGTGACGCGGGCCGCCGCCGAACGGGTAGTAGGCGTAGTCGGGCAGGTCGGACTCGAACGCGTCTGTCCAGCGCTCGGGGCGGAACGCGTCCGGGTCGTCGTACCATCGCTCGTCGCGGTGGACCAGCCACTGCGGGATGGTCAACTGTGCGTCTGGTTCGATGTCGTATCCCCCGAGGGTCACCGGGCGGGTGGGCTGGCGGAACGTCGTGAACGCGGGCGGGTAGAGTCGCAGCGTCTCCGTGAGCACGTCGTCCAGGTACGGCAACTCGAACAGGTCCGCGGGCGTCGGGTCGGCGCCGCCGAGCGTCGCATCGAGTTCGGCCTGCAGGCGGCGCTGGGCATCGGGATTGTTCGCCAAGAGGAACCACGCGTACGTGAGCGTCAGCGCCGTCGTGTCGTGGCCCGCGACCAGAAACGTCAGGAGTTGGTGGCCCAGTCGCTCCCGGTCCATCGTCGATTCGTCGAGCGACAGCAACAGCGAGAGCACGTCGTAGCGGGCCTCGCGGTGGCGCTCTGCTTCGCCCTGTCGCTCGGCGATGATGTCGTCCAACGTCGCCTCGAAGGCGGCACGGCTCTCGCGGACCCGGCGGTTGGTCGGCGTCGGGACCCACAGCGGGAGATACGCCGAGAGCGTGCGCGGGTCCAGTCGCTCTCGGAGCGCCGACAGGAGCGGTTCCAGCGACTCGGCGGTGCGGTCGATGTCCACGTCCAAGAGCGTCTTCCCGAGCACCCGGAGCGTGTAGGTCCGCATCGCGGGCAGGAGGTCGACCCGCTCGCCGTCGGCCCACTCGTCGGCCGTCTCGTGCGCGAAGGCGGTCATGCTGTCGCCGTAGGTGGCGATGCGCTCGCGGTAGAAGGCCGGTTGGAGCGCGGTGCGTTGCTGTTTCCACTCCTCGCCCTCCAGCAGGAACAGGCCCTCGCCGATGAACTCCCCGAGTGAGTCCCGGAGTAGTTGCCCCTTCTCGTAGTCGGCGGCGTCGGTGACCAGAATCCGCTCGACGAGGTCCGGATGGGTGACGAAGTAGCCCGTCGTCCCGGCGACGTTGTAGCCGACCACGTCGGCGTCGACCTCGCCGACCGCGTCGTAGAACCCCAGCGGGTCCCGGAGCATCGAGACCGTGTTGTGGACGACCGGCAGGCGACCGAGTCGCGGGGGCGTCTCGTCCGGCGTGACCGGTCCCGATTCGCCGCGCGCCTCCTGTTGGGCGACCATGACTCGACGTAGGTGTGACCGACAAATCGGTCTTTCGACAGGTCGCGCTCGGTCCGGAGTGACAGCCCATTTGTACGCCCACCGCCGACACCTCCGCATGGACGAGTTCGCGGCGGAGACGAAAGTCGAGTGGCGCGAGTGGGGGTCGGCGGCCTTCGAACGGGCCGCCGACAGCGGCAAGCCGGTACTGCTCTCGCTGACGGTGCCGTGGAGCGCCGAGTGTCGGGCGATGGACCGCGGGACGTTCGGCGAACCGCGCATCGCGGCCAACATCAACGACGGGTTCGTGCCGGTTCGCGTCGACGCCGACCGGAACCCTCGCGTGCGCGAGCGCTACACGATGGGCGGGTTCCCGTCGACAGTGTTCCTGACGCCTGAGGGCGAGGTCATCACAGGGGCGACGTTCCTCGGCCCGGACGGGTTCCGCGGCATCCTCGACAGCGTGCGGCAGTCGTGGGACGCGAAGGGGGCCACCGCCGGGTCGATACCCCGGCAACTGCAGGACGAGGCCCCGCCCGCGGGCGAACTGCGCGCTCGCATCGAGGAACACATGATAGAGCAGTTGCTCGGGTCCTTCGACGAGGAGTTCGGTGGCTGGGGGTCTGACGTGAAGTTCCCGCTCCCCCGGACCATCGAGTTCGCGCTGGTGCGGGCGCGCGACCAAGCGACCCGGACCTTAGAGGCCGTCCAGACCCACCTGTTCGACACCTACGAAGGCGGCTTCTTCCGCTACGCGGCGGGTCGGGACTGGTCGAATCCCCGGCGGGAGAAACTCACCGACGAGAACGCGGCGCTCGTCCGAGCGTTCGCGCGCGGCTATCGCTACACCGGCAACGGCGCGTACCGAAACGCCGCCGAGAAGACCGTCGAATATCTGACGACGGACTGCTGGACGGACGAGGCCTTCGCCGGGAGTCAGGCAGGTGACGACGACTACTACCGCCTGAGTCCGAGCGACCGGGAGAGCGCAGACGCGCCCTACGTCGACGAGACGGTGTTCGCCGACCGGAACGGCCTCGCTATCGACGCCCTCCTGTGGCTGTTCGCCTACACAGACGACGAGCGAACGAAGCGCTACGCCGTCCGTGCCCGCGATTACGTCACCGAGACGCTGGTCGAAGGCGGCGAAGTGGCTCACTACGACGGCGAAGACAGCGACACCGGCCTCTTGCTCGACCAGGCCCAACTGCTCTCGGGGCTGACGACGAGTTGGCAGGTGCTCGGCGAGGGCGGCCCCGCCGAGACCATCGCAGACTGGACAATCGAGCACCGCCAGCAGGACAGCGGCGCGTTCCGTGACGGCCCCGACAGCGGTGCGGGCCTCTGTGGCCGCTCGCTCCATCCCCTCGACGCGACGGTCGAACTCGCGGACGCGCTGGTCGATTTGGCCGCGCTCACCGGCGAAGACCGCTACCGCGAGGTGGCCGTCGAGGCCGTCGAGTCCTTCGCCGGGGCCGCCGAGCGGATGGGCGTCGAAGTCGCGGGATACGCCGGTGTCGTCGCCCGCCTGCGGGACCCGCAGACGCTCGTCGTCGGCACCGACGCGGGGACGGACCTCCACCGGGCAGCGCTCCGACTGGCCGACCACGAGACGACCGTTGTCCCCGATTCCGAGGGCGACGGCGTCGCCCGCCGGTACGAGGGCGAGACGGTCACCGCCGAGGCGACGACGCCCGCCGAACTGGAGACGGCGCTGACCGGCGACGACTGACGGCGCGCCGCCGACCCGCGACAACTGACGGAAACGGTGAGAAACGGTAAACCTTCGATGAGTTTTTGACGGATGAGCGAGATGGTGGCGTATGGCAAGCCTACGGGACCTCGGACTCTCGGAGTACGAGGCGAGAGCGTACCGGTCGCTGTTGGAGACGGGGCCGACAACGGCCAAAGAGTTGTCACGAGCTAGTGACGTTCCGATGGGTCGTATCTACGACGTGCTCAACAGTCTGGAGACGTACAACCTCGTGCGCAGTCAGACCGCGAGTCGCCCGAAGAAGTACGTCGCCGTCGAACCCGACACCGCGCTCGACCGACTGCTCGACGACAAGAAACAGGAACTCGAAGCGAAGGCCGAACAGTACGAGGACATCGTCGACAACCTCTCGGAGCAACTGGAGACGGCCGACCCCGTCGACGAACCGTTCTGGACGGCCGCCGTCGGCCCCGAGGAGACGCTGGACCTCCTCTTAGAGCGGTTGGCCGCGGCGGACTCGCGCATCGTCGTCGTCGGGTCCTCGCCCGCCCGACAGGTCGACATCATCGAGGCGACCGAACGCATCGTCGACGAACTCGAAGCGGCCCTCGAACGCGGCGTCGAGGTGAACCTCCTCGTTCGCCCCGACCTCTTCGAGAACCTCCCGGCGGAGGCCAACCGCGAGTACTACGAACGGCTCTCGCCGTACGAGAACTACAACGCCCGAGCGAGTCCCAACATCACGACGACGTTCGAACTCATCGACGACATCGAAGTGTGCATCGAGGTGCCACACCCGCTCGGCCGCGAGGAGACGTTCGGCGTCATCGACCTCAAGGACCCCGATTTCACCGCCGACATCAGCCGCGCGTTCGACGACCACTGGGCAGAAGCGACGACCATCAACCCGCCCTGAGCGGCAGTCAGCGGTGGCCGTCCGGGCGGGCGCGATTCAGTCGTCGAGTTCCCCGCGCAGGTCGCCCAGTTTGGCGACGCGTTCGGCGTGGGCGTTGTGCTGGTGGATGGACTCGTCGTTGGACTGTTTCATCGTGACGACGGCGTCTTCGGGCAGGTCCGGGAACCGGTTGGCGACCCCTTCGGCCATCGCGCGAACGCAGTCCTCGACGAACTTCGCGTCCTTGTGGGCCTCGTAGGTCATGTGGTCCTCGTCGGGTCGTTTGGCGAGGTTGTAGATGCGTGCGCTCATCGAGTCCCGGGCGAGTTCGATGAGTTCGTTGAGGTCGACTTCCGGCGCGCCGTCGCTCTCGACGGTGAGCGTCGCGTGGCCCCGTTGGGAGTGACCGGCTTGGGGCATCTCTTCGAGGAACGCGTCGATGACCTCGTCTTCGACTTGCAGGCCTCGGAGCGTCTCTCGGGCGCGGGACGCCGACATCCCCTGCGAGCAGGGACAGACGGTCATGCCGGTGACGCGGGCGCCGATTTCCTCGCTGGTCCCCTTCTCGGTGGCAGTGGCCGAGGCGATGATGGTGGCCGTCGATTGGGTGGCGACCCCGCTCTCGGGCGTCTTCTCGTGGGTAACGTACTCCGCTTCCATCCGCACCTCGGCTTTCGTCGTGTAGTCGTGCTTCTCCAAGAGGAGTTCCGCGGCGTCGCCGCAGACGTCCTCGACGCGGTAGGCCTCCTCCGAGACGGCCGTCTCTAGCGTCTCGTCGATGACCTCCATGTTCCGCGACATGTCCGCTCCCTTCCGCCACGACGGCAGGTCGACGAACACTTCGAACTCCGCCATGAGGACGATGGGGTCGCGGTCCCGGCGGCCGAGTTTGACGAGTTTGTCCACGCCCGTTACGCCGACGCGGTTGAGGCCGACCGTCACGTCCGGACTCGACGCCTGTACGTCCGGGAGTTGCTGACTCATTGACCCGGCCTAGGGACGAGGTTCGGTTAGTGTTTTCGAAAGCCTCAGTCCGACTACGGGAGTTACTCGGAGGTAACGTAGTCTGCCGACCGGCCGACGTGCGCGAAGGCGCGCTCGTAGTCCGACACCTCGAACTCGGCCGTGATGTCGTCCAGTGACGCCCGGACCGCCTCGATGTCGGCTTCGAGGGACTGGAACGCCTCGCTGTCGTCGCGTTCGGCGTGCGAGGTGGTCTCGGTCAGCGCGGCGTGTTTCGCCGTCAGCGCGTAGTACTCCCGCAACCGGTCGTGGTAGGCGGAACACCGGTACAGTTGCTCCACCGTCTCGACGAGGGCGTCCTTCGAGACGGGCTTGACGACGTAGTCGTCGAACGGCATCTCGATGATGTCGAACGCCGGGTCGACGGCGGTCACCATCGCGACGCAGGCCTCGATGTCTCGCTCTCGGATGGCCGCGAGCACCTCCTCGCCGGAGATGCCGGGCATCCGGCGGTCCAGCAACACTACGTCTACCGACGCGTCCAGCGCTTCGAGCGCTGTGGTTCCGCTGTACGCTGTCTCGACCTCGTACCGGTCGCCCAGCTGTGCGGCGTACGCGTCGGCGACGTCGGCCTCATCGTCGACGACGAGGACCGTCCCCACCCCGGTCGCTGTCATACTGTCACAAGATATGGTCAGCGATTGTAAAGTTTGTTGCCACAGGTAATCGAATTGAACAGTCGTCGGTGAAGCGCCATTGAGGCGGCCTCAATCCGATTTTTCGCCGACGATGTCGTCGTACCGCGCCCCCGTCTGCTTCAGCGTCTCCGTCGAGTACAGGCGGTCGTGGTCGAACGGGAGATACTCCGTGGCGAGTTCGTCTATCTTCGCGTCGACGGCGTCGGCGTCCCGCCCGTGAATCATGGTAAAGAGGTTGTAGGACCAGTTCTGCTCGGGGCGGCGGGGCCGGTGGTAACACAGCGTCACGTAGGGCAACTCGCCGACTCGTTGGCCCAGTTCGTCCAGACGCTCGTCCGGCAGGTCCCAGACGACCATGCAGTTGTTGTCGAACCCCGTCGTGATGTGGTTGACCACACAGCCGATGCGCTTGATACAGCCGTCGTCTCGCAGGCGCTCGATGGCCGCCAGCACGTCCGTTACGTCGGCATCGACGGCCGCCGCGATGTCCCGGTACGGCGTCGCCGTCAGCGGGAACCCCTCCTGAATCGCCAAGAGGAGGCGGCGGTCCAGCGCCGAGAAGTCGGCGGTGGCGTCCTCGCTGATGCGCGTGGCGCTGGCGTCGGTTCCCTCGATTGATTCGCGAGCGAACCTGTCGCCGTTCACCACCGGAAATTCGAGGTCGATGTAGTAGTCGGTCAGCATCGGGAGGGTGAGTACCGCACACCCGGTCCGGGATTCGATGTCGGCGAGAATCTCGTCGCGCTTCTCCCGAGAGCCAGCGGTGACGACGAACCACATGTTCCACTCGTGGTCCCGGGCGTAGTTGTGGTTCACCTGCCGGTACTCGTTGATTATCTCGGCAACCGTCTCGAAGCGGTCCTCGGAGGCCGAGACGGCCGCGAGCGTCGACGACCCGATGACCGGCGGGTTCAGGACGGCGCCGAAGCGCCGGAAGACCCCCGCCTCACGGAGGCGTTCGACGCGTTCGAGGGCCTCCGTGTCCGAGATGCCCAACTCCTCGCCGACGGCCTCGAAGGGCCGTTCGCGGACGGGGAAGTCGCTCTGATACTCGTCGATGAGAGCGGCGTCCACGTCGTCGATACGCTCGCGCCAGTCACCCGACCGGAGGCTCATTGGTTCGCGTTAGGAGTGAACGGGTGTATCCCTTTCGGGCCTGTCGCGGATTCCCGCGAGTTTGGAACGAAACAGAGGGGCTTTCAAACTCCGACTCGAACGCGTTCGCATGGCACAAGCGACCCGGGAGTACGGCGAATGGCCCCTCAAACGGTTGATGACCGAGGTCGTCGGGTCCGGTCACAAATCCGCCGACGACATGACCCGCGAACAGGCCCGGGAGGCCTTCCAGCGCATCCTCGACGGCGAACCCGACCACACGACGCTCGGCGGGTTCTGGCTGGCGAACCGCTGGAAGCGAAACACCCCCGAAGAACTGGGCGCGTACGTCGACGTGATGGCCGAGGAATCCGTCGTCACCGCCGAACCCGACGCCGACCCCGTCGACTGCGGCGCGAACTACGACGGGAAGGGACGGTCGGCCATCTTCGGCGTCGCGGCTGGCGTCGTCGCCGCCGCCGCGGGCACGCCTGTCGTCGTCCACTCGGGCGACCGCGTCCCGACACAGAAACAGGACGCCTACAAGCACGTCTTGGACGAACTCGGCGTCCGCACGGAACTCGCTCCCGAGGCGAGCGCCGATATGGTCGACGAAACCGGCTTCGGCTTCTACTACCAACCCGAGTTCAACCCCGGCATCGACGCGCTGTTCGACCGCCGGGACAACATGGGGGTCCGCACCTTCGTCAACACCGTCGAGACGCTCGCCAACCCCGCTGGCGCGAGCGTCCACCTGGGCAGTTTCTACCACCTGCCGTTCGCGAAGAAGATGGTTCGCACGCTGAAGAACGCCGACTCCAGTTCCGTCGAGCGCGCGCTGTTCTTCCAAGGGATGGAGGGGTACGACGACGTGCGCCCCGGCGAGACCATCGTCGCCGAGTGGCCCGTCGCCGGAGACAGCGACGACGAGGACATCGCCGACTTCGAGATTCGCACCGCCGAGTACGGCATGGACGTGACGAGCGACGCCCTCCAAGTCGAGAACGTGGCCGCCGAGTCCGCGGCCATCACCGAGGCCGTCCTCACCGGCGACCGCGAGGACGGGTTCGCCGACGCCGTCGCGCTGAACGCCGCCCTGCGAATCTACGCCCGCGAGGACGCCGACAGCATCGACGACGGTCTCGAACAGGCACGGGAAGCTATCGCCGACGGGAGCGCGGCCGCGGTACTGGACGACCTCCGCGCCTTCTGAACTCGCCGACCGGACGTTTTTGTTCCTCTCGACCGTCTGTCAGGTATGCGCGTCGGAATCATCGGTACGGGGAGCGTCGGGAGCGCACTCGCACGCGGGTTCAGCGCGGTAGACCACGATGTCGTCCTCGGGTCGCGCAATCCGGCAGCGGCGACGCCGGACCTTGGCGAGTCCGCGGACGCTGTCGAGGTGCGGGACCAGCAGTCGGCCGCCGCCCACGGCGACGTGGTCGTCCTCGCCTTGCCAGCGAGCGTCGTGACTGAGGTGGCCGCCGACCTCGCCGAGACGATGGCCGGAAAGACGGTGGTCGACGCGGCCAACGAGTACCCCGAAGCGAAAGCAGGCCGCTCTCTCGCCGCCCGCGTCGCCGACGCCGCGCCCGACGCGACCGTCGTCAAGGCGTTCAACACCATCGGGGCGAACAGGATGACCGACCCGGTCGTCGACGGCCAGCGAGCGACGATGTTCGTCGCGGGCGCGGAGACGGCACCGGTCGAGACGTTGGCCGCCGACCTCGGATTCGACCCAGTGGTCGCCGGAGACCTCTCGGCGGCCGCTCACCTCGAACACCTCGCGCGATTCTGGATACATCTGAGTCGATCGGAGGGCCGAGACATCGCGTTCCGGTTCCTGCGAGAGTGACGAGCCTCGGGGAATAGATTAAATAGTAGTAGTCTTTACCTATAGTGAGTCTTGCTGGCACGGGCCAGTCTCGTGTGAGTGGACTCGGTGTGTGATGTCAGACGAACCAACCATCAAACAACTGTACGAGAAGACTATCCCCTCGGTCGTGTCGGTGTACGTCACCGACCCGTCGGGCGACGAGCGAAGGCGGGGCGGCGCTGGCTCCGGATTCGTCTACGACGACCGGCACGTCGTCACGAACCACCACGTCGTCGGCGACACCGATTACGTGGAACTGCGGTTCCACGGCGGCGACTGGCGAACGGGGGCCGTCGTCGGGACCGACCCCTACACGGACCTCGCTGTCGTCGACGTGACCGACCTACCCGACGACGCGGAACCGCTTCCGGTTGCCGAGGGGAATCCCGAACCCGGCGACCGCGTCGCCGCCATCGGCAACCCGATGGGGCTGGACGGGACCATCACCGTCGGCTACGTCAGCGGCACGAACCGCTCGAATCCGACGGGAACGGGCTTCGCCATTCCCGAGACCATTCAGACCGACGCGGCGGTCAACCCCGGCAACAGCGGCGGGCCGTTGCTCACGCTGGACGGCACCGTCGTCGGCGTGAACCGCGCGAAGGGCGGCGACAACATCGGCTTCGCCGTCTCGCCGGTCATCGTCCGGCGCGTCGTCCCGGCGCTTGTCGAGGACGGCGTGTTCCGTCCGGCGTACCTCAACGTCCGAACAGTGGACGTTTCGCCGACCGTCGCGGAGGCGAACCACTTAGACGAGGCGACGGGCGTCCTCGTCGTCGACGTGGGCCGAGAATCGGCGGCGGTTCTCCGGGGCTGTGACCGCGTGACCCGCGTCCGGGGCCGAGAAGTCCCCATCGGCGGCGACGTGGTCGTCGGCGTCGACGGCGACACGATTCGCTCGACGGAGGAACTGACGAGCTATCTGCTGACCGCGACCGACCCCGGCGACGAGGTGGACCTGACCGTCCGGCGCGACGGCGAGGAGTTCACCGAGTCGGTCACACTGGGCGAACGGCCGGAACCCGGCTCTCGGCCGCGTCGCGGTCGTGAGAGCGGTGAGCGCCGTCACGGGTCCGAGGGAAGGGACGGGCGTCGTGGCCCGGGTCGCCGGGGACCGAGCGGCGGCCACCCGGACGACGGCGACATCCCCATCCGCTGACGACCGGACGGAATCCACTTTTTTCGCCGGCCCGAAGCGTCGACGATGCCCGACAGCCCCGACGACGCGGCGACGGTCCCCGGCGACGAGGCGTGGAGTCACGAGTTCGTCGAGACGAACGGCGTCCGCCTGCACGCGGTGACCGCCGGTCCGGAGGACGGTGACCTCGCGGTCTTGCTCCACGGATTCCCGGAGTTCTGGTACTCGTGGAAACACCAGATTCCCGCGCTCGCCGAGGCGGGCTACCGGGTCGTCGCCCCGGACATGCGGGGCTACAACCGCTCGGAGAAGCCGCCTGGCGTCGACGCGTATCACGTCGACGAACTGGTGAGCGACATGGTGGGACTGGTGCGGGCGTTCGACCGCGAGTCGGCCTGCGTCGTCGGCCACGACTGGGGCGGCCTCGTCGCGTGGTACGCGGCCATCCAGCGACCGAGCGTCGTCGACAGACTCGCGGTGCTGAACGCGCCACATCCCGCGCGGTACGAGGAGGTCGCCACGCGGTCGCCGCGGCAACTGCTGAAGTCGTGGTACGTCGCCTACTTCCAACTCCCGTGGCTCCCCGAGTTCGGCTTCCGATGGAACGACTACGCGATTCTCGACGACGTGTTCCGGGAGTCGACGGTCCGCCCTGACGCGTTCAGCGAGGCCGACGTGGAGCGGTACAGAGCGGCGCTGTCCCGGCCCGGGGCGCTGACGGCGGCCATCAACTACTACCGAGCGATGGGGCGGGCGACGCTGAAGCGACGGCTCACCGGCGGCGAACTGGACGGGCGCGTCGAGACGCCGACCCTGCTCGTCTGGGGCGAACAGGACTTCGCGCTCGACCGCTCGCTGACCGATGGATTGGAGCGGTGGGTTCCCGACGTTCGGGTCGACCGGCTTCCGGACGCGAGCCACTGGGTCCAGATGGACGCGCCGGAGCGGGTGACGGACGCGGTGCTATCGCACCTCGGTCGCGGATACGCCCGATGACGAAATCGATATATTTTCCGGGTATTCTTTGAGGTGTTTAATGATAACGCGTATATATTGGTTCGGACGACCGTTTTCACGTAATGTTTGTGGACGTTCGAACCAGTCGTGTCCGGTATTATGGACGGTGTGCGGAGAGACGGTCTCCCGACGGGACGACAGCGTGGCCGAACGGCGGCGTCGCCCGCTCAGTCGCCGCTCTCCTCACGGGCCGGGTCGCTAGGGCCACGCTGACGAGTAGCACCGGATGAAGGGGTCGGCACTGCCGCTGGGCGCGGTCGTCGACCGGCCGCTGTTGCGGCGGATGCTCCGGCCCGTCGGCGGGTTCGTGGCCGTCGTCCTCGCGGGCGTGGTCGGGTTCAGCACGCTCGGCGGCGTCGGTGTCGTCGACTCGCTGTTCTGGTTACTCGACCCCACCAGTATCGAACTCCACTTCCAGAGCCACGAGGGCCCGGCCACGCTCGTGAAGGCCTACGCCATCGTGGTGCTGTCCGGTCTCGTCGTCGCCGGACTCTGGATCGGAGAGACGCTCGTCTCGGCGACGTTCGGCGGAAGGATTCAGGAGGAACTACGACAGATGCAAGTAGAACGCAGTATCGAGGAACTGGACGACCACGTCGTCGTCTGTGGCTACGGCACGTTCGGGAAGACCGTCTGTGCCGGTCTGGACGACGACCGGGACGTGGTCGTCATCGAACGACAGGAAGTGCAGTACGACCGGGCTATCGACGACGGGTATCTGGCGCTCACCGGTGATGCGCGTCGGGAGGAAATACTGGAAGCGGCCGGTATCGACCGGGCGGGAACGGTCGTCGGGGCCATCGACGACGCCGACACCAACATCCAGATAACGATTACCGGGCGTCAACTCGCGCCCGGCGTCGACATCGTCGTTCGGGCGGGCGACAGCATGCATGAATCCATCGCGCTCCGTGCCGGGGCCGACGAAGTCGTCATTCCGGAGGTGGTCAGCGGCCAGCAGGTCTCGACCCAACTGTGACCAGCGGACGCCCCATGGGCAGGCTTTTCTGCAGCGCTGCCGTCGGGCCGGGTATGAGCGACTTGACAGCGACGCTCCACACGACGGAAGGCGACATCGAAGTGGAACTGTACGACGACCGAGTCCCCAACACCGTCGAGAACTTCGTCGGCCTCGCGGAGGGCGCGAACGACTACGACGGGACCGAAGTCGGCCCCGGTACGGGCGCGTGGGAGGACCCGGAATCCGGCGAGAAGCGCATCGACCCGCTCTACACCGACATCGAGGTTCACCGCATCATCGACGACTTCATGATTCAGATGGGCGACCCGACCGGCACCGGTCGCGGCGGCCCCGGCTACACCTTCGACGACGAGTTCGACGACGAACTCTCCCACGACGGGGCGGGCGTCCTCAGCATGGCGAACCGCGGTCCGAACACCAACGGCTCGCAGTTCTTCATCACGCTGGGCGCGCAACCCCACCTCGACGGCAAACACGCCGTCTTCGGGAAAGTCGTCGACGGGATGGACGTGGTCGAGGACATCGGGAGCGCGGACACGGACATGAACGACGCACCGACGACGCCGATTCTGCTCGAATCCGTCGAAATCAACCGCTAACTCCGTTCGGGGCTTCCGGACTGCTGTGACCGTGACCGCGGGAATCGCTTTCTGAGGTATCTGACGACCGGGAAGAACCGTTCGCTCAACCGTCCGGAGACGCTCGTCTCGCTGGCGTAGACGAGCACCGGCACGTCCTTCTCGGCGGCCAGCGCGATGACCGAGTCGGGCGTGCTACCGAACAGCGCCTGTCTGAGCCAGCGGTCCCGGGACGCACCGATGACGAGGACGCCGCCGTTGTCTGCGGCCGTCTCGACCAGTCCCGAGGCCACCGAGTCCGAGATGATGCTGTGGACCTGCGTCGTCTCCACGCCCGCGAGGGCGTCGAGAGTCGTCCCCGGCGCTTCGTCCGACCCGCGGTCACCGGAAGAGACGTTGATGAGGTGGAGTTCGCTCCCGGCCTGTCCGAGGGCGTTGACGAGGGGGAGGAGCGCCTGGTGGTGCGGGCCGCCGCCAGCGCCGATGTTGATGATACCCAAGTCCTCGGCCGACACCGTCGTGTCCGCGAAGAACACGTCACACGGCGCTTCGCGCTCGACCGTCTCGGTCACGTCCTGATGGCGTTCGGGGTACCCCATCAAGATGAGGTCGGCCTCCTCGTCCCGGGCCGTCTGGACGATGTCGAAGGCCACGTCGCGGCAGGTGTGGCCCTCGACGGTGTAGTCGACGTCTAAGCCGACGTCGGCCAGTTCCTCCTGAATCCGCTCGGTCCGGGCGCGGGCGGTGTCTTGGACCGTCTCCCACGGCGTCTGGTCGGGGACCTGCGTGACGTTCAGCACGTGGACCAGCGGTTCTTCGTCGGAGACTTTCGCCAGCGCGGCCGCCAGTTTCGTGTACCGTAAGGCCCGGTCCGGGCGAGCAACGGGGATGAGGACCCGGAACTGCGGGGCCGTCGTTTCGGCGGCCGCCGCCTCGGGTTCCGGTTCCGTCTCCGGGACGACTTCCCGCAGGAGGTCCTCGGTTCCGGGTGCGCCGCCCCACACGAGATAGGCGACGACGAGGACGGCCGTCAGGACGAGGCCGGTGACGACGCCGATTCGCGGGAGGTTGTAGATGAGGCCGATGTTCGCCAGCACCCCGACGACGGGCACGACCGGCACGCCGGGCACGCGGAAGCCGCGCTTGATGTCCGGGAACTTCCGGCGGGAGTAGATGAGCGCGACGTTGACCACCGCCAGCGGCATGAGGAGGTTCAGCGTGGCGAACCCGGTCAGCGCAGTCAGGCCGAGTTCGGTGAGCGTGAGCGTTCCGAGCGCCGGAAGCGAGACGGTGAGGTCGAACGGCAGTATCCCGCCCTCGGCGGGGAAGACGGCGATGAACAGGACGATGAGGGCGACGATGGTCGCCGTCGCCGTCATCACGCTCCAGAACGGCGTCCCGTACTCGCGGTGGATGCGCGAGAACCGGCGGGGGGCCTGCCCCTGTCGCCCCATCAGCGACCCGATGGAACTGGCCGCGAGGATGGAGGCGTTCGACGCCGACACCATCGAGAAGATGGCCCCGGCGACGATGAGCGAGCGACCGATACTCCCGAGGAATCCGGCCGCGACTTCGCCCATCGCCGTCTCGCCCTGTTCGGCGATGACCTCCGGCGGAACGGGGGAGTTGACCATCGCGACGATGACCAGCGCGTAGAGCACAGTGACGGTGACCATGCTCGCGGCGATGGCCCGTGGGACGGTCTTCTGCGGGTCGATAATCTCCCCGGCGCTGGCCGCGATGGCCGAGAAGCCGAAGAACGTGATGAACGCGAGCGCGGAGATAGTGAGGATGCTGATGGCGTCCCCGCCGAAGTTGGTCGCGAACGTCGTGACCGCCGTCGACGGCCCTCGGAACGCGAACGCGCCGGCGATGAACGCGAAGAGGACGGCGACTTTCGCGCCGGTGACGATGAGTTGGAAGCCACCGCTCTCCTCAGTCCCACGGGCGTTGAGGACGCCCAAGAGGACCGCCGCGACGACACCGGTGGTTCCGTGGGGCAGGACGTGCAGCGACTCGGGGAGGACGAACTCGAACATCCACTCGTCCATCGTCGCCAGATAGAACGCCGTCGTGCCGGTGTAGCCCAAGAACAGGGACATCCCGATGGCGTAGGTCAGCAGGTCGCGGTCCTCGAAGGTCCGCGAACAGAAGAGGTAGCCGCCGCCGTTCTCGGAGTAGATGGAGGCGAACTCGGAGTAGGCCGCCGCCGTCACGCCCGCGATGAGCGCCGCGATGACGAACGCGACGACGGCGCTCGACCCGATGGCGGCGACGGCGGTGCCCGACAGCGAGAAGATACCCGCCGCAATCATCGTCCCGAGACCGATAGCGAACGCGATTTTGAAGTCGAGGGTCCGGGTGTGTTCGACCATTCGTCTGGGGTCCGGTTGTGCCAGTCGCTATGTAATGGTATCGCTTCCTGACATTCCGGGGGATTCTCGCCGACGCCGCCAAGTCGGGCGTTCCGAAGCGGACGCGGCGAGTGACAACGGCTATCACCGCCGACGACCTCCCGTCGAGCAGTGACGCACATCGAGCGACTCACCGTGTATCCGGTGAAGGCACTGGACGGTCACGACCGCGACCGAGTGCGGGTTCTCCCGGGCGGCACGCTCGCACACGACCGAGAGTTCGCCATGTTCGACGCCGACGGCGACGTGGTCAACGGGAAGCGGACGACGCGCGTCCACGACGTACGGACGGACTACGACCCCGACGACCGGACGCTCACCGCGACGGTGCCCGAGATGGGGGGTGACCGGTTCGCGCTCGGGACTGACGAGGGGCGGGACCGGGCGGCGGCGTGGTTCGGGGAGGTGTTCGACTGTGACCTCTCGGTCGTCCGCGATACGGAGACGGGCTACGTCGACCGCCGGGAGATGGGACCGTCGGTCGTCAGCACGGCGACCCTGGAGACGGTCGCGGGATGGTTCGACGAGGTGACCGTCGACGGGATGCGCCGCCGCCTCCGCGCGAACATCGAGGTGGGCGGCGTCGAACCGTTCTGGGAAGACCGGTTCGTCGGGGCCGACGCGCCGGCGTTCGAGGCTGGCGGCGTCCGCATCGAAGGCGTCACCCCCTGTGGCCGGTGCGTCGTCCCCGAACGGGACCCCGACACCGGTGAGACGACGGCAGAGTTCAGAGAGCGGTTCCTCGAACGTCGGGAAGCGACGTTTCCCGCGTGGGCCGACCGAGACGCGTTCGACCACTTCTACACGCTGATGCTCATCGCTCGCGTGCCGGAATCCGACAGAGGCGCGACGCTAGCGGTCGGCGACGTGGTAAAAACCGTCTCGTGAATGGGCCGCCCCGAGGCGGGGCGACCGGGCCATGACACGCGATGGACCTGCTGGGGACGAGGGGTGCCGTCGACGAGACAGCGACGGCGGAGTGTTTCAGTCGGCGCTGTGCCGCGGGACGTGCCCGCAGTGGGTGCAGTCCCAGGAGTTGTTGTCGAACGAGAGTGCGCCGGTGCACTTCGGACATTGGTACGCGTTCACCGCGGAATGCTGTCGGGTTGCCATTACTCACAGTTGCCCCGTCAGGGGTCAAGAAGGTTGTTATAATACTGACAATACAATATTAGGGTGTACAGACGACGCCGTGAGCGCCGTTCCGCGCCGTTCGTCTCCCTCCGCTACCGTCCAGCCCGGATAGCATCCCGACTGGGCGGTGAATCGCCAAAGCGTATTAGGTCCCTAGAGTGGACGGCGTCCGCGGCGGAGCGGCGACGCTCGGCCCCGCCGACGGGGGCGGTCCAAGCGCGTCCGAGCGAGCGAAACCGACAACCGAAAGTCCGTCGGTGGTAACGTACAGATATGACTGCCGCCGACGAGCCAGTCGACCCGAGCGAGGTCGGCGAACAGAACGCGCCGCCCGTCGAGGAGAAGCCCTACAAAATCATCTTCGAGGCCAACAAATGCTTCGGCGCGGGGAAGTGCGCCGAGGTGTCGGCGAACTGGTCGCTGGACCTCGATACGGGCATCGCCACGCCGAAGACGTACTTCTTCGGCGAGGACGAACTCGACCACAACGTCGCGGCGGCCGACATCTGCCCGGCGAAGAAAGACCGCGGCGTCATCCACGTCGTCGACCGGCGGACCAACGAGGAAATCGCGCCCGACCCGCACGGCGACGGCACCCTCTCGGTCGACTGGTAACCGAAACCCGTTTTGTCCCCCGGTGTCCAGGTTCGACTGCGCGAGGGTAGCCGAGCCTGGCCAAAGGCGGTGGGCTTAAGACCCGCTCCCGTAGGGGTCCATGGGTTCGAATCCCATCCCTCGCATCAAATCGCCCGAACAGACGTGAGGGACGTGTGATTGAAACGGGTGGTTTCGAACTACGGAAACGCGAGCGGAGCGAGCGTTTGCAATCGAGTGAGAATCCCATTCCTCGCATAGCAGTCGACGACGGCGCGCTACCCCCGCGTCAGTTGAATCAGGCCGCGTTTCAGCGCCAACTCGAACCGCTTGTCCAGCGGCAGCGCGTCCCAGTCGTCGGGGAGTTCGTCGGCGGGGAGCGAGGCGAGCGACTCGACGAGCGACTGGTGGAGAAAACGGCCGTTGGTCCCGCACTCGTCACAGGTACGGATGATGGAGCGAATCTCGAACGGCCGAGTGACGGTCGCGTGGCAGTTCGAACAGACGTACGTCTCGGTCACAGTGGGTCGGCTACGTGGCGGGGGCACTCGGGTGTTGCGGGTCTGGACGAGCGCCGGTACGGGTCCGTGAGCCCCCTCGCTTCGCTCGACGCTTCCCTACTCCCACTTCGCGCTCGGGTTCGTCACCGCGCCGTTCGCGGCGGACCCGAAGTCGCGGTGGTACTTCGCCAGCACACCGTCGGTGTAGGGCGGTTCGGGGTCGTCGCGGTCGGCGAGGCGATGTTCGAGTTCGTCCTCGGAGAGGTCGACGGCCAGCGTGCGGTCGGGGATGTCGATGGTCACGGTGTCACCGTCTTCCAGCGCGGCGATGGGGCCGCCGACGAAGGCTTCGGGTGCGACGTGGCCGATCATCGGGCCGCGGGTCGCACCGGAGAAGCGGCCGTCGGTCAGGAGCGCCACGTCGTCCTCGTGGCCCGCGCCGACGACGGCGGCGGTGACGCCGAGCATCTCGCGCATGCCGGGGCCACCGCGGGGGCCTTCGTTGCGGATGACGATGGTGTCGCCGGATTCGATGTCGCCCGACTGGACGTAGGCCATCGCGTCCTCCTCGTTCTCGAAGACGCGGGCGGGGCCTTCGTGGTGGAACTTATCGTCGCCGGTGACTTTCAGCACGGAGCCGTCGGGCGCGAGGTTGCCCGAGAGAATCTTGATCGCGCCCTCGTCCTGATAGGGGTCGTCGACGGGGTAGAGGTAGTCGGCGTCGATGTCCTCGTCGTCGGGAATCGCGCCGGTCTCTTCGAGGTGGGCGAGTTCCTCGGCGATGGTCCGACCGGTGACGGTCGGGGCGTCGCCGTGGATGAGGTCGGCCTCAAGCATACGGCGGAGGACGACCGGGATGCCGCCGACTTCGAAGAGGTCGTTCATGACGCGCGTGCCGCCGGGTTGGAGGTTCGCGATTTTCGGGGTGCGGCGGGAGATTTCGTCGAACTCGTCGATGGTGAGGTCCACGTCGGCCTCGGCGGCCAGTGCCAGCAGGTGGAGGACGGCGTTGGTAGAGCCACCGATGGCGACCTGTAGGGCGATGGCGTTCTCGAAGGATTCCTTCGAGAGGATGTCGGAGGGGCGGCGGTCGTTCTCGATGGCGTCGAGGACGATTTCGCCCGCCTCCTCGGCGATGTCGTAGCGGTCCTCGTGTTCGGCGGGGGCCGCGGCGGACCCGAGGGGAGCGAGTCCGAGGGCTTCGGACATCGAGGCCATCGTGTTGGCGGTGAACATCCCCCCGCAGGAGCCAGCGCCGGGGCACGCGTGGCGCTCCATCTCGTCGAGTTCGTCCTCGGTCATGTCGCCTTGGGCGACGGCACCGACGCCCTCGAAGACGTTCTGGACGGTGATTTCGCGGCCGTCGTGCTCGCCGGGCATAATCGAACCGCCGTAGAGGAAGACGCTCGGGAGGTCCGTGCGGATGGCGGCCATCATCATGCCGGGCATGTTCTTGTCACAGCCACCGATGGTGACGAGGCCGTCCATGCGCTCGCCGAAGGAGACGAGTTCGACGGAGTCGGCGATCATCTCGCGGGAGATGAGCGACGCCTTCATTCCCTCGGTCCCCATCGAGATGGCGTCGGAGATGGTGATGGTGCCGAACTCGATGGGCATCCCGTCGGCGTCGTCGATGCCGTCGTAGGCGGCGTCGGCCACGTCGTCTAAGTGGACGTTACAGGGCGTGATGTCGGCGGCGGGGTTGGCGACGCCGACCATCGGCGAGGTCAGGTCCTCGTCGTCGTAGCCCATCGCGCGGAACATCGCCCGGTGCGGGGCGCGTTCTGTCCCTTCGGTGACTTCGTTACTCCGGAGGCTCGGGTCCTTGCCCGATTCCTCGCGGTGTTCCTGCTGGCTCATACACGAAACCTGACGGTGTGGGGCCTTAAGCGCACGGCTACGACCGGCGCGGCGGGCGACTTTCGGTTCGCACGCGGAACCACGACAGCCCGCTATTCGAGTGTTTGAACGAATTGCAAACAATTATAGAAAACTTTTTACCAGATATTCGGTATCGTTAGCGTGGGGGGTAGGCATGGTAGATGGACACAATCGCTGTCGCCGCACGCTCGACGCGGGAGTGGGGGCTTCCGTGCGTGCCGACGACGGCTTGGTGAGGACGGCGTTACCGCGGCAGACCGGGATTCGAGTCACGAACGACGCGAGTCGGGACCCGAACGCCTTCGGGACACGACAGACCGACGAGAACTGACTGATTGACTGACTGACGGCGTGGAGTAACGCCCCGAGCGTGTTTCCCGGGGCGGTCGTGGGTCTCGACGCGGTTCGTCGACGTGACGGCGTCGAGCCGCTAGCTTCATTTTCGGGGGTCGCAAACCGGCGCGCATGGCGACGGTCACGACCGCCGCGCGGCTTCACTTCGGCTTCCAGAACCTCGCGCTCGCACACGACCGCTTGTACGGCGGCGTCGGTCTCGCACTCGACGAACCGCGACTCGTCGTCAGTGCCGACCCCGCCGACGCCGTCGAGTGCCCCGACCCCGCCGCCGAACCGTACGTCCGCCGCGCCGTCGACGCCCTCGACGTGCCCGGCGCGAGGGTCGAGATTCGAGAGCGGTTCCCCCGCCACGTCGGTCTCGGGAGCGGGACCCAACTGGCCCTGGCGTCCCTCGTCGCCGTCGCCCGCGCCCACGACACGACGGCCGACGCGCGGACGTTCGCCCCGCGACTGGGGCGCGGCGGCCGAAGCGGCGTCGGCGTCGCGACGTTCGAACACGGCGGGTTCGTCGTCGACGGCGGTCATCCGACGGAGCGCTTCACCGCGAAACCGCCCGCCGAGGGCGACTGGGAAGTACCGCCCGTCATCGCTCACCACGACGTGCCCGCTCACTGGCGGTTCCTCCTCGTCGTGCCCGATACGGACCCCGGGCAGAGCGGGAGGGCGGAGGACCAGAGCATGCGCCAAGCCGTCGAACGGGCCGACCCGGGTATCGGCGACGAGATATCGACCCTGCTCACCCGCCGTCTCCTCCCGGCCGTCGCGAACCGCGACCGACGGGCGTTCGGGGCGGCGGCGGCCCGCCTCGGCCGGTTGAACGGGGCGTGGTACGCCGACGAGCAGGGCGGCGTCTACCGCCCGCCCGCGGGGGCCCTCGTGGAACGACTCACCGACGCACCGGCCGTGACGGGCGCGGGCCAGTCCTCGTGGGGACCGACGGTGTGGGGACTGACCGATACCGACGGGATGGACGCCGCTCGAAAGGCTGGCGAGGCGGCGCTGGAGGCCGCTGGCGTCGACGGCGAGGTGTCAGTGGTCGCCCCGCGAAACGTCGGCGCGTCGCTCGACGAATAGGGGGTTTCGGGCGCCGACTCAACCACACGGGCGGACTGAAAGGGGCGAGTGGGGCCGGGAAGACGGCCGACGCAAGCACCGGAACGAACGGAGTGAGTGAGGAGCGCAGCGAGGGCATCGACCGGAGCCATTCGGGGCTTTCTGCGTGTTCGCAATGTCGCATCTGTCGCCGACCCACGGACGCCACGCGACTCCTGCCAGCAGGGCAAGCGTTTAAGCGACCCCACCGGACAATGGGTGTATGGAGCGTATCCCGTTCGGCGTGAAGCAACTCGATGCCATCGTCAACGGTGGCGCGCCGTCCGGTAGCGTCGTCTTGCTCTCCGGCGAATCGGGGGCGGGGGCGCGCGAGTTCATGCACACGAGCGCGGTCATCAACGGCCTCACCGATACCGACGAGGAACTGTACGACCTCTACTACGGGACGCCGTCGGCCGACGCCGTCGCCCCGGAGGAGGTCCACTACGTCTCCTTCACCGCCAGCGAGGACCAACTGGCCGACGAGATGCGACTGGCGATGGACGCGGAACTGCTGGAAGCGGGCCTCGACGGCGTCGAGTTCCACGACATGTCCGAGCGGTACTTCCACATGAGTCCGGTCCCCCGGTCGTGGTACGCCGAGCAGACGCCCAACATCAAGGACCTGCGAGCGCGCCACGAACGCGACGGCTTGCTGGGGGCCTTGGGGTCGAAACTCAGTCGGGTCGCCCCGGGCAACCTCGTCGTCATCGACTCGCTGTCGGACCTCGTCAGCGCGATGGGCGAAGACATCGACTGGGCGGACCTCTCCTTCCTCGTCTCGGGCATCCAGAAGGCGGCCCACCAGTGGGGGGGCCTCATCCTCTTACACCTCAACCACGAGACGCTGTCGGACACGCGCCAGGGCCAACTGAGCGAGGCGGCCCACGGGACGATGGAGTTCTCGTGGGAGTCCGGGGGGTCGACGCGTGCGCGGACGCTCGTCGTCAAGCAGTTCCGCGGCGTCCTCTCGCAAATCGAGGAGGAGAACATCGTCCAGTTCGAGACGGAAATCGGGGACGCCGGGTTCGACATCAGCGACGTTCGCAAGATTCGCTGACCCGGCGGTCACGCCGACGACGGCCCGCACCCAGTCTCGCGGGTTGAAATCGGCGGTAAACCCTTAACTATCCACTTCCTCAACCCGTACGTAATGGCCAGTGAGTCGGCGGAGGAGGGGGCGGTCACCGTCGAATTGCCGCCGGAACTCGACGAGTGGCTAAACGAGCACGCGGCGTCGCTCGACGCCCCCCGCGAGGTGGTGATTCGGCAGTTGCTGGCAGCGTACCGAACGACGGTCGAGATGGACGAAGCGGCGTCCCTGTCGGCGCTCGTCGACGTGGACGCGGCCACAGGCGACGCGATACAGGACCAAATCGAAGCGTCGGTCGCTGCGACGGTGGACGAGGTGGTCGCGAACCGACTGGACGAGTCGGTGGACTCGACCGTCGGCGACCGCTTGCCCCACATCACGGACGCTGTCGAGGGCCGCCTCGACGACCGGTTCGAGGCGCTCGACGCGGAGTTTCAGGGGAAGATAGCCGACGTTCGCGAGCGCGTCATCCAACTCAAACGCGAACTCGACGAGAAGGCCGCCGCGGACCACGACCACGACGAGTTCGCGACGGTCGACGAGTTGGAGTCGATGACCGCCGCGTTAGAGCGGGACCTCGACGCCCTCGGCGACGCGCTCGAAGCCGACCTCGACGAGCAGGGAACGCGCATCGACGACGTGGCGGCCCGTGCCGAAGACGTGGAACGTCGCTTGGCGGACATCGAAGAGAAACTGACCCGCGTCGCGTGGGTCGTCAGCGACCTCCGGGACAGTCAGGGCGGCCGGGACGCACAGCAGAAAGCCGTCGACCGAATCAAACGCGCGGCCGCACAGGAAGGCATCTCGACGGCCTCGTGCCAGAACTGCGGCGAGTCGGTCGACATCGGCCTGCTGACGGAACCGCAGTGTCCCCACTGCAACAGCACCGTCTCGGACGTGCGACCCGACGGTGGCATCTTCCGGAAGAAGGCGCGCCTCGTCACCGCCGCCCAACTGGAGGCCGGACCGAGCAATGACTGACGACGAGGACGACCCCTTCGCGGACCTCGGGGTCGACGACCGGGAGGGCGACCCCTTCGAGGCCCTCGGCGGGCCGCCCGACACGGACGACGAGAGCGGAGGGACTGCCGATGCCCCATCGGACGCTGACCCTCCGGACGCCGACCCTCCGGACGCTGGCGACCCGCAGACGGAGCCACCGAGGGGCAGTCCCGACGCAGAGACCGGAAGCACCTCGGCGTCGGTGGCCGGGCCGTCTACCGCCGACGAGTTCGGCCTACCGGTCGACACGAACGAGGCCGACGCGGATTCGCCGCCTACCCGTGCCTCCTCTCGGGACCCCTTCGACGGCATGGCAGAACGCGGCGGCGACCCGTTCGGCGGGAGCGGCGAGAGCGTCTTCGAGTCCGTCGACGTGGAGTCCGTCGACGCCGACGAGGTGTGGGCCTCGCTCGACGAGGACGCGCCGACCGACTCGGAGGGCGAGTCTCGCTACGCCGAGGTGTCGAAACACCGCTACTGCGAGCAGTGCGAGTACTTCTCTGCACCGCCCGATGTCCACTGCACGAAGGACGGCACCGAAATCGTGGAGTTTCTCGACGTGGAGACGGTCAAACTGCTGGACTGTCCGGTCGTCGCCGAACAGCGCGAACTCGGGAACGCCGAGTAAGAGAAACGTCTTTCTGCCGCCGCCGTCCAGTGGTCGGTATGCAGTTTTGCGACGACTGCGGTTCGATGATGCACGCGGACGGCGACGAGATGGAGTGTCAGTCCTGCGGCGCGCGCGTCGCGAAGGACGCCGACAGAGCGGCCGCGTTCGTCACGACGGACGAACAGAGCGACGACGACGTCATCGAGACGGAGGAGGGCGCGGACTTCGAGGGAAAACCCACCGCCGACGACGTGACCTGCGACGACTGCGGCCACGGGAAGGCGTGGTACACTATCAAGCAAACGGGCTCGGCAGACGAACCGCCGACGCGCTTCTTCAAGTGCCAAGACTGTGGGCACCGCTGGCGGGAGTACAACTAAGCCGCTCGCCCACCGCCATCTGCCATGACACTCGAAGCGCGGACCCGCGAGGCGGTCCGCGAGGAACTGGAGCGACTCATCGACGCCTACGGCGAGGTGCCGGTCAGGCGCGAGACGGTCACGAACGACCCGGAGTTCTTCGCTCGCGGTCGGGAACTCGCCGAGGAGGGATGGCTGGGCGACGCTGGGGCGTGGGTGACCGACGACGAGAACCGAGTCCTGCTCATCAGACACCCCGGCGCGCCGGAGACGTGGGGGACGCCGGGCGGCGGCCACGAACCCGGCGAGGGACTGGACGAGACGGCCCGCCGCGAGGTTCGCGAGGAGACGGGCGTCGAGTGTACGCTGACGGGCCTGTACTACGCGCGCTGGAAGACCATCGCCCACGCGGAGGACCCGGAACGACGGCTCCACATGCTCACCGTGGAGTTCGAGGGCGAGTACGACGCCGGCGACGCCGACGCGAGCGGTGACGGCGAGGTGCTCGAAGCCAGGTGGTTCGCCGAGGTGCCCGACGCCCTCCACGAGATTCCGGCGACGAACGTCGACGAGTGAGGACGGTCAAAATGGCGTCGAAGCCTCCTGAAGACACTTACAGCAATCGGCAGAAGTCGGGGTATGCGACGCCGCCGCCTCCTCGCCCTCTGTGGCTCGCTGCTGGCCGCGCCCGGTTGCATGGGACCGGCGAATACGGGTGACAGCGAGACGACTGACAGCGTAACGCCCGTCCCCTCGCCGGAGAGCGGGACCTGGACGAAAGACGACGAACGCACGACCACTAGCGAATCGAGCGTCTCGGTCCGGTCGGCCGCGGTCCAGCCCGGCGTCGTCGGGCCGAACAGTCCGGACTCCATCGGTGTCTTCGACGACGCCGGACAGTACCTCCTGTTGGATGTCGGCGTCGAGGGGCCGACACCGGCCTACGAGGACTTCGTCTTCCGGTTCGATGGGTCGAGACACCCGCCCGAGTCGATTTACGACGGCCTCTACCGAGAGGGTGAGTGGGCGGTGCAGTACGGCGACGGCGGCGGGCCGGTCGTCGTTCCGTTGCCCGAGACCGGCGACGCCAGCGACGCCCGCCTGTCGTGGCCCGGCGGCGAGTGGGTCCCGTCGGAGCGCGTCCGTTCGCGACTGCGTGCTCCGTTACCTCCTTTTTCGGTCACGCTCGACGGCCCGGAGACGGTGACGGTCGACGACGACCCGACCGTCAGAGTCCACGTCGAAAACGTCGGGGACGCTCCGGGCCGGTTCGTCCTCGCGTTGAACGTCAGCGGCCCGCGGGTCGCGTACGCGCCGGTCGGGCGTATCGTCGGTGACCTCGACCCCGGCGAGACGGCCACGCGGACGTTCGACGCGAAGAGTCCGTACCTCGCGGACCCGCCGCACGAGGCGGTCTATCGACTCGACGCCCCGGGCGACTCACAGGACGCGACGGTGCGAATTTCGCCCGCCGAGGACGGGACCGAGACGAGGACGGAATCGGGGACGCCGACGGACACGCCGGTCGGGACGGCCCACGGGACGGCCACCGAGACGCGGTAGGCCGGTAGCCCGTCGGCGTCCGCTCACTCCGCGTCGTCGTGGGTCTCCAGCGACGGCAGGGTGAACTCGACGACGTTGCCGCCCGCTTCCCCCTCGTAGATATCGAGCTTTCCGCCGAGGGATTCGGCGCACCACTTCATGACGAACAGACCGACACCGCTCCCGTGGCGCACGTCCGAGACATCCCCCTCCGCGTTGACGGCGTCTATCTCCGACTCGGGAATCGGCGGCCCGTCGTCGACGATTCGTAAGTAGACCCGACCGGCCCGGGTGTCCGCCGTCGCTTCCAGCGTGACCGTCGGGTCGTCGGCGTCGTTGTGAACGACGGCGTTCTCGATGGCGTGTTCGATGGCGTACCGCAGGCCCTGGTCGGCAAAGACCCACGCCTCCTCGCCTCTGTCGCCGCCAACCGTGATGGTCGCCTCGGGGAACTCCGACGCTAACTCCGCGGCGTACTCGTCGAGGAGTCCCGTGATTTCGACGGGGATGAAGTCGGTGGAGTCGTTGGTCGCGATCTCCTCTATCTGGGCGACGGAGTCGGTGATGTCGCCGACCTTCTGTGCGACTTCGCGAATCAATTCGGCCTGTCGCTCGTAGTCTTCGTCTTCCAGCGCGTCCTCGAGGTAGCCCGCACGGCCCATGACGACGGTCATCTCGTTGCGGAGGTTGTGGCGGATGATGCGGTGGAGTAGTTGCAGTCGGCGGGTGCGACGCTTGAACTCGGTGATATCCTGTATCTCACCGAGGACGTAGGCCGCGCCGCCGAGACGGACGCGGCTGAGGCTGACGAGGACCCACCGGACCTCGTCGTCGGCGCGGCGTATCTGCCACTCGAACGAACGGGAGTCACCGTTCGCCGCGTCGCTGATTCGCTGCTCTGCCTTCGACTGGTGAAATCGCGGGGATTCGGTGCTGATGTCGGAGATAGTCAATTCTCGCAACTCGGTACGGGAGTAGCCGTACAGCGACTCGGCGGCGGCGTTGGCGTCGAGAATCTCGTCGGTTTCCGGGTGATGTATGAGAAGTGTAACGTTCAGCAAATCGGCAAATTCGGGCAGTAATCCGCCACTCATACCCGGGTTTCGAACCGGGAGGTTATAGCTACCGCCCCGAATCGACGGGGGATACGACAGCCGACCGTCTGGTCAGTTTACGGACAGGTGAACCGAGTCAGGGAGCGACGACCACCCACGCGGCGACGACGAGGGCCGCGCCGACGACGGTAGAGCCAACGGCGTGGGTTCGGAGTTCGTCCAGTAGGTCGTGGGAGTGCTCGTGGAGCGAGCAGACCTCGTCTATCTCGCTGCCCGCCTCGCAGTTGGGGAGGAAGTCCATCGCGACGTGGAGGAAGATACCGGCGGCGAAGCCAAAGACGAGGGCGTTGGTCAGCGGTGTCTGCGGGACGGGCAGCATCGCCGAGGGGATGCCAGTCAGGCCGACGCCTGCGGCGGGGAGCAACAGGGCCGTAGGGGACTTGCCCTCCCGTCGCAGGCGGCGAGCGGCGGCGTACCCGGCCGGGCCTTTGTGCGAGACGATTGCGAGGCCGAGCAACAGGCCGAGCGTCGGCATCGATGCGTAGACGATACCGATGATGAGGCCCGCCGAGAGGGCGTGAGCGGCGATGGCGGCCGTCGTCGTGTCGAACGACGTCTCGACGTGGGTGAGTCGGTGGCCGATGGTGTGGGTTCCGTACCCGGCGATGATACCGACGGCGATACCGATGCCGCCGATGCGGGGCGTCCCCGCGGCGGTCCCCAGACCCATCGCCTGCGGGACCAGAAACATCGCCGCCGAGGTGACCATCGCCCCGCTTGCGAGGCCGTAGCCCCACACCAGACGGTAGGGACTCGTGTCGGTGGACCGGCCACCGAGCCACGCGCCTACTCCCATCGCGAGGAACGCGACCCACGAGATGACCAGCACTTTCCGCGCGTCGCCGGTCACCGCGAGGGCCGACAGCGCGACCAACGCGACGACGCTCCCGAGGCCGACGACCGACAGTTTCTCGCTGTTATTAAAAACAGGAATTTCGTTAATAGCCATTAGTTATTCACAGCTACGCATTAGTAATAAATCCCCCGGTCGGCGTTACCGGGTCGCCTGTCGGTAGTCGCCCCAGTCGAGGACTTCGCCGTCGAGGTGGGCGGTCGGCGCGTCGGTGAGCGCCCACAGGACCATGCCCGCTACGTCCGCGGGGGCACGCCCGCCGTCGCCGGAGAGGGGCGTCGCCACCTTGCCGGGGTCGACGGCCCCCACCGTCGCGTCGAGGTCGGCGGCGAACCCGCGAGCGACGGCCTCCGCGGCGGCCTTCGACACGGCGTAGGACCCGTACCCGGGCATCCCTTCGCGGGCGACGACCCCCGTCGGGACGACGACGCGGGCGTCCGTGGCGAGGTGCGGGACCGCCTCGCGAACGGTAGCGAACACCCCGCGGGCGTTCGTCCGGAGGTGGTCGTCGAAGGCCGCGTAGGACTCTTCGTGGAGGGGCGTCTCGCCCGGTATTCCGTGGTAGACGCCTGCGTTGGCGACGATACCGTCGACGGCCCCGTTCAGGCGCGCGGCGGTTTCGAGCAGTCGCTCCACGTCGAACTCGTCGCGCACGTCGGCGCGCACCGCCGTCGCTTGGCCGCCCTCGGCCCCGATGTCGTCGGCGACGCGTTCGATTGCGTCGGCGTCGCGGGCACAGATGACGGCGTGCCCGCCCGCGTCAGCGACTGCCCGCGCGACCGCTTCGCCGATTCCCCGACTCGCTCCGGTCACGACCACTGTCGCGTCCATACCCCTCGTTGTCGCGCCAGCCGTATCTCCGTTGTCACTTCGCGGGTCACCCGCGATACGGCCACCCCGGCGCCGTGTCTTACTCTCGCACACCCATCCTGTTTGGCCGCGTATTTATTGTCGTTCCGAACTTCACAGATAGGTAATGAGTGACGTGTCCGGAGACGACGTGGTCGTGGTCGGCGGCGGGTTCGGTGGCCTCTCTGCGGCCTGCTTTCTCGCCGACGCCGGTGTGAACGTCCGGTTGCTGGAGAAAAACGAGCAGTTGGGCGGCCGCGCGTCCCGCTTGGAGGAAGACGGATTCAAGTTCGACATGGGACCGTCGTGGTACCTGATGCCCGACGTGTTCGAGCGATTCTTCGCGTACTTCGGGAAGGAACCGGGCGACTACTACGACCTCACCCGACTGGACCCCCACTACCGCATCTTCTTCAAGGACGGCGACCGGTTGGACGTGACCGGCAACAACGACGAGATGCGCCAGAAGTTCGAGGAGTACGAACCCGGCGCGGCCGAGGCGTTCGACGAGTACCTTGCGACCAGCGAGCGTCACTACGAGACGGCGATGAACAAGTTCGTCTACGAAGACCGCTCCACCCTGCGCGACTGGGTGGACTTGGACGTGATGACCGCCGCGCCCATCGGTCTGCAACTGATCGGGTCGATGCAGGGCCACGTCGAGGACTACTTCGAGCACCCGAAACTCCAGCAGATAATGCAGTACACGCTCGTGTTCCTCGGCGGGTCGCCGAAGAACACGCCCGCGCTGTACAACATGATGAGTCACGTCGACTTCAACCTCGGCGTCTACTACCCCGACGGCGGCATCGGGGCCGTCGTCGACGGCCTCGTCGAACTCGGTGAGAGCCTCGGCGTCACCTACGAGACGGACAGCGAGGTCAGGGAGATTTCCCGTCGGCGGGAGGGCTTTCTGGTCGAGACGGTCCACGGCGAGACGCACCACCCCGACGAGGTGGTCGTCAACGCCGACTACGCCCACGCCGAACGCGAACTCCTGCCCGACCACGAGCGACAGTACGACGACGACTACTGGGACGACCGGACCTACGCCCCGTCGGCCTTCCTGATGTACATGGGCGTCGAGGGCGACGTGGACCCCTTGGAGCACCACACGCTCGTCCTGCCGACGGACTGGGACCCGCACTTCCAGAACATCTTCGACGACCCGGACTGGCCGGACGAACCGGCGTACTACCTCTGCGTGCCGAGCGAGACGGACCCGACGGTGGCCCCGGAGGGCCACTCGAACCTGTTCGTCCTCGTCCCCATCGCGCCGGGCCTGCACGACGGCGAGGCGATTCGCGAGGAGTACCGCGAGAAGATTCTGGCCGACATCGCCCAGAACACCGGCGTCGACCTCCGCGACCGCATCGTCTACGAGAAGCAGTTCGCCGTCTCGGACTTCGGCGAGCGCTACAACGCCACCGAGGGGACCGCATTGGGACTGGCCCACACCCTCCGTCAGACCGCGCTCCTGCGGCCGAACAACCGCTCGTCGGCCGTCGACGGCCTGTACTTCACCGGGTCGTTCACGACGCCCGGTATCGGCGTCCCGATGTGTCTCATCAGCGGCGAACACACGGCACAGCGCCTCATCAGCGACAACGAATGAGCACCGTCACGGACCGTCTGCGCGGGGTCGCTCCCTCCCGAGAGACGCGCCTGGGCTACCTGTTCTGGCTCTCTCGCCCCCGATTCTGGCTGTATCAGGGCGGTCCCGTCGTCGTCGCGGTGACCTACGCGGCCGCGGGGCCGAGCGAACTGTTCTCGCCGCTGGCCGTCGCGCTGTTCCTGTACTTCACGATTCCGGCGAACGTCTTCCTCTACGGCGTCAACGACGTGTTCGACCGGGATGTCGACGAACACAACCCGAAGAAAGACGAGGGTCGCGAGGTCAGCTATCGCGGCGACGCCCTCACCGTCGCCGCTATCGTCGGGTCCGGACTGCTCGCGGCGGCGTTCCTCCCGCGGTTGCCGACGCTCGGCGTCGTCGCGTTGCTCGCGTGGGCGGCCCTCTCCGTCGAGTACTCCGCGCCGCCCCTGCGCTTCAAGACGACGCCGTTTCTGGACTCGCTGTCGAACGGCCTGTACATCCTGCCGGGCGTCGTCGCCTACGCCGCCGTCGCGGGCGTCGCGCCGCCCGCCGCGGCCGTCGCGGGCGCGTGGCTCTGGACGATGGGGATGCACACGTTCTCGGCGATTCCGGACATCGACCCGGACCGAGAGGCGGGCATCCAGACGACGGCGACGTACCTCGGGGAGTCCCGGACGTACTACTACTGCGCGGCGTGTTGGCTCGCGGCCGCGGCCACGTTCGCCCTCACGCACTGGGCGTTCGGCGCGCTTTTGCTCGTCTACCCCGCCCTCGTCTTCGGTATCCTTGCCGTCGGCGTCGACGTTGAGGAGGCCTACTGGTGGTATCCCGCCATCAACGGCCTCGTCGGGATGGCCTTCACGCTCGTCGGCCTGTGGGTGATGCTGTATGGCTGAGACGCGGCGACTGCCCGCGAACCGACGCGAGGCGGGCGCGCGACTGGACGCCCTCGTCCGCGAGCACCGCTTCACCATCGCCGTCGTCTTCCCCCTCGTCGGCGCGGTGACGCTGTTGGCGAGCGCCGAGGGACTGCTCCCGCCGCCGCTCGCGTACAACCCGTTTTTCGTCCTGTTCGGGACGCTCGTGATGCGTCTGCCGCTGGTCGCCGGGGTGTTCCCCCTCTTGGACCGGAAGGCGACATTCGCCCTCGTCGCGCTGACGGCCTATTCGTACGGCATCGAACTGTACGGCGTGACGACGGGGTGGCCCTACGGCGAGTTCGCCTACGGCGTCGACTTGGGGCCGATGCTGTTCGGGGAAGTGCCGCTCGGCCTCCCGGTGTTTTTCTTCCCGTTAGTGTTGAACGCCTATCTGCTGGTCCTGCTCTTGCTCGGCCGCCGCGCGGAGTCGGCGCTCCCGCGACTGCTGGCGACGCTGGCGGCGGTCATGCTCGTCGACTTGGTGCTGGACCCGGGTGCCGTCGCCATCGGCTTCTGGGAGTACGAGGTCCAGCAGTTCTACGGCGTCCCGTGGTCGAACTACCGCGGCTGGCTCCTCTCGGGGACCGTCGCCGTCCTGCTGTTCGACTGGGGGTTCGACCGTGCTGGCCTGTACCGACGGCTCGACCAGTGCGAGTTCATGCTCGACGACCTCGTGAGCTTCGTCGTCCTCTGGGGCGGTATCAACGCCTTCTACGGCAACTGGATACCGGTCGCGCTCGCCGCGCTACTGGGTGCGGGTCTGTTGTGGACCGACCGCTTCGACTTCGACCTCTCGGAGACGCGACTGGGCAGCGCGGTCTGGAGATAGCGGGTTCCGGCAGAGCCGACAGCCGTCCGTGCGGTTATCCGACTCCGCGGCTAACCTCCGCCGATGACTGCGCTGTTCTCACCGCTCGACCTCCGCGAGACGACGATACCGAACCGCGTGATGGTGTCGCCGATGTGCCAGTACTCCTGTGAAGACCGTGACGGCCTCGCCACGGACTGGCACCGCACGCACCTCACGTCCCGCGCCGTCGGCGGGGCGGGACTGGTGATGACCGAAGCCACCGCCGTCGAACCGCGCGGCCGCATCTCGCCCGAGGACCTCGGCCTCTGGAGCGACGAGCACGCCCGCGCGCTCGAACCGATAACCGAGTTCATTCGCCAACAGGGCAGCGTCCCGGCCATCCAGTTGGCCCACGCGGGGCGGAAGGCCGCGACCAGTCGCCCGTGGGAGGGGCACGACCCGCTTCAACCCGACGAGGGCGGCTGGGAAGCCGTCGGTCCGAGCGGCGACCCGTGGCCCTACGAGGACGGTGAGGCGCCGCCCACGAAGAAACTCGACCGAGACGGCATCGACGACGTAATCCAGTCGTTCCGGACGGCCGCCGAACGCGCCTGTGACGCCGGATTCGAGGTCGCGGAGGTCCACGCCGCCCACGGCTATCTCCTTCACGAGTTCTGCTCGCCGGTGACGAACCACCGCGAGGACGGCTACGGCGGCGACTTCGAGGGCCGAACCCGACTCGTCCGCGAGGTCACCGCCGCCGTCCGCGAGGTGTGGCCCGACGGCAAGCCCGTGTTCGTCCGCATCTCCGCGACCGATTGGCTCCCCGACCGCGAGTCGTGGACCGTCGACGACTCCGTGCGACTCGCCGACCGCCTCGCAGACGCCGGTGCGGACCTGATAGACGTGAGCGGCGGCGGCATCCACCCCGAATCCCGCCCCGACTACGCTGGCCCGAACTACCAACTGGCCTACGCCGAGCGCATCCGCGAAGAGACCGAGTCGGACATCGCCGTCGGCGCGGTCGGCGGCATCACCACCCCCGAACAGGCCGAGGCAATCGTCGCGAACGACCGCGCCGACCTCGCTATCGTCGGCCGCGAACACCTACGAGACCCCTACTTCGCCATGCACGCCGCCGAGGCGCTGGACGCGACCGACGAAGTCGAGGGGCCACCCCAGTATCGACGCGCGTTCGGGTTCTAGAGACGGTCGCCGCGCCGGTGTCGGACTGTGAGGGCGAGTCCGTGACCGGTCGAAACGTCACGCTCTATGGGGTGTCTCACTCGCTCCGATTCCGTCGGTTTGCGAGGCTCACAGATGACCGCTTCAGCCCGCTCTCACACCGAATCGAGGTCCAGGTCGACGGCGTACCAGTCGAGCAAGAGTAGTGCGACCGCTCCGACGAGAGCGGCGGCGGCGAACGCCAGTAGCGTGTCCGCTGAGAACCCGGCGGTCGATTGGACCTCCGAGATGGGGGCACGAAGCGCGCCGACGACGAGGGCGACCAGAAACGCCATCGTGGCCCGGCGGTTCCGGTCGAGCGCGCGCCGGACCGCCCGGGAGATGGTGAACAGGCCGACCAATCCCCCGAGGACGAACGTCACGACGACGGTCCCGCTCTGGATCGTCTGGGCGAGCGACCCGCCCGTCACGAGGCCCGCGAGGCTGTCGACGAACGTGCTCAGCGTCGTCGACATTCGGGTGTACTGACCGAGGATGACCAGCAGGAGCGACCCCGAGATGCCCGGGAGAATCATCGCGCTGACGGCGACGGCCCCGGCGACGAAGACGACGAGCAGGCCGCCGCCGTCGAGGAAGGCGACCGGTCCCGACAGCAGGAAGGCGATACCGAACCCGACGACGCCCGCGGCGGCCTGAAACGCCGTCTCGATGTGCAACTCTCGAAGCAGCACGATGGCGGAGGCGGCGATAAGGCCGAAGAAGAAGCCGAACAGGAGCGTCGGGACTTCTTCGCTGGCGACGTGGACGATGCGGGTGACGACGATAATCGCCGTGAAGACGCCGATCGCCAGTGCGAGGCCGAACCAGCCGTCTATCTCCTCCCAGACGGCCAGCGCCTCGCGAACGGAGACGCGGCCGTCGGTCGGGACGAACGCCCCGAGAAACGTCCAGACGCGCTCGGGGGTGATGGCGGTAATCATGGCGATGAGGCGGCCGTAGATGCCCGCGATGAGCGCTATCGTTCCGCCGGAGACCCCCGGGACGGCGTCGGCGCTCCCCATGCAGATACCGATTGCGAACGTGCGGGCCCACTCGCGAACCGGCGGGACTGACCCGCGGAGCGTCGGCGACTCCTCGGCCGTCTGGTCGGCAGTCGTCATTGCCCCTCCCTACCGCCATGAGGCAGAAGTCTCTTGTGGAGTCACAGCACGACATCGGCGGCAGAAACGGCGGCGTTCGCCGGGTCGGTACTCAGTCGCGTTCGTCGCTCTCGACGACGAGGACGCCGTTGTTCAGCGACGCCGTCGCGTCGGCGTCGGGGAGTTCGAGGTCGAACTCCGTCCGGAGGGGCGGGGCGTCGACGGCGACGATGGCCGTCGCACCCACGAGTTCCACTGTCACTTCGTCGTCGTCGACCGGGCGGAGGTCGGCGGCGACCGTCCAGCCATCCTCGTGTTCTGACTGCGAGACGTGTAACTCGCTTTGTTCGGTGGTTGCGTCCATCCGAATGCGAATACGTGCCACACACGTATAGGTGGTCGGTCGGCCTGTGCCGAACGAGTCGACGTGTCGTACACGCTGTGCTTCCGGCGGCGCTCGAAGCGGCCTATCTCGAATCGGGCGCCAGCCACCAAACCGACGGTGGCTTCGAGAAGGACGGCCACGTCTTCGGCTACGTCGAAGTGGAGCGCCCGGAAGCGATTCGGACGATCGTGGCCGACAGCGAGGCGAAAGCGGCGTGGGCCCGGAGATGGCCGGAATTACGTCGGGTCCGACGACTCGTGGATGGACGAGGTGTACCGCGCGAAAGGAGTGTCAGTATGACCGATGTCGTTCCCCGTCGCGACTCGGCGGCGACCGACCGCGAGAGCTACGTCTGCGGACCGAGGTATCCCCACGCTTGCAGGCGGTCGCCGTCCCCGTCTATCCATCGCTCACCGATGTCGTCACGGTAGTACATGTTCGGCATCACGATGTCGTCGATGCGGCCGTATGCCTGTTCCCGGGCTTGCTGCATCGTTTCGCCTTTCCCGGTGACGACCAGCGGCATCCCGTTGCTTCCGGCCGACCGCCACTGTCCGTCGACGTTCTTCGCGTCTTCCAAGTGGATGCCGTCGCGACTATCAGTCTGGAAGACGATTGCGGCGTTGCGCGAGTTCTCGTCGTAGGTCTTCTCGTCGTCGAAGGGAAACGGCGGCAGCACGATTCGCACTCCGATTTGGTAGCCGTTGTGTACCGTCAGTTCCGGGTCGTTTCCGTGTGCGAGGTCGTAGAAGAACTGGCCCGTCCCCGACTCGAAGGACTCCTCTTGGAGCGCAATCGTCGGGTAGCCAAAGCGCGGCGTGAACTCCAGCGGATAGATGCCCGTCTCGTTGACGATACAGTTGATATCGATGCTCCCGACGTAGCCCTCGTCGGCGAGCCAGCCTTCGACCTTTCCGAGGGTCTCCGCGAACAGTTTGTTGTGCCCCGCCCAGAACATCGACGTTCCCATCTCGCCGGTCGACGGCCCGATGTTCCCCGGAAACAGTTTCTTGTGCTCGAAGTTGAAGTTCACCGCATCGACGAACGATTCGCCGTCGAAGAAGCCACAGATGGCGACTTCGACGCCGTCGACCTTCCGCTGCAACTGGAAGCCCTTCATTCGATGTCCCCACGCCTTCTTGTAGGCTTGAAGCACGTCGACGACGTCGCTCCCGTCGTCCTCGTTCCCGACGTAGAGGAGGCGTTTGACGTTCTGCACCTCGCCGAGGGGCTTGATGACGTAGGGGACGGGATTCTCCCGGACGTGCTGAATCGCCTCGTCGAAGTCGTGGAACACGTGGTGCTCGACGGTATTGACGCCGTGGTCTTCGAGGACCTCCATCGCGTAGCCGCGGTCCTCTTCGAGGCGGTCGGTCGCCGGTGTCCCACCGACGACGGCCGTGCCCTGTGCGCGGAGTTCCTGCGCCAGTTCGCCGGTTCCGACCTCGTCTCCGACCCAGATGTCGTCGAAGACGACGACATCAGCCCACTCGACTGACGCCCGCCAGTCGTCGGTCTTCGGGACGAATCCGTCGCCGATTTCGGTATCGTTCTCGGATTCGATGTAGTATTTCACGTCGTGGCCCTCTTTGTGGACTTGCCACGCGAGGTCGGTAATCAGTGCGGCGTCAGCAGAGACGAACAGGAATCGTTTGGTATCCATTAGTTATTTTTGGTTGTGATTGGGTCTGTTAGCCATTCAAATAGTGTATTACGAGACTGAAAATTGGAATGTGGGTGTGAATATCTCCGAATAGAGAATATATCTGCCCAATTCTGGCAGCACCGACTCTCGAGCATATTCAAGAGGCGCCTGCTGTCTCTTTGGGCGTCCATCGCTCGTCCGGTGTCACCACCGACGGGGTCGCTCTCCGGACGCGGTACTGCAGTAATCTTGCCGGTAGCTACGTCGCCGCCGTTCCGGGGGTCTCTCGAGATGACACCGGAACACTCGGGGCCGGTCCGGCGGTCGTCGCGTTTCGCGACAGCGCCGTCGGGGATTCCCGCACCCGTCCGACGACGGGCGTTGCCGTAGTACCACACGTGGTGGTCTTTTCGCCCGGACCGACGTGCGGTGTCGGAGACGCACGCGGGGGCCAGCGAGCGACTGAGGAAGTTCGCCATGCCTTGCCTCGGACCCCCTGTCGCCTAAACGTTCGCCCGTCGTCGACAGGTGCAGCATTCTCCACGACGGGAACCGTTTTATCACCGTTGGCTGAATTCCCATGCATGACACGCGAAACACTCGCCACCGCGAGCGACCATCTCGAATCGGCCGCCGAAGACACCGCCAACGACGACGCCAGCGAGCGTCTCACCGAACTCGCCGAGCAACTCGACCGCCTCTCGACGGCCGACCGCGGCCCCGACCACGGCCGTCTCGCCCGCATCCAGTCGGCCCTGAACGACCTCTCGGGCGGCGACGGCGAGGACGTGGCCGAGGCTATCGACGACGCGAACGACGCCATCAACGAGTATCGCTCGACCCTCGAAGGGGTCTGAGCGCACACGGAGACGACAGTTTTCAGTACACGCTGAGGTCGGTTCCCGCACTCGCCAGTCGGTTCTGTAGCGTCGTCTCCACGTCGCCGGTGGGCCGCGGCGCGGTGGCGGTCCCGTACTGGTCGAACTCGGTGACGATGCGGTAGCCGACGGTCCGCGCTGTGGTCCCGTTGTCGTCGGCCGATTCGACGGTCACGACTCGGTCGTCGACGATGCGGGAGAGTCGCCCGTCGGCGTCCAGTCGGACGAGGACACGACAGCCGTCCCGTAGGCCGTCGACGCTGGCAGGGAGCGTGACGACTTCGGCGTAGCCGTCCGGGGCCGTCACTTCGTAGCCGCCGTCGTCTCGCTCGGCCCACTCGGTCTGATGTGGCAGGACGAACTCCCCGTTCATCCCGGACCGCGGCTCCGAGTTCGGCGCGCTGATGCCGTCGTCGCCGAGTTCGGGCGGGTTCGGCGCGTCGCCCGCCTCGGGCGTCGGCGCGTCCCAACTGGACCGTATCTCGCCGTCGGTCACGTGGACGACGGAGGTCTTCGGCAGGCGGTCGCGGTCGGCGGTCCCCCAGTGAAAGTACCCGAAGAGGCCGTGGAACGGGTTCGGGACGTGTTCGGCAGGCCGTCGCCGGGTCGTGAACACGTGCGTGTGTCGCCGCCGGGAGTGTTCGTGGTACTCGCGGTAGGTGGCGGCGTCGTACCCCGCCGCCCCGTTCGAGTCGTGGGTTATCCGCACCTGCGTCACGGCGCGGTGGTCGGCGGCGTAGCGGTGGCGCGCGGCCGCGACGATTCGCTCACGCGGTGTCTCGCCTGTCGGGGAAGCCGGGTCGTACGGCCGAATATCGGCCAGTCGGACCCCGGCGTATCCCCCGAGGACGCTCACCCCGCCGCCGATGCCCGCGAGAAAACGGCGGCGGTTCATCGCTCGCTCTCCGTCGTTGCCGTCGTCGTCTCGCTCGGCAATCTGTGTCGGCCGACGAGGATGCTCCGGTCCTCGTCGGGCGCGACCCAGACCACTCTGACGCCGTGGCGGTCCGACACGGAGTGGGTGAGCGTCGCGCCCGGCGTCAGCGGAAAGTCGGCGACGCCGTCACGTTCGCCGCTGACCCACACCGTCTCGCCGTCCCCTTCGACCGTACGGGCCAGCAGTTCGCCGGTGTTCTCCGGGGTGACGCGACTCCCGCGGCTGAATCGGATTTCGTGGACCGACCGCTCGGGGTCCCACGCAAACGAGAGGAGGACGTTCGGCGGCGATTCGGGATACGACTCGGTGGAGGGCGGCGACGGCGCGAGTCCACACCCGGCGAGTGTGACCGACGCGGCCGTCAGGAACGAACGACGGAACACGGTTCCAGTTCCCGACAGTGCGGAATAAGTCTTCTCCGCCCACCGTTTTCTTCGTCGGGTTTCCTCGCGGCGCGATGCGCCGCTGTGGGACCCATCCTCGAAAAATCTGGACCAAAAAGGCCGAACTCGCGTCGTCGCCGCGAGTTCGGTACAGTGTCGGTTTCTACCGCACCGCGACCGACGCGATAGCTTGACTCACCGTTCCGCTTTCGAGGGCCGCTCCTCGCAGTCGCGCCTCTCGCCTCACTCGCGCCCCTCGCTCCCCTCCAACTCGTCGGCCAACATCGGGACGAACGTACCGATGTCGGTGACCATCCCGACGGCCTGCGCGGACCCGCGGTCCAGCAGTTGCGTCACCGTCGAGGGGTTGATGTCCACGCAGACGACGCGCGTCGTCGACGGGAGGCAGTTCCCGACGGCGACGGAGTGAAGCAGCGTGGAGAGCATCAGCACCATGTCGGCCTCGTGGGCCTGTTCGCGGATGGCGTTCTGGGCCTCGACGGCGTCGGTGATGGTGTCGGGCAGGGGACCGTCGTCGCGGATGGACCCCGCGAGCACGAACGGCCGGTCGTTGGTCACGCACTCGTACATCACGCCGGACTCGATGGTGCCCGACTCGACGGCCGCCTCGATGCCGCCCTCGCGGATGACCTCGCTGATGGCGTAGATGTGGTGTTTGTGGCCGTGGCGGGCGTGGTCCAGCGTCTCGGTGTCGACGCCCAGCGACGTGCCGTAGATGTCGCGTTCGATGTCGTGGACGGCGAAGCCGTTCCCGGCCGAGAGCATGTCGACGTACCCCTCGCGGACGAGGTGCGCCATGTCCTCGCGTGCGCCGGAGTGGATGAGCGCCGGGCCGCAGACGGCCAGCACCTTCCCGCCCTCCTTTTTCGTCTCTCGAATGGCGTTGGCTATCTTCTGGATGGTCGACTCGGAGGGCCGTTCGGCGGAGACGCCGCCCTGCATGAACCCGAACGCGCCGCCGGAATCGCGGGGGCGCTCCGGCGGTTCCACCTTGATGCCCGTCTCGCCGGTGACGATGCGGTCCCCCTCCTCGACGGCGTTGAGGACCTTGGTGAAGGCTCTCGGCTCCGCACCATCTTCGACGACGACGGCGCAGTCCATCTCCATGTTCTCGACTTCGACCCACTGGCCGTCGTAGCGGATGAACGTCGGGTGGTTCGTCGTCGAGTAGAAGCCGTGGGGCACCACTTGATCGGCGGGGGCGGGGTTGAGCGTCGCGTCTTTCGGGTCGGCGGGGTTCGCGCCGTTCTGGTGGAGTTCGTGGACGATGGACTGAAGCGTCGATTCGTCGTCGGCCTCGACCAGCATCCGGGCGTAGGACTCCTGGTCCTTGCGGCGGCCGATGTCGAACTCCTCGATGGAGAACGCGCCGCCCATGTCCATGATGATGCCGAAACAGGACTGCATCATCCCGGAGTCGATGATGTGGCCTTCGAGTTCCACTTCGCGAGAGACGGTCATGGACGGGGAATGGAGGCAGTCCGGTAAGACGGTTTTGGGTCCGTGGCGACCACTGGCACGCGGTCAGCCGTCGAGTATCGTCCGTTCGACGGTCCACGAGCGGTCGACGTCTGTCTCGCGGAGTCGCTCGTAGAAGCGCCGCAACCCCGCCGACTCCGTGGCGGGCAGGACGTGCAGACGGACCGTGCCGTCGCGAACGACGACGCGGAACACGTCGGCGGTCCCCTCGTCTCGGACCAACCACACCGGCATCGGCAGGTCGTGGAAGTCGCCGAAGCGGTACGGGCCGTCGGTGAGGAGTTGGGCGACCGTGTCGGTGAGCGTACTCGTCGCCACGTCCGCGTCGGGCCGGAGTTCGAACACCGTCCCGCCCTCGTACTCGACGCCGCTCCCGTGTGGGAAGCGCCGTTCGGGCCACCGCGGAATCGAGAACGAGGGCTCACTCGTCATGTGGCTTCGTGCCACGGTAGGTCGGCATCGTGTTTAAACTCGCGGGCGGGTCGCACTCACGCGCCGTCGGGTAGTCGCATCGCGACGCTGTACATCCGTCCGGCCGACTCGCTCCCGATGGCCTCGACGAGTCGGTCGGCGCGCCGTCCGAGCGGCCGCCCCAGTTCCGGCGAGAGACGGCCTGCGGCCTCCGTCGCCACCGCCGCGTGCGCCGCGAGGTGGCGCTCGGTCCACGGCACCGGGTCCAACAGCGTCCGCTCGCGGTCGAACCGCCAACCGTGCCCCTCGAAGACGCTCCGGAGCGTCGACGCGGGATAGAAGGAGAGCGCCGGGCGGCCGTCGGCGAGTTCGACGGCGGCGTTCTCGACGGCGAAGAGGTCCCGGACCGCCGCACCCTCGGGAAGTGGTGCGTAGTCGTCGACGACGAGGTGCGCGCCCGGCGCGGCGACGCGGGTCAGTTCGGCGGCGACGGCGTCCAGCGCCGCCGGAGAGAGGACGTTACAGAGGGCGTGGGCGGTGACGAGTTCCACGCTATCGTCGGCTATCGGCGTCTGCCGGAGGTCCGCTTCCAGCACCGCGAGACGGTCGGTCGCGTCGCCGCATCGCTCGCGGACGGCGTCGGCGTGGCCGGAGTCGTCGGTGACGGCGTAGACGCTCGCTGCGCCCGCATCGAGCAGTCCGGCGGTAGCGTTGCCGCGGCCCGCGCCCGCTTCAAGACAGACGCGGCCATCGACCGGTCGGTCCGAGAGCGCCGCCGCGACCGTCTCGGGGACCGACCACCGTTCACGCACGTCTCAGTGGTGGAGTTGCTCGGGGACGGGGCTGTCGTCGTGACGGGCTTCCTCGACGAGCGAGCGCTGTGCGGCCTCGTCCATCCCGTCGTAGCGGTCCGCGGCGTCTAAGACCATCTGGACGAGTTTCGGGTCGCCCGGTGTGACGACGGAGTCGAGGCCCCGCGAGGCCGCGAAGTCGAACCGGTCGCGAATCTCGCCGGGCGTGCCGACCGGTTCGTACCAGTTCGCGTACGGCCGGTCTTCCTCGGGGAGTTCGGCGGTGTCGGGCCACGACCCCTTCGCGAAGGCCTTGATGCCCAGTGTGCCGATGTCTTCCTCGGCCGCGCGTTCGAGGACGCCCTCGTAGTCGTACTCGTCGCCCGACTTCGCGGCGACGACAGGATTCAGCGGGAACATCAACGTCTCTAAGTCGTCGATGCGGTCGATTGCATCCTTGATGAGTCCCGGGTTACCGTGACTCGTGAGGCCGATGTGGTCGATTTTGCCGTCGGCCTTCGCGTCGCGAATAGCGGCGAGTGCGCCGTCGTCGCCGGTAATCTCGTCGAGTTCCGACTCGTACTCCAGCCCGTGAATCTGGTAGAGGTCGATTTTCTCGATGCCCATCCTGTTCAGCGACTGCTCCAGTTTGCGGGTCGCGCCCTCGTAGCCCCGCTCTTGGGTCTTACAGCCGAGGAAAATCTCGTCGCGGTGCTGACGGAGTTTCGGTCCGAGTTTCAACTCCGCGTCGCCGTACATCGGGGCTACGTCGAAGTGGTTGACGCCGTGGTCCAAGATGAGTTCGACCATCTGATTCGCTCCCTCCTGTTCGAGCCAGTTGAGGGCGATAGCGCCGAACGTCGCCACGGTGCTGTCCTGTCCGGTCGCGCCGAGCGGTCGTGTCTCCATACCGGGTGGGTCGGTCCGGACGCGCAAAACTGTTTGTGACCGACGGCGGGACTTTTGCGCGTCGGACCCCTTCGATGACATATGTGTGGTCGCTACAGTCTGTTCGCGCCGCCGGAGACGATAGAGGCGCGGTTCGACGCCACCTTCGACTTCACGTTCGAGCCCCGATACAACGCCGCGCCGAGTCAGTCCCTCCCGGTCGTCACCGACGCCGACGCCGACACCATCCAGCGCATGGAGTGGGGCCTCGTCCCGTCGTGGGCCGACGACCGCTCGGACCACGGCTACATCAACGCCCGCGCCGAGACGCTCGCGGAGAAACGGTCGTTCGCGGCAGCCTACGAGTCTCGGCGCTGTTCTGCCGAGCAGAGCGAGGCAGGGCCCGACACGCCGACGGCGGGTCGGTGTCTCGTCCCGGCCGACGGTTTCTACGAGTGGGTCTCGGGGGACGGCGGCAAACAGCCGTATCGCGTCGCCCTGCCCGACGACGCGCTGTTCGCGATGGCGGGCCTCTACGAGCGGTGGGAACCGCCACAGCGGCAGACCGGACTGGGAGAATTTGGCGCGAGCGACGACGACGGCGGCCAGGACGAGGTGATCGAGACGTTCACTATCGTGACGACCGAACCGAACGCGTCGGTTCGGGACCTCCACCATCGGATGGCGGTCGTTCTCTCGCCCGACGAAGAGGAGACGTGGCTCACCGGTGACACCGACGCGGTTTCGGACTTGCTGGACCCCTACGACGGCGAGATGCGTACCTATCCCGTCTCGACGGCGGTCAACAGTCCGGCGAACGATGACCCATCGATTATCGAAGAAATCGAGGTGTAAACCGTCGCGCTATGGAGTTCGCCGTCGGACCGTCGCTGAATCGACGGTAATAGGTCCTTACCGGACGAACTCGTGGGGGTTCGTGTCCTCGGTGAGGACGCGTTCGTCGTCGGTCCCGAACGCCTCGCCCGCGAGCGCGAGGTACAGCGCACAGGCGGTCGACAGGAAGACGCCCGCGAGCGGTACCGCGAACGTCTCGCCCGAGAGCAACGGAAGCAGTTGCACGACGGCGACGCCGCCGAACGCGACGATGCCCAGCAACCGGCCCCACGACGCCCGCATGGCGATACCGACGCCAGCGGGGAGCAAGAGGACGCCCAGCGCGGCCTGCGCGCCAGCGACGACGAGCGACGCGACGCCGATGGCCGTGAGGAAACCGCCCGCTCCCGAGAGGACGGTGACCACGCCATATCCGAGCGCCAGTACCGCGACCACCGGTAACCCCGTACTGCTACTGCGAGGACTCATCGGTCGTGCTGTGGGTGCGAGAGATAAGTGCTTGATGGCGACCCGGCGGGAAGAGAGACCGGAGTCCGGTCGTTACTGGACGCGACCGAAGGCGAGCGTCCCGCTGATGCTCTCGATGTAGGCGTCGACGACCTGCCCCTCGCGGGCGCCGGAGACGAAGATGGTGTACTTGCCCTTTTCCGCGACGCCGTCGCCTTCGCGGCCGGTGCCGGTGATCTTGACCTCGTAGGTCTGCCCCTCTTCGAGCGTGGGGGTCTGCTGTTGGGTGTTCTTGCTCGCGCTCTTCGAGACGGGGCGGAACGCACCACAGGCCTGACAGCGGAGCATGTCGACGCCGTCCTCGTTTTTGAGGATGGTGTCGGGTAGGCCACACTCCGAGCAGGTGACGTACTCGGCGACGTAGGCGTCCACGGCCGCCTGGAAGTCCGCGATGTCGAACGACCCGTTGTAGCGGGCTTCGCCGCCGTCGAACTGGCCGTTGGTCCCGAACTCGCGCTGGATGGCGCTGTGGAGGTGCTGCGGGTCGCGCGAGAGGGCGTCGGCGATGGCCCCGAGGTTGGTCAGTCGTGTGAAGGCCCCGTCGGTCTGTCCCTCGGGGTCCGGGATGGAGAGGCGTTCACCGGCCTCTCTGGGTTGGTCGGGAAGCACGTCGTACGCGCGCTGAAGTGCGGCCTCGTAGTTCATACAAGATACAGCAGATTGGGACGTATATGGGTTCCGTGATAGGTCCTCGCAGGTCGACACGTCGGCGTCGGCCATCGAGGTGAACCGTCCGGACTGTTCAGACTGTTCAGACCGTTTACCGTGCCGATATGCTCAGAATAACAATCGGCATTTGGGCGGTCCGTTTCGCTATGACGTTCGACCCTCCGGAATCGCGGACGCGCAGACAGTTCCTCGCGAGTGCGACGGCCACGGTCGGCGGTCTCGCCCTCGCCGCCGGGAGCGCGAGCGCCCGCGAGCACAATTACGTCGTCGAACAGGATGGCCGGTGTCGCTCGATTACGCCGCTTTCGGGCGACCGTCCGGTGACGGAGTTCTACCGATGGGGACTAGAAGACCGCTACTTCAGTTCGACCGGGACGACGGCCCTCCAGAAGCAGGACACGAGCATCGTGTTCCTCTACGACGGGCCGAACGGTCTGAGCCTCGTGTTGGTCCACGACGCGTTCGACGACGGGACGAACGGCGGCGCGGTGTCGTTCGCCATCGACGGCATCCCGTCGTCGGCCGAGTGGGTCGTGAAAGACGACTTCTACGACGCCGACAGCAACTACGACCGGTGGGACATCCGCGACGAGTCGGCCGACATCGACTGGACGTGGGCGGCCGAACGGACGGACGGCGGCGTCCTCGACGGTCTCGACGGGCGCTCGTTCTCGCTGACTATCGACCCCATGTTCAACGAACAGGCCGCGCTGTTCGGCGAGTACTACGACGGCCAACTCTCCGGCTGGGAGGTCCTCTCTGGCGATTTGGACGACCCCGATCGATACGCCCTCGAGTTAGACCACAGGGTGACGATTCGAACTGGGTCGTGCGAGCGAGACGACGACCACGACGACAAAGACGCGGAGGACGACGACCACGATGACGAGGACTACGACGAGAGAGACGACCACGACGACAAAGACGAGGAAGACGACGAGGGCGAGAAGGACGACGACCACGACTACGACGAGAGGGACGACAGAGACGACGATGACGAAGACGACCACACCGGGCCGCCGGACCACGCGGGGCCGCCGGACCACGCGGGACCGCCGGACCACTCGAACGCCCCCGACCACGCGGGGCCGCCGGACCATGCCGGGCCACACGGAAAGAGTGAGGAGAAGCGGAAGAAGCGGAAGAAGAAGCGGAAGAAGCGGAAGAAGAAGCGGAAGAAGCGGAAGAAGAAGCGGAAGAAGAAGCGAAAGAAGCGGAAGAAGAAGCGACGGAAGAAGCGAAAGAAGCGGAAGAAGAAGCGAAAGAAGAAGAAGAAGAAGAAACGAAAGAAGAAGCGAAAGAAAGGCAAGGACGACGACTGACGCCTAACACTCGTCGAGCGGGATTCGCAGGCCCGTGCCGTTCCGCTCGACGGTCGTCTCGAACGGTTCTGAGAGGTGGCGAATTCGGTCGCGGAGCCAGCGCGCCGCCGTCTCGCTGGCCGGTGTCACGCGAGAGTCGACGATTTCGACCGGGACGAGGGTTAGTGCAGACAGCGTCCCCTCGGCGACGACGAGTTCGAACAGGAAGCTCCGGTCGTTGTGGAGAGTCGGTTTCACCACGTAATCGTCGACGAAATCCCCCGCGTCGTAGATAATCGGCCGCCCTCGGTACGTCTCGACACCCTGAATCACGTGCGCGCTGTGGCCGTGGACCACGTCGGCCCCGCGGTCGACGAGCCATCGAGCGAACGACTGTTGTGTCGCCGAGGGTTCGACCTCCCAGTTCGGCCCCCAGTGCAGCGAGACCACGAGGAGGTCCGGGTCGCGCTGTCGGGCCTGCGCCAGCGCGCCACCGACCCAGTTGCGGGTCAACTGGTCCGTCGGGGAGAGCGGGGCGTAGGCGGTCCCGCCAGCGTCGGCGCGGGCGGCGTAACTCGGCGACTGGTCGGTGAGGGCCACGACAGCCACGTCGAGGCCGCCGACCTCGGTTTCGAGAGGTTCGAAGGCACTCTGTCTGTCCGTCCCGGCACCGGCCGTGGGAATCCCCGTGTCGTCCAGCGCGAGCGTGTCGGTCAGTGCGTCCGGCCCAAAGTCGAGGACGTGGTTGTTTGCGAGACTGGCGAACGCGGTGCCGACGTGATTCAACGCCGGGATTGCCCACGAAGGACTCGCTCGGAAGTGGTAGGTACGACCGGGTCGAGGTCGGCCGCGGTCGGAGACACAGCACTCCAGATTCAGGAAGAGGCCGTCGAGTTCGCGGAGTCGGTCGGTCATGCCGCCCCACACGCCGGTCGGGTCGTCGCGCCACCGGTCGTCGACGTTTCGACCCAGCATCACGTCGCCGACGAATCCGAGGCGGGTAACGTCTCCGTCGCCGACCTGTGGCGGGCAGTCGACCGGCACGCTGCCGATGCGTCCGAGACAGCCCCCGAAGCCAGCGATGCTGGCGGCCGACGACGCGAGGACGGCGCGACGGGTTTGGGTCACGGTTGCCCGGGCAGACGGCGGGAAGGGTCTTGAATCTCGGTCTCTCCCTGGTTTATCTCGTCGTCCTCGGTCAGGTCGACTCGGACCGTCCGTTCCCGGTTTCGAGGAAATCTCGCATGAGAGAAGGTAGGTGCCGTGAACGGATTAGAGGTCGAGCGGGTGCGCGCGAGACCGCTGAACAGTCGGTGTATTACAATGACAAACAGAGCATACGCTCGCTGTTGTCAGGAGTCACCCGAACAGCAACACGGCGTTGTAGGCGACGACGCCGACCGTGACGGCGGCGAACAGCGCGAGGAAGACGGCGGCGTCGCGGTCCGAGAGGACGGTCCACCCGGCGACCAGCCACAGCATCGCCGCGAACTTCACGAGCCACAACCCGGCCGCGCCGAACTCCCCGAGGAGGGCGGCGACGACGGCGTTGCCCTCCCGGTAGCCAAGCGACAGGCCGACCATCGTCAACAGCACGTCGGCCACCGTCGACGTGAGGATGAGCGTCCACAGGACGGCGTGGGTGCGGGTTATCCGGCGCTCGCGCCGGAGCGTGAACAGAGCGTCGTCGTCCGCGTCCGTCGAGACAACGGGCACGACCAGGCGAGGCGCTGGACCGACAAGAGCGCTCGGGTGGCGGGCGCGGCTTTTTGTCACAGTCTGGCGTACCGTCGCCCGATGGACCTCGTCGGCAAATGCCCGCCCGACCCCGACTCGCTCGCCGCCGCGGCCGACCGCGGCTTCGACAGCGTCGAACTGTACCTCCGCCCCGAGGACTTGAACGACGTGCCATCGACGGCCCGGGCGGTCGAGGACTCGCCCGTCGACGCCGCGACGGTACACACGCTCCACGCCCACCCCGACGACGAGCGCCCGTTCCGCCGGAGCGACGACCTCGCGGTCCGTCTGGACGCCTATCTCGTCGTTCACAGCCAGTACGCCCAGCACACCCACGTCGAGCGACTCGAGGCCTACGACTTCTCGGCCCCCTACGGTTACGAAAACAACCCCGGCGCGAGCGTTTTCCACCTCCAGAATCTCGTTCTCGACCGCGGGCACGACCTCGTCCTCGATACGGCCCACCTGTTCATGTCGCAACCGGACTACGAGGCGGGGCTGACGGACCTCCTCCGCGAGAACGGCGACCAGATTCGGGTGGTCCACTGCAACGACGCGACGCCGACCGTCGACGGCCTCGCGTTCGGTGCTGGCGACGTTGCCCTCGAACGAACTGTCCGGGCTCTGGACGACCACTTCGACGGGCGGGTCGTCCTCGAAGTGATGCCCGACGCGCAGGCCGACGCGCTCTCGCGGGTCCGAGAATGGGTCGCGTGAACGCGGGCCACCTTTTTGCCGGTCTGCCGTGTCTGTAGAGACGAGATGGAAGACGTCCTCGACCGGAGTCCCGACGACCGCGTACAGGTTCTCGACCCCGACGGCGAGGTCGTCGCACCCGACCTCGTGCCGGACTTGGGGGACGAGCGACTGGTCGGGATGTACCGGGACATGAAACTCGCCCGCCGCTTCGACGAGCGGATGATTAGCCTCCAGCGACAGGGCCGCCTCGGGACCTACGCGTCGCTGGCCGGACAGGAGGGGTCGCAAATCGGGTCGACGTACGCGCTCTCGGACGCGGACACCATCTTCTATCAGTACCGCGAACACGGGGCCGTCGTCGCCCGCGGCCTCCCGTGGGAATACCTGCTGTACTGGATGGGCCACGAGCGAGGGAACGCCGCGCTCGCCGACGTGAACGTCTTCCCGCTGAACATCTCTATCGCCGGGCACATCCCCCACGCAGTCGGGTGGTCGTGGGCGGCGAAACGGGACGGCGCTGACCGGGTCGGCGTCGCGCACTTCGGGGACGGCGCGACCTCTGAGGGGGACTTCCACGAGGCGATGAACTTCGCGGGCGTGTTCGACACGCCGACTATCTTCGTCTGCAACAACAACCAGTGGGCGATTTCGGTCCCGCGGGAGCGACAGACGGCGAGCGAGACGTTCGCGCAGAAAGCGACCGCCTACGGGTTCGACGGCGTGCAGGTCGACGGCATGGACCCGCTGGCGAGTTACGTCGTCACGAAGGCCGCCCGCGACCGGGCGCTGGACCCCGAAGACGGGCAGTTGCGGCCCACGCTGTTGGAGTTCGTCCAGTACCGCTTCGGGGCGCACACGACCGCCGACGACCCCGACGTGTACCGCGACGAGGAAGAGGTCGAGGCGTGGCGCGAACGGGACCCGCTGGCGCGGTTCGGCGCGTTCCTCTGGGACCGCGGCCTCTTGGACCGCGAGCGAGTGGACGCGATAGACGAAGCGGTCGACGACAGACTGGCCGAGATGGTCGATAAGGCCGAGGCGTACGACGGCGACCCGGACGACCTGTTCGCCGACGCCTACGCCGAGATGCCCGCGGCGGTGGCCGAACAGCGCGAGTACCTGCGGACGCTGCGGGACCGGCACGGCGACGACGCGCTACTGGACGAGTGACGCAGGTCACCCCCGAGCGGTCGGTGGGAGGCGGTCGAGCGAGCGCCTGAGAAGCGGCGGGGTCATCACCGAGGTGAGGACGGCGACGAGGACGACGACAGCGTACAGCAACGGCGTGAGAACACCTAGCGAGAGTCCGACGGCGGCGACGACGATTTCCATGGCGCCACGGGCGTTCAGGCCGACCGCGAGTGCGACGGTTTCGCCGCGGGTCAGGTCCGTCACCGCCGCGCCGAGGGCGACGCCGACGAACTTTCCCGCGATAGCGACCGCAAGCGTGGCGAGGGCGACGCCGACGAACTTTCCCGCGATAGCGACCGCAAGCGTGGCGAGGGCGACGCCGACGAACTTTCCCGCGATAGCGACCGCAAGCGTGGCGAGGGCGACGGCGAACGCGCCGGGCGTGAGTAGGCTGGTCAGGTCCGCGCGGAGGCCCGCCGTCGCGAAGAACACCGGCGCGAACAAGCCGAGCGTGACGGTCTGGAAGACGTGACGCGGGCCGACTTCGAGTCGATGACTGACGACCAGTCCGGCGAGAAACGCCCCGACGACCGCCTCGAGGCCGAGCGCGACGGCCCCGGCGGTGACGCCGAGGGCAACCACGATGACCACCGAGAATTCTGTCAGTGCCGGTGACCGGGTCCACGCCGTCGCGTCGAAGAGCGCAGCGGCGACGCGTCGACCGACCACGGTGACGAGGAGTGCGAACCCGACGAGGAGCACGACGGTCTCACCGATTCGCGCCAGTTCGGGCCGACCGGTCCGGACGACGTCCGCGACGACGGTGAGGAGCAACCACCCGGCGGCGTCGATGACCACGGCCGTCGTGAGGGTGAGTTGCCCGACCCGCGTGTCGAGGGCGTCGAGGTCGACCAGCACCCGAACCGCGACCGGCAGGGCGGAGATACTCAGCGCGGTGCCGAGAAACAGCGCGAACTCGAAGCGCCGCGCCGGGTCGGCGAGGAACGACGCGGGGAGGACCCATGCGAGCGCGAATCCCCCGAAGAAGGGAACGACGGTGCCACCGATGGCGACGGCGGCCGTCGGGCCGAGCGAGCGTTTGAGGCGCGCTCCGTCGATCTCCGTTCCCGCGAGGACCACGAGGAAGACGAGTCCGAGCGACGCCACACCGGCGACGCGTTCGTCCACCGGGAGGAAGAGCGCCGCGACGCTAGGGGCGACTACGCCCAACAGCGACGGACCGAGGACGAGGCCGGTCACGAGTTCGCCGACCACCGGGGCAAACCCGAGTCGGCCGCTGAGACTACCCAGCGTGTGCGCGACGACGAGAATCACCGCCAGCGTCCCGAAGAAGGGAAGCAGCGACGATAGCGAATACGCCATACCCGGGACGAGGGGCGGCGGACGGATGAAACTCCGCCGACGCCTCGCAGAAACGACCGCGGACCCACACACATATCACCGTCGTCCTGATAGTGCCGGTATGGTCCAAATCGACCTGACCAGCAGTCAGGAGCAGTCGCTCACTGCGCTGGTCAATCGTCACCGCTCTGAAGACGGGCCGGTGAAGGGACAGACCATCGCAGACGACGTCGACCGGAGTCTGGGGACGGTCCAGAACCAGATGCAGAGCCTCGCCCAACTCGGCCTCGTCGAGAGTCTCTCCGGGCCGGACGGCGGGTATCTCCCGACGGACTTGGCCTACGAGTCGCTCGGCCGGGACCCGCTGGGAGAGACGGAGACGGTCACGATGGCCCGCGAGTTCGAACGCATCGACGTGACCGTCGACCGGATTCGATTCACCTCGGTCAACCACCCCGACGCCTGCCGCGCGCAACTCCACCTCCAGCAGTCGGTCAATCAGTTCTCGGTCGGACAGGCCGTCGCCGCCGGACCGACGCCGCAGTTCGGCCTCGTCGTCGCGGGCGAAATCGAAGCCATCGACGACACGAGCAACACGCTCATCGTCGACATCGCGCAACTCGAAGCGCCCGTCGAACCGCCGGCGTAGTCACCCGCCCCGCTTTCTGTACCACACCCGCTCGCCGACCGGCGACTCACCTTCGTCGATGTCGAGTCGACCGAGGAAGAGGTCCCGGACGGCGAACGTGACGACCAGTTCGACCGTCTCGCCGGACGCTGACTGCACGTCGACGACGCAGTGCCCGTCTCGCTCGCCGATTCGCTCGATGGTCCCCACCGACCACTTCTCGACGTGATGGCTCGGTTCGCGGGCGTGGATGCGGTCGTGGTTCACAGGCGGCAGTCGGGACGGCGAGCGGGTGAGTCTGTCGCCGGGCGATTTAGGCCCGTCCGTCCCGTGGTCCGACCATGACCGACGCCGACGTCGACTTCGACGCCTTCGACCACGAATCCCACATGCGACGGGCGCTCGACCTCGCACGGGCCGCGATGGACCGCGGCGACCGCCCGTTCGGGTCCGTCCTCGTCCGAGACGACGCGGTGGTGATGGAAGCCTCGAACCGCGTCGTCACCGAGGACGACGTGCGTCGCCACCCGGAACTGGACCTCGCGACGCGCGCCCGCCGCGAGCTATCGTCCGAGGAGCGGGCCGAGACGGTCATGTACACGAGCACGGAGCCGTGTCCGATGTGCGCGGGCGGTATCCGGCACGCTGACCTCGGGCGCGTCGCCTACAGCGTCAGTGGCTGTGACGTTGGCGAGTTCACCGACCAGGGGGCGCCCGTCCAGTCGGCGGCGATTCTCGCTGGCGTCACCGAGGTAGTCGGGCCGGTTCTCAACGAGGAGGGGCGAGAGATTCACGCGGCCTACGACTGGTAGTCATCGCTGCCACTCGTAGAACCACCACGCGCTCCCGAGCAAGAGCAGGCCCGCACCGAGCGCGGAGGTGGCCGGTTCGGGGAAGATGAACAGGGCGAACCCGACGAGGAGCATCGTCGCCGGACCGACTTCGTCGAAGTGGTCTTGGAGTGCCATATCTGCTCTTCGACGGCCCACAGCAAAGAGGTTCGTGGCGGTGCCGCCTCGAACTGGGGCCGCGAGTCGCACGATGCCTCGACTCCGACGAGGCCGCGTGACTCGGGCGTCGCGCACCGACACCGTGGGAAAGACACATTACCCAGCTGGACGACCGACTGCCAACACGATGGGACGGGCCGACGACGTCGACCGATTCTACCGACTGCTCGGTGACCTCAGCGACCGCGTCGGCGGTCCGCGGCGACTCAAAGACTGCACCGGATTCATGGACTGGCCGGACCGGGGCGTCTACCTCTTCCTCGAACCGGGCGAGACGCACGCTGACACGGCGCTCAATCGCGTCACACGGGTCGGCACACACGCCGTGTCGACGGGGAGCGGAACGACCCTCTGGGACCGCTTGAAACAGCACTACGGGACCGGCGACGGTAGCTCCGCCCACCCGCACGGCGGGAATCACCGCGGCTCGGTCTACCGCCTGCGCGTCGGCGAGGCGCTGGTCCAGCGCCACGCCCTCCACGCCGAGTATCCGAGTTGGGGAACTCGCTGGCGCGGCCTCGAAAGAGAGCGAAGCGCGGTCCGCGACGAGGAGTACCCGCTCGAACGCCGAGTCAGCACCTATCTCCGCGACCAGCCGTTCCTGTGGGTCGACGTTGACGACGAACCGGGTCCCGACAGCGACCGCGCGTTCCTCGAACGGAACGTCATCGCGCTGTTGAGCAACGTCGGTGACGGACTGGTCGACGCGCGGGCGAGGGATTGGTTGGGTCACCACAGTCCGAGTCACGAGATTCGGGCGTCGGGACTCTGGAACGTCGACCACGTGAAAGCGTCGTACGACCCGGCGTTTCTGGACCGCTTCGAAGCCGCCGTCGCAGAGACGGACCCGCTGTGACCCGCCCGGGACGGGACTGCTTGCATTTTCCGGCCGTGGCTATTTCCCCCTCCCGCCGATTGGTACTGTCGGAACGATGACTACTGTCACTACCTCACCGTTGAACAAAGTCGGGGTCGTCTCGACGCTGGTCGACGCCGCGCTCGCGTTCGTTCGCGGCCGTGAAAAGAGCGGGCTGTTCCTGTTAGGTGCCGCCGCGCTGTCGAGTCGGATTCCGGGCATCGGCGTCGTCGCGTCGGTACTGCTGCGACTGATTCGGTGGCTTCGCTAGGGAGACCACATCCCGTTCACCGCGAGCGCTCGGGGTCGCCGTGGCGGAGCATGTCTTCGAGCATCCGCCGGAACGCCGACTCGTCGACCGACTCGACGACGCGCGTCCGCGGGTCGCCGTCGGTGATGCCCAGTTCGTCGACGAGGCTGTACCCGCGGGTCATCCCCTCGCGCTCGTCCACGTCGACGAAGTAGGTGTCCGACTCGGCGACGATGTCGGGTTCGAGCAGGCACGCCATCGCCAGGGCGTCGGGGACGGTGATGCTGTCGACGCCGCGGCGCTCCTTCGAGAACTCGCGCGTGTGGTCGGTGATGGTCGCGAAGAAGTCGGCGTAGGGCGTGTCGAACCCGGCGAACGCGTCCAGCGTCTCGCCGCCGATAGCGCCGTCTCTGACGGTCACGCCCCAGTCGACCAGCGTCACGTCCAGTTCTCCCACCACGATTTTGGCGGCGTCGGGGTCGACCCAGAAGTTGAACTCCGCCGCGGGCGTGTCGTTGCCCAGCGTGTTCACCGCGCCGCCCATCACCCACACCTCGTCCAGCAGGTCGTTCAGGTCGGGTTCGCGCCGGACCGCCAGCGCGACGTTCGTCAGCGGGCCGATGCAGGCGAGACTCACCTCGCCGGGCGACTCGCGGGCGGCGTCGACGATGGCGTCGACGGCGTGACCGTCGGCCGACGGGACACCCGTGTCCGGGAACAGGTCGCCGCCCAGTCCCCCTTCGCCGTGAACGTAGTCGACGTGTTCGAACTCCTTGAGGAGCGGCCGCCGCGCGCCCTCGTACACCGGGACCGAGTCCGCGGCGTCGGCGAGTTCGAGCGTGTATTTGGCGTTCTCGACCTCGTAGTCGAACTCGACGTTCCCGGCGACGACGGTCAGCGCCTCGACGGCGACGGAATCGGCGAGGACCGCCATGAGAATCGCTTGGGTGTCGTCGCCCGCGGTGTCCGTGTCGATGATGAGTCGCTGTACCACGGTACTACGTCTCTCGGCAGAGACTTAACAGTCCCGACGGGACCGACCGGGGCGTCGTCGGTGAGCGTCGCCTCGGTGAACCCGGACTCTCGCCGCCTCCGGTGGTGATGTTGTGACTCTGGGCGTCGAAGATGCCGGTGTCGGAGATGTCGAGTTCCGTCCCGCTCTGGTCCGGAGGCACTCGATTTCCGAGCCAGCACGCAGGCCCTCGACAACGAGGTCGCCGTGCTGAGCCACGACGTTCCCAACGGAGCCGAAGTAGCTGCCATGGCCCTTACAGAAGTTTACGTATATCCGGCCGAATCCGGGACGCCTCTCGGCGTCGCCGTCGAGCGCCGACCGAATTCCCCCGCTGAGGGGAACGCCTATCAGGGCGCGCACTGAAATGTAAACGAAAGTGTATTTTCGGCGGCCACACCTGCAACAATGTCGCGCCCTCTCCGAGAGTGTCGATGAGTGAGGCAGTGACGACGGCGAGTTCCGTCCGGAGCATCGGCGGCGTCCGGGGGCGGGCGGTGCACTGGTTCGTTCTCGGCGGAAATCGAATCGCTGTCGCGGGAGTTCTCGTCGCGGCCGTCGTGAGCGTCTTTCTCTCGCTGACGCTCCTCGACGCTCTGGCTATCGGCCCGGGAAGCGCGGCGGCGTCGGCCTTCGCGAGCGGTCTCATCTCCGGGACGGTGACGCTCGTCACTATCGCGCTGTCTATCAACCAACTCATTCTCTCGCGCGTGTTCGGGTCACCGAACGAACTGTTCGACCAACTGCGCGGGACGCGTGACCTCCGCAGCCGAGTCCGGGACCACGCCGGTGAGTCCATCGTGCCGAACGACCCGGCGGCGTTTCTCGCGTTGGTCGCGGAGACGCTCACCGAGCGTGCGACCCGCCTCGGGTCGGCCGTCGACGCCGCCGATGGCGACCAGCACATCGAGGTGGAGGACTACGCCGAGGGCATCGCCGCCTACGGGGAGAGCATCACGGCGAAGATAGAGAGTCAGACGGCCATCGTGAACGTCCTCGAAGTCATTCTGGGCACCGAATACGCCCAGAACATGACCGCGACGGAGCACGTCCGCAACGAGCACGGTGACCGTCTCTCGGACGTGGCCGAAGCGGAACTCGCCGCTATCGACGACCTGCTGGAAGCTATCGCCGTCACGCGCCAGTTCTTCAAGACGCTCTCGCTCCAGCAGGACTTCGCGCGCCTCTCCCGCGTCGTCGCCTACAGCGGCCTCGTCGCCCTCGCCGTCAGTATCGCGATGGCGCTCATCTACCGCCCCGACTCGGTCACCGTTCCGGCACAGTCTCTCCCGGTCGTCTTCAGCCTCGGTCTCGGCGTCATCCTCACGCCGCTGGCCGTGTTCATCGCGTACGTCTTTCGGGCCGCCACTATCGCCCGCCACACCGTCTCGGTCGGCCCCTTCGTCCCGCCGGAAGAGCGGTCCGACACGGGATGACGTGGTTCGTCAGTGCAGGGTGGAAAATCGATGGCCTCGGCACTCATAGGGTTCGTCACCGTCGAGGAGTCACCTCGACTCGGAACGCACTGTCGTCATCGGCCGGGCCGACCTACCGCCCGCGTCGGCAAGACGGTTGCCCCTCGGCGGCACACGCATGAACAAACGCTAAACGGCAGGGGGCCATTCAATCGACCATGGACAGACGACGGTTCTTGACGCTCGCGGGGGCGGGCGTGGCGGGGGGAGTGGCCGGGTGTGGGGGAAGCGAGGCGAGCGGTGAGTCCGTCGAGGACCACCCGGCGGCGGCGGGCTATCGGGACCAGCCACGACAGGGGGAACTCGGCGGGCACGTCGTCCTCGCCTTCGAAGACCCGTCCTGCGAGCGCTGTGCGGCCTTCCACGAGAACACGGTACCGGACCTGCGCTCGAATCTGCTCGAACCGGGGCGGGCGGCCTACGTCGTCCGAACGTACCCCGTCGTCTTCCCGTGGGGCGAACCCGCGACGCAGGCGTTGGAGGCGACGTTCGCGCGGGACGGCGCGGCGTTCTGGTCGCTGTTCGAACACTACTTCGCCACTCGCTCGGCGTTCGACCGCGAGAACGTCCTCGACCGGACGGCGTCGTTCCTGAACGCGGAGACGGGCCTGGACGGCGACGCGGTGGCCGAGGACGCCCGGAACGAGGCCTACGACGACGCGGTGCAGGCGGACATCTCGGCGGCCGAGAACGCCGGGTTGGGTGAGACGACGCCCATCGTCCTTCTCTTTCGGGACGGCGAGTTCGTCACGAAGGTCAACGGGAGCGTCAGTTACGAGGTCATCGCGGAGGCGCTGGGAGAGGGCGGCTGATGGGCGCGCGCCGTCGGGTGAGTCGCCGCCTGCCGCTTCGCCGACGAGACTGGCGGCTGATGGGTCGGACCGCTCGACTCGTCCTCACACTTCCCGAGTACGCCGTGGTCGCGCTCCTCGCTGGCGTCGCCTCGCTGACGGCCTTCGTCGTCTCGCTGAACGTCCCGCTCGTCCTCGATTTGGTCGTCGGCGGGTCACTGCCGCTGGCGAGTCGACTGGTCGTCCTCGTGGAACTGTACCCCTTCGTCGGGACGTTCTTCGCGCCGGTACAGGGCGTCCTGCTGGTCGTCGTCGCCCTGCTGATGGGCGTCGACGTGGCGATGGCGACGTACCACTTCCGCGAACACGGCCTGAACATCCAACAGGGCGGGGCCGGGGCGGCCGGAGTCCTCCTCGGGACGCTCGGCGCTGGCTGTGCGGCCTGTGGGTCCGCCGTCCTCTTGGGACTGCTCTCGTTGCTCGGCGTCTCCACCTCGCTTCTGTTCCTGCCGCTGGACGGGTTGGAGTTCGCGCTGGGCGCGCTGGTGGTCATCACGCTCTCGATATACTGGCTCGCCGACGGGATGCGCGGCGGCGAGATAAACGGCTGTCCGGTCGACTTCTAGTCCGTCGTGGCGTGTCCGCCGCGAGCGACCGTCTCGGCCGCCTCGACTACCGCATCCGTGTCGAACTGCCCGAGTTCGCGCTGTAACTCGTCGGCGTCGGCGGCGAAGTCGGTCACGGTCCCGACCATCTCGCCGACCTGTGCGTCCTGTTCGTCGACGACTTCGGCGACGCCCTCGGCTTCGGTCGCCGTCTGTTCGGCGATGGCGCTGATGTCGTCGATGAGGCCGACGACTTCCTGCGCGGTGTCCGCTTGCTGGTTCGTCGCTCGGTCTATCTCTTGGATGCTGTCGTTGACCGACACCGTCGCGTCGACCACGTCTTCGAGCGTGGTGATGGTCTCGGAGATGGTGTCGCTGCCGCGGCCGACGGCGGACTCCATCGTCTCCATCGCGTCGACGGAGTCGCCGACCTGCGAGCGCAGGGTGCGGATGAGTCCCTCGACGTCGGTGGTCGCCTCTTGGGTCTCGCTGGCGAGTTGCTTGATTTCGTCGGCGACGACGGCGAATCCCGCACCGGCCTCGCCCGCGCGAGCGGCCTCGATGGAGGCGTTCAGCGCGAGCATGTTCGTCTCCTCGGCGATGCTGTCGATGACCTCGACGATTTCGGCCATGTCGTCGGCGATATCGTCCAACTCCCCGACTTCGTTCGCGGCGGTCATCGACTGGTGCCGGATGGCGTCGACGGCGCTCTGGGCCTCGGACGACGAGCGCTGGGCGTCGCGGCCGAGTTCGGCGGCGGTGCTGCTCCGGTCGGCGATTTGGGTCACCGAGGAGGCCATCTCCTCGACGGTGGCCGAGAGGTCGCTCAGTTCGTCGGCGGCGTCACCGAGTTGGCGGCGCTGGGTCTGTGCGCCGTCGGCGATTTCCGAGACGGCGTCGGTGACGCGTCCGGTTTCGGTCCGGACTGCGTCCCCGTCTCGGGCGACGCCGTCGCTCTCGTCGGCGATGCGGGTCGAGATGGTCTGTCCCTGCGCGACGGTCCGCTCTAAGGCAGCGAGCGTCTCGTTGATGGCGTGGCCCACCTCCGCCATCGCGTCGCTCATGCTGTCGGTGTCGACGCGGGCGGTCAGGTCCCCCTCGGCCGCGGCGTCGAGGGCGTCCCGATACTGGGTGGCTTTGAGTTCGAGGTGACTGCTCAGCGCCTCCATCTCGTTGCGTTCCCGTTCGACGCTCGTCTTCGCCTCTTCGGCCTCTTTCCGGGCCGCTTCGGCGTCTTCGCGGGCGGCCTCGGCGTCGGCGATAGTCTCGCCCATCGAGGCGGCGGTCCGTTCGAGGGTGTCGTACGTCTCGCCGATTTCGTCGAGACGGTCGACGCCGAAGTCGATGTCGTAGTCGCCCTCGTCGACTGATTTTGCCTTCGAACGAATTTCTGATATCGCCCGGTACAGCTCACAATAGCCCAGAAAACCGGTACAGAGAACGATAGCCGCGGCGAAGGCGACGGCCGGAAGCGCGTCGCTGAACAGCGTCGCGGCCATCGCCGGGCCGACGACCACGGAGATGACGGCGAGCAAGAACAGGCGAACGCCGAAGTCTCGGCGGAGGAAGTCGGGAAGATGCGGTTCGACGGTCATCGGGACGGCCCCGACGGCGACGAGCAACCGGCCGACGACTCGGTCGTCACTCGCGTCGGTACTCACGACACCACCTCGGCGGGGCGACTCCGGGTTCGGTATCGCCGATAGCGGCGGATGCGGACGGACATATCCCGAGTAGCGGTCCGGACCTCAAAAGCGCCGACCCCGGATTATCAGAGATGATGCTCGGTAGGTCAGTTCGTCGTCGTAATCTCGACCACGTCGCGGTGGTCCAGTTCCGTGTCGGCCCCGACCTGTCGCCCCGAGCGCACGTCGTGGGCGTGGAGGAAGCCGTCGCCGATGTCGGTGTGCAGGAAGTACGCGAAATCTTCGGCAGTCGACCCGTCGGGCAGGACGAAACAGTCCTGTAAGAACGTGCCGTCGTCCTGGGGCTTGCGCGCGCCGGGGAAGACGGCGATGGCTTCCAGTTCCTCGAACAGCGCGATTTCGAGGGCTTGCTGGACGCCGGTGCCGTCGAACTCGCCGACGAACTCGCGAATCTGTTCGAGACCGGCGGCCTTCTCGTCGGGGAGGTCCGCGGTCACCTCGAAGTCGTCGTCGCCGGGCCGGTAGTCCAGCACGCCCTGTTCCTCGCCGTTCTTCAGCGCCTTCTCGGCGTGGGCGGAGACGGGGACGAACGTGAGGTGTTCGTACTCGGGGTCCGCGGTCACCTCGTCCCAGTTGTCCTGTGCGGCGGGCGTGTCCATCTTGTTGGCCGCGATGACCATCGGTTTCGTGCGGATGCGGATTTCGCGGGCCAGCGTCTCCCGGTCGTCGTCGTCCCACGCGTCCGGGTCGAGTTCCATGTCCAGCGAGAGGATGACCTGCTTGATTTCGTCTTCGTTGATTTTGAACGCCGACATCTGCTCGGCGAGGTCAGTTTCGATGTCCTTGTCCTCGCCGTGGTAGCCGGAGCGATAGCGCTCGATGCCCTTCTCCAGAATGTCGAGGTACCACATGTCGAGTTCGTTCTCCAGGAAGTCGATGTCGTCTCGGGGGTCGTGTCCCTCCGTGGGTTCGCCCTCTAAGTCCGTCTCGCCGGTGAAGTCGACGACGTGGATGAGCACGTCGGCCTCGTTGAGGTCCGAGAGGAACTGGTTCCCGAGCCCTTTACCCTCGTGGGCACCCGGGACCAGACCGGCCACGTCGACGAGTTTCGTCGGGACGAACCGCATCCCGTCCTCGCAGTAGCCGTGGTTGGGCGTGCAACTGTGTTCGAACTCCGGCGCGGCACACTGGACGCGGACGTACGCCTCGCCCATCGAGGGGTCGATGGTCGTGAACGGGTACGCGCCCTCGGGCACGTCGTTCATCGTCGCCGCGTTGAAGAAGGTGGACTTGCCGACGGAGGGTTTGCCGACGAGTCCGATTTTGTAGCTCATTGGAAACCTAGAGACGAATCGGCGGCTAAAACGTTGTCAAACTGAGAGACAGCGTGTGTGACTAGCAAACGCACCCGCGCCGGGCGTCGCTCAGGGGACTCCGAAGACGATGACTGCGCCGTCGAGTGCGCCCGTCTCGGTCTGGAGCGGTGCGCCGTGGACGACGATTGGTTGCCGCGTGCCGTCCTCGCGGCGGACGACGTACGCCTCGTCGTGTATCGGGGCTTCGGCGGCGAGAACGCGGCTGAACGGGAGCGAGTCGCGGTCCACTGCCGTTCCATCGGGGCGTTCGAGTTCCCACGGCGCGTCGGAGTACGCCGACACATCCATCGCGTCGGTAGTCGTTCCGAGCAGTTCGCGGGCCCGTTCGTTGCGAAGTTCGACCGCTCCGTGTCGGTCGTGGACGACGATGCCCATCGGCGTCGCTTCGAGGATTCGGTCGCGCCGATGGGTCTCTCGCCTGAGTTCGGCCACCGTCTCCGTCCGCTCCACGGCGTTCCGGATGCGGTTGGCCAGCAGTGTGAACTGGTCGAGACCGGGTTTCTTCTGCAGGTAGTCGGTGACGCCGATGGAGATGGCGTCGCTCGCGACCGCTTCGCTCCCCTTTCCGGTGAACACGAAACACGGGAGGTCCGGATGCGCCTCACGAACCGATTCGAGGAGCGCCAGTCCGTTCCGCTCGGGCATCTCGTAGTCGCTCACGACCGCGTCGAACTCGGGGAGGTCGAACCGCTCGCGAACTGCAGTTGGGTCCGTCGTCGTCGTGACGGCGAACCCTCCCTCGCGTTCGAGCGCGTCGGTCGCCAAATCGAGGAACGCCGCGTCGTCGTCGACGTGGAGTACCCGTATGTCGCGGGTCACGACTATCTCGTCGTTACTGTTGGCGGAGAGTCGCATATAGACCGGGGGTCCATACGGGCACAGACTTTGCTCGCCGTTGCGCTCCGTTCCTACGCGTCGCGTCGTCGGGCGACAGTCATAGCTCGACTGACCGTGTGCAGTCCTCCGTCGCTCAGATTCTCGCTAACGAGAGTTCGTACACGTTGACCGGCAGTTCCTGGCCCCCGAACTCCGCGGTACGCTCGCCGACGTGGTCGAAGTGCTTGCGGTAGAAGGCGTTCCCCATCTCGTTGTCGACCAGCACTTCGTCCCGCACCGTCCGGACCGAGAGGCTCTTGAGGTGTTTCTCGCCCCGTTCGAGCAGTTCGGTCCCGACGCCTTCGCCCCAGTAATCGGGGTGGACGTACAGGTCGAGGTCGCCGATACCGGCCGGGTCGGTCATGCCGCAACTGGCGTAGCCGACCACGTCGCCGTCCGCTTCGGCCACGAACAGGCCGATGTCGTCTACGTCCGCCATGCGTTCGAGGACAGAGGGCGCGTACCCCTGCCCGAGGAGTTCGTCGACCGTCTCCGCACCGAGGATGCCGTCGTAGACGGCGTGCCACGAATCACGCGCGACACGCTGGATGCCCGGCACGTCGTCCGTCGTCGCTGGCCGCACAGTCAGTTGGAACGACATGTCTACGACTCAGACGGCCAGCGCCAAAGAACTATGCGTCGTGGTACCACCCTACTCGCCAGCGCGTTCGCGGGCGGCCGCCACCACGAGCGGAAGGGTGATGGTCGCGTCGGCGTACACCGAGACGTTGCGGGCGTCTTTCTCCAGTTTCCCCCACGACCGCGCCTCGTCCAGCGTCGCCCCGGACAGGCCGCCGGTGTTCGAGGAGTCCATGGTCAACTGGACGGCGTAGTCGTAGGCGTCCGGCGAGACGAGCATCGTCTGGAGGACGTAGTTCTTCGGGACGCCGCCGCCGACGAGCATCGCGCCCGCGCTGTCGGCCTCGTAGGCGATGTCCGTGATGTCGGTCATGTCGGCCAGGGCGTCGACGGTGAACTCGCTCGTCTGGGAGTACATCCACGCCTGCAAACCCAGCACGGAGTCCTGGAAGGCCGGACAGTAGACGGGCACGTCGTTCTCGTAGGCGGCCGCCAGCACACCGGCGTCCTCGGCCACGTCCTCGCGCTCGTTGACCTCGCTGTTGGCCCGGCCCAGTTCCTCGGTCATCCGCTGGATGGGCACCGTCCCCTCGTCTTCGAGGACGGTGAACACCTCGTCGCGGAGGTGGGACTCGAACAGCGCGAAGTGTTCCTGCGGGAGATAGACGTTGTAGATGCGGTCGACGCCCTCGTCGCGGAGCGTCTCGTCGTGTTCGCGCTCGGTTCGCTCGGGCGGCGTCACCTCGCCGTGGTGGTGTTTGCCGCCGATGGCCTCGATGGTGTCGTGGGTCAGGTTCGCGCCCGTCGTCACCAGCACGTCGATGTGGCCGTCCCGAATCAACTCCGAGACGATGGCGCGCATCCCGGTCGGTACCATCGCGCCCGCCAGTCCGAAGAACGTCGTCACGTCGTCGTCGAGCATCTCGGCGTACACGTCGACGGCCTCGTGGAGGTCGTTCGCGCCGATACCCGCGTCGCCGTAGCTCTCTGCCAATTCGCCGACGGTCATCCCGGCGCGGGCCTCGGCGTGGCCGATGGGGTCGTGACTGAACGTCTCGCGGTCCTCGTGGTCGCTCATTGGTCCCCTGTGGTCCGTCGGGGGGCTTGAACCACGTGGTTCCCACCGATGTTGCGAGTCGGTGGCGAAAGGACATTGTGTGCGCCCGCCCTGGATACGGGCAATGAAGGCGTCGAGTGGGTCGCTCTCGGAGCGAACCGTCGAGCGACTGCGAGAGGGCGTGACCCGCGTCGACGACCGACCGCCACTCGTCGTCCGGAGTCCGTTCACCGACGAGCGAGTCGGGGCCGTCCCGGCCTGCCAACCTGCCGACGTAGCGGCGGCCGCCGAGCGAGCGCGGGCCGCACAGGAGGCCTGGGCCGCCCGCCCAATCGAGGAGCGCGCGGGGGTTCTCCAGCGGTTCGCCGACCGCGCTATCGAGGCCCGCGAGGAACTGCTCGACGTGGTCCAACTGGAGGCCGGGAAAGCGCGCCTCGACGCGCACGTCGAGCTATTGGACGTGGTCCTCACGGCGGACTACTACGCACGGAGGGGGCCAACCCACCTCGACGCGGCGCGGCGAGCGGGCGGGATTCCGCTGTTGACGACGGCCGTCGAGCGCCACGACCCGGTCGGACTCGTCGGCCTCATCGAACCGTGGAACTACCCCCTGACCCTCGCCATCTCGGACATGCTCCCGGCGCTACTGGCCGGTAACGGCGCGATACTCAAGCCCGCCGAGGCGACGCCGTTCTGCGCGCTCCGGGCCGTCGAACTGCTGACAGAGGCGGGCGTGCCCGAGGACCTCGTGCAGGTGGTCACCGGCGAGGGACCGACGCTCGGCGAACCGCTCGTCTCGAACGTCGACCACGTCACGTTCACCGGGAGCACGGAGACGGGCCGCACCGTCGCGGCGCTGGCCGGGGAACACCTCGTCGACGCCTCGATGGAACTCGGCGGGAAGAACGCCGCCGTCGTCCTCGGGGACGCCGACATCTCGCAGGCGGTCCGGGGCCTCGTCCACGGCTGTTTCGCCAACGCCGGTCAGCTGTGCATTTCCTTCGAGAGAATATACGTCGAAGAGGGGTTGTACGACGATTTCATCTCGGAGTTCGTCGATGCCACCGAGGCCCTGACCCTCGGCGCGTCGCTCGACTTCGCGGCCGATGTGGGGTCGCTCATCGGCCAGCACCAACTCGACACCGTCGAGGACCACGTCGCCGACGCGCGCGAACGAGGCGCGACCGTCGAGACCGGCGGCCGCCGCCGCGAAGACGTGGGACCGCTGTTCTACGCGCCGACGGTGCTGACCGACCTCCCCGAGGACGCGACGGCCGCCTGCGAGGAGACGTTCGGCCCGGTCGTCTCGGTGACGCCCGTGGCCGACGCCGACGAAGCCGTCGTGCGGACCAACGACACGCCGTACGGCCTCCACGCCAGCGTGTGGACGGATGATACCGACCGCGGGGAGGCGCTCGCTCGCCGCATCGAGACGGGGTCGGTGTCGGTCAACGACGCCTTCCTCGGGATGTGGGCCGCGACCGATGCCCCGATGGGCGGCGTCGGCGATTCGGGTATCGGGCGTCGGCACGGGGGCGACGGCATCCGGAAGTACACGGAAACCCAGACCGTGGCGACCCAACGAGTCCATCCGCTCGCGCCCGTCGACGGCGTTCCGAACCGCGTGGCCGCCGTCGCGACCACCTACGGGATTCGGGCGCTCCGTAGACTTCGGCGCTTCTCGCCGCTGGAGCGCGAGTGATGCAGTTCCTGACCGGCTTTCCCGGGTTTCTCGGGTCGGCACTCGTCGGGCGACTGCTCGACCGGAGCGACGAGGGCGTGACCTGTCTGGTCCAGTCGACCTACCGCGACACCGCCGAGCGTCGCGCCCGGGAGATAACCGCCGAAGTCGGCGTCCCGCGCGCCCGCCTCTCGCTCGTCGAGGGCGACATCACCGACCCGTCGCTCGGAGTGGCCGACTACGACCGCCTCGCCGACACCACCGAGGCGGTGTATCACCTCGCCGCCGTCTACGACCTCGGGGTCGACGCAGACCTCGCGGACCGAGTCAACGTCGACGGGACCAACCACGTCCTCGACTTCGCTGAGGCCGCCGAAGTCCGGCGGTTCCACTACGTCAGCACCTGCTACGTCAGCGGGCGCTACGACGGGACGTTCACCCACGCCGACCTCGACGTGGGCCAGTCGTTCCACAACCACTACGAGCGGACGAAGTTCGCGGCCGAGGTCGAGGTCCAGCGCCGCATGGACGCGGGGCTTCCGGCGACGGTTTACCGCCCGGCAATCGCCGTCGGCGACAGTCGCACCGGCGAGACCCAGAAGTACGACGGGCCGTACTACCTCCTCTCGCTCCTTCGCCGCCAGCCGAGAGTGGCGTTCGCGCCCGCACCGATTCGTCCGAACGCCCGTCGACTGAACGTCGTCCCGCGGGAGTTCGTGGTCGACGCCCTCGCGGAACTCTCCCGACGAGAGGACACCGTTGGCGAGGTGTACCAACTCTGTAACCCGCATCCACCCACAATCGGTCGTCTGGTCCGGGCACTCGGGCGGGCCGCCGACCGCGTCGCGGTCCCGGTCCCGGGAACGGTCGGCCTCTCGAAGGCGGTTCTCGACGCCGCGCCGTGGCTGGCGAACCGATTCGGCGTCGACCCGGCGGCACTGCCGTACCTGGCCCATCCGACGACGTACACCGACGAGAACACGCGCCGGGCGCTGGCGGGAACGGGGATTCGCTGTCCGCTGTTCGAGAGCTACGTCGACCGCTTGGTCGCGTACGTCCGCGACCATCCGGAACTGGACGACGCGGCGATGGTCTGACGGTCAGTCGAGGTGCGCGGCGACGGCCGTTTCGAGGTCCGCCAAGGGGACCGTCTCCGCGTCGACGGTCGGCGTATCGAGATCCCGTTCGGTGTAACCGGTGCCGGTCGCCACCAGCACCACGTCCTCGTTCGGGGCGAACGAGCCACGCTCGGCGAGGCGGTTCGCACCGGCCAGCGCCGTCGCGCAGGCGCTCTCGACGAACAGGCCCGCGCGCTCGGCGAGTGCGCGGCGAGCGGCGAGGATGGCGTCGTCGTCGACGGCGAGAACCGCGCCGTCCGTCTGGCGGGCGGCCGCCAACACCCGATTGCCGCTCGGCGGGTCGGCGTTCGCGATGGAGTAGGCGACCGTCTCGCCGCCCTCGACGGCGGTCACGGCGTGGTCGCCGCGGTCCCACGCGTCGGCGATGGGCGCGCAGGCCGCCGCTTGCACGAAGTACAGTCGCGGAAGGTCCGAGTGGAGGCCCGCCGCACGAACTTCGCGGAACGCCTTCCAGATACCGCTCGCGTGGCCGCCGCTGGAGACGGGAAGGACGATGGCGTCCGGGCCGTCGGGCGCGAACGACTCGGCGATTTCGAGGCCGGTGGTCTTCTGCCCGGCGACCCGAAGCGGCGTATCGGAGTTGACGAACGCGACGGCCTGCTCACGGTCGACCCGGACCGACTCCTCGTACAACCGCCCGTAGTCGCCGTCGACCCGGAGTATCGTCGGGTCGTGACGCGCGATGAGGCCGAGTCGCGCTGTCGGGATGTCCGCCGGGACCAACACCAGACAGTCCAGTCCGGCGCTGGCGGCGTGGGCCGCCATCGACCGCGCCATGTTGCCGTGGGAGACGGTCCCGACCGCGTCGTAGCCCGCCCGTTCGGCGGCGGCGACCCCGACCGCGCTCCCGCGGTCTTTGAACGTCCCCGTCGGATTCGCGCCCTCGAACTTCACGTGGACGGTCGCACCCACCGAGTCGTCGAGGCGCGGCGCGCGGACCAGCGGCGTCCCGCCCGCGCCAGCGGCCAGTCCGGCGGGGTCCACGTCGGGGAGGAGTTCGCGATAGCGCCACAGCGACCGCTCGCCGGTCGTCGGCCACTCGAAGTCGGTCGGGTCGGTGTCGAGCCAAACCGGTTCGCCGCAGGGGCACCGCGGGCCGTCGGCCAGCGCCCCCTCTCGTCCGCAGGCGTAACAGGCCACTGAGAGGTCCATACCGTCGCTTCGAACCCGGCGCTCGTAGCGTTGTGCCTCAGTCCACGGCCAGCGACGCGCCACAGCAGTCCGAGCGGTACCGCTCCCGTTCGCGGACGAGTTTGCAGTCCCGATACCGGCGGGCGACGACGTCGCCGCAGGACTCGCAGGTGAGGACGTGCTTCGCTTCGGCGAAGGCGGGACAGTGGACCTCGGTGTCCAACGCCGCGGCGCGCGCCCGGAACGCCGCGCCGTGGTCGGTCGTCCCGTCGCGCTGGTACTGCTCGACGTGAATCAGTTCGTGGCGCAGGGTCGCTTCCCACTCCGCGCGGTCGAACGAGTCGAAGGCTTCGCGGGTCAGCGAGAGGGTACACGGGAGCGGGCGGCCGTCGGCGCCGTCGACACGCTCCCAGTCGTACGGTTCCCCGACGGTCGCGTCGGGGAGTTTCGGCCGCTTGACCGCCGCCGCACGGCGCTTGGCCCGCGAGGACACCTCCCACTCGACGAGGTCGAAGCGCACGTCGACGCCCCACTCGCGGCGCACCTGCCGACAGTACTCGCGCGACCACGCGACGATGTCTGCGTCCGACGATACCGACTCGTAGGCGACCGTCGCGCCCATCAGAGACCGGTCGGGCAGTCGACGAACGTCGTCTCCAGCCCCCACGAGTCCAGCGTCGACTGGAGCGACCGGACGCCGAACGTCTCGGTGGCGTAGTGGCCCGCCAAGACGACGTTGATGCCCGCCTCGCGCGCTTCGTGGTAGGCCTGCTGTTTCCCCTCGCCGGTGACGAGTACGTCAGCGTCCGCGTCGACAGCCTCGTCCAGCCAATCGACGCCGCTCCCGGTGACGATGGCGACGCTCTCTATCTCGTCGGGACCGAACTCGAGCGTCTGGACGGATTGACCGCCGGTGTCGAGTTCGTCTTCGAGCGTCGCGGCGAGGTCGTCGAGCGTCATCGCCTCCGCGAGGGTCCCGCGCTGGCCGATGTACTCCGGGCCTATCGCGCCGAAGGGCGCGCGGTCGTTCAGTTCGAGTAAATCCCCGAGACCGGCGGCGTTGCCGAGGGACTGGTGGCCGTCCAGCGGGAGGTGCGCGACGTACAGCGCCATGTCGTCCTCGAGAAGCGGCGCGACTCGGCGGTAGGTCGTCCCGGTGACTCGCTCGACGCTCCCCCAGACGATGCCGTGGTGGGTCACGAGCAGGTCCGCACCGGCGTCGCTGGCTCGGGCGATAGTCTCGACGGCCGCGTCGACGGCGACGGCGACGTGTTCGACCGACTGGTCGGCGGGACCGACCTGTAGCCCGTTGGGACTCGCGTCGATATCGGCGTACGCCGCCACGTCGAGTTCGTCGTCGAGTCGGGCGGCGATGTCTCCTGCGTGCATGGCCGGGTGTTGCCCGTCGGGGGTGGTAGGCCTTCCCCCTCTACTCGGCGGCGACGAACTGCCCGTCCTCGACGCCGATGAGGTTGCGCTCGACGGCCGCCTCGATGACGGCGTCGAACTCCGCCGGTTTCAGGTCGTAGGCGTTGATGGCGACCTCTCGGATCTCGTTGCGGTCGACCGGGAACTGGCGGTTCTGGAGCAGGCGCATCACCTTGTTGTACTCCAGTCGCGTCAGTGAGGGGCCGTCGTCGCCGGTCCCGGTGTCGTCGTCGGCCGCGTTGGCGGCCGTCTCGGCGGCTCTGTCGGCCGTCTCATCGTCCGCGCCCGCCTCGGCTATCGGATGCGCTTCGTCGGCGGGGTCCGATTTGGATTCAGGTTCGGAGGCCGGTACAGAACCCGACTCGGTCTCGGTCACCGCGTCGGCGGCCTCCGCGTCTGTATCCGTACTTTCGCCCTCGTCCACGCCGTCGATGAGGCCCGCGTCCGTCTCGTTGGCGTCGCCGACGGCGTCCGGGTCGGGTTGGGGTTCCATGCCGGACTCGTCCATCGCGCCGCTCTGGTCCTCGGGGTCGACGGCGGCGACGACTTCCTTCAGCACCGTCGCGAGTTTCCGGCGGCAGGTGGGACAGAGGACGACCGTCTGGTCGGTCGCGTCGTCGGACTGGAGGCGTTTCGGAACGACCGGATACTCCGTCAGGGACGCGTCGAGGGCGGCCCCGCAGAAGTAACAGGAGGAGAGTCGGTCCATATCCTCGCATCTCCGCGCGCCGACTTAAAACCGGTACGAGTTACCCTGGACACCCGCCGGAAAAGGCGTCCGCTCGCGCGTCGGCCGGAACCGTCACCCGGACTCGGTCCCCGTAGTCCCGATACCGAGTAGTCACCGTCGCCGTGGCCGTCTCGCCGTCACCGCTGACGACGACCCTCACCTCGCTCTGGACCGGTCGGTTCGTCGCCGCGTCCACCCAGAAGTCGACGGTGACGCTGTCGACGTTCGGCCCGCCGAACACCGGACTGGCACTCGTCCCGTCGCTGTACGCGTCGAGCGCGTCCTTCGAGGGCGACCCCGTGAGGTGAACGGTCTCGTGACCGTCGACCGTCTCCGTGCCGTTGTGGTAGAGGCCCCCGGTCGAGAGCAGGGCCAACTGCCGACCCAGCGGCGTCGCCTCGGTCCAGTTACGCTCGGACGGAATCTCCTCTTCCCCCCAGAAACCGGTCGGCATGGTCGTCCGACACTGCGTGTACGCCGTTCGGTTGTCGAGGTAGGTCCGGGTGGTCGCGCCGTCGACGGTGACGTTCGTCACGGCGCGGCGGGTCGTCACGTTGACCGTCCCGGTCCCGGTGCCCGAGACGCGGTCACCGCTCGCCGTCGTCGAAACGTCGAACGAGAGGTCGTACCGGTACGATTCGACGGTCTGCGCGCGGTCGCGGACGCTGTCTAGCCGGTCGACGGCCTCGGCCTCGCGGACCGGGTCGCCCCCGAGGAGGGAACACCCGGCGAGGACGAGACAGACAGCGAGCGCTACGTGGAGGGCGGGGCGGCGCATCGCTCAGCGGTTTTCGTGAGAGCGAAATGAATCTTGTGGCGACCCGGGGCTACGACTCGGCGGCGTGGGCAAAGGCGAACGCCCGCAGGAGTTTCGCCGCAAGCGTCGCCGCTTGGCCGTCGTCCCGGTCGTTCACCTCGACGGCGTCGAACCCGACGGCGTGGGGTGCGACCGACCGGACCACGTCGCGCATCTCCCGGGGCGCGAGGCCGAACGGTTCGGGCGTCCCGGTCCCCGGCGCGAACCCGGGGTCGGCGGCGTCGATGTCCACCGAGAGATAGGCGCGTTCGTCGCCGAAGTCCGGCGTCCAGTCGGCCACGTCCTCGGGGGGAACGACCGTCACGTCCGTCTCCGAGGCGCGCTCCCACTCTGCCTCGCTTCCGGTCCGTGCCCCGAGGACGACGGCGCGGTCGGCCACCGACAGCACGTGGTGGGTTACCGTCGCGTGGGAGCGCTCGTCGCCCGCGTAGGACTCTCGTAAATCGAGATGGGCGTCCAGGCAGACGAACACGTCGGGGTCGAGGGCGCGGACGGCGGCGACGGTGACGGTGTGTTCGCCGCCGACCAGTAACGGCGTCGCGCCGTCGCCGTCGAACTCCCGGAACAGGCTTTCGAGGAAGGTCAGGTACTCGCCCGTGTCGGCCGTCGGCCCCACGTCGCCGTGGTCGTACACCGACAACTCGGTGAAGTGCTGGTCGGTGCGGTGGTCGTAGTCGTCGAACTGCTCGCCGAACTCGCGAACGCGGCGCGGGCCGAAACGAGCGCCGGGACGAAAAGAGGTCGAGGCGTCCAGCGGCGCTCCCACGAGAGCGTAGGCGGCCTCGCGGCGGTCGGCGACCGCACCGGGGAACATCGTTACGTGCGGGTGATCTTGCGCTGTTCCTCGTACTCGAGGTATTCGATTTCGTCGTCGGGTTCGAGGGCCACGTCGTCGGGCATCAGCATCGTGAACGTCTCGTAGGTGTCGAGGTCCATGACCTGCGCGTCGTCGCCGTCGGTGGAGACGACCTGCCCCTGCTTTCGCGTGATGATGGGGACCCAAATCTTCGCGTCGACGGGTTGGGAGAGCGACCGCTTCTTGTCGTCGAAGACGCCCCGGGCGTCGATACGGGCCTTGGCGCTGCCGTGCTTGCCGGGCTTGGCCGTGCTGTAGGAGTCGATTTTACACGGCGCGTCCTCTATCATGACGTAGCTCCCTTCGTCGAGTTCGCGAACTTCAGTCTGCTCTCTTGCCATACCGCCGCGTTACCCCTGTTGCAGTATAAACGGTTTGGAATGGCGCAGTCCGAGGGCAGGCCGACCGGAACGGCCCGTACGTCGGTCGCTCGTCGGTGATTCCGCGGCCACAGCGCGAGTTAGAAGTGCTTATTACTCGCGAATAGCACCAAGTGGTATGCCACTCACCGACGAACAGTTCGAACAGTACCAGCGGGACGGCTACGTCGTCGTCGAGGACTGCCTCGACGGTGCGACGGTCGAGGCCGTCACTGAGCGAATCGACGCGTACGTCCGGAACGACCGCGACGCGACCCAGTTCGAGCGGATGCTCGAACCGGACGCCGAGGACGCGGCCTTGGGCGACGCCGACCCGGTCCGGAAGTTCGAGGGCGTCGGGATGGTCCGCGAGGACGACGTGTTCGCCGAGTTGGTCCGCGACGAGGCCATCGTCGACGTGGTCCGGCAGTTGCAGGGGCCGAACCTCCACCTCCTGCGGAGCGCGGCGATGCTGAAACCGCCCCGCGTCGGCAGCGAGAAGAAGTTCCACCAAGACGCCGCCTACTACCCGATTCACCCGATGGACCACGTCACCGTCTGGGTCGCGCTCGACCAGTCGACGACCGAGAACGGCTGTATGCAGGTGGTTCCGGGCGCGCACACGGACGGTTTGCTGGGTCACGAGGCCGTCGAGTACGACACGGACATCGCCATCTCGGAGGCCGACTACACGCCCGAAGACGCCGTCGCGTTACCGATGGAACCCGGCGACGTGCTCTTCCAGCACTGCCTGCTCCCCCACTACACCGCGCCCAACGAGACCGAGGACTGGCGGCGGGCGTTCATCGCGGCGTACATGCGCAGTCGCTCGCGCTTCACCGACCAGAACCCGCCGGAGTGGGTCGACAGCTACGACGTGACCGGCGACTCGTTCCGGGGGTGCGTCTGAGATGGCGACCACGGACGCGGGTCTCCGATCGCGCCTCTCCGAGATGGGGCCGACCTGGCTCGCGGGCGCTATCGCCACCGGTCCGGCGACGATTGGCGCGCTCGTCACTGCGGGCGCGAGTTTCGACTACACGCTCCTGTGGGTCGTCGTCCTCTCGGCGGTGATGGGCGCGACGGCACAGTACCTCGCGATGCGCCTCGGCCTGCTGACCGAGGCGGGTATCGTCGCCGTCGTCGAGGACAACCTCGGCGAGGCGTGGGCGTGGCTGCTGGTCGCCGACGCCGTCGTCGCCGCCGGACTGGCCCAACTGGTCATCATGAAGACGCTCGCGGCCGTCTCCGCGGAAGTCGCGGGCCTCACCCCGGTCACCTGGGCGGGTATCTGGGGCGTCGTGCTGGCCGTCGGCCTCGCTGGCGGTGGCTACGAGTACGCCGAACGCGGCGCGAAGGTGCTGGTGTCGCTCGTCGTCCTCCTGTTCGTCGCCTCGCTGTTCGTCGTCCCCATCGACTACGGCGCGGCCGCCGCGGGCCTCGTTCCCACCGTCCCGGCGGGCGTCGAGGGGGCGCTACTCGCCGCCGGTATCCTCGGCGGCGCGGTCCACATCGCGCTGGTGACGATGCAGTCGTACACGATGCGGGCGCGTGGCTGGACAACCGACGACTCGGCGCTCGCACGCTTCGACGTGGGCGCGTCGATGCTCGTCGCCTTCGGCGTCGCCAGCCTCGCCATCTTCCTCGTCGCCGCCTCGGTCCTCAGCGACCCGAGTCTCGGGGCCGTCGGCGCGGCCACGGCGCTCGGCCCCCTCGTCGGGTCGAACGCGAAGTGGCTGTTCCTGTTGGGTCTGTGGGGCGCGGCCGTGACGACACTCGGCGGCAACACCGTCGTCCCGCCGTACCTCATCGCCGACAAGATGGGGTGGGAACAGGACACCGACGACTCGCGCTACCGTGCCGCCATCGCCGCGTTCGCCTTGGTCAGCGTCCTCGGCGTGTTCGTGCCCGGCGCGGTGTTCGGACTGCTGATTCAGGCGCTCGCCGTCGGGTTCGTCGGGACGCCGTTCGTGCTGTTGCTCGTCCTCTATCTCCTCAACGACCCGACCGCCGTCCCGCAGACGAACTCCCCGCTGGAAAACGTCGGCGGCGTCCTGCTGGTCGGTATCAGCACCGTCGTCGCCGGACAGTGGGTCCAGCGCGTGGCGGCGGGCGGCGTCGCCGACCCCGTCTCGCTGGCGATTCTCGCCTTCGCCGCCGTCCTCGCCGCCGCCATGCTCGGTCTCCTCGGCCTCACGGTCAGAAACTGGCTGGCCGACGACCCCGAGCGAGCGGTGGCGGCCGACTGAGCGATGACTGTTCCGCCCCTCGACGGCGCGACGCTGGTCGTCGGTCCCTCGAACACCGGGAAGACGCGGCTGACGGCGGCGGCGCTCGACGCGTGGGTCGAGCGACACGGTCCCGATGGCTGCGTCGTCCTCGACTTCGCGCCGACCGTCGAACGCGACGGCGTCGTGCTGGGCGGGCCGCTGACCCAGTTCACGACGGTTCCGGACGCGGCGTACCACGTTGTCGTGGACGCCCACGCACCGCGTTCCGAGGGCGAGACGGACGCCGAGGCGCTCGAACTCGCGGAAGCGAACGCGAGCGCGGCGTTCGACGCGCTCGATTCGGCTCCGGCGGACCCGGCGGCCGTCTTCGTCAACGACGCCACTATCGCACTCCAGGCGGCCCCCGAGAAAACGGAGCGACTGACAGCGTACTGCGACCGGGCCGACGCCGCGGTCGTGAACGCCTTCGAGAGCGACGAACTCGGCGCGGACAATCCAGTGTCGGCGAACGAACGCGCGGCGCTCGACCGCCTCCGAGCGTGGGCCGACCGGGTCCTCGAACGCTAGTTCTCGTCGTCGAAGGATGTCGCGAGTCCGCCCGGACTCTCCTGGCGGTCGCGCATGCTCTGTCGGGTGAACTGCGGTTTCGCTCGCAGGCCCTTCCTCTTGCGGAACGACCACCACAGCGCCCCCGCCAGGACGAGGACGAACGCGCCGGTGACGGCCGCGATTACCGGCGTCGCCTCGGCGTAGAGGAACGCCGTGGAGAAGATGGTACTCGCGAGCATCATGCCCAGAATCAGCCGCTTGGTCATCGTCGCCAGCAGGCGGTCGGAGTCCTCGATGTCCGCCCGGACTTGCAGGTCCTCCCGTTCGACCCTGTCGAGAACGGATTCGAGTTTCGGCGGGATGCGCACGGCCGAGGTGGCGGCGTCCTGCACCTCGGTCGCGCGGTCCTCGACGTAGTTGCGGACGCCAGCGGCGATGAACCCCTCCTCGCGGAGGTACGTCGTCGCCACGGAGATGAAGTCGAACTCTGGGTCTAAGGTGACACAGACGCCCTCCACCACCGTCGCCACGCGCAGGACGAGGGCGAGGTTCGACGGCAGGCGGAGCGGGAACTCGTAGATGGTGTCTTCGACCTGCTGTATTATCTGCTGGACGCGGTACTGCTCGATGTCCTCGCCGCGGGCGTCGGCGATGGCCAGTTCCATCACGTCGCCCATCACCTGCCGGTCGGCCTCGGGACTCAGGGTCCCCATCTCGATGAGGGCGTCGAGAATGGCGTCGATGTTCTGGTCGGCGACGGCGGCGTAGAAGTCGACGATTTTCTCCTGGACGAACGGGTCGACCCGGCCGGACATCCCGAAGTCGTAGAAGACGAGTTTGCCGTCGTCCTGCACGGCGAGGTTCCCGGGATGGGGGTCGGCGTGGAAGACGCCGTCGTCGATAATCATCTGGAGGTACGCGTTCTGGAGCGTCTCCGCGAGTTGGGTGCGGTCGAAGCCGCGTTCGTCCAAGTCCTCGATGTCGTTTATCTTCGTCCCCGGAACGTACTCCATCGTCAGGACGCGCTGGGTGGAGTGGCTGTCGACGACGGCGGGGATGCGGATGCGGTCGTTGCCGACGAAGTTCCCGCGAATCTCGGCGAGCATCCGCGCCTCTCGCTCGTAGTCCATCTCCTCGCGGATGGTCTTCGAGAACTCGTCGGCCAGCGTCTCCAACGAAAAGGAGCGAGTCTCCCCGACGAAGTACATGATGAGCGGGAGCGACCAGCGGATGACCCGCAGGTCCGCCTCCACGAGGTCCTCGATGCCGGGCCGCCGGACCTTCACCGCGACGGTCTCGCCGTCGACTTCGGCCCGGTACACCTGTCCGAGGGAGGCCCCGCTGATGGCTTCGGTGTCGAACGTGGCGAACCGCTCGTCGACCGACCCGAGTTCGCTTTCGAGTACCTGTCGCGCGTCCTCCCAGTCGGCGGGCGGCACGCGGTCCTGCAGTTTCGAGAACTCGTCGATGTACTCCGGCGGGAGGATGTCCGGCCGCGTCGACAGCAACTGCCCGAGTTTGATGAACGTCGGGCCGAGGGTCAACAGCGAGTCCATCAGCGCGGTGGCGCGCTCACGGCGCTGTTCGCTCGTCACCTGTCGCGACGACCCGAACAGGAGAAACCGGTTCCTGTCGCGGGCGTAGGCGAGCAACAGCGGCAGGAACTGGCGCGCGACGACCAGGAACCGCCAGTAGGCGCGGAAGTTCACCGGCAGGGCACCCCGAGGTCAGGCCTCGTCGATGGGGATTGTGGTGCTCGGCGCGGCGCTGGCTTTGGGGAGGGTGAGTTCGAGGACGCCGCGCTCGACCGTCCCTTCGGCACCCTGTCCCGTCGCGTCCGGCGGGAGGGGGAGTTCCGCGTCGAGGAAGACGGAGCGGTCCTCGCGGACGAAGCGGAACTCGCGGGGAACGTCCTTGCTGCGCTGTCCTTCGATGACGAGGCGGCCGCCCTCGACGCTCACGTCGAGTGTCTCCGTCGTCACGCCCGGTAGGTCCAGCACGAGGAGGTACGCCTCCTCGGATTCGAGTACGTCCGCGAACACGGCGTCGGGGAGGTCACGTAACGCCTCACGCAGCGCTGACATGATCACAGGTAGGGGTCGCGGTGCGTTAAACCCGGCGGTATCGGCCAGTTACAGCACGACCGGCGCGACGAAGACGAGGGCGAAGACGAGGAGGACGACGCCGATTCCCGCCCGCCACAGGCCCCCGCGAGCGATGCGCCACGCGGTCCCGCGCTCGGTCGTATCCGAGATGACGAACACGGGCGTCCCCTCGCCGCCGCCGACGACGGCGTCGACGAGGCCGCTCCCCCACTCGGTGGGCGGGCCCCGCCGGGCCGACCCGTAGACGTACACGTCTTCGCCCACGTCGAGGCGGCGCTCGGTGAACCGCTGTTTATTGCCGATGGAGAGTTCGGTGACGAGGAGGTTCACGGTCCTGTCTTGGGCGTCGACCTCGTCCGTCGAGGCGACGTACTCCGCCAGTCTGTCCGGCAGTTCGGTTCCGGGCGGGACCGTCACGGTATGGGATTCGAAGTGGATGTCGGCCCCCGTCGGGTCGACGCGGACGCGGTCGGTGCCGTCGTCGACGACGAAGTCGACGCCGCCCGTCCCCGAATCGAGCGTGTGCCACGACGAACTCTTGCCCGAGGAGCGCAGTTCTTCGACTTCGTAGGTGTAGGCGAGACACCGTGACCCGGTGAACGGTGCGGTGACGGTCCCGTCGTCGCCTTCGCCGGCCGTCCCGACGATTTCGACCGGGCCGGTGTGGCCGTCCAGTTCGCGGACCGGGAGCGGGTCGTTTCTGAGGATGTGGAACACCGTCTTGAGTTCGCGGCCGCCGGTCACGAGGAGGAACCCGCCGACGGCGAGGAAAGCGAGCGCGACTACCTGCGCGAGGACCATGTAAATCGACTGGGACGTGGACGAGCCATAAGGATTCAGGGTGTCGGGCGTGCGGACTCTGGGACTTTTGCCTCGCCAGTCCCAACCGGCGGTATGGCCGGGGCTTCGCCGACGGATACCGACGAGTGCAGTCTGGAGACCGCCCGCCGACAACTGGGGAGTTACGCCGTCCCCGTCGACCGCACCGACCGCATCCCGCTCTCGGTCGCCGTCGGGCGCGTGTTGGCGACGGACGCGACGGCCAACGAACGAGTTCCCGGGGCGGCCATCGACGCGGACGAACCGGTGTTCGAGCGCGGTCACCAACTCCGGCCCGCCGACGTGGGCCTGTTGAAAGCCGCTGGCGTCAACGAACTGTTGGTCCGCCAGCGCCCGCAGGTGGGCATCGTCCCGACGGGCGACGAACTCGTCCAACACGACGCCGGGCCGGACCAGCGCATCGAGACGGCGGGGTTCACCCTCGCGCAGTACGTCGACCGCTGGGGCGGCAAAGTCACGTATCGAGACGTGGTCGAGGACGAGACCCCGTCGCTCCGGATGGCCGTCCAGCGGGACCTGACGCGGGACGCCATCGTCGTGACGGGGACGGACCCCGGCGACACCCTCCGAGACGTGGTCCGTGACCTCGGGGACGTGTTCGCCGACCGAGTCGCTATCTCGCCAGGCCGGAAGACGGGACTGGCCGTCGTCGAGAACCGCCCGGTGATACTCTTGCCGTCCTCGCCCGTGGCCGCCCGCGTCGGTGCGGTGCAACTCCTGCGGCCCCTGTTGAAGGCGTTCGCCGACGCGCCGCTTACCGACCACCCGACGACGACGGCGACGCTGGTCGCGGGGGCCGAGGTCGACGCCGACCCGATAACCTACGTACCCGTCGCCCTCGACGACGACGCGGCGACGCCGCTCTCCGGGACTGACATCGGGACGGCGACGCGCGCCGACGGGTGGGTGACCGTCCCCGAAGGGACCGACGCACTCGTCGCCGGAGAGACGGTGGCCGTGGAAGACTGGGACTATCTACCGTAGCCCCGGTCGACGAGCGCGCGCCGCGCCGACCCCGAAACATTGCGCGAGCGATATAGTTTATTACGTACCACATCCTTGTACGGGTAATATCCCGCTTATCGCGGGTAGGTACCAATTGCTCCACGGACGGGGCGAACCGACCGAGCGCGGCGCTCGAAACAGCAGACCGATACCGTTTGGGGGGTGTCGACGGCTACCGGGTTGTCGACCAGCATCGCCGCGTGTCTCCAGACGGACATCGCGTGCGACCGCTTGCGACCACCAGCTGGCAGGACGGCCCTCCGGCCCCGGAGACCTGTGCCGATGGACGACCACGAATCCGACGACCCCCTATCAGACCGCGACAGAGACAGCGACGCCCCGACTGGGCTGTTCGAACGCCGCGCCGCCGAGCGCTCCGGCGTCTCCGACCGGCGAGATGCCGACGCAGACGACGCCGACCTCCTCACCGACGTACTCGATATCGACGCCGAGGACCTGAACGGCGACCGTCCGGCGACGGACATCGTCCCGTGGGAGGACCCGCTCGTCACCGACGTTCTCGCCGACGTGGACGAGTACTTCGCGGCCCGCGGCGACGACCTGTTCACCGACGCGCCGTCGGGCGAGTTCGTCGCGACCCGCTTCTTCGACTTCTCGTTCCTCGACACCTACGAGGTGCTGGAGTATCGGTGGGTGAACGAACCGTACGCGTTCGTCGCGGTGGTCTACGACGAGTCCGAGATGGAACGCCGCTATCTCGGCGTCGAACCGACGATGAACAACTTCGAGCAGTACGTCCGGCGGGACCTGGTCGAACTCCTCCGGAACCAACTGATGTACAAGGAGTTCGACGGCGACACCGAGCGCCGCGACCTGTTCGAACGCGAGGCGACGGCGATGATTCTCGACAACGCGGCGACCGTCGAGAAGGGCAGTCTCCACAAACTGCTGTACTACCTGATTCGGGACTTCATCGACTACGGCCCCATCGACCCGATTATGCGGGACCCGGCCGTCGAGGACATCTCCTGTGACGGGACGGACGTGCCCGTGTTCGTCTACCACCGCGAGTACCGCGACCTGAAGTCGAACGTCACCTTCGCGCGGGAGTCGCTCGACTCCTTTACCTCGCGGATGGCCCAGCGGGCGGGCAAGCAACTCACCGTCTCCAGTCCGCTGGTCGACGCGTCGCTCCCGAACGGGTCGCGGGTGCAGATAACCCTCGGCGGCGACATCAGCAGTCGCGGGTCCAACTTCACCATCCGGAAGTTCGCGGACATCCCCTTCACCCCGGTCGACCTCGTTCGCTGGAACACCTTCTCCGCCGAGATGATGGCGTACTTCTGGATCGCCATCCAGAACAACAAGTCGCTCGTCTTCGCTGGCGGAACCGGGTCGGGAAAGACGTCGAGCATGAACGCCATCTCGTTTTTCATCCCGCCCGCGAGCAAAATCGTCTCCATCGAGGACACCCGCGAGATAGACCTGCCCCACGAGAACTGGATTCAGAGCGTCACCCGGAGCGCCCTGACCGCGGAGGGGCGCGGCGAGATAAGCATGTACAGCCTGCTCAAGGCGGCGTTGCGACAGCGGCCGGAGTACCTGCTGGTCGGCGAGATTCGGACCGAGCAGAACGTCGCGCTGACGTTCTTCCAAGCCATGTCGACGGGCCACACCGCGTACACGACGTTCCACGCCGACTCCGTCGAGACGGTCATCTCGCGGATGCAGAACCCGCCGCTCACCGTCCCGACGCAGATGCTACAGGACTTGGACATCATCTCCGTCCAGCGACAGACCTACCTCGACGACAAGCGAGTGCGGCGGAACCACGCCGTCGCGGAGGTGCTGCCACAGGAGTACGACGCCAACGACGTGCGGACCAAGCGGGTGTTCCAGCGCGACTCGCAGACGGACGCCCACGAACGGGTCGCCTCCTCGGAACTGCTCGCGGACATCGCGGCCGACCGCGGGTGGTCCGACGCGGAACTCGACCGCCAACTCGGCGACCGGACGCGCCTCCTCCAGTACCTCGCCGACGCGGGCATCAACGGCTACGCGGAAGTCTCCGCGGCGATTCAACTGTTCGATAAGGACCGCGAGGGGACGATGCGTCGACTGGAGGGCGGGGCGCTCACCGCGTCGTACCTCCGGGACCGCGGCCCCGACGTCGAGGACCTAGAGTCGATGAGTATCGACCTCCGGACGCTCATCGAGGACCAGTGAGATGGGGGCCGACGAGTACCGCCGCGACGACCGGCGACGGGAACAGACCGACGTGGGGTTCCGACAGCACCGCGACGCCGAGGCGGTCAAGCCCGAGGATAGCGACGAGTTCCGCCGTCAGTACGGGCGCCTCCGAAGCTACTACCGCCTCCGACCGAAGCGGTATCAGGACCTCCAGCGATGGCTGAATCAGGCCCGGTTCGGAACGAACTACGACGCCTACCTCGAACGGAGCGCGCTGTACGCCATCGCCGCGGCGGTGTTCGGCGTCGTCGTCGGTATCGTGACGACCACCGCACTCGTCGAGGCGGGGGTCATCGCATCGCTGTCGAACCCGCTCTCGGTCCGCGGTGGGGTGACGGCGTATCTCGGGGCCAACAGGGTGCTGTTCGCGGGCGCGGCGGTCACCATCGTCACCGCGGTGCTGTTCGCCGCTGGGACGTGGTACGCGCGGTACTACTACCCCCGTTCGGTCGTCGGCACCCGCCGCCGGAACATCGACGTGACGCTCCCGCACGCCATCACGTTCATGTACGCCCTCTCCTACGGCGGGATGGACATCGTCGAGGTCATCAAAGTCCTCGGGGAGTCACAGGACACCTACGGCGAGGTGGCAAACGAGTTCCAGATGGTGGTCCGGGACGTGGACCTGTTCGGCAACGACCTCTACACGGCGCTCCAGAACGCCCGGAACCTCGCGCCCAGCGACAACCTCGAACAGTTCGTCGACGACCTGCTGAGCGTCCTCGACGCGGGCGGGGACGTGACCGTCTTCCTCGAAGACCAGACAGACACGTACCTCGAAGAGGCCCGCGACGAGCAGACGGCGTTCATCGAGACGCTGTCGCTGTTGAGCGAGGTGTTCGTCGTGTTGTTCGTCGCCGCACCCCTCTTTCTCATCGTCATCCTCATCGTGATGAGTCTGCTCGGCGCGCAGACGCTCGCGCAGGTGACGGCGCTCGTCTACGCGGTGTTGCCGCTGGCGATGCTCGCCTTCCTCGTCTTGCTCGACGCGTTGTCCTCGCCGTTCACGCAGGCGGCCGTCACCCTCGAAGAGCGACACCACGTGACGACCGACGGCGTCGGTCGACTCATGGTCCTCGTCGTCCGCGACGGTATCCTCGCGGCCGCGGAGCGCGTGTGGGCCGACGTGAGCGCCGTCCTCGAACTGGACGGCTACGACGACGAACCCGACGAGGAAGCGCGGATAGCCGCCCAACGGACCGCCTATCTCCGTCACCGCCGCCGACAGTACCTCCGCTCGTCCCTCGAATCGCCCTTCGCCGTCTTCGACCGGTCGCCGCCGCTGACGCTGTTGGTGACCGTCCCACTGGCCGCGCTGTGGGTGGCCGCCACCGTGACCACGGGGACGTTCGAACTCTCCCGAGACGCGTTTCTCGCGGCCCCGCGGCGGGCGACGCTGTGGTTGGTCGTCGTGCCGATGTTCCTCCTCACGGTCCCGCTGTCGCTGTTCGTCGAGCGCAAGACCCGCCGCGAACGCCACATCGCCAGGCAGTTCCCCGATACGATGAACGCGCTGTCGAGCGCGAACAAGATGGGCGTCCCCACGACCGAAGCCCTCGGACTGGTCGCGAAGTGGTCGAGCGGCCCCATCGAGCGGGAACTCCGAAAGGTCCGCAACGACATCGAGTGGAACCACGACACCTCACGGGCGCTCCGGGCGTTCGCCGACCGACTGCGCGTCCCGCAACTCTCGCGGGCGATGAAACTCATCGCCGAGGGGATGCGGTCGAGCAGCGACCTCGCGCGCGTCCTCAGCATCGCCGCCGACGACACGCGAAACCGCTTCAGAATCGAGCAACAGCGCCGCCGCGAACTCAGTTCGTACGTGGCAGTCGTGATAATCGGCTTTCTGGTGTACCTGCTGGTGGTGACGATGCTCACCCGGAGTTACCTCCAACCGGTCGCCGAGGCGTCCGGCGCGGCCACCGGAGTCGACGTGGAAGCGCCGATAAGCATCTCGAACCTGCCGGTGTCGGCCTACGAGACGCTCTTTTTCCACTCCGCGATCATCCAAGCGTTCGGGTCCGGTCTGCTGGCTGGCAAACTCGTCGACAACAACGCGTTCGGGGGGTTGAAGTACGGTATCCTGCTGGTGTTGGTCTCGACCGCCGCGTTCCTCCTCATCTGACAATGACGCCGAAACCACATCCCCCGTCGACCGGTCGTCCTCGTCGCCCGACGCCGTGGCTCCGCCGATTCGCCACGGTCGGGCGGTCGCTCCGCCGCGACGACCGCGGGGTCTCGGAAGTCCTCGGCGCGATTCTCATGTTCGGCCTGCTGGTCTCCTTGCTCGTCTTGGTGCAGGTCAACGCCGTGCCCGCCCAGAACCAACAGGTGGAGTTCGAACACAGCCAGCGCGTCCAGCAGGACATGCTGGCGCTCGACGGGGCGCTCTTGCGGGCCGGGACGGAGAACGTCCCGGCGTCGACCCAAATCGAGTTGGCGGCCCGATACCCCTCGCGGTTCTTCCTCGTGAACCCCGGCGTCGGCGCGGGGTCCATCGAGACGCTGGCACCGGGGACAGTGACGGTGTCGAACGCCCGCGCGCCGTCGGCGTCGGCCTACTGGGACGGGACCGACCGGACGTTCGACACGCGAGTCCTCCGCTACCGGCCGAACTACAACGAGTACCGGAACGCGCCGACGACGGTGTACGAACACAATGCGCTCACCAACGCGTTCCAGAGCGGCGCGACGGTTCCGGTCGACTCGGGCAGTTTCATCGAGGGCGACCAGGTGATGCTGTTGCTCGTGGACGGCCAGTTGTCGACGGCGAGCACGCGGGCCGTCGGCGTCGAGACGACGCCGCTGTCCAGCCCCGCCCGCCCGCTGACGGTGACGAACGACACGGCGAGCGGTATCACGCTCACGCTGCCGACGACGCTCTCTGCGGGCGACTGGGAGGCGATTCTCGCGGACGAACGGGTCGCGAACGGCGGCCACGTCTCGGGCATCGCGGTCAGTGACGGGACGCCGTACAACACGCTCACGGTGACGCTCGAACCGGGTCGCTACCGCTTCCGGATGGCCCGCGTGGGGGTCGGCAGCGACGTGGACGACACGGTCCTCGGACCGCACTACGTGACGCCGGTCGAGGAGGGCGCGAGCGAGAGCATCCGCGCCGACGAGTCCGCGCGGGTGAGCGTCCGGATACGCGACCGCTACAACAACCCTGCCGCGGGGCGGGTGACGTTCACGGCCACGGGCGGCGAGTTCCGCCTGTCGAACGGGACCCGCGTCGCGTCGCTCACGAAACCGAGCAACGGCACCGGGACTGTCTCGGCGGTGTTCTCACCCGACAGCGGGTTCGAGGGGACGGCCGTGGTCACCGCACAGCGGGATTTCGACGAGAGCGGGACCGTCGAGGCCCGAGAGCGAACGACGTTTTCCGTCCCGGTCACCGACGGCACTGATGAGGACACCGACGAGGACGTCTCGGGACTCAATCCGTGGTTCAGCGAGAGCATCCGCCTCGAATCCGTCCAGAACGCGGGACCGAACCGCGTCTCGGTAGTCCTCTACAACAACGGGTCGGTCGACCGGAAGATGAACCGCGTCCGACTGCTGTTTTACTCCGCTAACAGCGGTCAACCGGCGGATTGGGGCAAACTGAACGGCGACGACGCCGACCAGTTCTTCCGCTTCGGCAACTGGGAACCGGTCGACCAGAGCGTGGTCGTGCGGTCGAAACAGCCCGAGACGATAACGCTCGAATTCGACGACGCCGGGAACAAGGACTTCTTCGGCCTCGCCGTGGAGTACAATGGCACGTCGGCGAACTACTTCGTCCAGATTCCGTGAGTCGGGTCGGTCAGACGAGGTCCGTGAACGACGTGACGCGGTGGTCGCCGCGGACACACCGGTCGGTCGGGCCCGGCCGGCGCTCGACGTGGACGCCGTCTAAGCCAGCGTTCCACGCCGCGCCGATGTCGCTGGGATTGTCCCCGACCAGCACCCCGGCGTGGCCGTTGTGACCGACGCCCATCTCGTCCATCGCGCGGTGGACGGGCGCGGGGTCCGGTTTCCACCCGATGTCGTCGTCGCAGCAGACCACCGTCTCGAACCAGTCGGCGATGTCCAACTGTTCGAGGACCGGGCCGGTGAGGTAGTCCTGACAGTGGGTCACGAGGCCCATCGGCTCGGTGCGGTCGGCGAGGAACCGCTCTGCGTCCTCGTAGAGGAACGCCGCCTTCGCTCGGTCAGTCGGGCGCTCCTCCTCGTGGAACACCGTCCAGAACGCTTCGGGGTCGATGTCCCGCGCCGCCAGCAGGTCGGCGCGGGCGTCGCCCTCGCCGTACCACAGCGTCGCCGCCTCCTCCTCGCTGAAGCCGTGGCCGAGTCTGTCGCCGACCCGAGACATGACTGTCACCGGATACGACGGCTCTACGTCGATGAGCGTGCCGTCGAGGTCGAACAGCCAGAAGTCGTAGTCTCGGGTCATGGGGAACAACGGTAGGGGAGTGTCGGGTAAAGTCTTTCTGTCCCTAATACCGCCGTAGGCGCTATCTAACTTCGCGTTAGTCTGCTTCTACGCGGATGGAACTCCCGAGGTACTTCCGCAGAACCTCCGTCACGCTCTCGGCGTTGAACTCGGGCAGATTCTCGGCGATTTCGGCCTTCAGGTCGGCCAGATACGCCTCGGTGGTCTGGAGTTCGCTGAACGACACCGACTCGACGGGGACGCCGAGCGCTTCCTCGGTCAGTCGGCGGAAGTGCGCCTCGTCGGCGAGGTCACCTCGCCAGCAGTTGTCCCGGAAGAACAGCCACCCGTCCTCGCCCGGCGGGTCGGCGGCCCGGTACAGCACCGTCTCGAAGCGGTTCGGCTCCGCGACGAGGCCCGATTTCGGGTCGAGGCGGAACCGGACGCGAAAGACGTACCGCGCCGGAGCGTCGGCCGGGTCGGCCACGCGTTACTCGTAGATGCCGTTCAGTCGCTCGGCCAGTTCCATGTCGTTGTCGGTGATGCCGCCCGCGTCGTGGGTCGTCAGTCGCACCTCGACTTCCCCCCAGCGAACGGTCATCTCGGGATGGTGCCACGCGTCCTCGGCGAGGCCAGCGGCGGCGCTCAGGAACCCCGACGCGTCCAGATACGCGTCGAACTCGAACGTGCGGACGATTTCGTCGCCGTCGCGGTCCCAGCCGTCGGGGAGGCGGTCGGCTATCTCGTCGTCAGAGAGCAGGTCTGCCATACGAGAACCGTCGGTTGCCAGTCGCAAAACAGTTGTGTCGCCCCGTCAGTCCCGAAGGCCCAGCCGTTTCCTGAGCCGTCGTTGGACGAGGACGACGGCGAGGACGGAGACGGTGAGCGCCGCGAACAGCCACGTCGGAATCCCGGTGTTCCGGAGGCCGAGCCACGCCGCGACCAGTCCGAGAACGAGGACGAGCAGACTCCCGAACGTGTACGCCTGCACCAAGCGGCGCTCCTCGCGGCGCTGTGACTCGGTGTACTCGGTCACTTCGTAGAGGCCGCCGACGGCGGCGGCGACGAAGCCGACGCCGACGAGAAACGGGAGGAGACTGACCATCGGGGGGTCAGTCGTCGGCCAACTGGTCGAGGACGGCGGGGGGAATCTCCTCGCGCATCCCCTCGGGGATGTCCTCGATAGCCATGTCTTCCACGAACGCTGGCGGACCGCCACTGCCCGGGCCGAAATCGGGGTCGAACAGTTCGAGCGCCGTCTGGATGGTCGACCAGTCGTCGTCTTCGGCGGCGTCCCGGAGGCTCCGGGTCGGCGCGGCCAGCAGTTGCGAGACGATGGCGTCGGCCATCGACTCGACGATTTCGCGCTGGTCCTCGTCGAAGTCGGCCCCGGCCATCGCCGTGTTGAGTTCGGCCGCCTTGACCTGTTCGGCGCTCTCGTACATCGCCGAGATGACGCGGTCGGCGCGCTTTCGCTTGTACTGGGTCAGGAGGTGGCCGAACTCCTCGTCGACGAGGCGCTCGACTTCCGCGGCGGCACGGCGGCGCTTGGCGCGCGTCTCGTCGGTCACCGACTCCAGCGCGTCGAGGTCGTAGACGGTCACGCCCGCGATGTCGGCGGCTTCCGCGGGCACGTCTCGGGGCTGGGCGATGTCGACGACGTACGTCTCGCCCGCTCCGTCGAAGGTGGCCGCGTCGAAGACGTGGCCGCTACTGCCCGTCGCGGTGACGACGATGCGGGCCGACTCGACGGCCGCCGAGACGGCGTCAAGTGCGACGGCGCTGGCCTCGGCGTCGATGGTCTCGGCGACGTGTTCGGCGTGCGGGACGGTCCGGTTGGCGACGATGACACGCTCGACGTGTTCCGAGAGGGCCTTCGCCGCCAGTTGCCCCATCTCGCCAGCGCCGACGACCAGCGCCGTTTCGCCGGTGAGCGAGCACTCGCGGTCGACGAGGCGGACGGCCGCAGAGGCCAGCGAGACGACGCCCTCGTTGATACCCGTCTCGTTGCGGGCGCGTTCGCCGACGTGGATGGCCTTCGTCACGCCGTCTTCTAAGAGCCGACCGATGCCGCCGACGCCGCGGGCGTCCTCGTAGGCGTCGCGCAACTGGCCGAGAATCTGGTCCTCGCCGAGGACGATGGACTCCAGTCCGGCGGCCACTCGCAGGAGGTGGCGCAGACTTTCCTCGTGGTCCATCTCGACCACCACGTCCTCTGGCACGCCGTGGGTGAACAGCGAGAGGGCGTCGCGGCCGGTTTCGTCGTCGGAGACGACGACGTATCCCTCGGTCCGGTTGCACGTCTGGAGCGCCAGCGCCTCCTCGACGCCCGGTCGGGAGAGCAGCGTCTCGACGGCGTGGCGCTGGCTCTCGACCGCTGCGGCCTCTAATTCGTCGACCGACGCGCATTCGTGGGAGACGCGGACGCCCACGATGGAGCCTTGCTCTCTCACGCAGTCTCACCCAGTTGGTCTTCTATCACGGCTGTAGCTACTTGCCGTGCGTTGGACCTGCCACTATCTAAAGCCTTCCAAACCTCGGCGTCTCTGACCACCGCCCGCACCGCCGCCCGGCGGTCGGCGGGTGCGACCCCGTCGGCTTTGAGCGACTCGCGTAATTCGCCCGTCAGTTCGGCCATCGCGCCAGCGCCCGCGAACTCCGCCTCGAACCGCTCGCGGAGGTGTTTCGACAGCGCGGGCGACGTGCCGCCGGTCGCAACCGCCAGCATCACGGGGTCGTCCCGCACCGTCGCGGGCACGACGACGTTGCCGAACGACTGCTCGCCGTGGTCGTCCGCGCGGTTGACGAGCGCACCCCGCTCTCGGGCGGCCTCGGCCGCAGCGTCGTTCACAGACGCGTCGTCCGTCGCGGCGACGACCAGCGCTGGGTCGGTCCGGGCGACCCACTCCCGCACCGCCTCGGCGTCGGGCGCGGCGCGAACGAGTTCCGCATCGCCGAACTCGCGGTCGGCGAAGTCGGGACTCACGACGACGACGCGCGCTTCGCTGGCGAAGCGGCGGGCTTTCCGCGCGCCGACGGGGCCGCCGCCGACGACGAGGACCGTCTCGCCCGTGAAGTCGTGGAGGAGCGGAATCATGGCTCAGGCTGATTCGACGTTGGCTTCGGCCCGGTCGTCCAGTCTGATGCCCGTCTTCTTCAGGATGCGCGTCGAGAACAGCGTGTCCCAGTCGTCGTCGGCCACGTCCCAGTACTCGGTCATCCGGTCGTGGACCTGCTGGATGCGTCGCTCGCTCTCCGCCTCGCTGCGGCCGTGAGTCATCGCGAAGAAGTTGTACGGCCAGACGCCCTCGTGACGGGGCCGCTCGTAGCAGTGCGTGACGAAGTCGAACTCGGCTATGGCGGGTCCCACCTCGTCGATGACGTCGTCGGGCACGTCCCAGACGGTCATCCCGTTCTCCGAGTAGCCCAGCGCGTAGTGGTTCGGGATGGCCCCGACGCGGCGGACCTTCCCCTCCAGATTGAACCGCTTGATGGTCTCGACGACCCACTCGGTGTCCGCGCCGATGGCGTCGGCCACGTCGGCGTAGGGCGTCTCCGTAATCGGCAGGCCGCCCTGAATCTCCAGGACGAGGTCCAGTTCCGCGGGGGTCAGCGACTGCCGGTCGGTCGGCGTCACGTCCGGCCCGGCGTCCGAACAGTCGACGGCCTGCGTCTGCGGTCCCTCGACGGGGAACTTCGCGCCGACGTGGAACTCCTGCTGTTTCGGGAGGTTGTACGTCGGTTCGCCCGTCTCGGCCTCGATTTCGGCCAGTACCTCCTCGACGCGGCCTTCCTCGACCACGGAGAGGACGAACCACATGTTCAGGTAGGGGTGTTCGCGCTCGTAGTTGTGGGCCACCTCGGGGTGGGCGTTGACCATCTCGACGTGGTCGTCGTAGGTGTCCTCGGGGGCGTGCGTCGCCACGAGCGTCGCCGTCCCACCGATTGCCTCGGCGTTGATGAGTGCGCCGAAGCGAGAGAGAACGCCCTCCTCGTCCAGTCGCTTGACGCGTTCGAGCAGTTCGGCCCCGCTCACCTCGACGCCGTGGTCGGCGAGCGCCGCGGCCGCCGGTTCGAAGGGGCGTTCGACGACCGGGAACCCGCCCTGAAACGCGTTGAGAATCGCGCTGTCGACCGTCCCGAGGTCTTCGCTCATACCAACTGGTCGGGACTCGGCGAATAAAAGTAGCGCGGGACGGCCGGGCGGGGAGCGGGCGCGCGGCGCCGTTCCTGCCAGTGTGCTTTAGCGCGTCGGGCCCCTACGTATCGCGTGACCATCACGACGGCGGAACTGGCGGTGCGGTTGGGGGTGTACCTGTTCGTACTGGTGGGTGCGCCGCTGTTTTTCGTCGTCATGTTCCGCCTCATGGACTACGCCGCGAAAGACACGCTCGTCGAGCAGTTCAGCGGCCAACGGGCGGGACTCGACACCGGGCAGTTGAACGCCTACTTCGAGCGCGCGGGCGTCGACGCGCGGACCTGCCGGTTCTGCGGGTCGGCGAACGGACCGAACTACACCTACTGTCACAACTGTCAGGAGCGACTGGCGGACTAGCGGGCCGTCGACGCCCTTCGTCGGACCAGCGGCTCAGTCGCCGCGGACGCCCGTGACTTCGAAGCCGTGCTCCTCGATGGCGTCCAAGATGGCCTCGTGGTCGGCGCTGGCCTCGTAGTAGAAGACGAGGTCGAACGACCCGTTGCGGAGCAGTTGCTGGCACTCCCAGACGAACTCCTCGCCGTCGAGGGTGAGGCCCTGGTGCTGGTTCGAGGCGAAGTTCGAGTCGTCGCTCCCCGAGTAGACGAACGTGTCCGTCGGGTCCATGCCGTACCCCTCGGCGATAATCTCGCCCACGTCGATGGTGGCCTGCATCATCTCTATCTCGTCGCTCCCGTCGTATTCGGTGTGGACGACGGCCCCGTTCAGTTGAATCTCGCCGGGTTCGAGTAGCTGTTTGGTCCGTCGATAGAGGTCCTCGTCGAGTGCGTCAGCGTCGCTCATACCGGACGCTCCGCTCGCGCGTCGTTAATGTACTTCGGATTACGGCCGCGAGCGCTGTCGCTCGCGACCGTCGGACACGCTCGAAGAACGGACTCGAGCGTGTTAGTTCGCTTACAGCCGTTTGACGTTCTCGGCACGCGGACCCTTGTCCGCCTGCACGATGTCGAACTCCACTTCCTGCCCTTCCTCTAGGTCGGGACCGCCGACGTCCTCCATGTGGAAGAAGACGTCCTCGTCAGAGTCCTCGGTGTCGATGAAGCCGTAACCGCCCGTGTCGTTGAAGAAGTCTACCGTACCGGTCGCCATTGCATGTTCCTGTAAGCGCTCCGAGTATTAAAACCATGCGGCGAACTCACATACGCGCTCGGAGCCACAAACGCCTTATCGGTTCGTTGATATGCTACGTGTGATGCGAGAGCGGGTCCGCCGTCTCGGCTACGCCGCCTACGAACGCCTCCTTCGCTCGGAACTGTCCGGTGCGCCGAGCCACGTCGCCGTCATTCAGGACGGCAATCGGCGCTACGCCCGGAAGAAGGGTGCAGACACGAGCGACGGCCACCGCGAGGGCGCCGAGACGACAGAAGCACTGCTCGACTGGTGCGACGAACTCGGCGTCCGCGAGGTGACGCTGTACGCCTTCTCGACGGAGAACTTCAACCGCCCCGAGGAGGAGCGCGAACACATCTTCGACCTCGTAGAGCAGAAGTTACGGACCTTCGCCGACGCCGACCGGGTCCACGACGCCGGGGTCTGCATCCGCGCCATCGGCGAAACGTCGATGCTCCCCGACCGCGTACAGGACGCCATCGACTACGCGGAGGGCCGGACCGCTCAGTACGACCGCCTGAACCTCAACGTGGCGCTGGCGTACGGCGGGCGCGCGGAACTGCTCGGCGCGGCCCGCGACGTGGCCGCGGCCGTCGACGCGGGCGAACTCTCGCCCGAGGACGTTTCGGTGGACACCGTCGAACAGCGACTCTACGAGGGGCCGACCCGCGACGTGGACCTCATCATCCGCACCGGCGGCGACGAGCGAACCTCGAACTTCCTGCCGTGGCACGCCAACGGTAACGAGGCCGCGACGTTCTTCTGTACGCCCTACTGGCCGGAGTTTCGCAAGATAGACTTCCTGCGCGCCATCCGGGTCTACCAGAACCGCGAGGACTCGTGGCGGACGACCCGCGCCCGGCGCGCGCTGGCGCTGGTCAGCGCCGTCGAGGACGCCGAGGTGCCCCAGGCCCGCCAAATCCTCGGCCGGTTCCGCGACGCCCTGCCGAACAGCGAACGGGCCGCCGTCGACGACGAGTACGACGCCGCCGACTGACCGCTCACCTTCCGGTCGGACTCACCGCGTTCGTTCGGCAGGATTCGTTCTATCGGCCGAACTTCCGAACGACTCGCTGTGGTCGTCTTTCGGCGTTCGCCCTACCGGCCGAATCGACGCTGCCGCTCCTGATAATCCCGCAACGCCCGCAGATAGTCCCGTCGGCGGAAGTTCTGCCAGTTCACGTCGGTGAAGTACAGTTCGGAGTAGACCGATTGCCAAATCATGAAGTCCGAGAGCCGTTCCGCGCCGGTCTTGATGACGAGGTCCGGGTTCGTCGGGAAGACGAGGTGCTCCTCGACGGCGGCCTCGTCGATGTCCTCGGGCGTCAACTCGCCGTCGTCGACGCTCTCGGCGAGTTTCTGGACGGCGGTGGCGAACTCCGACTGGCCGCCGAGGCCGATGGAGATTTGGATAGGCGCGTCGGCTACCGTCTCGTCGTCGGGGCCCCGGACGGCGACCGATTTCGGGGCGCGAATCGACGACAGTTCGCGCCGGAGCGTCGGCACGACCTCCTCGTCTAAGACGCTGACGTAGACGACGACGGTGTCGGCCTCGTACTGCACCGCCCAGTCGAAAAACCGCTCTAAGGTCGTGTACGCGCCGTCGCTCAGGAGGTCGCGTTCGGTGATGACCAGTGCGACTGTCTCGGGGAGGGTGGCGTCGCTCATCCGCAGGCGCGTCGCGAGATAGCGGTCGTACAGACCCACGCCGACGGGTACAGCCAGCGTTCGCCTAAACCTCACGGTCCGAAGACTGGAGTCCTCGGTCGTTCGGAAAGAGTAAGTGGCTCTCGGGGATACCGGCGGAACGTGACTTCGACAGTCCGCCGTGCCGGGGCCTTCGCCGTGGTGGGGACGCTCGCGTTTCTCGTGCCACTGGCGACGGGCCTCGACTCACCCGCCCTCGCGACTGTCGCCGCGACCGGTCCGTTCGTGCTGGTCGCGGTCCTCGCGATGACCGCCATCGACCAAGGGAGCGCCCTGTTCGAGTTGTTCGCCCGCCCCGGCGACTACGAGGACGGGAAGCTCTACGGTCTGACGGCCTTCTCACTGGCCGCGGCCGGACTGGCGCTCATCGCGGTCCAGTTCGAACTGCCGGTGTGGGTGTTCGTCGGCACGGTGCTTCTCGTCGCCTACGGCAACCTCGGCCAGCGACTCGCGCGACAGGTGAACACCGACGAGGTGTTCGGAGCCGCCGGGTTCGTCGTCGTCGGCTTCCTCGCCAGCGCCGCCGGGCAGTTGGGTGCCGCGGCGATTCAGGGACTCTCGATACCGACCGGCGACGTGCTGTTTCTGGCCGCGACCGGCGCGCTCGTCGCCGCCCTCCTCCGGTCGGTACTGTTCGAGCGCGACGACCCGCTGGTGATGCTCTCGGTCGGCCTCCTGTTGTGGCTGTTCTTCGAACTCGACCCGACCGTCGCCACACAGCGGGTGTTCGTCGCGCTCGGCATCTCGGCCGTCCTCGGCTACGTCGCCTACGCGCTCGACACCGCCTCGCTCCCGGGGATGCTCACCGGTGTCCTCCTCTCGCTCCTCACTATCGTCCTCGGCGGCTACGGCTGGTTCGCCATGCTCATCACGTTCTTCGGCCTCGGCGGCCTCTCGACGAAGTACCGCTACGAGGAGAAACAGGACCGCGGCATCGCCGAGGAGAACGAGGGGGCGCGCGGGAGCGGGAACGTCCTCGCGAACTCCATCGTCGCCCTCGTCGCCGTCCTCGCGTGGGCGGCCAGTCCCAGCCACATCGCCGTCGACCCGGACCTGTTCCTGTACGCGTTCGCCGGGGCCGTCGCCGCCGCGATGACGGACACGTTCTCCAGCGAGTTCGGCGGCCTCTACGACAACCCGCGACTCATCACGACGCTCAAGCCGGTCGAACCGGGCACCGACGGCGGCGTCACGTGGCAGGGCGTCGTCGCTGGTCTCGTCGGCGCGGCCATCATCGCCGGTATCGCCGCGCTCACGCTCGACAGCGTCGGGTCCGTCGGCGGGGCGGTCGTCCTCTGTTGCGGGTTCGTCGGAATGACCGTCGACAGCCTCCTCGGCGCGACGGTGGAGGGAACCGTCGTCGGTAATCAGGGCGTCAACACGCTGGCGACGTTCGCTGCGGCGCTGACCGGCGTCGGCATCGTTCTCGCCGCCGGTCTCGTCTGAGATGATTCGCGAAGCCCGTCCCGACGATGCCGACCGACTCGGCGCCATCCAGACGGCCGCCCTCGACGAACCGTGGCCGGGACTGCTCGACGTGGCCATCGACGGCCCGCCGCTGGTGCTCGTTACGGACATCGGCGGCCCCATCGCCTACGCGCTCGTCGTCCCGGACCATCCGGTCGCGTACGTCGCGGAGTTCGCCGTCGTCCCGGCGATGCAGGGGCAGGGCCACGGGACGGCGCTGATGACGGCGCTGTTGGAACGCCTCCGGGCGGGCGGATTCGAGACGGTTCGACTCACCGCCCGTGAAGACGACGAGCGGGCGCGGTCGTTCTACGACGGGTTCGAGTACACCGTCGCCGAGCGCATCCCCGACCACTACGAGGACGGCGACGGCGTGCTACTTGTTCGAGAGCTGTGAGTGTGGGCCGTTTCGGAGACTCATAGCGGGTTCCACGAGCATTCGCGCGACACGGAGCGTCGCGGTTTCTCGTTAGAGCGTAGCACTGACGTGCCTGTCGTCGCTGCGCTCCGACAGATACCGGAATCGCCGTCGGCGATTCTGGCCTTTTTAGCGTAAAAAGGGACTCTAGCCGATTGTCCGGACCTGCACGCTCGTCGGTTGCTTGACGTAGTCGCCGTCACCGGTGGCGACGACCACGTCGACGCCGCGCTGGGCGGCCACGTCGAGGACCTTCTGCGAGCAGGTATCGTCCAGCACGATGGTCGTCGGCGTCCCCGACGCCTCGGCGACGAGCGACACCACGTCCTCGGCGTCGCCCTCGGCGAGGACGGTCAGGTCGCTGTCTAAGAGTCGGACGGTCCCGCTCTCGGCGCGGATGACCGCGTCGACGTGGTCCGAGAGCGTCACCGGGTCGTCGGTCTGCCCGTCCGCGGCGGCTTCCGCCGGTTCTCCCGGGCTTGCGTCGGCCGGGTCGGAGCCTGTCTCGGTGGCGTCGCCGCTCGGGACCTGGGCCTGCGCGGCGGCCACCTCGCTCCCGTCGGCGCGGGCCGCTTCCTCGTGGATGGCCTCGACGGAGTCGGCGTCGGCGAACACGTCGTAGGGGACCTTATCGCGGAGCGCCGTCATCGCCTCGCGGCGGGAGAGTTCCTCGACCGACCGGCCGCGGGGCGCGACGGCGACGTGGTCCACCTCGCCGACCTGCGCGAGTTCCTTCAGGATGAGGTCGCCGCCGCGGTCGCCGTCCAAGAAGGCGGTCACGGTTCGCTCTTTCGTCAGGTTCGCGACGGCCTCGGGGATGTCGGTGCCTTCGACCGCGATGGCGTTCTTGACGCCGTACTTCAGGAGTTGGAGCACGTCGGCCCGACCCTCGACGACGACGATGGCGTCCGAATCCTCGACACGGGGACCGGCGGGCAGGCCCTCGTACTCGGAGATGTCCTCGACGCGGGCGCGCTGGCGCACCGTCTCGACGATGTCTTCGGTCTGGACGGAGTGGGCTTCGAACTCGGCGAGCAGTTCCGTCGCCCGGTCGACGACTTCGCGGCGCTTCGCGCTCCGTACGTCCTCGATGTCCGAGACGGCTATCTCGGCCCGGCAGGGGCCGACCTGTTCGATGGTCTCTAAGGCGGCCGCGAGGATGGCCGTCTCGACCCTGTCGAGGCCGCTGGCGACCGTAATCTGGCCGAAGGACTGGCCGCCCTCAGAGCGTATTTCCACGTCGATACGACCGACTTTCTTCGAGTCTTGGAGGTCCCGGAGGTCCAACTCCTCGCCGAGCAGACCCTCGGTCTGACCGAACACCGCACCGACCACGTCGCTTCGCTCGACGACGCCGGCGGCGGTGATGTCCGCGTGTATCAGGTATTTGGCTGTGTCGTGCATGGTTCCAGAGCGGTCGGTCCGTCGGGGAACGGCGGGCGACAGACCGCTGTCACTATGTTTCGATAGGCGAGGACGAGCCAAATAAGCTTGGCGTCACCGACATCGTTCCGCCGTCGTGAGGGCGGTCTCAGCCGTCGTCGAGCAGTCGGTCCATCACCTCGATGCCCCGTTCCATCGACGCGAGGGGGTCCTCGGGGTCGTCGTGCTCGAAGACGAGCCACTCGGTCCCGGCGTCGCGGGCGGCCTCGACCACCGCGGGGAGGTCCACGACGCCGTCGCCGAGGTCGGTGGGTTCCCCGTCGGGGGTCATGTCTTTCAGGTGAACGACGGGGACGCGGCCGTCGAGGTCCGCGAGGAGGGCGACGGGGTCCCGTCCCGCGGCGTGTGCCCAGCCCGCGTCGAGTTCGATGCCGACGGTCGTCTCGCTGACGAGTCGGTCGAACGCCGTCTCGGTTCCGACCGGGACGAACTCGTGGTCGTGGTTGTGATACAGCAGCGGCCGGTCCATCGCGAGTGCGAGGTCGTCGAGCATCGCCGCCGTCTCGTCGACGGCCGCCGCGTCGGCGAAGTGGTCCGAATCGAGGTAGGGAACGACGACGTAGGGTACCGATAGCGTCGACAGTTCCTCGGCGATAGCGTCCGGGTCGGCCCGGAGTTCGTCCGCTCCGACGTGTGCGCCCGCCGCGAGCAGTCCGGCGTCGTCCATCCCCCGCGCCGTCTCGAAGGGGTCGTCGACGCCCGCGAACTCGACGCCGTCGTATCCGGCGTCGGCGATGGCTCCAAACAGGTCCGTCTGCGGCGTATCGAGGTCTCGGAGGGTCCACAACTGAATTGCTGTGCGCATACCACGGAGTCCGACCGCGACGGTGAAATAACCGTTCCCCCGAACAGACGTGTATGGGATTCGACGAAGCCCGAATCGACCCAGCCAGGTTCCTCGAAGACGTGGAGATGCGCGTCGGCGAAGTCGTCGCCGTCGAGGACTTCCCCGAGGCCCGCAAGGACGTGTACAAACTCGACGTGGACTTCGGCGAGGAGACGCTTCAGTCGGCCGCGGGCCTGACCGACGTGTACGACCGCGACGACCTCCTCGGCGCACAGGTCGTCGCCGTCGTCAACCTCGGGACCGTCTCCATCGCCGGATTCGAGAGCGAGTGTCTGGTCACCGGCGTCGACGGCGACGAGGGCGTCGTCCACCTCACGACCGAACGCGACGTGGAACCGGGGACCCGCGTGTACTGAAGACGAAAGTTCTTCAGAACTCGCCTGTGAAGGTTCGACACCTCTTAGTACGCGGAGTATCTAGCAAACGTCACACATGAGCGTCACGCGAACCGTCGGCTGGGCCGTCGTCGGCCTCGTGCTGACGGTGCTGGCCGTGCCGTGGTTCCTCTGGGATAGCGCGACTGTCGCCGCCGGACTGCCGCTGTGGCTCTGGTGGCACATCGGCTGGATGGTGCTGGCGAGCGTCGTCTTCGCCGTCTTCGCGCGGACTGACTGGGGAGTCGGCGTCGAGGAGGTGTACTGAGATGGCGAACACCGCGCTGCAACTCGGTATCGTCGGCGCGTACATGGTCGTCGCGCTGGTAGTCGGCGTCCTCGCGTACCGCCTGACCGACCGAACGGCGGAGGACTACTACCTCGCGAGTCGGACGCTCGGCACCGTCGTCCTCCTCTTTACCACGTTCGCGACGTTGCTGTCGGCCTTTACCTTCTTCGGCGGGCCGAACGTCGCCTTTGCGGCCGGACCGGAGTGGATTCTCGTGATGGGCGTGATGGACGGCATCATCTTCGCTATCCTCTGGTACGTACTCGGCTACAAGCAGTGGCTCGTCGGCAAGCGCCACGGCTACGTCACGCTCGGCGAGATGCTCGGGGACCGCTTCGGGTCGACGCTTCTCCGCGTCGTCGTCGCCGTCGTCAGCCTCGTCTGGCTGTTTCCCTACGTGATGCTCCAGCAGAAGGGGGCGGGACAGGCCATCGTCGGCCTCACGGAGGGCGCGGTCCCGTTCTGGGTCGGCGCGGGCGGCATCACCCTGTTCATGATTGCCTACGTCGCCGTCTCGGGGATGCGCGGCGTCGCGTGGACCGACACCATCCAAGGGCTGTTCATGCTCTCGCTGGTGTGGGCCGCCGTCGCGTGGCTCCTGAGTTCCGTCGGTGGGGCGGGACAGGCCACCGCGGCGCTCGCCGAGACGAACCCCGAGTTCCTGGCGCTCGGCGGGGGCCTCTACACGCCGCAGTACATCATCTCGACGGCGGTGAGCATCGCCTTCGGCGTGACGATGTTCCCGCAGATCAACCAGCGCTTTTTCGCCGCCGGGTCGAAGAAAGTCCTCAAGCGGACGTTCGCGCTGTGGCCCGTCCTCGTGCTCTTGCTGTTCGTCCCGGCGTTCATGCTCGGGTCGTGGGCGGCCGGACTGGGCGTGACGGTTCCGGAGGGCGGGAACGTCGTTCCCGCACTGCTCGCCGAGTACACGCCCGTGTGGTTCGCGGCGCTGGTCATCGCGGGGGCGATGGCCGCCATGATGTCCTCCAGCGACTCGATGCTGCTGTCGGGGTCGTCGTACCTCACTCGTGACGTGTACCGGCCGCTGAAGCGGGTCTTCGGCGAGGGCGACGCCGACACGGGAGACGCACGGGAGGCGCTGGTCGCCCGCGTGGGCGTCGTCGTCTTCGCCACGCTGTCGTTCGTCGCCAGCCTCTACTCACCGGGCACGCTCGTCCAAATCGGCGACACCGCGTTCAGCGGGTTCGCGCAGTTGACCGTCCCCGTCGCGCTGGCGCTGTACTGGGGCGGGACGACCCGCTACGGGATGTACGCTGGCGTCGTCGGGACGCAGGTGTTCTACGGCGCGACGGTGTTCTTCGTCCCGAACGCGGCGCAGTACTTCATGGGTTGGTCGCCGGGCATCGTCGGCATCGTCCTCGGACTCCTGTTGACCGTCGGCGTCTCGCTTGTCACGTCGGCCGCGCCCGAGGAGAACCGCGCCGCCTACCGTATCGACCCCGCCGACGCGGACTGACGCGGCCACACAGTCCTTGCGGGCACTCGCGCGTCGGGCGGACTGCCCGCGCGTCAGAACGTCCGGTACGTCAACCTACAAGAGTCTCCGGGCCGACAGAACACGTATGGACGTCACTGAGAACGTCGGCGGTCGTGACCGTCTCGCTCGCGCAGTCCTCGCGGTAATTCTCACTATCGCGGCGATTCGCTCGCTCCGGAACGGCAAGCGCTTCCGCGGTCTCCTCGCCGCCGCTGGTGCGGTCGCGTTCGGATACACCGCGAGCACGAAGTACTGCGGCGTCAACGACGCCCTCGGCGTTGACACGAGCGCTGGCGACGACGATGTCGAGGTCGCCGAGATAGACGCCGACACGACGGACGATGCCGGAGACAGCGAGACGGCGGACGCCGACTCGGAGCCCGTGGTAATCGAAACGGACGCCGGAGCAGACTCCCGCAGTAACTGGCTGACCTGTGCCGCCTGCGGCGACCCCATCCGCTCGGGGCAGTCCCGCGGCCCGAACGCCGACGGCGACATCGTTCACGACGACTGCAACTGAGTGCGGAGTCTGGTTGTTTTTATACTGCGGGGGACGGTGTGGTACGTATGCAGACCCACATCGTCCCGGTCGGCTTCGACTACGACCGGCTTATCGCGCCGCTGGTGCGCGAGCGCCTCGACGTGGACCGCGTCATCCTCTTGGAGGGGGCGGTCGGGTCGGAAGCCAACGTCGAGTACTCGCGGAACCTCGCCGAGAAGTTGGAGAAAGACTACAGCAACCTGCTGGGGGCCGAGACGGAACGGGTCGTCGTCGCCGACGTGTACGACTACGACGAGGCGTTCGAGCAGGCCTTCGAACTCATCAACGCCGAACTCGACGCGGGTGGCGAAGTGTGGGTCAACGTCTCCGCGATGCCGCGGACCGTCTCCTTCGCGTTCGCGACGGCGGCCCACTCCATCATGGTCGAGCGCGAGGGCGACCGGGACCGCATCCACACCTACTACACCGTCCCCGAGAAGTATCTGGAGACAGAACTCGCGGAGGAACTGCGCAAGCAGGTCGCACTGCTCGAAGACCTGCGGGCGGGCGACGGCGTGGACGACCGGGTGGACGGCCGACTGGACGCGGCGCTGGACCTCTTAGACGAGTTCGACGAGCGCGGGACCACCATCGGCGCGAAGGAGATTGACGGGTCGCACATCGTCGAACTCCCGGTCGCCTCCTTCTCGAACGTCAAGCCGTTCGAGGAGGTCATCCTGTTCACGCTGGGCGAACACGGGGAGTTCGAGTCCGTCTCGGAACTGGCCCAAGAACTGGCCCGCGACATGGGCGAGGAGTACACCGACTCGTTCCGCTCGAAGGTCATCTACAACGTCGACCGACTCGGCCCCGGCGGGAAGGGCTACATCGAACAGGAGGAACACGGGAAGTCCTACCGCACCCGCCTCTCGCGCATCGGCGAGTTGTGGGTCCGGGCGCACTCTGCGGAGGACCGCGGCCACGACCTGCGCTAGCTAGCTGTCCCCGCCCTCTTCCCAGCCCCGCGGCGCGATGTTCTGGTTCAGACGGAACAGGTTCTCGGGGTCGTACTCCGTCTTCACGTCGACCAGTCGCTCGTAGTTATCGCCGAACAGCATCGTCGCCGGGTCGTCCGCGAACCCCGGGAAGTTCCCGTAGCGGCCCGAGGCGATGTCGAGCGACTCCAGCGCGGCGAACCCCTCGCGCGCCCACTCGATGTTGGCGTCGTCGTCTTCGGGGTCCTCCCAGTTGGCCTCGAAGGTGACCATGAACGGCTTATCGCGGTGATAGAACGCCGTCGCGTCCTGCGGGCGGTCGGCGACGGCGCCGCCGAGGTGCCAGAGGTCGACGGTCGAGAGGTCGGAGGGAGCCGACTCGTTGTACTCGACCATGATGTCGAACACCTCGTCGCTCGCCTCGGCGACGAAGATGGACTTCCAGTAGTAACGCATGCCGTCCGGGTAGTCCTCGTCGAGCATCGACTGGAGGTCGACGAAGTTCATCGGTCCGCTGAGGTCCGCGAGCGGCGTCGCGCGCTCCAGTATCGGTTCGTACACCACGGGGGCCTGCGAAAAGTCGTCGCCGCGGTACGCGCCGAGGAGCGCGACGGCCGGTTCGCCCCACGCGGCCTCCGGGAACTCCTCGAGTTCGGGCACGTGTGCGACGAACGGGATGGCGCTCGCGTGTCGCGGCGCGTCTTCGGTCCACTCGCGGAACCCCTCTAAGACGGTCCGCGCGTCGTCCCCGTGGAACCACGGGAAGAAGCCGTACACTTCGGGGCCGATATCGTGGAGTCGGAACTGGAAGGCGGTGACGACGCCGAAGTTCCCGCCGCCGCCGCGAATCGCCCAGAACAGGTCCTCGTTGGTGTCTTCGCTCGCGATTCGGACCGCGCCGTCGGCGGTCACCACCTGTGCCGAGACGACGTTGTCGGCGGCCAGACCGAACTCCCGCGACAGGTGGCCGTAGCCGCCGTTGAGCGTCAGTCCGGCGACGCCCGTCTCCGAGACGACGCCCAGCGGGGCCGCGAGGTCGAACAGTTGCGTCTCGCTGTCGATGTCGCCCAGCGTCGCCCCGCCGCCGACCCACGCCGTCCGTGCCGCCGGGTCGACGAACACGCCGTCCATCGGCGAGAGGTCCAGCATCAGGCCGCCGTCGGTGACCGCGTTGCCCGCGGCGTTGTGGCCGCCGCCGTGAATCGACAGTTCCAGTCCGGCCTCCCGCGCGAAGTCGACGGCCGCGACCACGTCGGCGGTGCCGGTCGCCCGCGTGATGACCGCGGGTCTGCGGTCTATCATGCCGTTCCACACCGACCGCACTTCCTCGTACCCCTCGTCGTCGGGACGCAGAATTTCGCCCCGGAACGCCGCCCGGAGGTCGTCGATGCGCTCGGTCAGTTCGCTGTCGTCGAGTCGTTGGGACATCTATTATCAATCTAACACTTCTACACTCTCAGCGATAACGCTTGATACATATTTGTCATCACGTACTCGTTCGATAGCGCCCGGCGCGAGACTCGCAAACGACCGCCGCCGAGCGACGGCAAACCGAAGTCGTTTAGCCCCCGGTTGGCCCACGTATAGGTAATGGCGCGTCGAGCAGTCTCCCGACCCGTTCTCGGACCCGTAGTAGGGGTCTCCACGCCCCACTAATCCCCACCGCCGACGCGCGCACCGTTTTCGACCGACCCGCCACAGTCTACACATGAGTGACACACAGGACCCGCCGACCGACGAATCGCCCGCCGACCAGCAGTCCCTCGACGGGGAGTACGACCCCGCCGAGATAGAACCGAAGTGGCAAGACCACTGGGTGACCGCGGACACCTACGCCTACGACGGCGACGCCGACACCCGATTCAGCATCGACACGCCGCCGCCGACGGTGTCGGGCAACCTGCACATGGGCCACCTCTACCAGTTCACCCTGCAGGACTTCGTCGCCCGCTACCACCGGATGGCCGACGACACCGTCTACTTCCCCTTCGGCTACGACGACAACGGCATCGCCTCCGAGCGCCTGACCGAGCGCGAACTGGGCATCCGGCATCAGGACTTCGAGCGCCGCGAGTTCCAGGAGAAGTGCCGCGCCGTCTGCACGGAGTACGAGGACGAGTTCACCGAGGACGTGCAGTCGCTCGCGATTTCGGTCGACTGGGACAACACCTACAAGACCATCGAACCGCGCGTCCAGCGCATCTCCCAACTCTCCTTCCTCGACCTGTACGAACAGGGTCGGGAGTACCGCCAGCGCGCGCCGACCATCTGGTGTCCGGACTGCGAGACGGCCATCTCGCAGGTCGAACAGGAAGACGAGGACAAACACACGAAGTTCAACGACATCGCCTTCGACCTCGTGGAAGACGCGAACGGCCCCGTCGAGGACGAGACGTTCACCATCTCGACGACGCGCCCGGAACTCCTCCCGGCGTGTGTCTCCGTGTTCGTCCACCCGGACGACGACGAGAACCAGCACCTCGTCGGCGGCACCGCGAAGGTCCCGCTGTTCGGCCAAGAGGTCCCCATCATCGCCGACGAACGCGTCGACATGGAGACCGGTAGCGGCCTCGTCATGTGCTGTACGTTCGGCGACCAGAACGACATCGAGTGGTATCAGGCCCACGACCTGGACCTCCGTCTGGCTATCGACGAGTCCGCGACGATGACCGAAGTCGCGGGCGACTACGAGGGCATGAGCACGACGCAGGCCCGCGCCGCCATCATCGAGGACTTGGACGTCGAGGGGTACCTGCTGGAATCGCGCGACCACGAGCACACCGTGCAGGTCCACGAGCGCTGCGGCGTCGAAGTCGAGTACCTCGTCACCGAGCAGTGGTACATCAAACTGCTCGACAAGAAGGAAGAGTACCTGCAGGCCGGTCGGGACATGGAGTGGTTCCCGGAGAAGATGTACAGCCGGTATCAACACTGGATAGAGGGGCTTGAGTGGGACTGGTGTATCTCCCGACAGCGCGACTCGGGCATCCCGATTCCGGTCTGGTACTGCGACGACTGCGGCGACCCGGTCCTCGCCGAACCCGACCAACTGCCCGCCGACCCGCTCTCGGACGACCCGCCGGTCGAGAACTGTCCGTCCTGTGGCCACGACACGTTCACGCCCGAGGAGGACGTCTTCGACACGTGGGCCACCTCCTCGCTCACGCCGCTGGTCAACGCCGGGTGGGAGTGGACCGCGGACGACGCCACCGACAGCGACGAGGACGAACCCCAGTCCATCACCGACGGCGCTTTCGAGATGGCGATGGACGAACTGTACCCGTTCGACCTGCGCCCGCAGGGCCACGACATCATCTCCTTCTGGCTGTTCCACACCGTCGTCAAGTGCTACGAGCACACCGACGAGGTGCCCTTCGAGAACGTCATGGTCAACGGGATGGTCCTCGACGAGAACCGCGAGGCGATGTCGAAGTCCAAGGGCAACGTCATCCCGCCCAGCGAGGTGCTGGAGAACTTCCCGGTCGACGCCGCCCGTTACTGGGCCGCCGGGACCTCCATCGGCGACGACTTCCCGTACAAGGAGGGCGACCTCGAAGCGGGCGAGCGCCTGCTCCAGAAGCTCTGGAACGCCTCCCGCCTCGTCGACCAACTCACGCCCGCCCACGACGCCGTCGGCGACGTGGCCGACGAGGACCTCTCGGCCGTCGACCGCTGGCTACTGGCCGAACTCGACGCGACCATCGACTCGGTCACGGCGAAGTTCGAGGACTACGCGTTCTCGAAGGCCCGTAACGAACTGCGCTCGTTCTTCTGGAACACGTTCTGTGACGACTACCTCGAAATCGCGAAACAGCGACTCTCGGACGGCGGCGACGCCTCGACGGAGTACACGCTCCTCACCGCCCACCGCACCTTCCTGAAACTGTTCGCGCCGTTCCTCCCGCACATCACGGAGGAACTGTGGGACCGCATCTACGACGAATCCGAGTCGGTCCACACCACCGACTGGCCAGTCGCGGGCGGCTACGAGGCCGACCTCGACGCGGGCGAGACGGCGATGGAAGTCGTCTCCGCGCTCCGCCGCTACAAGACCGAGAACGGCCTGCCGCTGAACGCGGACCTCGAACACGTCGAGGTGTACGGCCACGTCGACGGGTTCGCCGCGGCCATCGCCGAGGCGATGCACGTCGACACGCTGGAGACGTTCGCGGACGCCCCGGACATCACCACCGAAGTCAGCGACATCGACCTCGACTACTCCGTCGTCGGGCCGGAGTTCGGGAGTTCCGTCGGCGACATCGACGCCGCCATCGCCGAGGGCGACTACGAAATCGACGGCGACACGCTGGTCGTCGCCGGTGGCGAGTTCGAACTCGACGCGGAGATGTTCGCCGTCGAAGAGTCACGCACCTACTCCGGCGAGGGCGAGATGACCGAGACGGAGAACGCCGTCGTCGTCGTCCGGTAAGCGACCGGTCGCGCCTATTCTGCGGTCGGTGTTTCGGAGGCGGCACGCCTGACCAGCGTCCGTTCCGCGACCACCAACACGAACAGGGCGAATCCCGCCATCGCCAACAGCGGAACCTGCGGCGTCTCGAAGGCCGCCAACTGCCCGCTCGCGGCCAGGGCCTGCGTGACGCCGAACAGCGCCTGCGTGTTGTGAAAGACCAGCGCGCCGTACAGCGTCCGGCCGCCGAAGTAGACGAGGCTGGTTCCGAGGCCGACGACGGTGAGCAGACCGACCATCGCTGGCGTGTTGAACGGTGGGCTGTGGGCGACGTGATAGACGCCGAAAGCGGCGCTGGCGAGCAGGGACGCGCCGACCGTCGCGACGCGCTGGTCGGTCCGTTCCGACAGCGCCCACTCGACCGTTCCGCCGAGCAGGACCCAGCAGACCACGACTTCGGCGATAGAGACGACGAGGACCTGTGCGAACGCGTTCGTCACCACGACCACGTCCGTCGACGGCGGGCCTTGAAGCACAAAGAGGCCGCCGCCCAGCGCCCCCGCGACGACGACGGCAAGCGCCGTCCGGCGGGCGGAGCGGAGGCCGAGACGTTCGGGCGAGAGGTGACCCGCGAGGACTACCCAGCGGGTGACCCAGAGAGCCAGCACCGTACCCACGAGGACGTTCGCGACGAGAGCGTAGGTGACGCGGTCGAACGCGGCTTCGGGACGCAGAAGCGTTCGCAGTCGGCCTTCGAGGAGGTACGTGACGGCGGTCCAGAGGACGAACGTCCCGACGGCGGCGGCCATCGCTCGCGCAGGCCGCCGCGGCGCTACCGCGGTGGGCTGTCCGTCGGCGGCCGTCGCGTTGGGAGCCACTGTCGAAGTGTCTGTTCGGCTGTCAGGTATATGGCTGTTCGCCGCGTCCCCGCGGCCATCGCCGCGACCAGTACCGTCAATGTTGATGCGCCGCTAGACCCTGTATGCAGGACGAATCGGCGATTCGCGACCGCATCGAGGCGCTTCGAGCCGAGTACGACAGCCACGACCCGCCCTCCTCGGAACTGGAAGACGAGGCGGAGGTGGCGATACTGCGCGCCATCGAGGAACTGGAGTGGGTCCTCGAACAGCGCGAGGAAGACGACCCCTTCACTATCTGAGACGGCGACTGACCGCCACGTACTTTTTTGCTGGCCCGTCGTGTGGGTCCGCCAGTGTTACAGTCGCTTTCTGACCCGCTCTTTGCCGTCCCGTTCCTGTCGGCGCTCGGGGGCGGACTCCTCGGCGTCGCCGTCGGCACCGGCTACGGGTGGCTGTTCCGTCGGCGGGCCGAGTCCCGCACCGAACGACTGTCGGCCCGCGTCGGCGGCGTCGGCCTCGCGGGTATCGGCGTCGCGAGCGTCGCCTTCGGGTTCGACTACGCCGGGACGCAGGCCCGCCTGCTGGACAGGACGGGCGTCGAACCGTCGGTGCTCGGTCGCATCGGCCGGTCGTTCCCGTGGGACGTGGCAGCGGCCGCCGTCGGCGTCGGCGCGCTCGTCTGCGTGTTCGTGGCAATGGGGCTATCTATCCACGCAAAACGGTCGACGGCCGACGCCGAGAACTGAGGCTGTGCGGTCGGTCAGCGTCGCTTCACCTTCTCGATGCGCGTCGAGAGAGCGAGAAACGTCGCGAGAATCGTCAGGACGACAGCCCATCCCGCCGCGAGGTCGTGGGCGAGGACGGTGTGGTCGAACTGGTAGGCGGCGACGACGGGTTCGCCGCGGAGCCAGGTGTGATGTGGGCCGCCCAGCACCGGCACGAAGTAGTCGACCACGTCGTTGAAGCCGTACCAGACGACGGCGACGGCCACCGCGGGAACCGAAAAGCTCGCGTAGCGGTGGATGAGGAACGCCTCGACGGCCATCGCCATGTGCGAGAGGACGAGGAACCAGTAGAGCCACAGCGGAATCGAGCCGACGCCGTTGACGACCAACTGGACGAACGGCGTCCACAGGCCGAGTTTGATACAGCCGAAGAAGGCGAGCATGTGGAGCCACTGGGCGTCCCAGTCGAGTTTCCACGCGACGAACGAGAGGCCGATGAACATCGTCGCCACGGGCGAGTCGGGGATGAGCGGATACGCCAGCACCGGGGCCGCCCCGAGTTGCCCCTCGACGAGCGGCGGCGCGAGGTTCAGCGGTCGGCCCGCGTAGTACCAGAAGCCGAAGAGCGTCCCGAGGAGGTTGACGATGGCGATGGGCCACGCCAGTCGGAGGCCGACGTTCTCCAGCCATCGCGGGAGCGGTGCGACGTACCGCGGCAGTCCCTCCGGCGCGGGCAACCGGTCGTCGAACACCCGTGCGACGAGCGCCTCGATGCGCGCGCCGACGCCCTCCTCTGTAGCCATGTCCGAGCGGTAGAGTGGGGCGGCCAAAACGGTAGCGGTCGGGCGACTCCTTCAGACGTGTATCTCGAAGCGCGCGCCGCCGTCCTCGCTGTCGGTGACCGATACCGTCCAGTCGTGGCGGTCGGCGACGGTGTCGACGATTGCGAGGCCGAGTCCGGTTCCGTCGGCGGCGGTGGTGTAGCCAGTCTCGAACACGGTCGCGCGTTCGTCCGCCGGGACGCCGGGGCCGTCGTCGGCGACGTAGAACCCGCCGCCGTCGATGGGGCCGACCGTCACCGCCGCCTCCGTCCCCGCGTGGTCGATGGCGTTGTCGACGAGGTTGTCGACCAACCGTCGCAGTTCGGTCCGGTCGGCCTCCACCGTCGGGAGGTCCCCGACCGTGAGGGTCGCCTCGTCGGTGGCGTGACTGGCCCACGCGTCCGCGACCATCTCGTTCAGGTCGACCGGTTCGGGCGTGGGTTCCACGTCGCCGTGGCGGGCGAAGTTCGCGAGTTCGTCGGCCAGCGCGGCGATGCGGTCGTGATTCCGCTCGATAGCGTCCAGTCTATCGCGTGCGTCGTCGCCGTCCACGTCGTCGCGGAGCAACGCGGCGTTGGCACTGGCGACCTGTAGCGGCGAGCGGACGTCGTGGGCCACCTCGGCGAGGAACTGTTCGAGTCGCTCGGTGTGGCGTTCGAGGGACTGTTCGTAGTGTTTCTGGTCGCTGATGTCGAGGGTGATGCCGATGAGGCCGACGATGTCTCCGTCCTCGTCGCGCCACGGGACCTTCGAGGTGAGCACCCACTCGTTGTACCGCTGTTTGTCGGTGACGACATCCTTCTCGTAGTTGTCGTAGAGGTTGTCGAAACTGTACGTCTTGCTGACCTCCGCGATGGTCTGCTCTTCCTTGTGGATTATCGGGTCCCCTTCCTCGATAACCTGCATATCGTCCCTGTAGGTGTCCTCGGCGTGGATTTCGGGGTACATCTCGGTGTCGGTCTTGCCGATGACGGCAGCGGGGTCGTCGACGTGGGCCTCGCTGACGCGGAGGTGCCGCCCCTCGGCGTCTTTGACGTACATGTGGTGGGGAATCCGCTCGAATATCGTGTCGAGGAGACTGCTCTGGTAGGCGAGTCGCTGTTCGGTGCGGGCGTGGTCGACGGCGTTCTCGATGCGGTTGTACAGCATCTCGAACGTCTCGTTGTCGCCGCTCTTCTGGACGTAATCGGTGACGCCCGCGGAGATGGCCTCGCTGGCGACTTCCTCGCTCCCTTTCCCGGTAAAGAGAATGAACGGGAGGTCGGGGTACTCGTCGCGAACCGTCCGAAGGAGTTCGAGGCCGTCCAGCGGCGTCATATCGTAGTCCGAGACGATGCAGTCGACCCGCGCCTCCGAGAGGCGGTCGGTGACGCTCGCCGGGTCGTCGACGGGGACCACGTTCAACTCGTCGGCCTGTCGGGCCAGCATCGCCGTCGCCACGTCTAGAAAATCACTGTTGTCGTCGACGTGGAGGACGCGTATCTGTTCGTCCCACTCCCGCGGCGGCCACTCCCATCCCATTGCCGCACAATCATCGGTAGACGATAAAAGTCCACTGGCAGTTGACGCGGCGTCGTTCGGGGCGTCAAACGGGCCGACGACGGCCCCGCCTCGCGTTCCGGCCAAGGACACGGGTTAAGTAAATCCAGTCCCAAGCGGCGAGTAATGTCCGAAGCTACTGATTTAGAGGACCTCCGCCGCGGCACTGACCTCGTGAAACGCGGGTTCGCGAAGATGCAGAAGGGCGGCGTCATCATGGACGTCGTCACGGCCGAACAGGCCCGCATCGCTGAGGACGTGGGCGCGGTGGCCGTCATGAACCTCGAAGCGGTCCCCGCCGACATCCGAAAGCGGGGCGGCGTCGCGCGGATGGCGGACCCCGCCTCCCTGCAGTCGGTCATCGACGAGGTGTCCATTCCGGTGATGGGCAAGGCCCGCATCGGCCACGTCAAAGAGGCCGAAATCCTCGAAGCCGCGGGGGCGGACATGCTGGACGAGAGCGAGGTGCTGACACCCGCCGACGACCGCTACCACATCGACAAGCGCGAGTTCACCGCCCCGTTCGTCTGCGGCGCACGCAACCTCCAAGAGGCGCTCCGCCGCATCGACGAGGGCGCGGCGATGATTCGGACGAAAGGCGAGGCGGGGACCGGCGACGTGAATCAGGCCGTCCACCACCAGCGCAACATCAAGGGTGCGATTCGGAAACTGGCGGGCATGAACTACGAGGAACGCGAGAAGTGGGCGCGCGAACACGAAGCCCCCGCGGACCTCGTCCACGAGACGGCCGATATGGGTCGCCTCCCGGTTGTCAACTTCGCCGCTGGCGGCATCGCCACGCCCGCCGACGCCGCCCTGATGATGCACCACGGGTGTGACGGCATCTTCGTCGGGTCGGGTATCTTCGGCGCGGAGGACCCCGAGGCCATGGGGACCGCCATCGTCGAAGCCGTGAACAACTGGGACGACGCCGAGAAACTGACCGAAATCAGCAAGAACGTCGGCAAGGGGATGAAAGGCGACGCGAACGCCGACCTCCCCGAAGAGGAGAAACTGCAGGGCCGCGGCGTCTGAACGGCGACGACTTCTCTGACCGACGGCGACCTGAGAACGAAGACACAAGTCGATACGGCGAGGAGTACGTAGCGTGCAGGGGACAGCGACACCCAGCGGTGGCGGGTCCGGTGAAGTGTTCCTCGACTTCGTTCGAGGACTCCAGCGGTTCCTCGAAGAGTTGGCGGCCTCACAGGGGCAAGTCGTCGCGACGGCGATTCTCCTGGGCGTGTTGGTCGGGGCCGTCTTCGTCGTCCCCGCGCTCCTCTCCAGACTGCGGCGGGTCGCGGCGCGGAGCGTCGAGTCGGGACGGGCGGGCGACTGGTTGGCGGCACTGGCCCGGTACACGCCCACCTCGTTTCAGGGCGTCCTGCTCCGGACCATCCAGTTGGTCGTGTTGTTCCTCGTCGTCGGGTCGTTCCTCGTCGTCTGGGGCGTTACCGACTTCGCGGCGCTGTTAGACCCGTACGTACAAGACCGCAGTCCGACGCTGATCAACGCGGTGCAGACGGCGTTTCTCGTGACTATCGCGTTCGTCCTCTCCGACCAGTTACAGCGGGCCATCGACCGCCTGACGCTGGCGCTCGACGACTTCACCGAGCACCAGGAGGAGATTCTGCTCCGCCTCGGACAGGTGACTATCTTCGTCGCCCTCGGCGCGACCATCCTCTCGGTGTGGGGCATCAACGTCGGCGGCCTCCTCGTCGGCGCGGGCTTTCTCGGCATCGTCGTCGGGTTCGCCGCGCGACAGACGCTGGGGTCGCTCATCGCCGGGTTCGTCCTGATGTTCTCCCGGCCCTTTACCATCGGCGACTGGGTGGTCATCGGCGACGAACAGGGCATCGTCACCGACATCACCATCTTCAACACCCGACTGGAGAACTTCGACGGCGAGTTCGTCATCATCCCGAACGACCGAGTGAGCGACCGCTCCATCACGAACCGGAGTCGGAAGGGCTTGCTCCGGTTGACGCTGGACGTGGGCGTCGACTACGACACCGACATCGACACCGCGATGGACCTCGCGCGGACGGCCATGAGCGGCGTCGACGATATCGTGGACACGCCGCCGCCGCAAGTGATTCCGAAATCGTTCGGCGACTCCGCAATCGTCCTCGAACTCCGGTTCTGGATAGACCACCCGACGCCGCCGCGGAAGTGGCGCGCCGTCTCGGCCGTCGTCCGCGAAGTCAAGTCCGCCTTCGACGAGGAGGGCGTCTCCATCCCGTTCCCGCAGCGGACCCTCAAAACCCGGGACGGGACAGTCTCCGACGAGGCGGTCCGGTCGATGACGGCCGACGGCGACGAGTAACAGACGCGATTTCACCGGTCTCAGTCGAACAGGCCGTCCAGCAGGAGGCCGACGCCGAGGACCCAACAGCCAGCCAGCAAGCCGAGCGTTCCGACGTGGAACAACAACTGGGTGCCATGCTGGCCGAAGACGGGCGCGTCCATGACGCCCAGTGCCGCCGTGAACGCGGCTTCGACCGTCGGCGCGTCGGCGGCGATACCCGCGAGCGTTCCGACGACCAGCGGGAGTGCCGCCGCGACCAGCGCCAAGCCGACGCGCGTCGCTCGCCGACCCACGACGGCCGGGTCGAGCGTGTCGCCGACGGTGACGGTCGAACGCCGCTGTGACATGGTGTGACATAGCCAGTGCAGGGACATAAATCCCCGAGACGGGAACGAACGGCCGGGTCCGAGCGTGCGATAGCGGTGCTGGCACCGACGTTCGGGGGACGCCGGGTATCGCATCGCCTGTTCGAAGCTATTATCCCCGGCCGCACGAACGGAGGTGTATGAGCACTCCGCCGGGGGAGTATTACACCGACGAACGCTGGCAGAACTGGCTTGACCGCATCGAAGAAGAGGGCGTCGACCCTGAGGACGAAGACTCCGCGCGCCTTCTGTTGAACCTGCAGGACGATGCCGCTATCGCCGTCGCGAAGATACTCACGGACTACGAAGACGACACGCTCGACCGAGAGACGACCCTCGAAGAACTCGCGGGCGTCCGCGAAATCGTCCTCGACGACATCGACATCGACGACGAGGAGACGCTGATGCTGATTGACGGCGTCCAGACCTCGCTGGTCTGTGTCTTCTACGCCGCCGAGGAGTACGTCGCGGAGGGCGTCGCCGACGACGCGACGGTCGCCGACTACGTCGGTGCGGCCGCCGACGCCGAGGCGGAGGAAGACCTCGACGCGGCCCTCGGCTACTGCGTGCAGGCCGGGACCAAAATCATCGACGACGAGGAACTCCCGATGGATGTCGTCGAAAATCTGGAGTACGGCCTCGTCTCGGAGTGGGTCAACGGCCTCGACAGCCTCCAGACCGCGATGCGGGACCCCGAAGTCGTCGAAGAAGACGACGAGTGAGCCGTCGGACAGGTTTTTAACGGCTACTACGTAACTACCCTGCATGGATTTGGTCGGGGACCAACGAGCACAGTCTGTCCAGATCGGTGCTGTGCTGTTGTTCGCCGTCCTCATCGTCGCGTTCTCGACGTATCAGGCGTTCGTGGTCCCCGACCAGAATCGACGGGTGGAGTTCAATCACAATCAGGGGGTGCAGTCGCAACTACAGGAACTCCGGAACGCCGTCGTCTCGCAGGTCGGCGGCGGGTCACAGACGGCGGTGTCGGTGGCCCTCGGAACGACCTATCCGAGTCGGGCCGTCGCAGTCAATCCCGGTCCGCCGTCAGGATCGCTTCGGACCAACGGGACCGTCGACACGGGCAAGCAGTTGACGGTCAGCAACGCCGTCGCCGACGGGGAAACCGGCGACTACTGGACTGGAAATCCCCGTCGGTACAACACGGGCACGCTGGTGTACGAACCGAACTACAACGTCTACGACGGAGCGCCGACGACCTACTACGAGCACTCGGTCGCGTACAACAGATTCCGGGCGGGGACGGTCGCGCTGTCTGGACAGACCTTCGTCGACGGCCGGGAGATATCACTGGTCGCGCTCAACGGGTCGCTCAGTCGCTCGTCGAGCGGTACGACCACCGTCGACGTGGACCCGGTGAGCCAGTCCGAGCGGACCGTCACGGTCACTGACGACGGTACGGACCCGGTCTCCGTCTCGTTCCTGACGCGACTGACCGAGACGGAAGTCGAGGGCATCCTCTCGGAGGACGGCGAGTACGACCCGACGGGGAGCCAAGCCGACGCGTACGTCGCCGCCGTCGACAAGACGGGCGAGAACGGTCCGTTCAACAACATCACGGTCACGTTCGAGTCCGGCGCTGACTACCGACTCCAGATGGCGAAAGTCGGTGTTGGCTCCCGCGTGACGACGGAACCGGATGCGTACGTCACGGTGGTGGAGTCGGTGTCCGGGTCGCTTGCCCGCGACGAACAGACGGAAATCACGCTCGAAGTGCGGGACGCGTACAACAACCCCGTCAGCGACGTGACCGTCGAGGCCAGCGACAACAGTTCCAGTCCAGGGACGTTCGCGGCGGCCGGAGGGACCCGTGACACTGACGAGGACGGGCGCGTGACGTTCGTCTATAGCGCGGACTCGACGACCGCCACGACGCCACACCAACTCAACTTCACCACGAAGGAGACGATTACGGGCGACCCCGCGGTGTCGCCCGACCGCGTCGACTTCGATTCGACGACGCCCCGAAACGTCACTCGCACGGTGACGGTGACGCCGTCGCCCGCGACCGGTCCGAGCGGGTCCGTGACGCTCTCGACGGCGCGGGCGAGAGACGACGACGACGCCGACGGCGACGGTGACTCGAACTCGGTCCCGGGCGGCGTCGAACTCACGTTCCAGAACCGCTACGGACAGGACATCGAAGTCACCGAGATAGGCCTTCGACCGACGGACACGACCATCGACGCCCTCGCCGACGCCTCCGGGGGGAGCGGTCCGACCGAGAACGAGTACTACGTCCAGGGCGACCTCCGAGACGGTTACGCGGACTTCAGCCAGTTTTCGTCCGGGTTTTCGAGCACAGACGGCGTGTCGCTCCCGCGCGAGACGGACCTGGACATCGAGGGGCGAATCAACGGCGACAACGCCCGCGTCTCCGACGGGGCGACGTTCACCGTCTACCTCTACGAGTTCTATCGATACGACGAAGGGGCCGGGACCGCGACGAACGTGGACATGCGCGGCGAGTCGGTCCGCGTCTCGGTGACCTACACCGTCGGCGGCAGCGTCTACGAGACGACACAGACGGTGACGCCGACCGGTGCGGGCGGGTCGTTCAGCAGCACTCGTGCGACCGGTCTCGTCCCGAACGCCCAGCAAGAACAGACCATCTCGTTCACGCCGGGGTCGACGCTCCCCGCGGGGACGACGGTCACCGTCAACCTCGACGAACCGCAGAAGACGAGCCCGCTACAGGTCGACTACGGCTCTGCGTCCATCGCCTCGGCTGGCGGCGGGTCCGCCAGTTGGGTCTCTCAGGCCGACAACGAGCAGACGCGCATCGAGTACACGCCGTCGAGCGACGTCGCCGCGGGGACGCGGGTGAACATCCGTCTCACCGACGTCATCGCTGGCGACCAGTCCGGCCAGTCGAACCCCTACACGGTACCGTTCACCCGCGCCGACACCGGCAACACCGTCACCGACGACTTCTCGGTCACTCGCGGGGACGGAGCGTCCGGACTGGACAGCGTCACAATCGACAACCTCGACCCCAACAGCGGCGGACAGACCCAGCAGATAACCCTCTCGCCAGCGACCGGGACGACGCTCCCGAACGGCGAGTCGGTCTACATCGACCTCTCTGACGCGCAGGGGGCCGACGACGTGCAGTACGGCAGCGCGAGCGTGTCGGTCGTTGGCGGCGGTGGCTCCGCGCAGTTCCTCGAACAGGGGAGCGACGTGGTCGTCCGCTACACCTCCGACGGCGCGGCGGACGGGGACACCATCACGCTCGAACTGACCGGCGTCAGCACCGGGTCGGGCGCGAACTCGCCGTACACCGTCGGCCTGAGTCGGGCCGACGAGGACACCGCCGGCGCGACGTTCGAGGTGACGGCGGCGAACCGAGCGCCGACCGTCTCTATCGACCAAGTGACGACGAGCATCGGTGGCAGCGGGCGGTCCGGCGACGTCACCGTCGAGTTCACCGGGACCGACCCAGACAACAATCTCGCGAGTTACACTGTCGAACTGTACGACTCGTCGGCACAGAGCAACCGCCTCGACGTGGTGACGAACAACGGATACAGCGGCGGGACGGCGACCGAAACCGTCAGCGACACCGACAACTCGAACAGCCCCAACGGCGGCGAACCGCCGTACTACGTCGTGGTGACGGTCACCGACGGCCCGGGCCAGAGCGACACCGCCGAGCAGTCGACCTGACGAACGCGGCGGTATCACGACGCGTAACCGCGCGAAAGTATCATACCCGTGCTTCACCCAGGTCCTAACAGATGGGTGGACGACGGGCGCAGGCGGACACGGTGGGGACTGTCTTTTTCGTGGGTGTCGTCGTCGCGACGGTCGCCGTCGGCGGCGGTGCCCTCCTCACGGACGGTTCCATCGGGGACGAACTGTCGGGGGCAGTACAGACACCACTCGCGGACCTTTCGGTCTCGGTGACGCCGGTCGACCTGTCGGTGACACACGAGGGCGGCGACGCGATACCGCTCGACCCGCTGGCGGTCGTCGCCCGGAGCGGCGGGACGACCGAACGCTATCCGATTGCGAGCGCGAACGTGACCGACGTGAACGGCGACGGCGCGTTCGGGCCGAGCGACGACTACGAACGAGGACACGGGCTGACCGGCGCGACGGCGACGGTGATGGGACCTACGACGCGACGTTCCCCGCGGGTCCGGTTCTCAGTGACGGTCCACCGCAGGTGACCGTACAAGCGAGAGACGCCTCGGGGACCCTCGGGACGGCCACGACCGGCGCGGTGACGGCCGACGGAACGCCGCCCGCCATCGCGTCGCCGGTGCTCTCTGACGGGGACGGTGACGGCGTCGTCGGGCCTGGTTCGGACGTGACGGTGACGGTGACGGACGCCACGACAACTGTCCAGACCGTGACGGTCGATGCCGAAGACTTCGACGCAGGAACGGTGGCCCTGACCGACGGAAACGTCGACGGGAGGTACGACGCGACGTTCGTGGTGGGGTCGTCGTCGGCGAGTCGTTGGACGCTCGGGAGTTGGCGGACGACGGCGGCGTACACGCCCAGCAACACGAGGACGACGAGCAGTTGCACGAGCAGGTACTCGGCGAAGTAAAACGAGACGAGTACGGGTCGTTCGACGCCGAACAGCACCGTGGTGAGCGGTGCGGTGGCGGCGAACCACGGTCCGCCGATTGCACCGCCGACGATGACCGTCCGGAGAATGTTCATACAGTAGACGAACCCGAAGGTGGCGAGAGCCACGCCGACCCGGCGTTTCAGCGGTGCGTCGGCGGCCCCTATCAGCCCCGCGAACAGCGTGGTCGCGCTGATACCGGTACACGCGGAGATGATGTTGTAGCGGAGGTACCGGGCCGCGGGGAACCGGAGCGCGGTCGGCTGTCCGGTCACACCGACCTCGACCGTCGGGGCGAAGCCCAACATCGAGAGGCCCCACACGGTGTGTGCGGTGACGAGTCGGAGGGCGCCGTGAAAGACGGGGAGGAGGAATTGGTACGGAACGAACAGGAGGCCCATGATGGCAAACGCCGTAGTGAGTCGTCGATAGGGGGCCTTCCGGCGGAGTGCGAGGGTCGCGGCGTACGCGCTGAGAAGCGCTGTCAGCCCGCTCACCGCCCCGAGGAAGGCTCGACTGTGGGCGATACGTCTCGGCCGAAACGGTCCAGAACGCGGCGAACCCGACCCAACCGAGGGTGAGGACGAGGTGGCCGGGCGTGTCAGCGCGGCGACGACCGAGAAGCGTCCCGCCCACGAAACACGCGACGCTCCAGATAAAGAGAACGTCGGGCGGCGTCAGCGGCTTCAACAGCGACACTGCTGTGGTGTCTGCGACCGGGACAGATGAATGTTCGCCGACGCGTGTTTCGACGGTCGTCGAACGTCTAGTCGACAAGCCCTTATACGTCGGTAGTGACCGTTTCTCCATGACCGAAGTCGGTATCGACGCCATCGAGATACGGACAGGAAAGCTCAAACTCGACCTCGCGGAGACGTTCGCGCCCGCCCAAGGCGACGACCCTGGGAAGTACACGAAGGGACTGGGCCTGCACGCCTCGTCGTTCCCGGACGTCTACGAGGACATCGTGACGATGGCGGCCAACGCCGCGCACCGACTGATGGAGCGGAAGGGACTCGAACCGGACGACATCGGCCGCATCGACGTGGCCACCGAGTCCTCCTTCGACAACTCCAAGCCCGTTTCGACGTACGTCGCTGGCTGTCTCGAACAGGTGTACGACGGCGACTTCCACCACGCCAACAAGGGCGAACGGAAGTTCGCCTGTATCGCTGGCACGCAGAGCCTCGACGACGCCTACAACTGGATTCGCGCCGGTCGCAACCGCGGTCGGGCTGCCATCGTCATCGCCACCGACACGGCGCTGTACGCCCGCGACGACCCGGGCGAGGCGACCCAGGGGGCCGGTGCCGTCGCGATGCTCGTCGACGAGGACCCGAGTCTGGTCGAGCTCTCGCCCGAACAGGGCTTCGGCAGCGCCGACGAGACGGATTTCCTCAAGCCCAACCAGCAGTTCCCTTCCGTCGACGGCAAGCGCTCGGTGAACGTCTACCTCGCTCGGATGCGCGAGGCGCTGGACGACTTCGCAGCGGTGGCCGGTGAGATTCACCCGGAGGACTACGAACTCATCCCGTTCCACACGCCGTTCCCGGGCATGGTCCGGAAGGCCGCCGCACTCGGCTACCGACACATCATCCGCGGTACCGACGTGGAGGAAGCTGTCGCCGCCGAAATCGGCCATCAACCGATGCGCGAGGACTTCGAGAGCGACGACGCCTTCCGCGATGCCATCCGCGAGTACACCGACGCGCTGACCGAGACGGAGCGGTACAAGGACTGGTACGCGGACACCATCGACCCGACGCTGGAACTCTCCCGGCACGTCGGTAACTGGTACACTGGGTCGGTCCACATCGCCCGCGTCGCCGGGCTGAAACACGCCCGCGAGCACGGCCGTGACTTGGACGAGAAACAACTGCTCGTCGCCTCGTACGGGTCGGGCGCGCAGGCGGAAGTCCACGCGGAGACGGTAGTCCCGGGCTGGGAGGAGGAAATCGCCCAGTTGAACATCGACGAACAGAACCGCAACCGGTACGACCTCTCGTTCGAGGAGTACGAGCAGATTCACGACGTGCACAACCACGATACGGAGGCGGACGTGGAGGAGTTCACCGCGCCGGAAGCGGAGTTCGTGTTCGACGGATGGGGGCGGATGGGCGAGCGGAAGTATCGGTACGTGGAGTAGCGAGGGGCGCGTGAAGCGCGGCCCTCGAAGCGACGCGATAACCGACGGGAAACCGTGAGCAGTAGCGAGACGCCGACCGAAGCGAGGGTCTCGAATGGTGAACGGGAAGCAGTAGCGACCCCGTGAGAAGTAGCGAATTTCTGACCGAAGGAAAGAACCTCGTACCGGAACGGCGAGGTTTCATTTTCGAACCGTTCTATCCTACCGCTGACTGACGAGATACTGGTGACGCTTGCGTAGAACCGGTATTATTGTCGGTCTAGCGGTCGAACACGACCAGTCTCCCTACCGGTACATTTTTACTTTAGATGCATCTAAATATAGATATGCAATTGTCTAAAAACGCCACTCTGTCGAGTGCGCTCGGTGGACCGGTTCCGAGGACGGTGCGGAGTGATGTCTGACGAAGGGTCGCGGGCGACCGGCGAACGTGAAGACGCCGCAGAACTCACCGAATCGCTCACCGACCGACTCGTCGCCGCGGTCGAAAACGATGCGGCAGTCAGTCGACGGGCCGTGCTCGGTGGCCTCGGGGTCGCGGGAGCGAGTGCGGTGGGTCTCTCCGGGGGGGCCAGCGCGTCCGGTGACCATGGCGACACCTCCCCACACGGTCGCGCTGGCGTCGTCGGGGAGTTCCAGTCGGCGGATTTCGACCCCCACGAGTACCTCCGCGAGTTCAGGACCGGGACGGTGAAGATGGAAGGCGGCCAGCGAGTCCGCGAGTTCGAGTTGAACGCGACCCTTCGGGAAATCGAAATCGCGCCCGGGGTAACGTTCCCTGCGTGGACATACAACGGGCAAGTGCCCGGCCCGACGCTCCGCGCCGTCGAAGGCGAACTCATCCGGATTCGGTTCTCGAACGGGCAGGAACACCCGCACACCATCCACCCGCACTTGAAGAACGTCAACCCGCGGATGGACGGGATTCCGCAGAACGGCCCGGGAGTCATCGAACAGGGTGAACGATTCGTCTACGAGTGGAAGGCCCAACCCGCGGGCTGTCACTTCTATCACTGCCACTCGATGCCGCTGAAAGAGCACATCCATCGCGGTCTCTACGGGGCGATGATTATCGACCCCGACCCCGAACGCGTCCGGCAGAACCCCCGCGAGTACGTCAACTACCACGGGCCGATGACGGACGACCTGCGCGCGGAACTGGTCGAGGAAGCCGAGTTGCGCAACCACGAGTACCGCGCCGACGAAGTCGACGAGATGGTGATGGTGATGAACGGCTTCGACACCAACTTCGACGGCGACAACGAGGTGTACGCCGCGAACACGCGCGCCTTCGCCTACGGTGTCGGGTCGACCGACGCCGAGAACGGTGAGTGGTCGGCGGGCGAGACGGTCAAGCCGATACAGATTCAGCGCGACCAGCGACAGCGGGTGTACCTCATCAACGCCATCGAGTTCGACCTCGTCAACTCGTTCCACTCCCATTCGCAGTTCTTCGACTACTACGACCACGGAACGACGCTCATGCCCACGCACAAGACGATCGACACCATCATGCAGTGTCAGGCACAGCGCGGCATCGTCGAACTGGACTACTCCGACCACGACCCGGGGTTGTACATGTTCCACGCGCACCAGTCGGAGTTCGCCGAACTGGGCTGGATGAGTTTCTTCGAGGTGCAAGCATGAGCGACCGACGGACGGACGGCGGCGAGGCCGTCTCTCGGACGGGGATGCCGTTCGGCCTCCCGCGGTGGGTCGGTGCCGTCACGCCGCTGGTGTTGCTCGGGGTGGTCGTCGCCGGATTCGTCCTGCTCAACCCCTTCGCCGGACTGGCGACGGGCGGTGCGCTCCCCGACGTCACGGTGACCCACACGTCGCTCCCGAACGACGAGACAGTCGTCCTCCACGTGACGAACAACGGCCCGGACCCGGTGACGGTCAGCCAGGTACTCGTCAACGACGCGTACTGGGACTTCACGATGTTCGCGGGTGGCGAAGCGACGAACACGCTCGCCCCGATGGAGAGCGGCCGAATCGTCGTCCCGTACCACTGGACGCCGACGTGGGACATCCACACTGCCCTCGTCCTCAGTGACGGCGCGACGTTCGGGCACACCATCGTCGCGCCGCAGGTGTCCCCTGGACTGACCGGTGAACTGCTGGGTCTGCTCGCAGTCGTCGGCCTGTTCGTCGGCGTCATCCCCGTCGCGCTGGGAATGCTGTGGTTCCCGGTCATGCGGGACATGAGCGACCGCTCCCTGCACGCCATCTTGCTGTTCGCCGTCGGCGTCCTCGGATTCTTGGCGTTCGACGCCGGGTTCGAGGCGTTCGAGTTGGCGGCGGAAGTTCCCGGCGCCTTCGAGGGCAATCTGCTAGTGGTTCTCGGAATCCTCGGTGCGCTGTTGCTGGTACAGGCCGTCTCGGAGTGGAACAGTGCCGGAGATGTGCGGCCGCTGGGACTCGCCTATCTCGTCGCCCTCTCTATCGGCCTGCACAACCTCGCCGAAGGCTTGGCAATCGGGAGTTCGGTGGCGCTCGGGCACGTCTCGCTTGGTGCGTTCCTCGTCGTCGGCTTCATGATTCACAACGTCACCGAGGGTCCGGCGGTGGTCGCGCCCGTCGCCGAGGGCGAGCGGCCGTCGCTCTGGCACTTCGTCGCACTCGGTACGCTCGCCGGCGCACCAGTCATCTTCGGCGGGTGGATAGGGAGCGCCGCCTACTCACCGACGCTCGGCGCGCTCTTTCTCGCCATCGGCGTCGGAGCCATCCTGCAGGTGAACTGGGAAATCGGGCGGATGGTTCGCCGTCGCGGGTCGCTCGTCACGCCAGCGAACCTCCTCGCGTTCTTCGCGGGGCTCGCGGTGATGTACGCGACGGACCTGCTGGTCACGCTCTGAACGCCGTCCCCTACTTCTTACGGCAGGCCGCGCAATCCGTCGAGCACGTCCGCTAAATCGGCGTTCGTCACCGCGAGCGAGAAGTCGTCGATTCGGGCGAGGTCCGCGGCGCGGTCCCACACGGCGTCCCCGTCGAGGCCGTGGAGGATGACGGCGTTCGGAGTCGGCGAGACGACTCGGAGAGCGACCAGCGGCGACTCGCCGCGGGTGACGTTCGTGAACACCAACGCGCGGTTGGTCGACTGGCCGTACAGTTGGTAGAACTCGTCGGAGGAGAGGCGGGTGATGGCGGCGATGGAGTTGATGACGGTGTGACCCGCGACGGTGTCGGTGCCGCCCCGGTGGAGTTCCTCGGCGTCGATGGCGTCGTACACCCGGTCGACGGGGACGTTGGCGCTGTACTCGCGCAGGTCGTGGACCACGTCGCTGTCGAACCCGGAGGAGAGGACGCGGGCGTGTTGGCGGATGTGGTCGCCGCCGCGCTCCTCGTCGATGTCCAGGAGGGCCACGACGAGTCGACGGACGACGCCGATACCCGGATTGTCTCGGCGGCCGCTCTCGTAGTCCGAGACCACCGAGGGGGACACGTCGAGTCGCTCGGCCAGTTCCGTCTGGGCGACGCCGAAGTCGGTGCGCCACTTCCGCAGGGTCGCACCTGGGGCGTCGCTCAGCGCGACTTCGCCTGCTATCTTCTCGGCGAGTTCTCCGCGCGCGCCGCCTGTCATTGATTGACAAGGTGGCGACACCGGAATAAAAACGTACCGAAACGGTGGGCTTCAGCGTGACCCGGAACGGACTCGAATCGTCTCCGCCACGAGTACCGCGTTCGTCGGCGCGTGGACGACGCGAACGGTCAGGCGGTCGCCGTCGCGGAGCGGGCAGTCACCGCTCGCGAGGCGGAACTGGGCCGTCTCGCCGGCGCTCCACTCGCCGTCGTCGTCCACGTCGCCCGTGCCTATCGGTCCTTCGACGGCGTTGTACGAGTTGTCGAACACGTCGTCGCCGCGGACGTACCGCTCGGTCGGAACGGGGTCGTCGCCCGCGATGGGGACGTTCACGAGGCGACCGACCTTCCCGCAGGCGTCGCTCGCGTCCACGACGAGTTCGAGGTCGGCGACGGTCAGCGTGTCTCCGGCGAGGTGCGTGAGGCGAATCACGTGGTCGGCGTAGCGGCCGCCGCCCGCGGCGTACCGTTCGTACTCGGCGGCGGACTGCGAGACGGTCGGTGCGCGCTCGCGCAACTCGGCGGCGTAGCCGACGCTCGCGGCGGTTACCGAGGCGGCGAGAACGACCGTGAGGCCGACCAGTAGGACGACGGCGACGAGTGGTGTAACCGCTCTGTTCACACCGCTTTCGTCCCCCGGGAGGTCGGTCAGACGTGGCGATACCACGACCGGGGTTGGTCCGGTCCTGTCTGATAAACGCTCGGTCGGGCGTCAGTCGCCGGAGACTGCCGTGGCGACGGTGGCCCCGAGCGTCCCGAACACGACGGGATAGACGACCCCGGCGAGGACGACGGCGGTCAGGATGTCGGGAGCGCCACCGCTCCCCTCGCCGACGCTGACGGTGAACAGGAACGCGCCGACGACGGCGAGCGGAAGGTAGCCCAGGGCGACCGACGGCCCGACGCGGAGCGCTCGTGCGGTCTCCACGGTGCCGTCGAGACGCGCGACGGCGATGCCTGCGACAGTCAATAGCGCCGGGGGAATCAGGTACAGGACCGGCGACAACGCGTCGCTCTCGTTGATGAGATTCACCGCCTCGGTGCCGCCGACGAGCGGCAGGTCGACGGTGATAGTCGTCGTGACGAACTGGGCGTTGAAGAACACCCAGCCGACGATTTTCCACGCGGCGTTCTCGTCGCCAAAGGCCTCCGCGAGGCCCGTCAGCATCGATTCTCGCACGACCGAGATGGTCATCGCGTACACGAGTACGTACGCGATGACGAACGCGGCGACGCCGACGACCGCACCGGAAACGTAGCTGCGGCTGTCTTCGTTCATGGCGAGTCACACGGCGACGGCGCTCGGTATATGCTTTCGGGCCACTCGCAACGTTATAACAACAAGTGTGCGGTGCGAAACTGTGGGTTCATGCCGCGCGAACGTGGCGACGCGCGGACCGCCGAGGCCCGTAGCGCTCCGCAACCACTAAACGCGTCACGCGCCTGCCTCTCAGCAATGGACTGGACGGAGAAGTACCGCCCGAGCACGCTCTCGGAGGTGCGGGGCAACAACAAGGCCCGCGACGCCCTCAAGGAGTGGGCCGACACGTGGGAGAGTCACCGCGAGGCGGTCGTCCTCCACGGCACGCCGGGCGTCGGGAAAACGTCGGCGGCGCACGCGCTGGCGAACGACATGGGCTGGCCGACCATCGAACTCAACGCCAGCGACTCCCGAACGAAGGACGTCATCGAACGGGTCGCTGGCGAAGCGGCCAAGTCGGGAACGCTCACCGCTGGCGGGTCGGGCCGCCGTCTCGTCGTCATGGACGAGGCCGACAACATCCACGGCAACGCTGACCGCGGCGGTGCGCGGGCCGTCACCTCGCTCGTCAAAGAGGCCAGCCAGCCGATGATACTCATCGCCAACGAGTACTACGAGATGTCCAACGGCCTCCGCAACAACTGTCAGGATATCGAGTTCTCTGGCGTCCAGAAGCGCTCTATCGTCCCGGTCTTACGGGACATCTGCCGCAAGGAGGGTATCGAGTACACCGACGCGGTCATCGAGGACATCGCCGAGCAGAACACCGGCGACCTGCGCGGGGCCATCAAGGACCTGCAAGCGACCGCCGAGGGCCGCGACCGAATCGAGGCCGACGACTACGTCTCGGGCGAACGCGACACCTCAGAAGGCATCTTCGAGTACCTCGACATCGTCCTGAAGGAAGGGTCGGCCGAGGAGTCACTGAAGGCCAGTTACGACGTGGACGAGACGCCGGACGACCTGATCAACTGGATAGAGGACAACATGCCCAAAGACTACGAGGGCGCGGAACTCGTGCGGGCCTACGAGTTCCTCTCGAACGCCGATAAGTGGCTCGGCCGGGTCCGAGCCACGCAGAACTACTCCTTTTGGCGGTACGCGGGCGACAACATGACTGCCGGGGTCGCCGCGGCCCGCGACGGAAAGAAGGGCGGGTGGACCCGCTACGGCCCGCCCAGTTACTGGTCGAAACTCGGTCGCTCGAAGGGCGCGCGCAACACCCGCGACTACATCGCCCAGCAGATTGCGGCCGTCGACGGCGTCTCGATGCGAACGGCGCGGCGCGAAATCATGCCGTTCCTCGCGACGATGACTCACCACTGTACGAACCGCGAGTTGACCGTGGCGATGGCGGCCACCTACGAACTCGACGCGGGCCACCTCTCTTTCATCACCGGGTCCGGCGAGAACACGAACAAGGTCCAGTCAATCGTCGAGGACGCCGAACGACTCCAGGAGGAGGCCGCCGTGGAACACTCGGGCGGCGCGTTCGAAGGAGCGTCCGCTGGCGGTGCCGAAGCGAGTGAGAGCGATACGGGGGACGGCTCTGAGGACGGCGACGATTCACAGGCCACGCTCGGCGGTACGTCGGACGACGACGCGGACGACGAAGGCGAAGACGAAGACGAGGTGCCCGACAGCGACGCCGCCGAGGAGGACGACCAGCAGTCTGGCCTGTCGGACTTCATGTAGGCCGGTGGCGGGCGACGGGCCGTCTCAGGCCTGTCGCTTGCCGCCGAGGCCGGGAATCGCGGTGCGCGCTTCGACCTGATTCATCAGCAGCGACGCCGAGACGACCAGCGCGAGGTAAAAGAGCGCGGCGAGGACGAACAGTTCCGTGTAGCGGAACGTGTCGTTGGCGATGGATTCGGCCTGGAAGAACAGTTCTCGCACCGTGATGAAGGCCGCGAGCGAGGAGTACTTGATGAGGTAGACGAACTCGTTCGACCACCCGGGGATGGCGTAGCGAAGCCCCTGCGGCAGGACGATGTAGCGGATGCTCTCCAGTTGCGAGAGGCCGATGGCCCGCCCGGCGGTCAACTGCCCGGCGTCGACGGACTCCAGCGCCGACCGGATGTACTCGGCCTGATACGCGGCGCTGTTGAGCGTGAAGCCGATGATGGCGACCCAGACAGCCGTCCCGGGGACGAACCCGACGCCCACGCCCGGTAGCTCCCGGATTATCTGGGTCAGCGGCAGGCCGAAGTACAGCACGAACAGTTGGGCCAACAGCGGCGTCCCGCGGATGAGTTCGGTGTACGACAGCGAGAGCCACCGCAGGCCGCGGCCGCCGTAGACGCGAGCGACCGACAGCGGGACGGCGAGGACGAACCCCAGCGCGATACCCGCCACGGTGAGGACGATGGTGAGCCACGCGCCGCGGGCCAACGCCGGGAGCGAGGGAATCGCCCCGGCGACGAAGTTCAAAAGCCCGGCCACGAAGTCGAGCGGCGCGCCGACGACGCCGAGCGAGGCGGCGACGGACCCGACGGACTCGGCGGCGGCGGCGAACGGTGCGGCCGGGAAGAACGACTGGTCGCTGGGAAACGCTATCGCGTCGGGGAGCAGGAAGTCGTTCGTCCACCGGACGAGCAACCAGCCCCAGAACACCGCCAGGCCGAGGAGCGCCCACGGTTGGTCGGTGTCGACGGTGACGGTGGTGCGGACTTCGTCGGCGACGGTCGGTTCGTCGGTGACGGACGGTTCCTCGGCGCTCATTGGTGGTTCGTCTGGAGGCCGGTGAGGAACTCGGTCGTCCGGTCGTGCTCGGGGTTCTCGAACAGTTTCTCGGGCGACCCGGACTCGACGACGCGGCCGTCGTCGAGGAAGTGAATCGTCTCGGCGGCCGACTGGGCGAAGCCCATCTCGTGGGTGACGACGAGCATCGTCATCCCGCCTTCGGCGAGGTCACGCATCACGTCGACGACTTCGCCGACGAGTTCCGGGTCGAGGGCGCTTGTCGGTTCGTCGAACAGCATCAGTTTCGGCTCCATCGCCAGCGCGCGGGCGATGCCGACGCGCTGTTGCTGGCCGCCCGAGAGTTCCGCGGGGTAGGAATCGGCTTGCGCGGCCAGTCCCACTCGCGAGAGGTGCTCCGCCGCGCGCTCTTCGGCTTCGGCCCCGCTCATTCCGCGGACGCGCTTCAGCCCCAGCGTGATGTTCTCCAACGCCGTGAGATGGGCGAAGAGGTTGAATCCCTGAAACACCATTCCGATATCCTGCCGGAGTTTGTTCACGTCCGTCTCGGGGGCGTAGACCGAGGTGTCGTCCAACCAGATTTCGCCGCTGTCTATCTCGGTCAGACGGTTGATACAGCGTAACATCGTGGACTTCCCGCTGCCGCTGGGACCCATCAGCACGTCTACGTCCCCCTTGCCCATCTCGAAACTGACGCCTTTCAGTACCTCCTCCGCGTCGTAGGACTTGTGTACGTCCTCCACTCGTAGCAGTGTCATGAATTCTCACCCGACGGAATCGCGTAGTACTCGGCGAGTCGGTCCAACCCGCGGTTCGTCGCGAAGGTCAGCACGAAGTAGATGGCGCTGATGGCGAGGAACACCTCCAAGACGGCCGTCGACCGGCCGCTCTGGGTGAACAGGTCGTAACCCCGGGTCAGTAATTCCGCGAGACCGATAGCGAAGGCGATGCTCGTGTCTTTCAGGACGATGGTGAACTCGTTCTGAAAGCCCGGCATCGACCGGCGGAGCGCCTGCGGGACGACGACGTAGCGGATGCCTTCGAGCCGACTCATCCCGACGGCGCGGGCGGCCTCCATCTGCCCGTCGTCGACGCTCTGGAGCGCGCCGCGGAAAATCTGTGACTGGTAGGCGGCACTCCGCAGGCCGAGTCCCACCGTCGCCGTCACGAACGCCGACTTCGAGATGGAGACCACGAAAAAGAGCACGAGCATGATGACGACGATGGGCGTCCCGCGGAGAATCACCCCGGCGGTACTCACCACTCGTCGCAGGAGGCCGTCGCCGTACACCTCGATAGCGCCCGCCGGGAAGCCGACGAGAAAGCCCAGCAGGAGGCTGGCGACCGTGAGGCCGACCGTGACGGCCGCGCCGGTCAGCAGGTAATCGAGGTTGTCGAGGACGAACGCCCAGTCGGTCGCCTGCAGCATGGGCTTACTCGCCGAACCACTTCTGCGCTAACTCGTCGTACGTGCCGTTCTCCTGCACCGCCGACAGTCCCTCGTTGAGTGCGGTCTGTCGGGCGTCGTCGTCCGTTCGGACGCCGAAGCCGAAGCGCTCGCCCGTCTCGTAGGTAAAGGCGACTTCGACGGGACGGTTGGCGGCGAAGGTGTTGGCGACCGGCACGTCTATCATGACGGCGTCGACGTTGCCGTTCTCCAAGTCCTGAATCGCCAGCACGTAACTGTCGTAGGCGTTGTACTGATTCTCGGTGATTTCGTCACCGATGAGTTCGTCCTGCACGACGCCTTCCCCGGTCGTCCCCTTCTGCGCGCCGATGGGGCGGTCGGAGAGGTCCGAGAGGCTACCCGGCGAGAAGCTACCGTCCCCGCGGACGACGATGGCCTGGTCCGAGGAGTAGTACGGGTCGGTGAAGTCGATGGTCTCGTCGCGTTCGTCGTTGATGGTCATCCCGGCGGCGATGACGTCGATGTTGTCGTTGGTCAGCGCGGGGATGAGCGAGTCGAACTCGAACTCCTCCCAGCCCTCGAAGGAGTAGTCCGTCTGTTCGACGACCGCTTCGAGGAGGTCGATGTCGAAGCCGACCAGGTCGCCGCCCTCTTTCATCTCGAACGGCGGGAAGCCGGGTGCGGTCCCTGCAACGATGGTCTGACTGTTACCGCCGCCGTTGCCGGAACATCCGGCGACGGAGAGCGCGACGGTGGCCCCACCGACAGTCGTGAGGTACTGGCGTCGTGAGAGTCCTTCGTCTGACATACGCGATAAATCAACGCACGCCGGGATTAGTGTTACGAAGGGGCTACTACTTGCGTTGTAGTCTCTCGCGTGAGAAGGACGGTCGGCGTTCAGTCGGACCCGGGACTCGCGTCGGCGTCGGCCGCCGTGTCGGCGGTGGCCGTCTCCGTCGCCGTCTCGGCGGCCGTCGTCGCCCCGTCGAATGCCCACGCCGTCGCCGCGACCATCGCGGTCAGAATCGTCAGCGCCGCGGCGTGGTGGAGGACTTGGGCCGTCGCGCCGAAGTTGATGATGGTGTTCGCGCCCAGCAGAATCTGGACCGGCAGGACGACGGTGGCGACGCCGGTGGCGTACTTGATGCGCGTCGAGTAGTCACCGCGCCACGCGGCGATGGTCGACCCGAGGATGGCAAAGCCGGTAATCATCGCCACGAAGCGGTGGAACCACTCGACGAAACTCGCCCAGTTCGCGGGGAACAGGCCCATCCATCCGTCACACAGCGGCCACCGTGCGCCGCAGGTCAGTCCCGCACCGATAGCGCCCGTGTACACGCCCAGCAGGATGAGGCCGAAGGTCAGCCCCGTCGTCACCCCGAGCAGTCGACGGAAACGGTCGGTCATACTCCAGTGTTGGGGCGCTCGTATTTAGGCTCTCTTTTCCCCGTTGGTGGTCCGCCATCGGTCGAAAAATTGTGTACTAACGTCGATAATCACGTCGTCATTTGACGCGAAACTCGCCTTTTTTATGGTGGGGAATCTCCCTACTGTATGGGATTAGACGAGGACGCGCTCGACTATCACAGCCGGGACCCCCCGGGCAAGATAGAGATAGCTACGACGAAACCGACGAACACACAGCGAGACCTCTCGCTGGCGTACTCGCCGGGCGTCGCCGCCCCGTGTGAAGCAATCGCCGAGAACCCCGAAGACGTGTTCACGTACACCGCGAAGGGGAATCTCGTCGGCGTCGTCTCCGACGGGTCGGCGGTGCTCGGACTGGGCGACATCGGCCCGGAAGCCGGAAAGCCAGTCATGGAGGGCAAGGGCGTCCTGTTCAAGCGCTTCGCCGACATCGACGTGTTCGACATCGAACTCGACGCCGACGACGTGGACACGATGATCAACAGCATCCGGGCGATGGAACCGACCTTCGGAGGCATCAACTTAGAGGACATCGCCGCGCCCGAGTGCTTCGAAATCGAGCGCCGTCTCCGCGAAGAGATGGATATCCCGGTCTTCCACGACGACCAGCACGGGACCGCCATCATCTCCGGGGCGGCACTCGTCAACGCCGCCGACATCGCGGGTAAAGACCTCGCGGACCTCGACATCGTGTTCTCCGGAGCGGGCGCGAGCGCCGTCGCCACGGCCCGATTCTACGTCTCGCTCGGCGCGTCAATAGAGAACATCACGATGTGTGACTCTTCGGGCATCATCACCGAGACGCGCGCCCAACACGAGGACTTGAACAAGTTCAAACAGGAGTTCGCCCGCGACGTGCCGGAGGGCGACCTCGCCGACGCCATGGACGGCGCCGACGTGTTCGTCGGCCTCTCGGTCGGCGGTATCGTCGACGAGGCGATGGTCCAGTCGATGGCCAGCGACCCCGCCATCTTCGCGATGGCGAACCCGGACCCGGAAATCGACTACGAGACGGCCAAGCAGGCCCGCGACGACACGGTCATCATGGCGACCGGGCGCTCCGATTACCCGAATCAGGTCAACAACGTCCTCGGGTTCCCGTTCATTTTCCGGGGCGCACTGGACGCACGCGCGACCGAAATCAACGAGGCGATGAAAGTCGCCGCGGCCGAAGCACTGGCGGAACTCACCCGGCAGGACGTGCCCGACGCCGTCGTCAAAGCCTACGGCGACCAACCGCTCCAGTTCGGCCCCGAGTACATCATCCCGAAACCGCTGGACCCGCGGGTGCTGTTCGAGGTGACGCCCGCCGTCGCGAAGGCCGCGATGGACAGCGGCGCGGCCCGGAAGGACCTCGACTTGGACGCCTACACCGAACGCCTCGAAGCGCGCCTCGGGAAGTCCCGCGAGATGATGCGCGTCGTCCTCAACAAGGCGAAAAGCGACCCCAAGCGCGTCGTCCTCGCGGAGGGCGACGACGAGAAGATGATTCGCGCCGCGTACCAACTCGTCGAACAGGGCATCGCCGAACCCGTGTTGCTCGGCGACGCCGACGAGATAGAGGCGACTCGCCGTCGGTTCGGACTGGAGTTCGACCCCATCGTCGTCGACCCGGAGACGGCCGACGTGGAGGCGTACGCCGACCGTCTGTACGAACTCCGCCAGCGCAAGGGCATCACCCGGCGCGAAGCGGAGGAACTGGTTCGGGACGGCAACTACCTCGGGAGCGTGATGGTGGAGATGGGCGACGCCGACGCGATGCTGACCGGCCTGACCCACCACTACCCGTCGGCGCTGCGCCCGCCGCTACAGGTCATCGGCACCGCCGAAGACGCCGAGTACGCCGCTGGCGTCTACATGCTGACGTTCAAGAACCGCGTCATCTTCTGCGCGGACGCGACGGTCAATCAGGACCCCAACGCCGACGTGTTGGCCGAAGTGACCCGCCACACCGCCGACCTCGCCCGGCGGTTCAACGTCGAACCGCGGGCGGCGATGCTGTCGTACTCGAACTTCGGGAGCGTCGATACGGTCGGGACTCGCAAACCGCGCGAGGCCGTCGCCAAACTGCAGGCGGACGACCGCGTGGACTTCCCCGTCGACGGGGAGATGCAGGCCGACACCGCCGTCGTCGAGGAGATACTGAACACTACCTACGAGTTCTCGGAACTGGACGACCCGGCGAACATCCTCGTGTTCCCGAACCTCGAAGCCGGGAACATCGGCTACAAACTGCTCCAGCGACTCGGCGGCGCGGAGGCCATCGGCCCGATGCTCGTCGGCATGGACAAACCCGTCCACGTCATCCAACGCGGCGACGAAGTGAAAGACATCGTCAACCTCGCAGGCGTCGCTGTCGTGGACGCCCAGCAGGAGTAGGACGGCCACGGGCGCGACGACGGCTATCGACCGCGTCTCGCTCACCGCCGACGGCCGTCGGTCGGCGGGTGCAGGAAGAGCGCGTCAAGGACGGCCGTCAGGGCGAGCGCGGACCCGGCGGTCAGCGCCATCGTCGTCGGCACACCGACCAGTCCGGCCGCAACGACCGTCAGCAGGAGCGCCGCGGGGATGAGCGCGAGGACGAGGTCGTCTCGTGACACCGGCCGCGGGGCGGACCAGTCGCGATGCTGTGCGTCGGTCCCGTGAGTCCTGCTGCTACTGGTACTCATCTGTGTTGCACCTCCAAACGAAGACTATCTATCCGACCCCACTTAAAATTTGAGTCGTGTGCCATCTGGGGAACGTTCCCGTCGGTTCGACATAACTTATCCAGCAGGGGGCGCGACAGTCGCCGGGGGCCGTCAGTCCGACGCGCCGCCGCGTTCGGCCCGCGACGGCGGCGGGACGCGCTCCTCGGTGGTCGTCGTCTTCGGGAGCACGCAGCGGTCGGGTTCGCCGTTGACGTGGGCGTACTGGTGGGGCGCGTTGGCGAGGGAGTGGGCCGGGTTCCGGTCGCTGGAGATGCGGGCGGCCCGGACCTCGCCGAAGCCGTTGACGCGGGCTTGGATGCCCCGCCAGTGGAGGCCCGTCCCGCGTGGGACGGAGACGCCGTGCGGGGGGTCGTAGGCCGACCCGTGTGTCGCCAGCACTTCGGCGTTGACGTTCTCGGCGAGTTGGTCGTGGTCGATGAGGAGTCCGACGCGGGCGTCCGCTGGCGCGCGACTGGCGAGTACGTCCAGTCCGAGGTGGAGCGCGCGATACTCCGCGACGTTGTTGTCAGGCGCGGTGTCGGGTACGGAAAGCCTGACGACGCGCTCACCGTCGAACGTCTCGACGACGACGCCCAACCCGCCCCGCTCCGGCGGACCCTCATCGCCGACGGGACCGCCGCTGTGGGGTCTGAAAGAACCGTCTGTAGCGATGTAGAAGTCTCGATGGTGACTCCGCGGCGGATGCGCGATGTGCGGGGTCGGTGATTCGTCGAACAAATCTCGTAGGGTCGGCCGACCGTAAGCGGCCATACGTTTGCATAGACCAGCGGGATAATAAATATGTGTCCCCGTTCGCGCCAGATTCGCCGTGCGTGTCCACTATTCGGCCACGGAACCGTCGGTAAACGCCTTCTAACGGCAGTTCACTCGCGGGCGTGAGGGTGGCCGACCAGCAGCGCGACGGCGTTGCAGGCGACCATCGCCGCGAAGGCCGTCCGGACGGACGGCGACTGGAGGCCAGAAGCCAGCAGGGGCACGTAGAGGAACGGGAGGACGATGGCCGTCCAGAACGCGACACCGCGGACGGGTGCCATGACTGACCGACGGAGGTGGGGGACCGATTCGTCGAGGCGGGCGAACAGTTCGTGTGCTGACGAACTCGACATTGGGACCTGAGCATACGTACGTCAGACGGTATCTTATAACCGCGAGAGAGTTCGGTCGATTTCGTGCCGTTTTACGAAATAAGGGTCCATCTGCTGGACGTTTCACGAACGATGCAGCGGCGCGTAAACCTTTTAGAAACCGCTCTGGGTGCGTGAGAGTGACCGCGCTCAATCGACGATATCGGGGCTGTCACCGGCGCGTCAGGGGCCGAGCAGCGAGACGGTCACCTCGTGGTCCGTCGAGGGCAGCGTCACCGCGTCGACGATGTGGTCCAGCACCGCCTCGCGCCACGTCTCGACGCGCCGCTCGTGGTAGGTTCGGTGGCGGTCGACGGTGTACGTCTCGTCCTCACGCTCGCGCAGTTCGTCGGCCGTTTCGTCGGGCGTCGGATACGACGGGACCGCGTCGGTCACGAGTTCCGCGGGCGGCAGATGGAGCGTCTCGTCGTCCTCGCCGGGTTGAACGACGTGTAGCCGCGCCCGCATCCGGCCGCTGTACGGCGGCGTGACCCGTAGGACCGTGGTCGGCCCGTCGCGGGCGTCGGCCTCCAGCGCTGCGAGGAGGTCTTCGGCACTGATTGCCAGCGAGCGAACGGCCGACGGGTCGGGAGCCATCGGTCGGCGATAAGTCGGCGAGACACATAGCCCCGGCGTCTCTCGCGTGCCGCGTCGCTACATCCGGTCGCTGTAGTCCCACGAGTGTAGTCGGTCTGGAGTTATCGTTATCTGTACTTCTCGGCGGTCCGGTGCAAGCAGTCGCTTCGCCAGCGGCGTGTCGACCCCGTCGAGATAGCGCTCGACGAGGGCGCGGAGGACAGTCTTCTCCTCGTCGGGTACGACGGTTGCCCTGCCGTTCCCCCTGACGCCTCGGTACGGCGGTTCGTTCGTGGACACTTCGAAACTGACGGCGTCGTCGTGGTCCAGATAGCTGACCACGTCGGCGTCGGCGGCCGTCGCACACTGGAGCGTGCCGTCGACGTAGCGGTACCACAGCGACAGCATCCACGGGTCCCCGCCCGGTCGGCGACAGCCCAGGCGAAGCGGGACGGCCGTCGTCTCGAAGAAGCGGGCAACGTCGTCTTCGGACCATGCGCCCGTGACGTTCACCATTGCCCCGACATACGTGTCCCGGGGTAAACTGTGCTTGGGTGAGCGGTCTGACCTAATTCGATATTCAATTGTGATAATACGGTGGGTGGATTTATATTACGCATCTGGTAAGGTGACAGTCGAAGCGGCCCGCAGGGACCGGGAACGAGGGAGGATACGTGCAACTGAGTCAAGAAACTGATACGGCGACGGTGCTCGTCGTCGACGACGAACGCGACGTAGCCGAACTGTACACTACGTGGCTCGGGGCGGAACACGACGTGGAGAGTGCCTACGACGGGGAGACGGCACTCGAGATGGTCGACGAATCCGTCGACGTGGTGTTTCTGGACCGGCAGATGCCCGGCGTCTCGGGCGACGACGTTCTCGCCAGTCTCGACGAGCGGAATCTGGACTGCCGCGTCGTGATGGTGACCGCAGTCGACCCGGACTTCGACATCGTGGAGATGCCGTTCGACGACTACCTCACGAAACCAGTCGGCCGGGCGGACCTACTGGGAATGGTCGAGGAGATGCTCACGCGCACGACGTACGACGACCACATCCAGCAGTACTACGCCGTCGCCGCGAAGAAGGCAACCCTCGAAGCCGAGAAGAGCCACGCCGAACTGGCGACCCGCGAAGAGTACGAGGAGATTAGCCACCGCGTCGAGCGACTCCGTCAGCAGGCCGACGACGCCGTCACCGAGTTCGACGACTTCCGGAGCGCCTTCGAGAGCCTCGGCGAGTAACCGTTCGGCCTCGCTCCCGGATTCGGTACGTTTTCGACGGTACTCTCGTCGTGTTCCCGGTAGCGTGCGGCGCGCAACCGTCGGAATTCGACCGGCCGGTGAAAACCCGCCCCCACAGGGGTAAGTCCCTCCGGTGGCTACCGGGGCTATGGACGCGAGAGCGACGGTCCAAGACTACTACGACTCGCTTCGGCAGGGCGCGCCGCTGGATACCTTCTTCGCCGACGACCGGGCGGCGGACGACCCAATCGTGAAGTTCGGGGTCTCCGAGCGACTCGTCGGAGCCGACGCGATTCAGGAGGGCCTGCGGGACCAGACGGCCTCGACCAGTGACTGGACCGTCGAGAGCGACGCGCTCCGCGTCACCGAGCGCAAGTCCGTCGCGTGGTTCAGCGACGACGTGGCGCTCTCGTGGACAGCGGGCGAGACGCGCTACGAGTTCGAGACGCGGTGGAGCGGGACGCTCGAACACCGCGAGGACGGGTGGCGGTTCGTCGGGATGCACGTCAGCGTCGCGACGGCCCTGTGAGCGGCACCCGGATTCCACCACTTCTCGGCCATGTCGGGGACGGAACGAGCGGCGACTGAGCACGTCTCGAGGGCGACCCACCGGTGGCTATCGCTCACCGATTCGTGACCGTCGGGAGCCACCAGCGCGGTCGAGCAGTCGCTCGCCGACGTGAGCGACGGATAAAGTATGCCCGGGGAGGGCTCCGAACCCTCGATCTCCGCATAACCCAGGTCCGGGATGTGACGAGCATCCCTCGGGTCATGCCGGTTGGTACCGCATGAGTCAAAAGACCCTATGAGTGCGGCGCTATGTCCAGCTAAGCCACCCGGGCGCGGGTGCATACGGTCGTTGGCCGCTTGCCGTCTTGAAGGTTCTCATCTCCCTCGGGGCTGTGGATTCCTCTCATGGCAACGAGTTGTCGGGGGGCCCACGGATTTAAGTCATCACGTTAGTATGCACCCAACATGGATATTCCAGACCTCGTCCAAGACGAACTTGGGGACGAGGAGATTCGGGCCGGCGTCAATCTCGGCGACGAAGACGCCGTCTGCTTTACGCCGACCCGGACCCTCGTCTACCGGGGCGAGGGGTTGCTCAGCGACGAGAAAGTCACTGCCTACCCCCACGACTTCGAGCGACTGACCATCTCCGAGGGCCGTCGCAAGATAAAGTTCACCCTGTACTACACCGACGAGAAGCGCGATTTAACCGTCCCCGGCGGCCGCGGCGAGGCCGTCCTCGAACGGCTACTGGAGGGGAAACTGACCGTCTCGAACGTCATCGAGAGCGAGGAGTCTGTGGCAGGCGTGTTCCGATTCAGCGAACTCACGCTGGTCGTCACCGACAGCCAACTCCTCCGTCACCTCGGCGGCGTCACGTGGGACGCCGACTTCGAGGCGTACGCGTTCGAGGACGTGACGGGACTCGACTTCGAGGAGGGGAGCGTCGCGACGGCCATCGTCCTCTCGGTCAACGACCGCCCGGAGCGAATCAAGGCCCCGGCGGAGGACGCCCCGCGGCTGAAACAGGTGCTACAGGACGCGCTGTTCGCGTTCCACGACGTGTCCTCGCTCGCGGACCTGAACGCGAAACTGTCGCCGGAATCCGAGGAGTCCGACGAATCGGACGACGGATTGGGGCTGGACGCGGGCATCGACCCGCTGGTCAGTGGGGACACAGAGAGCGAACAACGCGAGGAGACACCGACGCAGTCGGCGACCGACAACGGCGGCGGCCAAGCGAACGCGGCGGCCCCGACGACGGGGAGCGCCCAGTCGGCGACCCAGCAGGCGGCCATCGACGAGGTCGAAACGAGCACCGACACCGACACCGACACCGACGCAGACCCCGACATCGCGGCGCTCGAACAGCAGGTCGCGGACCTCACAGCCGTAATCGAGCGGCAGAACGAGCGGCTGGACCGGCAGGAACAGACGATACAGACGCTCATCAAAGAGCTTCGGCAGGGTCGCTGAACTCCCGTCGGCGCACTTTTTCAGACGCGCTACTCTCGGCCGAGCACTTTCCTGATGCACGTCGACCCGAACGGCCCCAACTCGCCGCCGTCGAACTGGACGAAGTGGCCGGTCGAGATGCCCGCGCCGCAGCGCTCACACGAGAAGTCGCCGTCCTTGACGACCACGTCCGCCTCGAAACTCACGTAGGTCCCGCGAGAGCGCGGTCGAACGAGTCCGTCTTCGCGGTCGATGATGCCACGCATGGCCGCGGTGTCGAGAATCTCGCGCTGGAGGCCGGGGTTCGTGGTCACCGTCTCGATTCGGTCCATCGCCTCGGCGACCGACAGCGAGTCGTGTTCGAGGTGCGCGAGCAGTTCGACCCCGAGTTCGACGGGGTCGCGGTCCGAGTCGGCGTCGTCCACGCCGGTGGGTCGTCGGCCACCGGATTAATCCTTACCACAAGAGGTTTGCCCGTCCGGGTCGCTCTCACGGACAGATGGACCGCCTCGTAAAGCACCAACTGGTGGGTACGAGCGCGCTCGCCGTCGTTCTCGCCGTCGCGGCTCTGTTTCTCTCACCGGCGCGACTCATCCACGAGGCGATGCACCTCGCCGACCATCCCGTGTACATGGCGGCCCTCATCGTTTTTCTGTACCTGATTCGGCCGCTGTTCGCGTGGCCGACGATGCCGCTCTCGGCGTTCGTCGGATTCGTCCTCGGCGTCGAGTACGGCATCCCGGTGGCGCTGATGGGGGCGCTCGTCACCTGCCTCATCCCGTATCGGTTCGCCCTGCGGGCGGGCGAGCAGGGCGGCGTGTTCGGTCGGCTCAGCGACTCGGGACAGCGCATCATCGAAGTCACGGGCGAGACGCGCGGCGTCCTCGCGGCACGGCTCTCGCCGGTCCCGGCGGACCCGGTGTCCTACGGGGCTGGCTTCGCGGACGTGTCGACGCGGGCGTTCGTCGTGGGGACCTTCGTTGGCGAGATTCCGTGGGTCGTCGTCGAAGTGCTCGCCGGGGCGTCGATGCGGTCGCTGACGCTGACGGGCCTCTCGATAGACGCGCTCCCGCACCTGCTGGCGCTGTTCGGCGCGATGGCGGTGCTGGTGTTGGCTGGGCCGACGTACCGACACTTCAGCGGTCGGCCGGAGTCGTCCTGAACTCGAAGCGCGCGCCGCCGTCGTCGCTCACCGTCACCGCGGGCGTCCACCCGTGCGCCTCCGCGATGTCTTCGACGATGGCGAGTCCGAATCCGGTCCCGTTCTCGCTGGTCGTGTACCCGCGCTCGAACACGCGGTCACGGTCTGCTTCGGGGATGCCGGGGCCGTCGTCGGCGACGTAGAAGCCCGCGAACTCGTCCAACAATCCGACCGTGACGACCACGTCTTCGGCCCCGTGGTCGGTCGCGTTCCGAAACAGGTTCTCGAACAGTTCCCGAAGACGGTCTGGGTCGGCCTCGATGGTGTCTGTCGCCCCCGAGACGAGGGCCGCTTCTTCCGTCTGGACGCTGGCCCACGCTCGCTCCGCGACGGTGGCGATGTCGACTGTCTCCGTCGTCCCGACGCTCTGGCCCTGTCGCGCCAGCGTCAGCAGGTCGTCGATGAGTTGCTCCATCCGCTCGGCGGCGGCCGATGCGTCGCCGAGGTGGCCGGTGTCGCCGGTCTGCTGGGCCAGCGAGAGGCGGCCCTGCACGACGTTGAGCGGATTTCTGAGGTCGTGGCTGACGACCGAGGCGAACTCCGAGAGGCGCTGTTCGCGCTCCTTTCGCTCGGCGATGTCGCGGATGACGCCCGCCGTCCCGGTGAACTCGCCGTCGGCCGACGGGAGGAGCGCGAGGTTGTTCTCGCAGGGAATCGTCTCGCCCCAGCGCGTGACGAGGTGCATCTCCAACGTGCCGGTGTCGGTTTCGGGGTCGTCCAGCAGTTCCTGGATGAGGTCGTCCCCGCGCTCGACGTCCTCGTCGGTCATGATGATGTCGATGCGCTGACCGACGAGTTCGTCCCGGCCGTACCCGGTCATCGGTTCCATGGCCTCGTTGACGAAGGTGAACACGCCGTCGTCGTCCAGCGCGTAGACGGGGTCGCCGACGGCTTCGACTATCGTCTCGTACCGCTCTAAGTCACGTTCGCGCTCCCGCCGGTCGGTGATGTCGCGGATGACGCCCACCGACCCGACGAACTCGCCGTCCCCGTCGAACAGGGGCGCGACCTTGTCCTCGTTGACGACTCGGTTCCCGTCGACGTCGATGGTCTCCATCTCGAAGGTGTCCCACGTCCGGTCCGGGTCGTCGACCAACTGTTGGATGCGGTCGCTCGCCGTCCGCACGTCCTCGGGTGACATGAACCGCGTCGGGTCCGAGCCGACGATTTCCTCGCGGTCGTACCCCAGATGGGCCGCCATGGCGTCGTTGACCATCCGTATCGTCCCATCGGCGTCGAGGACGTACATCGCGTCGCCGACGTTCTCGACGAGCGTCTCGTACTGTTCGAGTTTGCGCTCCCGGGCCGTCCGGTCGGTGATGTCGCGGACGACGCCGACCGACCCGGTGAGTCGCCCGTCGTCGTCGGTCAGCACGGCCAGTTTGTTCTCGGCCCGGCGGGTTTCCCCGTCGGCCGTCGTCACCGTCATTTCGTAGGTGACCCACGACTCGTCGGGGTTCGAGAAGAGGCGGTCGACGAGTTCCGTACCCCGTTCGTGGTCCGGGTCGGCGATGTACTTCCGTGCTGGCGTCCCGAGGAGTTCCCCGCGTTCCGTGCCGAGATACGCCGCCATCTCTCGGTTCGCCATCTCGATACGCCCCGTCTCGTCGAGCACGTACATCGGGTCGCCGACGTTCTCGACGAGCGTCTCGTACTCTCTCAGTTTCCGTTCACGGGCCTTCCGTTCCGTGACATCCCGCGCGATACCGGCGATACCCAGCACGCCCCCGTCGGCGTCTTCGATGAGCGACCCGCGGAACTCGTAGGGGATGTGCTCGCCCGCCTTCGTCTCGATGGGAACTTCGAACTTCGTGTGACCGGTGTCCAACGTATCGGCGATGGCGTCGGTGATACGGTCGTGACACTCCTCGGGGACGAAATCGAGGGTGTTCATCGACGTGATTTCCTCGTGGCCGTACCCGGTCACCGCCGCGACGGTGTCGTTCCAGCGAATCAGTTCGCCGTCGGGGTCGATGACGTAGAACGCGTCGTCGATGGCGTCGATGAGGGTCTCGGTGAACCGGCGTTCCCGGTCGACTTCGTGCTCGCGTTCCCGGCGCGCGGTGATGTCGGTGATGAACCCCTCCAGCAGTTCGATGCCGTCGTCCGTATCGACGACCCGTCCGCGTTCCCAGACCCATCGCGTCTCGCCGTCGGCGGTCTCGACGGCGTAGGTGACCTCGAACGGTTCGTCGGCCGCGATACACGTCTGGACCTGTTCCCAGAGGCGGTCGGCGTCGTCGTCGTCGACGAGGCTTCCCCACGACACCTCGCCAGATTCGATGGCGGCGGCGTCGTAGCCGACGAGGTCCGCGGCTCCCTCGCTGACGAACTCCATGGGCCATCCGGATTCGTTGCGGGCGCGGTAGACCATGCCGGGGAGGTTCGAGATGAGCGTCGAGAGCTGTCGCTCGGATTCCTCTAAGGCGGCTTTCGCCCGCTTCTCGCCCACCGCTCGCCTGATTCGATTCGCGAGGACGGTGTACTGGTCGGTCCCGACGCCCTTCTGGAGATACTCGGTCACGCCCGCCGAGATGGCGTCGCTGGCTATCTCCTCGTTTCCCTTCCCGGTAAAGAGGACGAACGGGAGTTCTTGGAACTCCGCACGAACGGCTTTCAGAAACTCCAGTCCGTTCATCTCGGGCATGTCGTGGTCGCTCACGACGCAGTCGATGGACTCGGAACGGAGACGGTCCAGGCCGTCGTAGGCGTTCGGTTCAGTCACCAGGGAGATGTCGTCGTCGACACGTTCCAGGTGCAGTGCGGCGATCTCCGCGAACTCCGTGTCGTCGTCGACGTGGAGGACGCGAATCTCGCCATCCCTACTCATTGTTCCAAGAGATGCGGTTCAACCACAATAAATCCGCGACACCGCTCAGTAGAACGTGTCAGCGCAGTCGTATACGACGCCGTGTTCGGGGCAGACGTACTTACAGTGGCGGTGGTACATCGGGCGGTCACACATCGGACACGGCCGCCCGCCGGTATCGTCGCTCATACCCGGTGTTCGGCGGCGGCCGCTTTCGCTCTTTGGGGGGAATTTGGTACTCCGTTGGAACAACGCCTTTTGCCGGGTAGCGCCTCACTCTCGTATGGGACAGGACTTGCTGGATTCACGAGGTGGGCAGTTGCTCGTCGCCGTCGCCGCGGGATTGGCGGGCCTCGCGGGGTCGTACGCCGTCACGGGATACACCCCGGCCTTTCTCGCATCGCCGGTCGAGCGGACGCTGGCGCGGCAGATGCCCGGCGTGGTCGTCTCCTTCGCCATCACGACGCTGGGGAGCGTGGGCCAGCAGTTGAATCTGCTGACCGCCGTCGCCATCGTCGGCCTGTTCATCGCACTCGCGGCGCGGGCGGCCATCCTCGTCGGGCAGGAGGCCAACAACCGCCTGCTTCCCGGCGTCGGCACGGCGCTCCTCACGTGGGTCGTCGGCGTCGCGCTGACGGGCGAACTCGTCCTCGCGGCGGGCGCGGCGCTCCCCGCGGCCGCCGTCGTCGTCCTCGCGCAGGGACTCGACGCCCTCGGGAAGACGACCCCGCCAATCTCCTCGAAACGCCGTCGAGCCCTCTCGACCATCGGCGTCGCCCTCGGTGCGACGGCGCTCGGCTACAGCGTCGGAACGCGTCGGACGCCCACCGCGACCGCCAGAGACGCGCCGAGACTCACGGCCCCGGGCGCCGACCGCGAAGATATCGAGGCGAAACTCGACGTGGCCGCCGAACGGTCGCTGGACCTGGACGGACTGGACCCGCTGGTCAGCGAGCGCTTCTTCGAGGTGGACATCAACTCCATCGACCCGGAGGTCGACGCCGATTCGTGGACGCTCTCGGTGACCGGCGCGGTCGAACGGGAACTCACGCTCGACTACGACGAACTCCGGGAGATGCCCGCCGAGAACCAGTTCTCGACGCTTCGGTGCGTCGGCGAGAAACTCAACGGCAAGAAGATGGACACGGCGCTGTGGACCGGCGTTCCCGTCGACCAGTTGCTCGACGAGGCCGGGATACAGAGCGGGTGTGAGTGCGTGATGCTCCGGGCGGCCGACGGCTACTTCGAGGAGTTCCCCATCGACGCGCTTCGGGGCGGGATGCTCGTCTACGGCATGAACGGGACGGTCCTCCCGCGGGGCCACGGCTACCCCGTCCGCGCGCTGGTGCCCGGCCACTGGGGCGAGGTCAACGTCAAGTGGCTCACCGAAATCGAGATTCTCGACCGGGAGGCGGAGGGCTATTGGGAGAAACGCGGCTGGCAGGGTACCGGACCCGTGAACCCGGTCGCCAAACTCCACTACCGCGAGGACACCGACGACGGCCGTCGACGCCTCGGCGGGCACGCCTACGGCGGCCTCGACGGCGTCTCCAGCGTCGAGGTGTCTACCGACGGCGGTGTGACGTGGACCGAGGCGTCCCTCTCCGAACCGCTCCCGAGCGTCGACGGCGAGGGCGTCGCCGCGGACGCGTGGCGGCAGTGGGAATACGCGTACGCCGCTCCGAGCGGCGGCCACACCGTCGTCGTCCGGATGGTCGACGACGAGGGTCGGGTCCAACCCGAGACGGAGTCGAAGGCCTATCCCAGCGGGCCGTCGGGGTGGGTCAGACAGGAGTTCGCCTGAGTTCGCGTTACTCGGTTCCCACGTCGTAGCACAGTTCGACGATACCACTGGGATAGCGCGTCGTCTCGACGAGGTCCAGCGACCGACGCGGTCCGTCGCCGAACAGCGGGATACCGTCGCCCAGCAGTAGCGGGACGACGTTCAGCCGTATCTGGTCGACGACCCCCTCGCGGAGGAACGACTGTGCGAGTGCCGCGCCGCCGACGAGCCACACAGTGTCGTACTCGCGTCGGAGGCAACCGGCGAGTTCGGCCACGTCGCCGTCGACCAGTTCGACGTGGTCGGTCGCCCGCGGCAGGTCCCGACTGGTCGCGACGTACGTCGGCCGGTCGGCGTAGGGCCAGTCGCCGAAGCCCAGTACCTGCTCGTAGGTCCGCGACCCCACGACGAGACAGTCCACGTCGGCGAAGAACGCGTCGTAGCCGCCCCGTTCGTCGTCGTCACCGGTCTCCTCGTCACCGCCGCCCGCGCGCTCGCTCGTGTCGAACTCGTCTAACCACGCTACGCCCCCGTCTGGCGTCGCGACGTACCCGTCCAAACTCGTGGCGACGTAGAGGACGATAGTTCCGGGCGGCATACTCCACCTTCGACCCGTGACAGCATAGCGGTGCTGTCGCCGTCAGAGACAACACACATCCTTCTCGCCCACCAGACGCCGGTATGACCGAGACGATAGTTGGCGAGGTCATCCACGTCGTCGCGCCCGCGGACGCCGACGAGTACGAGTTAGACCCCGACCTCCGCTCGCTCGCCGAGTCGCGCTACATCCTCGTCTGCCGGAAGGGCGGCCGCCCCTCGTGGTTCGAACGCGTCGTCGCCTTCCTCCGACGCGAGCCAATCGAACCGGTGACGCTCGTCGCCGAGACGGCCGCCGAGGAAGGTGAGGAACTGTCCGTGACCGTCCGCGAGACGAGCGTCTCGGGCGTCTACGAAGTCGTCGAGTGAAAAATCGAACCGCGCGCAGTCGGGCGAAACGGGCTCCGGTGTCACACGCTCCGTCTGGCCGCGGGGAGTCGGTTCGTCAGCGATTCAGCACTCGGACCAGCCACAGGACTCGCAGGTCTTGCAGCCCTCCGAGTAGTACAGCGAGAGCGACCCGCAGTCGGGACACTCGGGGCTCTCGCCGGCGTCGATGAGTTCCTGCTGGTCACCGGCCGTCGCGGACCCGGCGTCCGGACCAGCGTCGGCGTTCGGACTCTCGGCGGCCTGCGGACCGCCGTCGGTCTGGGTGGACGCGGACGCGCCGCGTTCCGCCTCGTCCTCTTCGTCCTCGGCCGTCTCTTCGAGCGTGACCTGTTGCGGGTAGGCCTTGTCGACTTCGCCGTCGAGATAGCGGCGCAGGGCCGTGCCGATGGCGTCGGGGATGGACTGAATCTGTTCGCCCTTGTCCCACGCGACTTTCGGCGAGCGGATGCCCTGTAGTTCGTCGGCTATCTCCTCGGGGTCGACGCCCGACCGGAGCGCCGTCGAGATGGTCTTCGCCAGCGCCTCGGTGAACGAGGCGGTGAAGCCACCGGAGTTGCCGATGTTGGCGAACAGTTCGAACGGTCGCTCTGCCTCGGGGTCCTCGTTGATGTTGACGTACAGTTTCCCGTAGCCGGTGTCGATGCGCTGGGTGACGCCGTGGAGCACGTCCGGACGGTTGGCCTTGCGGGCGAACTCGCTCTGCTCGCCGTCGGCGACCGACAGCATCTCCTCGACGGACTCGTCGAGCGCCGCCTGCACGGCGTCGTCTTCGAGGAAGCCTTCGATGCCGCCGAACATCTCCTCTATCTGGGCGACCATCTCCTCGGCGTCCATGTCCGCGAACTCGGCGTTCTGGGCGCGCGTGGTCAGCACCTGCTTCGAGCGCGTGCCGTCGCGGTAGTAGGTGACGCCCTTGCCGCCGTGGTCGTAGATGTACTCGAACACTTCGGCGGCGTCCTCGACGGTGGAGTCGTTCGGGGCGTTCACCGTCTTCGAGATGGCGGAGTCGACGCCCTCTTGACAGGCGACCTGCACGCCCGCGTGGTCCTGCGCGGAGAGGTCGCCGGTCGTGACGAACAGTTCGCCGATGGCGTCCGGCACCGTCGAGAGACCGGTGACGCCGTCGAACTCGTTGTTCGCCATCTGCTCTTGGGCCTCTTCTTTGACGGCGTCGACGTCGATGCCGTTCTCCTCTAAGGCGCGGAGGAAGTAGTCGTCGAACTCGACGAGCATCTCGTCGCCCTGCACGTCGTCGGAGACGTTCTTGTAGTAGGCGACGTTGTAGATGGGTTCACACCCGCCGGTGGTGTTCCCGATCATCGAGGTGGTGCCGGTCGGCGCGATGGTCGTCGTGTTGTGGTTGCGGATGGGGTAGCCGTCGGCCCAGTCGTCGGCGTCCTCGCCGGTCTGCTTCTCGAACCACTCCCGGTACTCGGTCGGGTTGGCGTACTTGGAGTTGTCCCACTCATCGAAGGTGCCGCGCTCCTCTGCGAGTTGGCGGCTGGCGGCCTTCGAGCCGTGGTTTATGTGGCGCATGACCTGTCGGGCGATTTCGTTGGCCTCGTCGGAGCCGTACTCGACGCCCAACTGGATGTAGAGTTGTGCCAGTCCCATGATGCCCAGCCCGATTTTGCGCATCTCGCGGACCTTCTCCTCGATTTTCTCGACGGGGAAGTCGGACATCGTGACGACGTTCTCGAGGAAGTTCGTCCCGAGTTCGATGCGGTGGTCGAACTCGTCCCAGTCGAGTGCCTCGTCGAGGAACGCGTCGATAGCGGCCGCCTGCGTGGGGTACTCGTCGGCGTGTTCCTCGGCCCAGACCCGGTAGTCCGGAGCGTCCGTCGCGGCGAGCGTCGAGAGGTTGATGTGACCGAGGTTACAGGCCTCGTACTCCTCCAACGGCTGTTCGCCGCACGGATTGGTCGCGAGAATCTGGTGGTCGGGGTGTTTCTCCACGTCGAAGGAGTGCTGCTTGTTGACGCGTTCGAGATAGATGACGCCCGGTTCGCCGTTCTCGTGGGCGCCTTCGACGATGCGCTCCCAGAGTTTGTCGGCGGGGATGGAGAGGATTTCACCGGCCTCGACGTACTCGCCGAGGTCGAACATCTCGTACAGTTCCTCCGTCTCAGGGGTGGCGACGTGGGGTTCCTCGGTGCGCGGGTTGGTGAACGTGAACTCCTCGCCGTTCTGGAGGGCATCCATGAAGCCGTCGGTGATACCGACAGAGATGTTGAAGTTCGACAGGTGGCCCTCGACGGCGTTCCGGAGGTGCTTGGGCACCTTCCCGTCCTCGTCGATGAGTTCGCGGGCCTCTTCCAGCGCTTCGGCGAAGGAGTTGTGGGTGAAGTCGTCGGGGTCGTTCAGGCGGAGCGTCTCCGCCAGCGAGACGTCCTTGTTCTTCGCGTGGATGAACTGGATGACGTCGGGGTGGGAGACGCGCATGACGCCCATCTGGGCACCGCGGCGTGCGCCACCCTGCGCGATGGTCTCGCACATCTGGTCGTAGGTCCGCATGAACGTGATAGGGCCGGAGGCGATGCCGCCCGTAGAGCCGACGGGGTCGCCGTACGGGCGAAGCTTCCAGAACGCGTAGCCCATTCCGCCGCCGGACTGGAACACCTGTGCGGCTTCCTTGGCGGTCTGGTGGATGTCGTCGATATCGTCGCCGGGCGAGTCGACGAAACAGGCCGAGAGCTGTTGGAGTTCGTCGCCGGCGTTCATCAGCGTCGGCGAGTTCGGCATGAAGGAGAGCTGTTCCATCTGCGACTGGAACGCGTCGGCCATCTCCTCGACGTGGTCCCGTACGTCCGCGGGGAGTTCGGGGACGACGGTGTCGTAGGCGAACTTGTTGACGTTGTACACCGAGAGGGTCGTTTCGGCGTCGTCCTCGGCCGTGGTCCCCTTCCCGAACACTTCGGCGGCGAGTTCGTCACGTCGCGGGTGGTCGGGCTTGAGTTGGTCCGGCGTGACCGTCACGTCGATGTCGTGCTGGTTGGCCTCGAAGACGGCCTCGGCGAGGGCGATGTTCTTCGCGACTCGTTCGAAGAGGTCCTCCGGCGCTTCGACGAGGTCGCCGTTGGAGTCCTTCCGGAGATAGCGAGCGGGCAGGATGTTGTTGTAGGCGTTGCCCGTCAGTCGGTCTTCGAGGGTCTCCCCGTCGGTGCGCTTTATCGGGAGTGTGAGTTCGTCGGCGGAAAAGTCCGCGTCGCTCATTCCTCGGTCCTCCCGCCGACAGCGTCCGTCTGTCGGTCGATACCCCATCTATCGGCTGGCCGTAATCCGGTCATTTGTGGCGGCGAATACGTATTCATGGCTGGCGTATATGGTCTTCCATTCAATCGCTGTGGATGGCCGCAGGTGCCGGAGAGTGGCAACTACGGTAGTTGATGGTTCGGTTCCGGTGACACGTCACGTACCGCTCGTGTACGAACACTAGCAACGCCGGTCGATTCTTAATGGTGAGTAAACCGTAGTGAAAGTGAAACACCGGCCCCCTGAACCGACAGACGACGGCGCGAAATCCAGTAGAAATAACCGGGGGTTTCGGATGGAGATGTCGGCCGCGCCACCGAAATATTTGCCGCAAAACTCGCCTGTCAGACGTACTGCCGTCTGGCGGTTTTCGGGCCATTCGACCGCCGTCTTGCGGTGCGGGTGAGACGCGCCGCTCTGGCCACGAAATATATGTGCCTGTCCGCCGAAATCAAATGTATGTTCTCGTTGTTACAACTCGGCGCCCTCGGAAACCCGCCCGCGCTACTACTCGGGTTGATTCTGGTCGCTCTCGTGTTGCTCGTCGGCCGAGTCGTGATGAAGTTCGCGTGGCGACTCGTCCTCCTCGCCATCATCGCCGTAACGGTACTGTGGGTGCTCGGAATCCTGGGGTTCAACGTCGCGTTCTAAACGCCGTCGAGGAAGTTCCGAATCACGTCGTGGCCCACCGAAGTCAGGACCGACTCGGGGTGGAACTGCACCGCTTCGATGGGGTACTCGCGGTGGCGCACGCCCATCACTAACTCCGTCCCCTCGTCGGTGGTCGTCGTCGCCGATACCTCGAACTCGTCAGGCACCTCGGTCGCGACCAGCGAGTGGTAGCGGCCGCCCTGAAAGCCCTGTTCGAGGCCCGCGAAGACGCCCTCGCCGTCGTGGTCGATGGGGAACGCCTTCCCGTGGATGGGTTCGGGTGCGCGACCGATGGTGCCCCCGTAGGCGTAGACGGCCGCTTCGAGGCCCAGACAGACGCCGAGCGTCGGTACCTCGGGGCTGACCTCTCGAAGTACGTCCATCGTCACGCCCACGTCGCGGTCGTTCTTCGGATGGCCGGGGCCGGGCGAGAGGACGATGGCGTCGGGGTCGAACGCCCGCACGTCGTCGAGCGTCGCGGTGTTCCGGACGACTTCGGTGTCGGCGTGTTCGGAGACGTACTCGACGAGGTTGTAGGTGAACGAATCGAAGTTGTCGACGAAGAGCACGCGCTTGCGGTCGCTCGCTCGCGTCGTCTCGCGGTCCGGTGCTGTCTGTTCGGCGCTCATCGCTCCACCTCCGCTTCCGCCCCGGTACCCGCCGTCTCAGGGGCGGCCGTCTCGATTCGTTCGACGGCCGCCAACACGCCGTCCATCTTCTGTTCGGTCTCGACGTACTCGCTCTCGGGGTCCGAATCCGCGACGATGCCCGCACCCGCCTGCACCGTGATTCGGTCGTACGCCGGGTCGTCGCCCTGGGGGAGCGAGACGCCGTTTTCGACGGTCGCAGAGCGGATGACGATGGCGAAGTCGGTGTCGCCGCCCCAGTCGAAGTAGCCGACGCCGCCGCCGTAGGGTCCCCGCGGCGAGCGTTCGAGTTCGTCGATTATCTCCATCGCCCGAATCTTCGGCGCGCCCGAGAGCGTCCCGGCGGGGAACGTCGCCCGCGCGGCGTCGAAGGCGTCACAGTCGTCGGCGAGGGTCCCGGTCACCGTCGACTCGATGTGCTGGACGTGGCTGTACTTCAGGACGTTCATGAACTCCTCGACGCGGACGGACCCGGGGTCGGCGACCCGGCGCACGTCGTTTCGCGCGAGGTCGACGAGCATCGTGTGCTCGGCCCGTTCCTTCCCGTCGGCGAGCATCTCGCCCGCGAGGCGGCGGTCCTCCACGGGGGAGTTGCCCCGCGAACAGGTGCCCGCGATGGGGTTCGAGACGACGCGGTCACCGGCGACGGAGACCAGCGTCTCGGGACTCGCGCCGACGATGGTCAGGTCGTCGTGCCCAAGGAGGTACATGTACGGCGAGGGGTTGACCGCTCGCAGGGCCTCGTACAGGCCGAGGGGGTCCACGTCGCCGTACAGTTCCCGCGTCCGGGAGATGACGCCCTGATAGATGTCTCCCGAGAGGACGTACTCCTTGGCGCGTTCGACGGCTTCCTCGTACTCGTCCTGCGGCCCGGCAACCTCGGCTTCGCGGGTGAACCCACCCGTCGAGAGTGTGTCGGCGTCGCCGAGTGCCGCTTCGATGCGGTCGACTTCCGCGAGGAGGTCATCGTAGCGCTGTCCGGCATCCTCACCGACACGCAGTACGGGCGTGAAGACGAGTTCGACGCTCTCTTCTGCGTGGTCGAACCGCAGGGTCGCCGTCGTCAGGACGAACTGGGCGTCCGGGAATCGCGAGTCCGGGCGGTCCAGTCCGACCTCGTCCAACCAGAGGTCGTAGACGGCGTCGTAGGACAGGAAGCCGACGAGGCCGCCGTCGAGGTGCTGGCGGTCCATATCGGGGAACCCGCGCAGTTCCACGTCCGGCATCGCCGCCCGTAGGTCGTCGACCACGTCGCCGCCGTTCGTCGTCACGAGGTCGGCATAGCGGTCGTCGAACACCTCCACGTCGGTCTCCTCGCCTCTGACCGTCACGACCGCTCGCGGGTCGTACCCGACGAACGAGAAGCGGGCGTGCCGGTCGTCCGTCTCGGGGGCGAACGCGCCGTCCGGGTCGCTGGAAGCGACCTTCTCGGCGCTCTCTAAGAGGAACGTGTAGTCGCTGGCGGCCACGTCGCTGGTCCGCCCGGCGAGGGCGGCGTAGGCCGCCAGCGGTTCCACGTCCACGTCCAGTTCCGCGGCGGCGCGGACGACGACCGGTCGGTCGGCCTCGGCGTACTCGACGAACTGCTCGCGGGAGACGTCGAGGCTCACGCCGACACCTCCACGTCGGTGGCCGTCGCGTTGGCGACGAACTGCCGAACCGCATCGTGGTCCTTCACGCCGCCCGACCGCTCGACGCCGCTGGCAGTGTCGACGGCGAACGGTCGGACCGTCTCGACGGCCTCGGCGACGTTCTCGGGCGTGAGGCCGCCCGCGAGAATCACGGGCGCGTCGACCGAGTCGACCAGTTCACGGGTTCGCTCCCAATCGTGGGTCTCGCCGGTGCCGCCCGCGCCCTCGGCGTCGAGCGAGTCGACCAGCAGGGCGTCGGCGTGGTCGGCGTACGCCTCGATGTCGTCCGCCTCGGCGTCGACGACGGCGACCACCTGCTGGGTCACGCGGCGGGAGAGCGCGCCCAGTTCCGCCGGCGACAGGCCGTCGTGGACCTGCACCACGTCCGGGTCCACGTCGTCGACGCGGACGACCGCCTGCTGGACTGTGGTCGGCATCGTCACCAGCACGCTCGATACGAGCGGTGGGACGCCGTCCACGATGTCCGCGGCGGCGTCGGCGTCGACTTCGCGCGGCGTGTCGACGGGGACGCCGTGGATGACGCCCACGGCGTCGGCCCCCGCGGACACCACTGCGTCGCGGTCTTCGGGGGTGGTTACGCCACAAATCTTCACGCGCGTCATGCCTCTATCAGGTCCTCCAACTTCTGGGCGGCCGCGCCGGATTCGATGGCCTCGCGGGCGAGTTCGACGCCCTCGGCGTGCGTCTCGGCGACGCCAGCGACGTAGATGGCCGCGCCCGCGTTCGCGAGGATGATGTCGCGTTTCGCGCCGGTGACCTCGCCGGAGACGATGCCGCGGAGGTCCGCGGCGTTCTCCTCGGGCGACCCGCCAGCGACGGCCTCGATGTCGTGCGTTTCCAGTCCGATATCCTCGGGGGTGATGGCGTACTCGGAGATGGAGTCGCCAGTCACCTCGGCGACGGTGGTCTCACCGTGGATGGCGATTTCGTCGAGTCCGTCGCCGTGGACCACGAGCGCTCGGTCCACGTCCAGACGGGCCAGCGCTTCGGCCATCACGGGCACGAGGTCGGGGTCGTAGACGCCCAGCACCTGTGCGCGTGCCCCGGCGGGGTTCGTCAGCGGCCCGAGGATGTTGAAGACGGTCCGCATCCCGAGTTCCTTGCGCGGACCGATGACGGCCTTCATCGCCGGGTGGAACACCGGCGCGAGCATGAAGCCGATGCCCTCGCGTTCGATGGTCTCCTCGACGGCGGGCGGTTCGGCGTCCACGTCGACGCCCGCAACCTCCAGCACGTCGGCGCTTCCCGAGGAGGAGGACACCGAGTAGTTACCGTGTTTCGCGATGGGGACGCCTGCGCCCGCGGCGACGATAGCGCTCGTCGTCGAGACGTTGATGGTGTCGTAGTCGTCGCCGCCGGTCCCGCAGGTGTCGACCAGTCCCTCGCGGTCGGGTTCGATGGTCCGGGCGGCGTCGCGCATCCCCTGTGCGAATCCGGCGATTTCGCTCTCCGTCTCGCCTTTCGCCCGGAGTGCGGCCAACAGCGCGCCGATTTGGGCCTCGGTGGCCTCCTCGAAGACCAGCGTCGCCACCTCGCGTGCCTCTTCCTGTGTCAAATCCTCGCCGTCTGTGACGCGTTCGATGTACTCCTGCATAATGTTCTCCAATGGATTGTTCCGTGTTGTAATGTACAAATCCGTACAATGGCTTAAGGCTGTCGGAGGATGCTGTCGCTCCGGCCGGTGTGCGCACAATCAACAGACGCCGTGCGGGTATCGAATTCGAAACCTTCAATTATATCCCCCGGCAACAGAGAGATGCACGAGGCAGCGAGGGTTCGTGGTCTAGGTCGGTTATGACACCTCCTTGACATGGAGGAGGCCGGCGGTTCAAATCCGCCCGAACCCACTCTTTTGTCGCGAACAAACCCATGAGCGACGAAATCGTTCGTGGGGGCGGTTTGAAGTAGACGAGACGAGCGGGGCGAGTCTCGGCGTGGTTCACAATCCGCCCGAACCCATTTCTGACGACGCTACCGACGAGCGCAGCGAGTCGCGTTCGTCGTCTGAATGGTCGACGGAGATTTGAACCCTGGAAGACGCGCGCAACGAAGTGAGCACGTCTTCCTTCGGTTCACAATCCGCCCGAACCCATCTGCATTCTCTCGACGCTCATTTTCTAGCTCCGCGTATCGAGGACGTCCAGTGGTGTTGCACTTTGGGCGGGGACTGCAACGAACCAGCGCGCAGTCGTTCAGCGTGCACGGATATCGCGGCCGGTGTTCGGGAGACGTGTGGCACTCGCAGGTGGTTCGATGGATATGTTATGTTTGGCTAACAATTTTCACCGACCAACCCCTATACTCCGTCTGATGGGAAAGATGGGGTCGTTCTATCGAATCTATAAAGAACAGACAATCTCGGACGCGCTCTCCTCGACGGCGACCTATCTCGTTAGTCGGTTTCTGACGGCGGTACCTCGGTACTACGCTCTCCAGAAACGCTATCACATGCTCGTGTCCACCACAGATGTCGAACACTACAGTTCGCCCGTCGATCCGTACAAGATAGTGCGCATCCCTGCGGGGGACATCGACAAAATGACGAGACGCGACATCCCCGTCAGAGACGGGTTTTCGAACTTCGGTTCCGTCGTCGGCGGCGATTGGGATATAAAAGAGGCTATCGGCTACAATCCTTCGCTGTCGGAAGATATGCGCTGGTGCTTCGATCTAATTCACGATGTAACACTCGAGAAAACGGAGCTTTACCGTTCTTTTCGCGACCATTTCGTACACGGCACGAACTGGGAGGATACGAGGTACGTGTCCGAACTCGCTGACGGAATCGCACGCGGGAGAGACTGCTGGTACGAAACACAGTCAGAACTACTGCGCGAACATCGAAAATACGACCTGCTGTACCACGAGGTGGCCGAGAACGGACTGTGCTGTCAAAGGCAGTATCGGAACGAACCGTTTCCGAAATCCATGCGCCGCGAAGTTAGAATCGACATCGGTAGGGACGGGGATCCACTACTGGCAGAGGGACGGCACCGAGTGGTAATCGCGAAACTACTCGGTGTCGACGTTCCCGTCGTCGTGATGGTCAGGCATCCAGAATGGACGGCGTATCGAGATGCGGTGTACGAGTTTGACTTGAACGTCTCACATCCCAACTTTTCCGAATTCGGGGCGTCTCGGAACGACGCCACGGCGTGAACACGCGCCATTCGTGGCGAAAAGGGGCCTGTACGATGTGGGTCCCGACGCACCCGGTGAGCGGGACAGAGCCAACTCTGTAGAACGTTCCAGTAGTTTCTTACAGTCGCCGACGTAGCGAGGCGTATGGACGAGACGCTTCGGTCGTTGCAGTCGTTCGAACAGTTCGTGTTGCTGAGCGTGGTGGAGCTGTCGCAGGCCGAGCAGACGCCCGCACACTCCTATGACGTGACGGAGGTGGCGAAAGCCCACCTCGACGACGTGGACCGGGACCCGTTCGGCGGCGTCGAACGGCAGTCGGTCATCAACGCCTTGCGAACGCTCGCCGATGAAGGACTACTCGCGAAAGACCAGACGGAGTCCGCGACAGGGAAGGGACGACCAGCCTACGGGTTAGCGGTCGACGCGGACGACGTGCTCGACGAACTCTCGGGGGCTGAAGAAGTCGGTGGGTACGCCGAGACGCTTCGAGCGTCGGCCTGAGTGCGGTCGGTTTAGACGATGCTGACGTCGGCGGCCGTCTGCTCGATAGCCGGGGGTTCGCCCGCTTCGATGCGGTCGAGTCGGTCGACGATGCTGTGGACCACGTCGCCGTCGGTACATGGCGCGACGTGGGCGAGTTCGCTCTCGTGGTACTCCGCCAGTCCCATCACCGGCAGGACCATGGCGCGGTAGGCGTCGTCGGTGGCCTCCGAATCCACGTCCGTCGTCTGGTAGAACGACTCCAGCGAAACGTTGTTCGAGAGCGCCCACTGGCGGAACTCGGCGACGCGGTTGAGGATGTACTTCCCTTCCTCGGTGTTGGCGGCGGCCGATTCGGGGGCGATTTGCTTGCCCCAGACGATGACGTTGTAGCCGGCGATTTCGTCCTCGCGGTCGAGGCGTTCGAGTCGGTCGAGGACGGCCTCCTGCCGGTCGTGAGCGCCGTCGGGGAGCAGCGAGCGAACGTACAGTTCGATATGGGGGGTCGGAGCGTCTTCGGTCATAGCTATCGAAATCATACTGGCGGAGCTACATATGCGTTCTGTGGGTAGTGTATGCACATCTCGGAACGATATATATTCCTAATAACCGCAAGCAGGCGGCGTGATTCGGGGAATCTATTTTCCAGTGTTTGACCAAACCCACCGATCCTTTACCACTCTATATGTTAGAAAGTCCATCAAAAATCCCCCTGCGGCTGGTCACGCAGTCGGAGGTTCTCGTGGATGCCGAGGACGAGTGCGGGGACGACGACCATGAAGATGTGTTCTTCGATAGGGATACCCAGCAGGTCGACGCCCGTCCGAAGGACGATGTCGAACACGCCGACTTCGAGGGTGTACCAGTCCCAGACGTACGCGATGGGATAGAGGACGACGATGGTCCGCCCCGCGAGGCGGAGGGCGTCGGCCCGCACGAGGAGCACCAGCGCGATGGCTCCCCAAACGACCTCGGTCACGAGGTACGTGTAGGGACCGAACACGGTAATGTCCGGGAACATATCCGACAGACGGCCCGGGTGTTCTAAACGTTGTCCCCACTCCCGGAACACGGGAACTAAACCAACCTTGATAACCCTTCACGTAGTATCTGCGGACGTGAAGCACGATGGACATTGCTGACATCGCCACCAAAGAGTTTGTCGAGGTCGACGCCAACAAGCGCCTCGGGAAGGTGCGCTCTATCTTCGAGCGCGAGAACCCGAAGGGCATCATCGTCACCGAGGACGGTGAGTACGCTGGCGTCATCACGCAGAAGCAGTTGGTCCAGTCCCACGTCGAGGACGACGCGAAGGCGGGGGCGATGACGCGCTCGGCCCCGAAGGTCGAGCGGACCGACAACGTGCGGGACGTCGCCCGCGTGCTGGTCGAGGGCGGCGTCAAAATCGCCCCGGTGTTCCAGGGTGACGCCCTCTGGGGCATCGTCACCGAGGACGCCATCCTCGAAGCCGTCCTCGAAAATCTGGACGCTCTGACTATCGACCAGATTTACACGGAGGACGTCATCACGATTCGGGAGGACACGAACGTCGGGCAGGTCGTCAACCTCCTCCGTAAGCACGGTATCTCCCGACTTCCGGTGCTCGACGACACCGAGGGCCTGACGGGGATGGTCACCCGTCACGACGTCGTCGACGTGGTCGTCCGGGACATGAACAAAGCCACCCGCGGCGACAGGGCCGGTGAGATAGAGCGCGTCCTCGACATGCCGGTGTACGACGTGATGAACAGTCCCGTCGAAACCGCGAAACTCGGAGATTCGGTGCGCGACGCCGTCGAGCGGATGCTCGAAAACGACTTCGCGGGGCTGGTCGTCACCGACGGGGACGACGACAGCCACGTCATCGGCATCGTCACGAAGACGGACGTACTCCGGGCGCTGACCTACACCGAGGAGGACCACATGGACGTGCAGATAACCAACATCAACCTACTCGACACCATCTCCCGCGACGACATCCGCGCGGACATCAGCCAAGTGGTGGACAAGTACCAGGCGATGCAGGTCCAACACGCCCACGTTCGGTTCCACGAACACAAGGAGAAACTCCGCGGGACGCCGCTCATCCAGTGTCAGATTCGCCTCCGGACCAACAAGGGGCAGGCCGCCGGGTCCGGCGAGGGCTACGGCGCGGAGATGGCGTTCAACGTCGCCCTCGACAAACTCGAGCGGAACGTTCTCGAACTGAAAGGCGTGCAGGCCGACGAGGAGTACCGCGGTCAGTTGCTCCGAAAACTCGGCGAACTGTAGCGCGCCCGCTCACCGACTTCGAACCGATTTTTCGCTCGCGTCCGGCCCGCGACGACACCAGCGGTAGCGCCGTGGTAACACACTGTATTTTCGGGAACTCTGGAACGAATACATTCGACCACAAATACTATGGAAATGTGCTCAAACGTCTTGTTATAGGGCATCTACTGAGTGCATCGTTGTCATAGGGCCTGCGAATCTTTAATATCTAGTGCGAACGAGTGGCTGATGGGAGCCATGTCATACAGGTCCCTCACCACAGCACTGACGCTCTATCGTAGTCGGACACTCACGTTGGAACAGGCCGCGCGGCACGGCGGCGTTTCGACGGGAAAAATCGCTGCTGCGGCGCGGTCACGCGGGATTCCGGTTCGCGAAGAGGAAGCGGAGGCCATCGAGACGAACGTCGCCGAATAAGCCGCCCGCAGTCCCCGAGTTTCGGTCCTTACTGGAAGCCGATGCGACCGCTGCTTCCGGCCTGTCGCTGCGGGCTGGACCCGCCCTTGAACTCTTCTTGCATCTGCTCGTAGTACTCGCGGATATCGTCCGTAATCGTCGGGCGGACGTTGTCCATCGCCTTTCGGAAGTGTCGCATCTCGACTTCCTCGGCGTCGTCGGCCTCGCGGAGCGCCTCGATTGCGGCCTCGCGGGCGATAGATTCGAGGTCGGAGCCGACGAATCCGCTGGACCGTTCGGCCAGTTCACGCAGGCTCACGTCCGGCGCAAGCGGCGTGTCGTCGGTGTGAATCTTCAGAATCTGCTCGCGGCCCTCGACGTCCGGTTCGCCGATCATGACGAGGCGGTCGAACCGGCCCGAACGGATGAGCGCGGGGTCTATCATGTCCGGGCGGTTGGTCGCGCCGATGACCATCACGTCCTCCATCTCCTCCAGTCCATCGAGTTCGGTCAGGAGTTGGTTGACGACGCGTTCGGACACGTTCGACCCCATGTCGCCGCCCCGTCCCGGCGCGAGCGAGTCGAGTTCGTCGAAGAAGATGACCGTCGGGGCCACCTGTCGGGCTTTCCGGAAGGTCTGGCGGATGGCCTTCTCCGACTCGCCGACCCACTTGCTAAGCAGTTGCGGGCCGCGGACGCTGATGAAGTTGGCGTCCGTCTCGTTGGCGACGGCCTTCGCCATCAGCGTCTTCCCGGTGCCGGGCGGGCCGTACAGCAGGACGCCCGAGGGCGGCGTGACGCCCATCCGGTCGAACTTCTCGGGACTATTCATCGGCCACTCGACGGCCTCTTGGACCTGCTGTTTGGCGTCGTTGAGGCCGCCGACGCTGTCCCAGGACATCTTGGGCAACTCGACGAGGACCTCCCGCATCGCGCTGGGGCTGACCTCGTTGAGCGCTCCCTTGAAGTCCTCGCGCTTGATTATCATGCGGTCGATGAGGCTCGGCGGGATGTCCTCCTCGTCCAAGTCGATTTCGGGGAGGTAGCGCCGCAGAGCCTTCATCGCGGCCTCTTTGGTCAGGCTCTCGATGTCCGCGCCGACGAACCCGTGCGTCTCGGTCGCCATCTTCGCGAGGTTGACGTCGTCCGAGAGGGGCATCCCGCGGGTGTGAATCTGGAGAATCTCCTCGCGGCCCACCTCGTCGGGGACGCCGATTTCGATTTCGCGGTCGAACCGACCCGGGCGACGGAGCGCGGGGTCGACCGAATCGACGCGGTTGGTGGCGGCGATGACGATGACCTGTCCGCGAGATTCGAGGCCGTCCATCATCGTGAGCAACTGGGCGACGACGCGGCGCTCGACTTCGCCGGTCACGTCTTCGCGCTTGGGCGCGATGGAGTCGAGTTCGTCGATGAAGATGATGGCGGGGGACTCCTCGCTGGCGTCCTCGAATATCTCCCGTAACTGCTGCTCGGACTCGCCGTAGTACTTCGAGATAATCTCCGGCCCGGCGATAGAGAAGAAACTGGCGGAGGTCTCGTTGGCGACGGCCTTCGCGAGCAGGGTCTTTCCCGTCCCCGGCGGACCGTGCAGCAGGACCCCCTGCGGCGGCTCGATGCCGAGTTTCTTGAATATCTGGGGGTGCTTCATCGGCAGTTCGACCATCTCGCGGACCCGCTGAATCTCGTTTTGCAGGCCGCCGATGTCCTCGTACGTGATGCCGCCGCCGGTCTTCTCGAAGCCCGAAATCGGCTCCTCTCGCAGTTCGACTTCGGTGTCTTCGGTGATGAGGCAGACGCCCTCTGGCTCGGTTTCGACGGCGATGAGCGGAATCGCCTGCCCGGGCGAGCGCATGAAGGGGTGGTTCGTCGAGGACATCACGGGGACGATGTCGCGCTCGACGACGGGCCGCTTCAGAATCTGCCGCTTGACCATGCCCGCGGCGTCGGAGCCGAACTGCACCGACGCCTCCTCGGGCGGGGCGAGCACCAGTTTGTCGGCCTTCTCCGCTTCGGCTTTCCGAATCGTCACGCGTTCGCCGATGCCCACGTCGGCATTCTGACGCGTGAAGCCGTCGATGCGGACGGTGTCGGTGTTCCAGTCTTGTCGGTCGGCACGCCAGACTTTCGCCGCCGTCGTATCGCTCCCCTCTATCTCGATGATGTCGCCGGGCGAGAGCTTGAGATGGAGCAACGTGTCGGGGTCCAGACGGGCGATGCCGCGCCCCGAGTCGTTCGGGTACGCCTTCGCCACTTCCAGTTGCACTTCGTTCATAGTAGAGTCGCGCTACAGAGAACTGGGGTAGCCCGAGAGATATGCTTTATGCTACCGGCGGTCGGAAGGCGGCAGCGACGGGTTTTTATGTGAACTGCTACCACACTACAGCCAGCGCTGTACGGCGCGCCTCTCCTCACGCCACAGTGGCGTCGCTGTGGGGCGTTCGTAGTCCCCGTCCTCCTCTGCCGCCACCGCCGAGTTTGATAAGGATGCACACGATAGCGCCAGTATGGTGTTTCTCGTTCCGTTCGACGGTTCGCCGCTCGCAGAGACCGCCCTCAACCGCGCGGTCACCTACGCCGAGGCACTGGACACTGATGTCGTCGCCGTCAGTCTCATCCCGACCGGGTCGGACTACGCACAGCGGCGCCGCCGGGTCGACCCGCACGAGGACTTCGCCGCGGAAACGGCCGCCAGCGACCTCCGTCGGAAGATAGAGGAGGCCACCGACGACGCGGAACTGCACTACAACGACGTGAGCGCCTACTCCGCGAACGAACTCTCGGAGACGATTCGACAGGTCGCGAAGGACGTGGGGGCGACCGTCGTCTTCCTCGGGAGCGCCGACACGGAAGACGTGGTCGTCCCCATCGCCGACTCCGCAGACGGCAACGACTACGACGTGCACATCGTTCGCCGGGCGTGAGGTCGTTGTAGTAGGCTTTTATCCGGCGGGTGCGACCGTCCGACCATGCGAACACTCGCCTTCGACGGTCGGATGGGTGCCGCCGGGGACATGCTACTCGGAGCGCTCCTCGCCGCTGGCGCCGACCGGTCCGTTCTCGACCCCGTCGAGGAGGCTCTCGACGTGGCGTACGCCGTCTCGACGGTCGACCGCAACGGGGTCAGCGCGACCCGCGTCGAGGTCCTTCTTCGAGACGCGGACGACGGGGCGCACGATGACGACCACGCGCATCACGAGACCGACCACGAGCACAGTCACGGCGACGAGAGCCACGACCACGACCACGACGGCCACACACACGACCACGACCACAGCCACGACCACGACGGCCACACACACGCCGAAGGCCACGGTCCTCAGCGGACTTACGCCGAGGTCGTCGAACTCGTCGAGGATATGGACCTCCCCGATGCGGTCGAGGTCGACGCCCTCGCTATCTTCGAACTTCTCGGCGAGGCGGAGGCGGCGGTCCACGGGACTGACCTCGAGGACACGCACTTCCACGAGGTGGGGGCCGACGACGCCATCGCCGACATCGTCGGTGCGGCGCTTCTCCTCGACGACCTCGGCGTCGACCGCGTCGTGACGACGCCTCTCGCCACGGGCGGCGGGACCGTCGAGATGAGTCACGGGACCTACCCCGTGCCGACGCCCGCGGTGGTCGAAGTCGCCGAACGGGCCGACTGGTCCCTGCGGGGTGGGCCAGTCGACGCCGAACTGCTGACGCCGACGGGGGCGGCCGTCCTCGCCCACTACGCCGAGGGCGTCGACCACCTCCCGCCGCTCCGGGTCGAGGATTCGGGGTACGGCGCTGGCGGATGGACCTTCGCCGACCGGCCGAACGTCCTGCGAGCGATGGTCGGCGAGGGCGAGGGGCAACTCCGGCGCGAGGACATCGTCGTCTTGGAGACGAACCTCGACGACGCCTCGCCGGAACTGCTCGGGGACCTCCAGCGGTCGCTGACGGCCGTCGGCGCGCGGGACGTGTCCGTCGTCCCGACGACGATGAAGAAGGCCCGGCCCGGCCACATCGTGAAGGTCATCTGCAAGTCGGAAGACGCCGAACGGGTGGCCCGCCGACTCGCCGAAGAGACGGGCACGCTCGGCGTCCGCGAACACGGCGTCACCCACCGCTGGGTCGCCGAGCGCGAGTTCGAAACGGTGGCGCTCGCCATCGACGGCGACCGGTACGAAGTGACGGTGAAACTCGCCAGCGACACCGACGGCGACGTGTACGACGTGAGCGCGGAGTACGACGACGCCGCGGCCGTCGCAGACGAGACGGGCCTGCCGGTCCGCGAGATACTCCGGCGGGCCGAACGGATGGTTCAGGAGTGAGTTAGCGCTCGGTGGGGTCGGGGCCGTCCGGTTCGTCTCCGGTTTCGGCGTCGCCCCGGTGTTCGGCCAGCGCCTCTTCGACGGTGAGGTCGCCCTCCGCGACGCGGCGGGCCAGCGCCTCGTCTATCGCGCGGTTCGTCTCGCTGGCCTCGCGCGACCGGTCTTTGATGCGTTGGAGTTCACCCGTCGTCGGTTCGATGTCGCGACTCGAAATCTCCTCGCCCGCCAGATGCGCGATGTTGACCGCGGCCAGTACGTCACCCATCCCGCGCGCACCGCTCCCGAGGTACGGCGTCGTCCCCGTCTCGTCGACCAACTCGACCGGCACGCCCTCGATGTCGTCGACGATTCGGGAGCCGACGAGGCGAGCGCCGTCGCCGATGCGAACGACGGGGTCGACAGCGTCTTCCACCTCGCGGTGGACGACGTCGGCGGCCTCCGCGGCCGGGACCTGAAACGCGGCGACGACCATCTCACCGTGCAAGACGGCGATGCCGGGTCGCTCGCCGGGGTCGATGCCGACGATAGTGCGGCCGGTCTGGCCACGGATGGCGGCGATAGCCTCCTCGACGGCCCGTCGCGGCCGGTCGGGGTCGGCGTCCACGGCGGTGACGCCTTCGGGTGCGTCCACGTCCTCGCCGACGGCGGTGACCACCACTGCCGTCCCCTCGGGCCAGTCGTCGCCGGGTTCGATGGTCGTGAACGCGACGCCGCGGTCCCGGAGGTCAGTGACCACGCCGTGGTACACTTCGAAGTCCTCGGTGGCGACGACTATCACAGACCCGGATTCGTCGGGTGAATACTTACGCCTGCTGGCTTTCGACACCCGCGGTGTCGCGGTCGGTGACGACCTGCCGATGGATGGCGACGACGCCGGCGAGCAGGACTACCGCCCCCGCCGTGTGGACTGCGAGCGCGAGAATGCCGAAAGCCGATTGGACGACACCGTCGACGCGGCACTCTCTGGCCACCTCGACCGCGCGGCGTAGGTGCGAGCGTTTTTACCGAAACGCGACGAATCCGCTCTCGTGAGCGACTACGTCTCGACCGGATGCGACGCGCTGGATTCGTTGCTGGGCGGTGGGTTAGAACGGGGGGCCGTGACACAGGTGTACGGGCCACCGGCCGCCGGGAAGACGAACGTCGCGCTGGCGGCGGCCGTCGAGGTCGCCGCGGGGGGTGACGCGGCGCTCTACATCGACACCGAAGGCCTCTCGGCCGACCGGATGGAGCAAATCGCTCGTGGTCGCACCGACGGGACCGGCCAGACCGTCGACGACATCGCGGGCCGCCTCATCGTCTCGGAAGTGTACGACTACGACGAGCAGACCGAGGCCGTCCAGGACGCCGCGGAGTTCGCCGAGGAGGTCGAACTCGTCGTGCTGGATAGCGCTACCGGGTTCTACCGCCTGCAACGCGACGCCGACGACGGCGGCGAGGCCCTGCGTGACGTGGCCCGGCAGGTCACCCACTTGCTCTCGCTGGCCCGGAAACACGACCTCGCGGTGCTCTTTACGAATCAGGTGTTCACCGACCCGGACAGTGACCGGTCGACGGCGCTGGGCGGCCACACGCTCAACCACTGGTCGGGGGCGATTCTCCGACTCGACCGGTTCCGCGGCGGCAACCGCCGGGCGACGTTGGAGAAACACCGCGCGAAACCCGCCGGTGACACGGCCCAGTTCCGTATCGTCGACGCGGGACTGGTCGGCGACGAGAGTCAGCCACCGTCTCGGTGAGGAATCGGAAATGGCTGTGACAGGCGACGCGCGGCCGCTCTCAGGACTGATAGCGCGACAGTCGCTTTTTTCACACCAAGGTCACTGGTGACGGTCGTGCTAGACTACATCGCCGACCTCCGGGCGTTTCTGGAGGGGTTGGTAACGACGGAGGCGCGTGTCGCAGCGACGGTAATCCTGACGGTCGCGGCGCTGGTGACCGCCATCGTCCTCACGCCGCGGGTGGTGTCGACGGTCCATCGCTCGACGACGTATCTCGTCTTCGGCCACGAGAGGGTCCCGTTCGACCCGCCGGACATCGACTGGCAACTCCCCGTGACTGCGGTCGTCCGAACGCTCCAGTTAGCGGTGTTGCTCGCCGCTGGCTTGGCGGGATTGGTGGTGTGGGGGTTCGTCGACCTCGCCCTCATCGCGGTGGCGACGATGGCGACGTGGATTCCGACGCTGGGGAAGGCGCTGACCACCGTCGCCCTCTTCGGCGGGACGCTCGCGGGTATCGACCTACTGGAGAGTTCTATCGAGCAGTACGCCGACGAGTCGGACGTGCTGAACCAGCACCAGCAGGGCATCGTCTTCCGGGTGCTTCAGGTAGTGGTGCTGGTCGGCGCTGGCATCGTCACGCTCTCGGTGTGGGGCGTGGGACTCGGCAGTCTGGCGGTCGGCGCGGGCTTCGTCGGCATCGTTGTTGGGACGGCCGCCCGGTCGACCATCGGGTCGCTCATCGCCGGGTTCGTGCTGATGTTCGCCCGGCCGTTCGAAATCGGCGACTGGGTCGTCATCAACGACGACGAGGGCATCATCACGGACATCACCATCATCAACACCCGAATGCGAAACGCGTCGGGCGAGGAAATCGTCATCCCGAACGACAACGTGGCGAACGCGACGGTCACCAACCGGACGAGTCTCGACCACCTCCGGCTTTCTGTCGAGGTGGGTATCGACTACGAGGCGGACGTGGAACGGGCCGAAGCGGCCATCGACGACGCACTCGCGGACGTGCCGCAAGTGCTGGCGAACCCGACGCCACAGGTCGTCCCGACCTCACTGGGCGACTCGGCGGTGGTCTTGGCGTGTCGGTTCTGGATAGACCACCCGAGCGCGGCCAAGCGGGCGATGACGAAAGCGGCCGTCGTCCGCGAGGCGAAAGCGGCCCTCGACGACGCGGGCATCAAGATTCCCTACCCGCAGCGAGAACTCCTCGGACGGGAGGAGTCCGGTGGATTCCGGGTCGCGGAAAACGGGGACGCGACGAGAGAGCGACCGACGGCCGAGCAGTTCGAACGGCGCGGTCAGTAGATGAGGTCGTCGTCGTTCTCGACCATGTAGAGGGTGCGGGCGGCGATGTTGACGGCGTGGTCGCCGACCCGTTCGATGTCCCGGATGGTCAACAGCAGTCTGGAGACGTCGGACATCAACTGCTCGATTTCGCCTTCGCTGGATTCGGTGTCTATCTGGCGCTCGATGAGGTCTCGAACGACCGCTTCGGACGCGGACTCACATCGGCTATCGACCTCGTCGTCGGTGTCGGCGATGGTGTAACAGAGGTCGGTGTCCTCGCTGTCGTAGGCCTCCATCGCGTTCTCGACCATCCCGACGACGACTTCCCCGACCTCCTGAATGTCGACCTCCGGGAACACGTCGCGTTCGGCCTCCAGCGAGTACTCGCCGAGGTTGGTGGCGAGGTCGCCGATGCGTTCGAGGTCGGTGATGATTTTGAACGACGCGGCGATGAAGCGGAGGTCGGAGGCCACCGGTTGCTGGAGCGCCAGCAAGTCGATGCAGTCCTGTTCCAAATCGAGATACAACTGGTTGATTTCGTCGTCGCCTTCGATGACTTGCATGGCGGCTTCCTCGTCCTTCTGTTCGAGGGCGCTCAATCCGAGACGCAGACGGTCGAGGACGACTTCAGACATGTAGAGCACGTCCTCGCGGAGCGATTCGAGTAGCTCCTGATACGATTCGCGTGGCATGTTCGGGACTCCCCCGGCCGGGCGTATCAGCCTTTCCCTTCTCTCAATATCTCCCGCTGTCTGTCAATACCGCCGAAGAGACGGGGCCAACAGTCGCGGTCGGACTCGCGAACGACCGGATTCCGGTGGTTTCGCGGTGCGCCAAGAACGGTGCGAGTCGGCGTCGGAAGCGTGATTTCACGCGACTGGTCCCGTCGCACCGCTCAGAATCTGCTAAAAAGTGTACTGGAGAATGTGGGTGTCGGCACCAGTCGGGCGGTGCTCTGGGGGCAAGTGAGAATGGGCCACCTGACGACAGAATAGGTGAAGGGTCAGTGAGTGTTATCTCGTCTGTCGCGAGGTGGAACACACGAGCGTCTCTCGGGCCCTACCCCGTGGGGAGTAGCCGCCCTTTGTACTCGCCTCTCAGTTGTTTTCACCGACCGAGTGCTTCCGGGAGGTATATAAACTGGTTATACGGTTAAGCTAGAAACCGATGCGGTAACGGGTCGTCCGTTCACGTGTATGCCACAACGAAACCGCTCCGACGGTCAGGCTAGTGCCACGCGCTCAAAATTCTATCTCCCCGCAGGGGCCAACCCGTCGTCCCTGACCAGTCAGTTGGAGGGAATCTGGGCGACGCTGTTCAGTCACGGCATTGAAAAACCGAAGTAGCCACCGGCGAATACGGTAACGCAGTGATTTCTGTGGTAATTTCTACGCTTCTCATCCGGTCTGACCCTCGGATATGAGACGTAAGTACTTGGGTAGCCTCGCCGTATGCAGAAACCGTGGGCGTCCGAGTACGATGCCTCACCACGCGGCCACTGCGTGGGCCCAGTACCCGGAAGGGCTATACGGTCTTCGCCGAGCATCTCGAACACCATTCGTTTCACGCTCGATACTGCTAACAGCTATCATGATGACGAACAATGACCGATATTAAAGCCGTCGTCCGGGTCAACCACCCCGACATCGTCCTCACAGAGACCGTCTCTCACGACAGCAGTTCGAAAGTCAGGTCGGTGTCGGAGGCAGGTACCGACCCGACATCTGGAAAGTTCTTCTATCGCATAGAGTCATCTGACTTCCTCCGATTCGAGGAGGGATTACGGAACGACACCACTATCGACGACTTCGAACGGGTGCTCGAAACCAGAGACGGCGAAGCCATCTACAGCTTCGAGTATACGGACAAAGCGAAGATTCTCTCGCCGGTCATCTCGACGGCGAACGGTCTCATACTCGACATGGAGAACGAAGGGGACGCGTGGGTCCTGTCGGTGTGGATGCCCGACCGAGCGGGTCTTGCCGACTTCTGGGACTACGCACAGCAGAACGAGATCGATATCGAATTACTGCGCGTGAACGAATACGCCAGTCCTGCCGATACGGACGCTGGGTTGACCGATAGCCAACGAGAAGCACTCCTCGTCGCGGTCGAAACCGGATACTTCGAAGAGCCACGGAACGCGACTCTCAGCGAGGTCGCCGCCGACCTGGATATCTCCCAACCTGCCGCCAGTGGCCTCCTTCGACGTGGAATCAAGCGACTCGTCGTCTCGTCCCTGATGGGAGAGAACGGAAGGCGAGAGGACTGAAGTCGCGGGTGGACTCTCCCGGTTTTAATACCGTGCCCGCGTCACCACGCTACGTAGGATGACCGGAGAGCAGGCTGGCGGCCCGGTTGGACGGCCGCCGTCGGCACGAGCGGGTCGCACCGGACCGACGAGTTCGACAGCACAGGCGGCGACGGCCCGATGAACACCATCGTCCAGTGGCGGAAGAGCGTCGCCCTCACCGGCAGCGTCGTGAAGTACCTCTCGGTGGCGATGCTCGTCCCGCTGGTCGTCGCGCTGTACTACGGCGAGGACGCGGGCGTCTTCGGCGTCTCCATCGTCGGAACCGTCCTCCTCGGCGTGGCCGTCGAGCGACTGGACCCCGGAACCGACCTCCGCGAGCGAGAGGCGCTGCTGTTCGTCGCGCTCACGTGGTTCGCCGTCGCCGTCGTCGGCGCGGTGCCGTACGTGCTGGCTGGCATGGGAACCGCCTCGACGCTCGCCGACCCCGTCAACGCGCTGTTCGAGTCGATGAGCGGTTTCTCGACGACTGGCGCGACTGTGATGGGCGAGATAAGCACCGACCGCCACTCCCACGCCGTCATGATGTGGCGGCAGTTGACCCAGTGGCTCGGTGGCATGGGTATCATCGTCCTCATGGTCGCTATCCTGCCGGAACTGGCGGTCAACGGGGCGCAACTCATCAGCGAGGAAGCGCCCGGCCCGAGTCTGGAGAAACTGACGCCGCGAATCGCGGAGACGGCGCGCATCCTCTGGCAGGCGTACTTCGCCTTCACCGTCTTGCTCGCGGGCATCCTCTACGGGTTGCATCTCACGGGGTACGCACCGAACATGGACCTCTACAACGCCGTCGCGCACGCGTTCTCGACGCTCCCGACCGGCGGGTTCTCGACGAAAGGCGAGAGCATCGCCGCCTTCTCGGCGGCGGTGCAGTGGGTCATCATCCCGTTCATGGTCGTCGCCGGGACCAACTTCGCGCTGTTCTGGTACCTCTTCGACGGCGACGTGCGCGCGCCGCTGGAGGACACCGAGTTCCGGGCCTACGCAGGTGCGACGGCCGTCTTCACCGCGGTGCTCTTCGGCCTCCTCTTCTCGGGGGCCGCGCCGTCGCTCGCCATCGGCGGCACGACGGAGGGCGTCGTGGAGAACGCACTCCGGCAGGCCGCGTTTCAGGTCGCGTCGTTGATGAACTCGACGGGGTACGCCACGAGCGACTTCGCCCAGTGGACGCCGCACAGCCAGTTGTTGCTTATACTGGTGATGTTCGTCGGCGGGTCGGCAGGGTCAACCGGCGGCGGCATCAAGGTGGTGCGCTGGCTCATTGTCCTGAAGGCGCTCCAGCGGGAACTGTTCCACGCCAGTCACCCGGACGCCGTGCAACCGGTCCGCCTCGGCGACATCGTCGTCGACGAGGAGGCGATTCGGGGCGTCGTCGGCTTCACGCTCCTCTATCTGGTCCTGTTCGCCCTCGCGACGGTGTTCATCTCGCTCGACGCGAGTCGCGTCGGCATCACGCTCACGCCGCTGGAAGCCGTCGGGGCGAGTCTCGCGGCCATCGGCAACATCGGCCCGGCGTTCGGCCGTCTCGGCCCGTTCGGGTCGTATCTGATGCTCCCAGACACCACGAAGGCCCTGATGATTCTACTGATGTGGGCGGGACGCCTCGAAATCATCACGGTCCTCGTCGTGTTCACGCGCTCGTTCTGGAGCCGCTGACCCGCTCAGAGAAAGCCGTCCGGCAGTTCGTGGGCGTTTTCGGCCAACAGCTCTACCACGGGTCGCACCTCGCCGAACGCCGGACCGCGGCTGACGACGCCGCGCTGCCGGTCCCAGTCCACCAGGTCGGCGGCGTCGAGTTTCGGGAGGTGGCTGTGATACAGTTCGATGACGGGGTCCGACCGGTCGCTCGGGAGAACCGGACCTGAGTCTGCCGTGACCGGTTCCTCGATAGCCTCGGTCCGCGTCTGGAATCCCTCGGGAACCGCTATCTCCGGCGAGTCACACAATAACACGAGGGCCTGCCGACGACGCGTAGAAGCGAGTAGCTCGAAGAGGTCGGAGGTATCGTCCACACCACTACACTGAGTTACATCTCCAATAAATGTTTTCGTAGTGTCAAGATTGCCAGTAGGAACGGGTCAGCAGGACGAACACCGGCAGTATCTCGAGTCGCCCGGCCCACATCAGCAGGACCATGTACACCTTGCTCGTCCACGCGAAGTCGGTGTAGCCGTTCATCGGGCCGACCGCCCCGAATCCCGGGCCGACGTTGCCCAGTGTCGCGGCGACGGCGGACATCACTTCGAGGACGCTGAGTTGGTAGTCGATGCGGACGGCGTCGACGAACACGACCGCGACGCTGACGAAGAAGATGACCAGATACAGCAGCGTGAAAGCGTAGATGCCACGAATCGCACGTTCGTCGACGGGGCGCCCGCCGAGTCTGACCGGCGAGACGGCCTCGGGGTGAATCGTGGTGAACAGTTCCCGCTTCAGCGACTTGAGAACGACCAGCCAGCGGACGACCTTTATCGCGCCGCCAGTCGACCCCGCCGACCCGCCGACGAACATCCCGAACAGCAGGAGGTACTTCGCGGGTTCGCTCCACGTGTTGAAGTCCATCGACGCGTATCCGGTCGTCGTCACGATGGACGTGACCTGGAAGGCGGCGTGCCGGATTGCTCGCTCCGTACTTCCGGGAATCGGACGCACTTCGGTCGGAATCGCCGAGAGGCCCGGACCGAGACCCGCGAACAGGAGCCCGGCGACGACGGCCGTCAGGACGCCCATCACGCCCGCGTAGAAGCGGAATTCGCCGTCTTCGGCGAAAACCCGCGGCCGCCCCTGCGTGGCCTTCCACACGAGTGCGAAGTTGGTCCCGGCGACGACCATGAACGGGATGATGACCCACTGCACCGCCGCCGAGAACGCCTCGATGGAGCGCGCGGCGGGCGAGAAGCCACCGGTCGGCATCGTCGTCAGCGGGTGGGCGACGGCGTTGTACAGGCCCATGTTCGGCGCGAACCCGGCGAGGTGAAGCCCATATAAGAGGAGGAATTGGAGGACGGTGAGGCCGAGGTACGCCTGCCAGAGGATGCGGGCCGTCTCGGCGATGCGCGGCGTCAGTTTCTCGATGCCCGGTCCCGGCGCTTCGGCGTCCATCAACTGCGCGCCGCCGACGGAGAGTTCGGGGAGGATGGCGACGGCGAGGACGACGATGCCCATGCCACCGAGCCACTGGGTCAACTGTCGCCACAGCAGCAGTGCGTGCGAGTGTCGCTCGAACCCGATTTGGCCCATCACGGTCGCGCCAGTCGTCGTGAATCCCGACATGGACTCGAACAGCGCGTTGACGGGGTCGGCGAGCGTCGAGGCGGTTCCCATGCCCGCCAGCACGTACGGAACCGCGCCGACGACGGCGACGACCAGCCACGTCAGCGACACCATCAGGAACGCCTCGCGCGCGCCGAGGTCCGGGTCGTCGTCGAGACGTTCGAGCGCGATGCCGAAGAAGACGGTCAGGACGATTGAGACGCCGAAGACGCCCACGTCCTCGCCGTAGTACAGCGCGACGAGCATCGGTGCCAGCATGGCGACAGAGAGGTACTTCACGACGCTGCCGACCAGCGACACCGCCGCTCGCCAGTCGACGCGGACGTCCGCGCGCACCGACGCTCCGAGCATACTCAGAGTGCGGTACTCGCGGCTTCCAGTACCTCGGCGTCGACGAACACGACCACGTGGTCGCCGCGTTCGAGCACCGTGTCACCCCGTGGGATGACGAGGTTGCCGTTCCGGGTGATGGCACCGATGACGACGCCGTCGGGGAGGTCACCAACGGATTCGCGGATGGGGCGGTCGACGAGGACGCTCTCGTCGTCGACTTCGATTTCCAGGACCTCTGCCCGGTCGGACTCGATGATGGCGACGTTCTCGGCCTGATGCTCGCGGGTGAAGCGCGTAATCTCTTCCGCGGTCGCCTCGCGGGGGTTGACGGCCACGTCGACGCCGACGGCCTCGAACAGCGGGACGTACGCGCCCGAATCGACGACTGCGACGGCGCGGTTCGCGCCGAGGCGCTTGGCCAGCAGACTCGCGAGCAGGTTCTTCTCGTCGCTGTCCAGTGCCGCCACGACGATGTCCACGTCGGCGACGTGTTCCCGTTCGAGGAATTCGCGGTCGGTGGCGTCGCTCTCTAACACGGTGGTTCCGGGCAGTTCCTCTGCGAGTTCGCGGGCGCGCTCGTGGTCCTGCTCGACCAGTCGGGGTTTCAACCCGCGTTCTTCGAGGAGTCGTGCGGTGTGGTAGCCAACGTCGCTCCCGCCGACGACGAGGACGTTCCGCGCGCCGTCCACGTCGGGAGCGATTTCGTTGGCGAAGGTGTGGACGCTCTCGGGACTCCCGATGACGATGACGTCGTCGCCGGGTTCGAGGACCGTCTCCCCGCGCGGGATGATAACGTCGTCGTCGCGCAGGACGGCGGCGAACGTCAGCGACTCGTAGCGGTCGGCCTCCCGGACCGTCTGGTTGGCGACCGGACTCGACTCGTCGATTTCGAACTCGGCCATCTGGACGGCCCCGTCGGCGAACGTCTCCACGTCCTGTGCGGCAGGCAGGCCGACGACCCGCGTGATGGTCTCTGCGGTCAGCAGGTTCGTCGCGACCATGTGGTCGACGCCGAAGGCCCGTTCGGACCGTTCCCACGTCCGGAGGAACTTCGCGCTCTTGACCCGCGAGATGGTGAACGTGTCCGTTACCGTCATCGCCGTCCCGCAGGTGACGATGTTCGTCTCGTCGTCGTCCGTGCTGGCGATGAGGATGTCCGCTCTCTCGATTTCGGCGTCTTCGAGCGTCGAGAGGTCCGCGCCGTCGCCCTCGACACCGAGCACGTCCACGTCGTACACCAGTTCCTCTACGCGGTCACCGTCGATGTCGATGACGGCCACGTCGTGGGTGTCGGCGAGGCTGTCGGCGATAGCGGAACCGACTTCGCCAGCACCGACGATTACGACGTACATCAGCGACCCTCCGCGTCGTACATATCGACCCACTTTACTCGGCGGCATGAAGTGTATTTCCATCTCGTGGATTGGGGGAAGACGTGAGGGTTAAGGGCCGCGCGCCTCTGTGTAGGGTATGATTTGGGCAGCCACGGTGACGGAGACGGCGCGCCGACAGCACGGTCCCGTAGCCGGGGGGCAGAGCCATGGCTGACCTGCTGGACCGCGTGTTGGTCCCGGTCGCCAGCGAAGACGACGCTCGAACGTCGGCACGGGCGCTCGCCCGACACGACTTCGGCGAGGCCGTCTTCGTCCACGTCGTCGAGAAGGCCGGTGGCGCCCCCGATAAGGCGGGCGTCGAACAGCGCGAGTTGGAGGCCGAGGAGATGTTCGAGGCCGCGGAAGCCGTCCTCGGCGACGTGGCGACGGACATCTATTACGGGACCGACGTGGTCGAGACGATATTCGACGCGGCCGAGGACATCGACGCCACGGCCGTGGTCCTCACCCCTCGGGGCGGAAACCGACTCCTCCGACTCATCACCGGTGACGTCGCCCTGCGGATGGTGACCGAGAACGAGCGTCCGGTGGTCGTCCTGCCGGACGACGAGGGGGACGCGGACGCTGACGCGGAGACAGCGACGGGCGTGAACACTCCCGACGACGACGAGGACGCCGATGAGTGACGAAGAACTCGCGAAGGACCTCGGACCGCTCGCCGCCCTGACCATCGGGGTCGGGACAATGATAGGCGCGGGCATCTTCGTCCTGCCGGGCGACGCCATCATCAAGGCGGGGTCGATGGCCTCCGTCGCGTTCGTCCTCGGGGGCGTCATCGCCATGTTCACGGCGCTGTCGGCCAGCGAACTCGGGACCGCCATGCCCCGTTCCGGCGGGGCGTACTACTACGTCAACCACGCGCTCGGCCCGCTTTTCGGGTCTATCGCCGGGTGGGCGAACTGGCTGGGACTGGCCTTCGCCAGCGCGTTCTACATGGTCGGCTTCGGGCGCTACATCGCCCGCATCTTCGGCCTCTCCGGGAGCATCGGCGTCGGTCCGCTATCGATGGAGGTCGTCAAACTCGTCGCCCTCGTCGGCGCGGGCCTGTTCGTCCTCATCAACTACGTCGGGGCGAAGGAGACGGGCCGCCTCCAGAACGCTATCGTCGTCCTCCTCGTGGCGATTCTCGCCGTGTTCACCTTACTCGGGACGCTCCGGGCCGACCCGGCGAACCTCCCCGAAGCGAGCAGCGTCGTCACGACCTTGGAGACGACCGGCCTCATCTTCGTCTCGTATCTGGGCTTCGTCCAGATCACGAGCGTCGCCGAGGAGATTAAGGACCCCGGAAAGAACCTCCCGCGGGCGGTCATCGGGAGCGTCGTCATCGTGACGGTCATCTACGCGCTGGTGCTGGTCATCATGAGCGCCGCCGTCCCGCAAGGGTTCATCGAAGAGGTGCTGACCGCCGCCGGGACGAACAACCCCATCGCCGTCGTCGAAGTCGGCCAGTACTTACAAGGGGCCGTGATGGGCGGCGCGTTGCTGTTCGGTGGCCTTCTCGCCACCGCTTCCAGCGCGAACGCCTCCATCCTCGCCTCCTCGCGCATCAACTTCGCGATGGGCCGCGACCGCATCGTCACGCCAGCGCTCAACGAGATTCACCCCCGATTCGGCACGCCCTACCGCGCCATCGCCATCACCGGCGGCCTCATCCTCCTGTTCATCGTCATCGGCGACCTGACGCTGCTGTCGGGCGCGGCGTCGGGCCTGCACCTCATCATCTACGGCCTGCTGAACGCCGCGCTCATCGTGATGCGCTACGTCGCGCCGGAGGAGTACGCGCCGGACTTCACCGTTCCGCTGTTCCCGCTCTTACCGATTCTGGGGGCCGTTCTCTCCTTTGCACTGCTCGGCTTCGTCGAACGGAACGCCCTGCTCCTCTCGTTCGGTATCGCCGCCGCGGCAATCGTCTGGTACGGCCTCTACGCCCGAACCCGAACCGAAAAGCAGGGCATCCTCTCCGAGCACATCCTCTCCCGTTCGGAGGAACTCCCCGACGCCGCCGTCAGCGCCGCCGCTGGCGTCCAACCCGACGGCGGGCGCTACCGCGTGATGGTCCCGCTGGCGAACCCAGAACACGAGAAAGACCTCATCACGCTCGCCAGCGCCGTCGCCAAACAGCGCGGCGGCACCGTCGTCGCCACCCACGTCGTCACCGTGCCGGACCAGACGGCGCTCGCGGGGGCGGCCGAACGCGCGGACGAGATAGACGCCACGTCGGCGCGCCTCCTCGAACGCGCCCGGGAGGACGCCGAGACGTTCGGCGTCGACGTCGAGACCCACACAATCATCTCGCACAAATCCTTCGAGGCCATCTTCGACGCCGCGCGCACGCACACCGCGGACCTCGTCGTGATGGGATGGGGACCGAACGCCCACGGGTCGCCAGGGCGCGCCGAATCCGCGATGGACGAACTCACCGAGGCCGTCCCGTGTGACTTCCTCGTGATGCGTGACCGCGGATTCGACCCGTCGCGTATCCTCCTTCCGACCGCCGGTGGCCCGGACTCGGACCTCTCGGCGTCGGTCGCACAGATGCTCCGTGAGGAGTACGGTTCGGAGGTGACACTGCTGCACGTCGCGAACGACGGCCTCGACGAAGCGACCGAGTTCATCGAGACGTGGGCGGCCGACCACGGACTCGACGACGCCGAGATACGCGTCGAGTCCGGTGACGTGGAGACGACTATCGAGGCCGCGGCCGAGGACGCTACCATGCTGATTATCGGCGCGACCGAGGAGGGACTGCTCCGCCGTCTCGTCTCCGGGTCGATGGTGTTAGACGTGACCGACGACGTGGACTGCTCGGTGTTGCTGGCCGAGAAACACCGCAAGCGGAGTCTACTCGAACGGTTGCTCTAGCGCCCTTCCCACTCGCGAAGGAGAGATTCGAGGGTGTCGTCGTCCATCCGCTTCCCGTTCGTCCTCGGGACGTACTCGTCGCGTTTGTTCAGGTACACCGCGCGCTGTGCGGCCGAGAGGTCGATTTCGCCGTCCGTCGCGATTGCGTCGCGGATTGAGAGCGGTTTCACGCCGTCGACGACGGGGTCCATGAGTTCTGTCAGTATCGACGACGGCCGGATGACCTCCAGACCGCGCCGTTCGATGTCGTCCATCGTCGCGCGGAAGTCGGGTTCGGATATCCATCCGGTGTCCTTGCCGATGTCGTGATAGGCGAGGACGACGGTCTGGTCGTACTTCTCGGCGAGTTCGAGCGTCGCGTCCACGCGGTCTAAGTTCTCGCCGAACACGCGGCCGACGGTCAACGGTCCCGTCAACCGCCCGCCGTGGGGCATGCTCCCGTCGACGAACGCGAGGTAGTGGTAGTCACTGATGATGTCGCGGACCCTCGGCGAGGTAGAACTCCACGGGTAGGTGAACATCGATGCCCCGCGCTCGAAGCCCCGTTCGAGAAGCCACTCTTTGGCGTCGGCGACCTGCTGTCGGACCTCGCTGTCCGAGAGGTCGGTGAGGCGTTCGTGGTCGACGGTGTGGCTCCCGATTTCCCACCCGGCGTCGCGCATTTCGCGCATCTCGTCCTCGCCGAGGTAGTCGCTGTCGTCGGCCCGACCGGGGTTGACGCAGGTCAGTGCCGGGAACCCGTAGTCTTCCACCACCGGAAGCCCGCGCGTGTACTGCGAGATGCCGCCGTCGTCGAACGTGAGGACGACCCGGCCGCCGTCGACCCGTTCGGTCGTCCCGAGCTCGTCGAACCACGCGACCAGCGGGGCGTCGCTGTCCCGGTTGAACCCCATGCGTATCTCCTCGACTTCCGAGAGGTCAGGGTCGCCGGACTCGCTGGTGACGCCGAGGTCTATTCGGAACCACCCGTAGGTCGGGGTGATGGTTCGTCGGTTCATCGTGACGGAGTCGCCGTCTTCGTCCTCGACGGTGACGACTAGCTGTTCGACCTCGGGCGACCCGAGGCGAATCGCTACCGAGAGGTCCTTCTCGGAGAGGTCGAGGCCGTCGAACTCCCGCGTTATCTCGATGATGTCGCCGTCGTCGGGTGTGCTCGTGAGGCAGGCCGACTGCGACCCCTGATAGACCACATCGGTATCCGCGTCGAGAGACCCTCCGTCGACCTCCCAGTCGTCCAAGTCTTCGAAGTCGTCGATGACTTCGTCGGGGTCGGCGTACCGCTCGCTGCTGTCGAATTCGGTTTCGAAGAGCGGATGGCGGGATGCGGCGCGTGCACGGCCGAGACGAGTGCCGCCGAGGGTGACTGCGAGACCCGCCATCCCGCTTTTCAGCACCGCCCGCCGTGAAATCTTCGGAGGGTCCGTCATGCGAGTGTCCCCTAGCGGAGAACGTGGCATTGTTATGGCGAGGTTTTCGACGCAAGTGGGGAGATGGGAGTTGCTACGGGTCGCTGAAATCAGCGCTTACCGGTGCAACCCGGGCATAACAATCACTACAGAGTCCCCGCTTCCCGGTAGCATGGTCCTCCCCCCTCACGCACTGTCTTCCGCCCGTTTGGGTCGGCACTCCACGCGCACGACGGTCCACCACTGATGCGCGAAGCACGTCACGCTGCCGTCGCCGTCGCCCTGTGTCTACTCGCCGTCGCGGTTCCGATAGCCGCTACCGCCGCGCCGGACGACACGGTGGACGTCTCGCAGTCTGTCGAGGACTCCGAACTCTCGCCGGGCGAACGCCTCTCGCTCGAACTCGCTGTCGAGGTCGACGACGCCGACGCACCGGGTCTCAACCTGACGCTGCCGGACAACTGGTCGGCCACCGTCGAGGACGACGACGACGCCCGGCGAAGCGGGTCGGGGTACGAGTGGCTCTGGACGGACGACGACGACCACACCGTTTCGCTCACGGTGCGGGTCCCACGCAACGCCTCGGAGGGCGAGTACGAGATTCGGACGACGGCCTCCGCAATCTACGAGGAGACGGGCGAACGCGCCACCGAGACGACGACCGATACCGTCGAGGTCGGCGCCCCGGTCCAGACGCCGCCACCGACCGCCGTCGCGGGTGATAACCGCACCGTCGACGGCGGTGTGACGGTCGAACTCGACGGGAACGAGTCGACAGTCGCGACCGACGACGTCAGTTATCGGTGGGTGCAGGTGGCCGGGCCGTCCGTCTCGCTGTCGGACGCCGAGACGCCAGTGGCCCGCTTCGAGTCACCGACGCTGGGCGAGAACCGAACGCTGGCGTTCGAACTGCGCGTAACCGACGCTGAGAACCAGACTGCCACCGACCGAGTCGGAGTCACCGTCCGGCGCGTGTACCGCTCGCCGACGGCCGACGCGGGGGCGAACCTGACGACCGACGCGGGCGCGACGGTCCAACTGAACGGGACCGACTCTTCGGACCCCGACGGCGACGCGCTGACGTACGAGTGGACGCAGATCGGCGGACCGAACGTCACGCTGATGGACCCGTCAGACCCGACGCCAACGTTCGAGGCACCCGAAATGGCGGAGGAACAGACAGTTACGTTCACGCTCACCGTCGAGGACAGTACTGAACGGACTGCCACCGACCGAGTCGGAGTCACTGTCCGGCGGGTGAACCGCTCGCCGACGGCCGACGCGGGGGCGAACCTGACGACCGACGCGGGCGCAACGATCCAACTGGACGGGACCGGTTCTTCGGACCCCGACGGTGACGCGCTGACGTACGAGTGGACGCAGACCGGCGGACCGAACGTCACGCTGACGGACCCGTCGGACCCGACGCCGACGTTCGATACCCAGTCCGCTGCCGAGCAGACGACGGTCACGTTCGCGCTCACGGTCACCGACGGCGCGGGCGGGACCGACACCGACCGCACCGCCGTCACGCTCCTCGGAACTGGTCAGAGCGATGATTCCGGTGACGAGGACGGCACTGGGAGCGACGACGACTCGAACTCGGGCGAGAGCGACGGCGGGGACGACGGCTCTGACTCGGGCGGGAACGCCAGTCCCGACGACGGGGGAAGCGGTGGCTCCGACGACGCCAGCGAGCGGCGTAGCGGTGGCGGCGGCGGTTCCTCGCCGCCTGCCCGCTCCGAACCGACGGGACCGCGCGTTTCGGTCGACAGACCGGACGCACAGACCGCTATCGTCAACGTCCTGCGCGCGCCGACCGACGACGCGCTCAGCGTCAGCCCCAACGTTAGCGCCCAGACGCTCACCTACGACCGACTCCGATTCGCACCCGCCCGTGCGCCCGCCATCCTCACTGTGGGTGGTCCCGACGCCGCCCCGTTCACTGACCCGGGCATCCGACCGCTGGGAACCGTGACGACGGACGCCCGAACCGCCGGTCCCGTCACGCTCACCGTCGGCGTCCCGACGTCGGCCGTCGACGCCGAGACGGCGCCGACAGTCACCGCATACCGAACGCGAAACGGGAGCGTGACGCCGATGACGACGACGCTGGTCAACGAGAGCGGCGGCTACTACCGCTATCAGGTCAACGCCACCACGCCGTCACAGGTGACGTTCGGCGTGCCGGTCCCAGCGATTGCCGTCACGGATGTGCGAGCGAACGCCTCTCGCGTCGCCGTCGGTGACCCGGTAGCCCTGACGATGACCGTGGCGAACGAGGGCCGACGCGCTGGCAGTGAGGCGGTCACCCTCGTCGGCGCGGGTGACCCAGTCGAGCGAGCACCCGCGGTCGAGGCCGGTGGCACCGCGACAGAGACGGTCGTCCACCGCTTCGAGTCGCCCGGCACCTACACGGTCAGCGCGGGTGACGCGAACACCACCGTCACCGTCGTTGCCGGGGACAATCTCGCGGAAGACGGAGGTGCGGCAACGGAGGGTGATACCGGCACGCCCGCCACGGCGACGGCCGACAGCGTCACCGGCGACGGTCCCGACCGGACCGAGCGAACCACCGCCGGTGACGGTCCCGGATTCGGCGTCGTCGTCACCATCGTCGCCGTCCTCACCGCCCTGCTGGCGCGGCGGCGTCGCTGATACCCTCACCCAAAGCTATTCGTCCGGTGGCATCGAGTCCACAGACATGTCATCGAGTGTGAACTTGCCGACCGCGACCACGGCGGCGTACGTGGTCGTGGTCACGGCCGCCGTCGTGACAGCGGCCACGGTCGGTCCGGCGGTCTGGAACCTGACAGCGGACGCGGGCGGTGAGCGAGAGAGCGTCGCCGTCGTGACGCTCCGTGGTGGGACGGACGACGCGACGGTCAACGCCGTCGCGCGACAACTCCGCGAGCTACGAGCGAACGACTCGGTGGGGGCCGTCGTCCTCCGGGTCGACAGTCCCGGCGGCCCGGTCGACGCCAGCGAGGAGTTCTACCTCGCGGTCAACCGAACGGCGCGGGAGATGCCGGTCGTCGCCTACGTCGAGGGAACTGCCGCCTCGGGCGGCTACTTCGGCATCGCACCGGCCGACGAAATCGTCGTCAAACCCAGTTCCACCGTCGGGAGCATCGGCGTCATCGTGCAACTCCCCCAGAGCGCCATCGAACAGCAGGCCGAGCAACAGGAGCAGTTCGTCAGGTCCGGTCCCGACAAGGCACAGATAAACCTCGACGACCTCAGAACCGACATCGAGACCCTCCAGCGGGCGTTCGTCGGGACGGTCGTGCGCCATCGCGGCGACAACCTCACGCTCACTCGGAGTGAAGTCGCGAGCGGCCGCACCTACCTCGGCCCGCAGGCCGTCCAGAACGGGTTCGCCGACCGCATCGGTGACCTGGGGACCGCTATCGAACGGGCGGCCGCGCTGTCGTCCACCATCGAAGGGGACCAGTACGACGTGTACTACACCGAGACACAGCGACCGGTCAACGTCGTCGTGTTGGGCGAGTCGGTCCAGCGGGGTAACGGCACCGCCGTCTACGTCGCCGACGAATCCGATTCGGAGAGCGAGTTCCAGCGTCCAGTGCGGTACTACGCCGTCTGGGGCGTCCCGCGCGGAAACGCCTCGGACGGGGAGGTGTACGTCGATGGGTGACGCGTGGGGCATCAAACTGCTGAGCGTCTACATCCTCGTCGCCGTCGGCCTCGCCGTCGTCATTGCACTCGCCGGACTCGTCGTCGGTGGCACCCCCGGAACGCCCGACGGCGCGAGCGTCGAGGGGCAGTCGCCGTCGCAGTTCCAGCCCGACGCCCTCGACATCGCCGTCGACCCCGAAACCGGCGAGATTCCGGTCGACGGGAGCGGCGGCCGCGTCCTCGTCGACACCGAGCACGCGAACCGGCTCACCCGCTCGGAACTCGAACCGCTGGAAGAGGCGCTGTTTCGCGCCGGACACACGCTGAGTTTCGGGGAGGACATCTCCAGCACGCAGGCGTACAACGAGACGCTCGCCGGGACCAACGGCTTGCTCGTCATCCAGCCGACCGACGGTTTCTCCCCCGACGAACGGTCGGTCCTCCGGAACTACACCGACGCGGGCGGCCACGTCGTCGTCCTCGCCGAACCGACACAGACTCGCGTCTCCATCGGTCTCCTCGGCGGGTCGACGACGGTGGTCTCTTTCGACGCGAACAACTTGACCGGCGAATACGGCGTCCGGATGGGCGCGGAATCGCTGTTCAACATCGACGATTCGGCCAACGACAACAACTTCAAGAGCATCTACGCCGCCCCGCGGGGTGACGGGCCGCTGACCGATGGCGTCGAGACGGTGACGTTCGACACCGCTGGCTACGCCGTCGTCCGCCCCGACAGCGACGCCGAAGTGATCTACGCCGCCGCCGAGGGGACACAGACGCTCGGGTCACGGCGGACGGCACAGTATCCGACCGTCGCGCGAACCGAGAACTTCGTCTTCGTCGCGGACACCTCGTTCGTCGACCGCGGCGAACTCTACGACGCGGACAACGAGGTGTTCGTCGGCCGCCTGCTCTCGTTCCTCGCCACGGGAACCGCGCCGGAACGGGTGCCGGGACCGCCAGCCGAACCCTCGTCGGCCGATAACGAGGCCGACGACGCGACCGGCACGCCGACGCCGGAACCGACGCCGGGCAACGAGACGACGCCGACTCCCTCCCCGATGCCCAGCGGGTGACCACCGCTCGTCAACCTGCTGATGGAACCGACTAAGTACGGCCCCGGAGCTCCTTCGAGGTGACTGAGTAGACCGTGTCCGATACAACCGCTTTTCGTGACGCATCGGAACCCCGACTGGTGACCGTCTGCGGTCTCCCCGGTGTCGGGAAGTACGACCGTCGCGGTGGAACTCGCCGCCCGCCTCGACGCCGACTCCGTCCGTACCGACGGTGTCAGGCGGGACGTTCTCGACGAACGGACCTACGCCGACGCGGAGGCGTGGCTGGTCTACGGCGCGGCGCTCGAACGCGCCCGCGCTCGCCTCGCCGACGGCCACACCATCGTCCTCGACGGGACGTTCAAGACGGCGGCCCACCGCTCTCGGGCCGCCGACCTCGGGGCCGCCCACGCGACGGCCGACGTGCTCGTCTGGGTCACCTGCGACGAGGCGGTCGCGCGAACCCGCATCGACGAACGCCGCGACGACCCGAGCGAAGCCGACACCGAGGTGTACGACATCCTCCGCGAGGAGTTCGAACCGCCCGAAGACGCCGACCTCGTCGTCGACAACTCCGACTCCCTCGCGGCGACGGAGAAACAGCTGGACGCGTGGCTCTGAGGCGTCGCTGAAACGAGAAGAAAAGACTGGCGTTCGGGGTTACCCGAACATCTGGCGCATCATCGGGTGCATCTCCATGAGCTGTTCTTCGGCTATCTCCTCGTACAGTTTGTACGTGATGGAGACAGTCAGCAACAGCCCCGTCCCGGAGACGCCGCCGATGGTGCCGAGCATGTTGGCCATGACGGCCAGCAGGCCGACGAGCGCCCCGCCGATGACGGTCACCTGCGGGATGTATCGTTCGAGCACCTTCTCGATGACGCCGACGTTCTGCCGGAAGCCGGGAATCTGCATCCCCGAGTTGTGAATCTGCTTCGCGGTCGCTTCCGGTCCCATGTCGGTCGTCTCGACCCAGAAGATGGCGAAGACGGCGCCACCGACCAGCATGAACGTCAGGTCGACGCCGACGCGGATGAGGATTTGCCACGCCGGTTGGGCCGTCGTCTCCAGCCACCACATCCAGTCACCGGGCGACTGGATGGGCGCGAGGTAGTAGAACAGCCCGCCGGTCGGTTGACCACTGTCGTAGGTCCCCAAGAACGCCGGGAGTGTGCCCAGCTGTGACTGGAGGATGCGGCCGAGGAACTGGATGTTGGCCTGCAGCGCCCGGACGAGAATCATCGGCAGGACGCTGGCGTAGATGAGCTTCACGGGGAAGCGGCCACGCGCGCCCTTCACGCGGGCGTTCGAGAGCGGAATCTCGACGCGCACGGACTCGGCGTAGACGACCACCGAGAAGATGAGCACCGTGGTCAGCAGCGCCAGTAGTTGGCCCTGTCCCATGATGATGGTCTGGAGGCCAGCGGGTGCCAGCACCGGACCGGTCGACTGCGCGCCGGTGATGAACTGGAACCACGTGTAGAGGATACCGCTCTGACTCCCGATGAAGGGCGTCGAGAGCAGGCCACCCAGCAGTCGCTGGCTCACACCGGCGACGATGAACAGGCCGATACCGGAGCCGACGCCCCACTTCGAGATGACCTCGTCCATGAACAGGATGAGGACACCGCCGACGAATATCTGGGCGAAGATGAGCCACTGGACACCGATCTCGCCGATACCCAGCGACTGCGCGACGGCCGTATCCGCCGGCAGGAATCCGCCAGCGAAGACCATCGGCAGCCCGGTCAGACAGATCATCACCAGCACCAGCAGCTTCTGGAGCCCCTGATAGAGAATCTGGTCGCGCGGGTCGTCCTGCGTGTTCAAGCCGAGGAGATTGGCCCCACCGAGCAACTGCAACACGATGGACGCGGTGACGATGGGTCCGATACCCAACTGCATGATGCTCCCCTGACCGGAGGCGAGAATCGACCCGAACCGGCCGAAGACGTTCTGACTCGCGTCGATGTCGAGACCGAACAGCTTGACGTTCGTCAGGAAGAAGTACAGCACCAGCACGCCGCCCGTCCACGCCAGCTTGCGCTTGAAGGGGACGTGGCCCTCCGGTCGGCGGACTGCGGGCATCCGGACGAGCAGCGGTTCGGCGGTGTCCTTCCAGCTCATCGGTCGTTACTCCTCGTCGTCCGCGTCGTCCTCGGCGGCTTCTTCGGCGGCTTCCTGCCGCTCCTCGCCGAGTTCGGTCAGTTCCGTCTCGCCACCGGCCGCCTCGATTTTCTCGACCGCACCGTCCGAGAAGTCGTCGGCGACGACGGTGAGTTCGTTGCGGACCTGTCCGGCACCGAGCACCTTCACCACGTCGGCGTCCTCGGCGTCGTCGAGGGCCTCGCGGACGTCGATGTGGTAGCCGTCGCCGTCTTCCTCGGCGAGGCCGTCGGCGACTAGCAGTGCGGCGTCCTCGTCGAGTTCGCGGACGTCGACCGTCGCGACCTCTTCTTGGACCTTCTCCGGACGCTTGAACCCGCTCTTGCCGAGCGGCTCGTAGTTGTGGAACTCGTGCTTGTCGCGACCGGCGGCCCCGCGACCACCGCGGTGACCGGCGCCGCGTCGGTTCTTGTGCGAGCCGCCGCCGTGCGTGCGGGACCCGCGCTGTCGTCGTTTCTTACTCGTCATTATCGCATCGCCTCCAGGAGTTCGTCGATGTCCTCGGAGTCGTGCTTTCCGAGTTCACCGCCTTCCTTGGTGGGGTGTTTGATGCCGTCGTGGCCGCCGCGCGGCGGGTGCAGACGGAGCGTCGGGGAGAGCCCCTGCTCGTTGAGGGTCGTCTCCTCGTCGACGAGTGCGGCGGCGAGACTGCCGACGTCGTCGTAGTCGGTGTGCTCGGCGACCCACTCGTCGTCGATGTCGGCGTCGCCCTCCGCGGGCTCGCCGCGTCGCTCGATGAGCAGTTCCACCGTCTCCTGGCTCGGCTCGCCGTAGGCGACGAAGTCGTTGACCTTCGTCACCATGCCACGGTACGTGTCCGTCTCCGGGACGAGCGTCGCGTGGTTGACGTGGTGGATGTTCAGCATCTTCAGCGTGTCGTGGATGTCCGTATCCATGTTGACGTCGCCGCGAATCTGAACGAGCGCTTGCATCACTCGATCACCTCACGTTTCTCGAAGGTGCGCTCGGGGACGCGGGCTTCGGCCGTGCCCTTGAGCGCGTTGAACGTCGCCTTCGCGAAGTTGACGGTGGTTCGGGTGTTGCCCGACGAGCGTGTCCAGATGTCCTCGATACCGGCGAGTTCGAGCACCTTGCGGACGGTCTCTCCGCCCGCGAGGCCCAGCCCGCGCGGTGCGGGCTGAAGCTCGACTTCGACGCTCCCGGCCTTGCCCTTGGTGCGCAGCGCGACCGTGTGGGGACGGCCACAGCCACACTCCCAGGACCCGCAGCCGCGGGAGACGTCGATGAGGTTCAGTTTGGCCACCTCGATGGCCTTCTGGATCGCACCGCCGACCTGGTCGTCACGCCCCTCGGCGTAGCCGACGAGGCCGTCGCGGTTACCGACAGCGACGACGCAGCGGAACTTCACTCGTCGTCCGGAGTCGGTCATCCGCTGGACCATGTTGATGTCCAGCACTTCGTCTTCCAGGTCGGGAACGAGCTGGTTGACGACTTCCGATTCTTTCAGGGGAAGCCCCGAGTTCAGCGCCTCCTGCATGGAGTCGATTTCGCCCTCGACAACCTTCTTGCCGAGGCGTGTTCGGGGTTCCCAGCCGTTGTCAGCACTCATAGTTCGATGTCACCTTCCAGTAGGGTCTCCCGTACTTCGTCGAAGTGTTCCGGGAGGTCTTCGGCGTCGAAGTCCCCGCTGTACAGCGGGTCGTCCAGCTGCTCGGCGTACTCGGCGATGTGGGCACCGCGGGTGCGCTGCCAGTCGGCGAGTACGTCGTCGTTGTGGGGGATTTCGAGCCCGGCGTCGATTGCGCCTTCTTGTATTGCGAACACTTTGCTTCCGGGGGTCGGGGAGTTGAGGCCGATGTCGAGCACCGCTTCCTCGACGCCCGCTTCCTGTGCGCGAAGCCCGGCGAGCAGGCCGGTCAGATACGCCGCGGGCATGTTGCCCGTCGGCGCTTCCCAGCCGTACTCTTCGAGGTCGCTCGAGTGAGCGGACGCGAGCGTTCGGTCGCCCTCGCCGCCCAGCGTCACCAGCTGCGCCCTGACGTGCTTGTTGCTCTTTCGAGCAACGAGGCGGGGCTTGCCGGATTTCAGCAGGCGCAACCGCTGATGGTAGTCGGTACGGGCCTCGCGGCGTCGCCGCATCGGCACCTTGTATCGTGGTCCTGTCGCCATTATTCGTCACCGTGGTTTGCGTCGATGTATCGTTCGAGGTCGGCGACGCTGTCGAACTCGCCACCGCCAGCCTTGTCGTACAGGTCGCGGTACTGCGATTTCGTCAGCGTGCCGTCGTCGCGGAGTTCGCGCAACTTCTTTCGCTGTGCGCGGATGCGCGACTGCCAATCCTTCTTCGGGTCTTGGCGTGCGCCAGCCTTGCCCTTCCGGGAACCGGCTCCCTTCTGGTGGCCGTAGGCGCGCTTCTTCTGTCGCTCCCGGGCGCGGCCGCGGGAGTTGCCTTTCTTGTCCTTCGACTGAATTGCGCCCTCGTCGACCAGTTCGCGAACGTCTTCGCGGGTAATCGCGTCCGCGATGTCGCCTTGTCGGTCGGGGTTGAACCAGACGCGGTTCTTCCCGACGTCGAGGACGTCTGCTGCGAGTCGCTTCTGTGCGGAGAGGTCCGTCATTACTCGTTCACCTCGACTTCAACGTAGGTGGGGTTGAGCACGCGGATGCCCGCGTCCTCGGCTTCCTCTTCGATGCGCTCGCGCTTTCGAGCGCCGACCTTCGAGGCGATTCGGACCGCCTCGACGTCGCCGTCGACGCCTTCGAGATCGTCCACGTTGTGGACGCGGACTTCGTCGAAGCCCGAGGGGTGCTTGCCGCGAACCGCCTTCGGCGAGCGGAAGCCCGCCTCGACGGTGTCGCCTTTGCCCTTGATTCCCCGGCGCTGCTTCGATAGCTGGCCGCGGGGGCGGCGCCACGAGGTCGAGACGCGCTTTTTCTTGTGGTGGTCCTGTCGGTTGAACTGCGGCGTGCCGACGCGGTGTCGCTGTGCCAGCAGTCGGGCCGCCTCGTCGTCGAGGTCCGGCGTCTTGTCGGCGTGGCCGCGGGGCTGGAGTTCCGTCTCCACGTCCTCGTCGGCCGCCTCCTCGGCGCCTTCCTCTTCGACTTCGGCTTCGGTCTCGGTGTCGACTTCGAGCCCACCGACGTCGGCTTTGATTCGGGCCGCGAGCGCGTTCCCGATGCCGTTGACCTCCGCGAGTGCGGACTGGTCAGCGGCGCGAACGTCGTCGACGGTCTCGAATCCGGCCTCGCGCAGCGCGTCGGCCTTGGAGTCGCCGACACCGCTGATGTCGGTCAGTTCCATCTCGTCGTCGTCGGCTTCGGCCTCCTCGGCCACTTCGTCGACGTCCTCGGCGGGTTCGCCGTCGAGGGGCTGTTCGGACTCGATGTCTGCTTCGGGCCCGTCGCCCTGCGTCAGCGCCTCTTCGTTGGCGTCGGCGTCACTGCTCTTGTTGTCGGGGTTGTCTGCCATCAGGCGTCACCTCGGCTCGGTTTCTGGGTGATGTACACCCCGTCTTGGAACACGCGCACGTCCTTGTCGTTGATGCGCGTGAGCTGTTCGATGTCCGCGGCGGTCTGGCCGACGGCCTCGATGTTCGAGCCCGTCAGGGTGAGTTCCTCGCCGTCGATCTGGACCTCGGTGTCGCCGTGGACCGTCGTTCGACGGGCGGCCTTCTCGCCGAGGAAGTTCTCGATGACGACTTCGTCACCCTCGACGTTGACCTGCATCGGGAAGTGAGAGTAGAAGACTTCCATCTCGTACTCCCAGCCCTCGGTCACGCCGTGGAACATGTTCTCGATGTGGCTCTGGAAGGTCCCGATTGTCGAGTTCGTCTTCGCGTCCGATTCCTCGGACTCGATGACGACGACGCCGTCCTCGACGGAGACGTCGATGTCGGGGTACCAGAGCCGTCGTGTGACACTGCCGTTGGGACCCTCGACGGTGATGTCGAGATGGTCCTGTTCGGCGGTCACGTCTTCCGGAATTTCCAGTTCTACTCGTGGCATTGTTAGTACACGTACGCGATGACCTGTCCACCAACGCCTTCCTCACGGGCCTCGTAGTGGCTCATGATTCCGTGGCTGGTCGAAACGACGAGGGTCCCGTAGTCACGGGCGGGGAGGAACCGCTTCTCCCACTTCTCGAACTCGTCTGCGCCCGCAGAGTAGCGGGGCTTGACCGGGCCACACTCGTTGATGGCTCCTTTCAGTTCGACCTCGAACTCACCGGCTTTGCCGTCGTCGACGAAGGTGAATCCGTCGACGTACCCGCGGTCGTAGAAGACCTCGAGGACAGCGCCGATTTCGTTCGAGGCGGGCGATACCGTCTGGTCCAGATGCCCGACGCTCTCGGCGTTGTTGATGGCCGACAGCGCGTTGGCGAATGGGTCGTTACCTGTCATGGTTAGCTGTACTTCTTGAAGCCCATTCCCCGAGAAATCTCGCGGAAGCACTGGCGACATAGCCAGATGTCGTACTTGCCGACGAGTCCCTGTTCGCGCCCGCAGCGCTGGCAGGACTCGAGCTGGCCGGTCCGCTCGGACTCGGCGACGTCGGGCTCTTCTGTGGTTTCACTTTCGCTCATTCGCTCACCTCAACATCGAATGTCGACTCGACGAACGCGATAGCGTCCGCGGGATTGAGTCGGTGGTTCGACGGAATCGAGCGCGACGCCTTGTCGCGCTTGGCGACGCGGTAGCCGGGGCGGACGAGGTTGACCGTCACGTCCAGCCCGTAGATTCCGATGGACGGGTCGTACTCCTGGCTCGGGAACTCCGTGTGTTCCTCGACGCCGAAGCTGAAGTTGCCGGTGTCGTCGAACTGCGACCCCTTGAGTTCCGCGAGCGGCAGCGCCGTCTCGAGGAACTCGGCGGCGAGTTCGTCACGCAGCGTGACCTTCGCGCCGATGGGGTCGCCCTCGCGGATGTCGAACTCGCCGACGGTCCGCTTGGCCTTCGTTCGGACGGGCGTCTGGCCCGTAATCTCGCCGAGGATGTCCTCGGCGTTGGCGAGGTCGCGGCCACCGTGACCGATGCCCATGTGGACGACGACCTTCTCGACGCTCGGTTCGCGCATCTCGTGGAAATCCGCGGTCTCCGAGCTCATTCGTCGTCACCCGTGAAGTTCTCGTCGATGACCACGACGTACTCTTCGACCGTTTCGAAGCCGCCGTCGTCCTGCGAGACGAGGACGTTGTTCTGTGCGGACCCGGGCGTGACCTGAATCTCGTCGACTTCGCCGATTTCGCCGGCGTGTGCGCCGTCGACGGCCGTGACGAGTGCGCCCTCTCCGTACTCGAAGTGAGCGACGACCTCGTTGGTCTCGTTGTCGACGACGATGGAGTCACCGGCGTCGTAGGTCTGGTCGTCCTCGACGACGAGCGTCTGCCCGTCGTGGAGGCCCAGTTGCACGTCGCCACCGGGCACGTGAGATTTGCTGACGATTTTGCCGAGTTTGGACTCGGCAGCGTCCGCCTCGATGGCGGTCAGCGCAAGCCGACCGCCCTCGCCGGGGAACACGCGGTAGTACTCTTCGCGCTCGGTGAAGGCGAGGATGTCGAACATCCCGACAGGGCGCTCCTCGTCGGAGACGGCCTTGCCGTTGATGAGGACGTTGTCCTCGTTGAGCGCGTAGCGCGCTTCTTTGCGGTTGTCGGCGTAGCCGAGCACGTCCCGCAGGACGATGAGCAGGGGGACCCCCGACTCACCGTGCGGACCGGCACCGGCCTTGACCGTGAACGTTGCCGTCTTGCGCTCTACGGGCCAACTGTTGGGCACCGAGAGTCGCTTCTGGTGGTTACTCATGCGGAATCATCCTCCGATTCGAGACGCGATTCCCGCTTCTCGTCCTCTAAGTTCAGGTCGGTGACCCGAACGTTCGAGGTGTCGAGCGGTCGCGGGACCTCTTCGCCGTCGGTCTTTTCGAGGGTAACGTCCTCGACGTGGATGACGGCGTCCGTGAGGTCGACTTCGAGCACTTCGCCTTCCTCGCCCGCGAAGTCGCCGCGGAGCACCTCGACGGTGTCGCCGGCGTTGACGCGGACGTTTCGCTGGCCGTACTCCTCGCGGAGGTCGGCCGACAGCGTCGCCCGAACCTGCTTGTGTCGCTCGTGGAGCGGGGCGCGTCGTTGACTCGTTCGCTGTTTGTCTGGTTGCTGACTCATTGTTCTATACGATCATCGTCGCTGCGGAGGCGACACTCCCGAAGCGTTCCGCGACTTCCCGCGAGATGGGGCCTTTCAGCTCGGTCCCGCGCGGGTCCTCGTTCTCGTCCACGATGACGGCCGCGTTGTCTTCGAACTTGACGCGGGTGCCGTCGGGACGGCGGATGGGCTTTCGCTGGCGGACGACCACGGCTTCGAGCACCTGGCGACGCATCTCCGGCGTCCCCTTGGTGACCGAGACCGTGATCTTGTCGCCCAGCCCAGCCTTCGGGTGGCGGCTCTTCGTCCCCGAGTAGCCGTGAACGGAGATGACTTTCAGTTCACGTGCGCCGGTGTTGTCGGCACACGTGATGAGCGAGCCCTTCTCCAGGCCTTGGGTGACGTCTGCGTTGAGCGCCTCCATTAGTTCTCACCGTCCTCGGTGTCGTCGGCAACGCTGACGACGACGTGGTTCTTCGTTTTCGAGAGCGGTCGACACTCTGCTATCGTGACCGTGTCACCGACCGCGAGGTCGAGACAGTCGGGTGCGTGAGCCGGAACGCGGCTCCGCCGCTTCATGAAGCGGTCGTATTTCGGCACCTTCACGTCGTACTCGCGCTCGACGACGACGGTCTTCTCCATATCGGTGGAAGCGACCTCACCGTCCAGCGTCTGACCGCGCACGGAGAGCTCTCCGTGGAACGGGCAGTGCTGGTCGGTACAGGTCGTCTCCGGTTCCTGTACGTTCAGTCCTAGCGCCATTTGGAATCACCTGATTTCTCTGTGCGGCGAGCGGGACGGGCGACGAGTTTCGACCCGTCGACGCGGACTCGCTGTCCGTCGTCGAGGTCGAAGGTGAACGTCGCGCTGTCCTTCGGCACGTGCCACACCCGGTCGGCCCCCTCGATACCCAGTGTCTGGGTCGTCTCGGTGACGACGCGACCGCTGATACCGATAGCGTCCGGATTGGACGCGGCGACGACCTCGACGTCGAGGCCGACGAGTTCGTGACGTGGGAGCGTCGCGGGTGTCAGTGGCATTATTCGTCCTCCTGCTGGAGGTCGCCTGCTTCGCGCTGAATCGTCTTGATTCGCGCGATGGCTTTCTTCAGTTCCTTGATGCGGCCCGGGTTCTCCGGGGCGCCACCCGCCGCCTGCACGGCGCGGGCGTTGAGTAGTTCCGTCTTGAGTTCGTCGAGTTCCGCCTCTCGCTCGGCGGGCGTCATGTCGCGAACTTCCTGGACGTGAAGGACAGTCATTCTTCGTCATCCTCCATCTCGTCCATCAGTTCTTCCGCTTCGGCCTCGACGTCTTCGTCGAGGTCCTCTTCGACGGCTTCCTCGAGTTCGTCGACATCGACGTCCTCGACATCTTCGTCAGTCGGGACCTCGACGTCTTCCTCGACGACTTCTTCGACGACTTCCTCGTCGACCTCGACCTCGTCGGGTTCGTCGTGACCGACTTCGACGGTCTCGGCTTCCTCGTCGCCTTCGGGTTCGCCTTCGAGGAGTTCCTCGACGGACTCGCCCTCGGTGTCGGCGACGTAGTCTTCGACCTCGACGTCCTCGTAAATCTCGAAGTCGTCGGGGAGTTCGGCGTCCGGCGGGATTATCTTGACCTGCACGCCGATGGTGCCGAGTTTCATCACGGCGACGCCGACGCCGCTGTCGACGATTTCTTCGGCGGGTTCGCCGTTGTGCTTGATGTAACCGCGGTTGAACTTCTCGACGCGCGAACGGGCACCGGTAACCTTCCCTGAGAGGACGATTTCGGCACCGAGCGCGCCAGATTCCATGATGCGGTCGATGGTCGTGTGACCGGCCTTGCGGAAGTACCAGCCGCGTTCGAGGGCGTTCCCCAGACGGTCCGCGACGATGCGGGCGTTGAGGTCCGGTTCCTCGACTTCCTGAACGTCGATTTGCGGGTCGTCGAGGTTGAACCGCTCTTCGAGTTCGGTCGTGATCTTGCGGATGTTCTTCCCGCCCTTGCCGATGACCATCCCGGGCTTCTCGGCCTTCAGGACGATTTGGGTCCCCATCGGGGTCTTGGCGACGTCCATGCCGCCGTAGCCCGCACGGCCGAGTTCTTCCGCGAAGAACTCGTCGATTTGGGTCCGCTGGAGGCCGTCCTCGATGAACTGCTGTTCGTCGGCCATTATTCGCTGACCTCCTCGAGGACGAGTTCGACGTCGACCAGCGTGCTGTTCCACGCCGAGGCACGCCCCATCGCGCGGGGCTTGCGACCCTGCTGCTCGCCGACCTTGTGGGCGGCGACGTGCATGATCTCCATGGCTTCACCGTCGAAGCCCTGGTGGTCGGCGTTGCCGACGGCGTTCTCCAGCAGGTCGATGAAGGCCTCGGAGGCCTTCTCCGGGTAGCGACCGGCGTCCCAGCCGTCGACCTTGCTCTTGTGGCCGACGCCCGAGTTGTGCTGCTTGAACGCGACCGGCTGGTCGCCCTCGATGACCGCTTCGAGGAACTCGACGGCGTCGCCCGCCGTCTTGCCCTTGATCTCTCGGGCGATGGCCTTGCTGTGCTTGTGGCTCATCTGCCGCTCCCGAAGCATCGCTTTCGCGGTGGTCTCCGGGTCGGCGTCGACTGAGTAGCTGATTCCCATGATTACTTGAGCGGTACGAACTTCGAGGAGCGTGTCGCCCCGATACCGGCCTGACCGTGTTCGACCGAGGTGCGGGTGAGCTGGAACTCACCGAGGTAGTGCCCGAGCATCTCGGGCTCGACCTTCACGCGCTCGAAGCTCTGGCCGTTGTGGACGGCGAAGGTAAGGTTCACCATCTCCGGCAGCACCGGCATGTCGCGCAGGTGCGTGCGGATCGGGTTGTTCGCCGTCGCCTCCTCTTCGGCCTCGCGGGCCTTTTCGAGGAGTTTCTGCTTTTCCTCGGTCAGACCGCGCTTGATACTTCGCCGCTGGCGTGCGGGGAGCAGTTCCGCGACTTCGTCGAGCTCCATCGCCTGCAGCTCGTCGAGCGTGTGGCCGCGGAAGGAGAACTCTCCTTCGTGGCCGATTTGGTATTCCGAACTCATTCGTCACCACCTCGACCGGTCCGGCTCGAGGCGATGTCCCCGACCTTCCGGCCCGGCGGAGCGTTGCGGGAGATGGACTTCGGCTTGCCCGGGTGCTGTCGGCCACCGCCACCGAAGGGGTGGTCGACGGCGTTCATTGCGACACCACGGACGTTAGGCCACTTCGTCCCGCGAGCTTTCATCTTGTGATACTTGTTCCCGGCTTTGACCATCGGCTTGTCAGTCCGACCGCCACCGGCGACGACGCCGATGGTGGCGCGGCACTGCGGGTCGAGCCGCTTCATCTCCCCGGAGGGGAGCTTGACGACAGCAACCGAGCGGTCGTGGGTCAGCAGGGTCGCGTTGACACCCGACGCGCGGGCGAAGCGCCCGCCGTCGCCGGGGCTGGACTCGACGTTGCAGACCGGAACCCCTTCGGGAATCTCCGCGAGCGGGAGCGTGTTCCCCGGAGCGATTTCGGCGCTGACGCCGACCTGCAGTTCGTCGCCCACGCCGATACCTTCCGGCGCGAGGACGAGTCGGCGGTCCCCGTCCTCGAACTCGACGGCCGCGACGGGCGCCGAGCGGGCGGGGTCGTGTTCGATGTCGACGACTGTGCCTGCGATGACATCGCCGTCTTCGACTTTCCGGTGCTCGAGGTCAGCCTTGTAGCGGTGCGAGGGCGCCCGGAACGTGGACGTCCCGCGACCGCGTCGTTGTCCCTGAATTCGTCGTCCCATCGTTAGAACACCCCGATTCTGGAGGCGACTTCCTGCGCGTCGTCGTCTTCGGAGAGACGCACGACGGCCTTCTTGACGCCGTCCATCGTGTTCTGCGTGTTCACGTCGACGACGGTAACGTCGTACTGGGTCTCGACGGCCTCTGCGACCTCGGGCTTCCCAGCCTCGTCGTCGACGACGAACTGAAGCTTGTTGTCGAAGTCCATGTCGTTCATGGCCTTCTCGGTGACGTGGGGGTACTTGATGACGTCCCAGCTCATCGGTCTGCGACCTCCTCGAGTGCGGACTCGGTGAAGACGGTGAGCCGACCGGGCTGGCCGCCGGGGGCGAGGTCCTCTGCGTTGACCTCGGCCGCCGTGGCGACGGTGGCGCCCGCGAGGTTGCGGGCGGCGCGGGACGGTCCTTCGCTCGTCACGAACAGGATAGAGGAGGGACGGCGGTACTTCCGACCGCGGGCCTTCCCCTGTCCGGCCTTGATCTTCGTGTCGTCGGCGCGCTCGATGTCAGCTTCGACGTCGAGCGCTTCGAGAACGTCGACGACCTCCTGCGTTTTGACGAGGTCCTCGAAGTCGTCGGAGACGACGACGGGAACGTCCTCGCGGTCGAACTCGTGGCCGCGCTCGGCGACGAGTTCGGCGTCCGTCGTGGCGGCGAGCGCCGAACGGATGGCGAGCTGTCGTTCCTTGTCGTTCAGGTCGATAGACCGGTCCTTCTCGGCTTTCGGCGGGTGCGCGCGTCGGCCTTTGACGGCCTGCGGGACGCGTCGGGCGCGGCCGTCCTGCTTCGGGACGTGGGCCTGCCCGCGACCGCTACCGAACGATTCGGCCGGCGTTCGGAGGCCAGCGTACTCGTCGGAGCCGTAGTCTTGCTTCCGGTTTGCCTGGGCGGCGCGAACGGCCTTTCCGATGAGGTCGGTTCGCACGGGCGTCTCGAAGACGTCCGGCAGGTCGACCTCCCCGTCGGCCTCGCCGTCCAGAGTGTAGATAGTTGCCTGCATAGGTTATCCTTGGTTCGATTCTGTGGAGACGTAGCGCACCTCGGGGTCGAGGCGCGGTTGGTCGTTCGGTCGGACCGCCGGGCGGAAGCGCACGAGGCGCTTGTCCGGGCCGGGCACGGACCCCTTCACGAGCGTGTAGGGGCCGTCGACCTCGCCGTAGTTGACGAACCCGCCGTCGACGGTGGGTTCGTCGCCTTCGCCGATGTCGATGAGGCGCTTGTTCAGTTCGGTCCGCTGGTGGTAGCCGGTCTGCCCCTGCTGGGGGACCGTCGAGCGCACGCGGGACGGGTTCCACGGGCCGAGGTTACCGATTCGGCGCCGCCAACCCTGTCGGGCGTGCTTGCCCTTCCGCTTCTGGACGCCCCACCGCTTGACGGGACCCTGGGTCCCTTTGCCCTTGGTGACGCCCGCGATGTCGGTGTACTCACCGGCGCGGAACACGTCGTTCATCGAGTGCTCGCCGCCGTCGGCGACGAGTTCGAGGGCGTGGTCGAGGCGGTCCGAGAGCGAACCACCGCCGACGCGAGTCTCCATCACGTCGGGCTTTTTCTTCGGGACGCTCGGGACGGCGTCGGGGACGGTGTGCGTGATAAGTCGCACGTCCCCGAGGCTCCCGTCTTCGAGCGCCTCGCGTACCTGTTCTTCTGCAGCGTCCGGGTCGTGGCCCTCCGGCAGGTTCAGGGTCCGGTCGAGTTCCCCGTGGAACTCGTCGGTCCAAACTTCCGTCAGCGGACGCTTGCCGTACGGCGTCTCTTCGTACGCTCGCAGGGCGACGGCGCGCATCGGCGGCGTCTCGACGACCGTCACCGGGACGGTCTCTTCGATCCCCTCGCGCGGGGAGTTGGGTTCGTCGTTGACGAGCACGACGTGTGTCATGCCTGCCTTGTAGCCGGCGAACCCTTGGACGCCGGGCTGACCGTCGTCGGACGGCCAGCTATTGAACCGCGGCGTCTCGCTCGTCGAGCGCGTGCGCGGGCCGTAGCCCAGCGAGCCTTTGCGTGGTCTGCTTGATTGTGGCATACGTTTACTCCATGAGGGTTAGACAGGCGAGGGAGGCGAACAGCGCTTCTTCCGTTCGCACGACCTCGCTGCCCTGGTTCGGAACCGTATTCAGCCAGAGGTCGAACCCTGTGGGGTCGTCGTCTGTCTGGTCTCCACCGACGGAGCCCGGGTCCACGTCGAGTATCGACGGTAACCCACGCTCCGGAGCGCCGAAGGCGACTGTCATGCCGCCCTCGGTCTCCCGACGCTCGGCCAGATGGCCGAGACGGCGCGTCGTCACCGACTCACCGTACCTCGACGAGGCGATGGTGAGCCCGGCGTCGTCGCGCGAGAGTGCCGAATCGAGGTCCGCGGAAACCACGTCGAACCCCGGTGTGGGGTGGTCGACGAGTTTCGCCCGGACCGGCCGTCGCGAAGAGACCCTGACGGTCACGCGCTCCCCCTCGCCCACGTCCATACCGTCTGGAACGGGGAGGGAGATCGGGTGTTGCATGCCGCAATTGACCCGGACGCGCCCATCAGCTCCGACCTCGGTCACGATTCCCTGTCTTAACGACCCCGAACCCTCAGATCCGGAGCCGGTCTGTGAACGCACGCGGAGCGGCGGCAAGACGCCGACGTACTCCAGTTCGTCCCGCTTGCCCCACATCTCCTTTCGGAGATGCGGGGGCGTCGCGGCGTACCGTAAGACGGTTTCGACGAACCCGTCCTCCCACTTCCCCTCGCCCGCTGGGTCGGGGAACACTGTCAGCCGGTCGACCCGGAACACCGTGGCCGCGCGGGCCACGTATCCGAGCTTACGAGTCGCCTCACGGCGGTCTTCGGCTTCCCGTGTGAGGGAAGACGGCACGAGTACGCTGGTCGTCATGCCGTGACGCTTCCACGTCGCGCCACTAGACTGTAGCGATACATCCCCAGTCCTACGGTAAAAAGACCCCGCTTCGCGCGTGCGTTGGGACGCGTTCACACGGCCCGTCGACGCTCGTAGGGCGTGAACTGCCCACACGGGCATTGCCGCTTCCGAAAGCTCGGCGTGTGATTCTCACTCACGAATCCGTGGGCGGGTGCGTTGCCTTCACGTCCCACGATTTTCCCGCTAAAACGGAAGGCTTTTTACTGTCACCCTCACCAGTTTGAGATGCAGAGAGGCGCGGTGCGCGCTGGTAGTGTAGTGGTATCACGTGACCTTGCCATGGTCACAACCTGGGTTCAAATCCCAGCCAGCGCATTTCTGTCGATGCAAACCGGCGAGCGGAGCCAGTCGCGTTCCGAGACGAAATCGCACTGGGTTTGAATCAGGGAAGTCGCAGCCCGCGCAGTGAGCGAGTAGGACCGTCTTCCCGTGGTTCAACATCCCAGTCCGCGCATTTCTCCCGACCACGACGCCCGTGCGACTGCTTTGGTGTCACTCGACGCGGTTGGGTCGCCAAACCCGTTTCTGCCGTCCCGGGTAGGCACGGCTTACGCTCGGTTTCGACCGTTTACTTATGACCGTCAGATTGCTCCCTCCGGCGTGTCGATAGCTATCGCCCACTTCGCGGTCGGCGCGACGGCGACGACGGTGCTCGTCGCGCTCCTCGGTCCGAGGGTCCCGTTTCCGCGGACCGTCGTTCTCGCCGGTGGCGGATGGGCCCTGCTCCCCGACGCGCACCAGATTGCACCGTTCGCGCGCGAGACACTGTACGATTTTCACGACTCGGCCGCGGCCGACGTGTTCTGGTTCCACCGGACGCTGGATGTCGTCGACGGTGGCGATTCGCTCCTCGTCGCGGCGCTGTGTCTGTCCGGCCTCGTCCTGACGACGCTGCTCGCGGAACTCTGGGGCTACTGGCGGCCGACCGTCGCGCCGCGACGACAGCGCGCGGAGGCAGACCGAAGCGACTGACCGAGCGCCAGCGTTAGGTCTGTGCCGACGGTAGCCACGCGCATGACCTGTATCGGCTTCCTGTCGGTCGCACCGGTCGTCGAGGAGAGCATGGCCCCCTACGTCGCCGACGCCGTCGCGGCCTTGGACGAGTTCGACGTGGAGTACGAGACGACGCCGATGGGAACCATCATCGAGGCAGACGACAGCGCGGAACTGTTCGCGGCGGCCCACGCCGCCCACGAGGCCGTCGGCGCACAGTCGGACCGCGTGGAGACGTTCCTGAAGATAGACGACAAGCGCGGGGTCGACCAGCGCGCGAGTGAGAAAGTCGACGCCGTCGAGGCCCAGTTGGGCCGGGCGGCCCGGAGCGACTCGGCCGAAGGTGGAGATTAAAAGGCGGGCCGCCAAAGGCCGCGTATGGACACGCTCAATCGGATGGCCACCGAACTCGTCGACGAGGCCATCGACTTCGCCGACGAACTGACGATAGACGTCCACGCGCTGGACGGCGACGCCGCGGTCCTCGACTTCGGCGTCGAGGTTCCGGGGGCCGTCGAGGCCGGACTCGTCCTCGCAGAGATACAGACGGCCGGGTTGGCGACGGTCCAGACGACCATGGACAGCGTCGCCGACGCGCCGTTGACGCACGTCGAACTGTCGACGGACCACCCCGCGCTGGCCCTGCTCTGCTCGCAGAAGGGCGGGTGGGAACTCGCCACCGAGAGTTTCGAGGGCCTGGGGAGTGGCCCGGCCCGTGCTCTCGTGGCCGAGGAGGACGTGTACCAGCGCATCGGCTACCGGGAGGAGGAGGACTTCGCCGTCCTCGCGGTCGAAACCGACCAACTGCCCGACGAAGCGGTCGCGAGTCAGGTCGCCGAGCGCACGGGCGTCCCCGAGACAGGGGTCTTTCTCCCCGCCTTCGCGACGGCGAGCGTCACCGGAAGCGTCGTTGCGGCCGCACGTGCCGCCGAACTCGCCGTCTTCCGCCTCTCGGAGCTCGGGTTCGACCCGGTATCTGTGCTCTCAGCGAACGCGCGCGCACCGGTCGCTCCCGTCGCGGGCGACGAGGCTGCCGCGATGGCCCGCACGACGGACGCGCTGGCCTACGGCGCGGAGGTCCACCTCACGGTCGACGAGTCGTTCGACCGATTCGACGAGGTGCCGTCCGTCGCCGCCGACGAGTACGGCCGACCGCTCGATTCGGTGTTCGAGGACGTGGACTGGGACTTCGGGGAACTCCCGGTGGAACTGTTCGGCCCGGCGAAGGTCACCGTCGACGTCGTCGGCGGCGACACGCACGTCGTCGGCGAGACGAGCGAGGACGTGGTGGCCGAGAGCTTCGGGCTCTGATGCGATACAAAGTCGCGCCGCCCGCCCGGTCGCTCGCCTTTCTGGCGGACGTGCGCGAGGCCGTGCCGCTGGTTCCCGGCGAGGAGGCCGACTGCTGTCGGGCTATCCAACGCGCGACGGACGTGCCCGACAGGGAGACGGCCCGCGAGTCCCTCATCTTCGTCGAAGCGCTGGGCCTCGTCGCGTCGGGCGAGCGCGGGTACTACCGGCGGCAGGGCGACTTCGACCGGGAGGCGCTGGCCGCACAGTTCCGGGCGAACGTCTTCGCCGTCGCGGAACTCCTCGACGCTCTCGACGTGGAACCGAAGACTGTCGACGAGGCGTTCGACGCTGTTCGGTCGGTCGTTCCGCGCTGGGAGCGCGAGCGACGGACCGACTGGGAGGCAGACTGGCGGCGGCGGACGGAACACCTCCTCGAGTGGAGCGCCGTGTTCGGCCTAACGCGCCAGACCGACCGGGGCTACGAGGCGGCGTAAGGTCCGCCGACCGGCGCAGCTTTTTCGGTTCGCCGCTCGTCGTCACCGTATGCGACTGATTCACGAGGCGGTCCCGTGAACGCCCCCTTCTGGCACGGCTACCCGCCGTACCGTCCCGGCGTTCAGCCGGTTTCGGCCCGAGCCTACGGGTTCGACGCGGCCTACTCCGGCGCGCCAGCCTGGGACATCGGACGACCCCAGCGCGCGTTCGTAGCCCTCGCGGAAGCGGGCGAGATTCGCGGCCGCGTCCTCGATATCGGCTGTGGAACCGGCGAGCTATCGCTCTATCTCGCCGACCGGGGCCACGACGTCCTCGGCGTCGACTTCGCGCCCCAAGCCGTCGCGCGGGCACGACAGAAGGCGAGATGGCGGGGTAGCGGCGCCCAGTTTCTGGTGTGGGACGCCCTCGCCGTCGACGCCCTCTCGATGCGGTTCGACACGGTGGTCGATTCGGCGCTGTTTCACTGCCTCGACGACGCGGAACGGGACCGATACGTCGAGGCCGTCCACGCCGCCCTGCGAGATGGGGGTCGGTGCTTCGTCCTCGCCGCGGCCGCTCCGGAACGGTGGGGCCGTCGACCGGGTGGCGTCGCGTACTCGGAGTTCGGGGCGCGATTCGCCGACGGTTGGGACCTCAGTTGGGTCCGTAACGCCGCCTTCGAGAACCGCCAGTACCCCTACCAACACCCGGCGTATCTGGCGAAGGCCACCCGTCAGTAAGCGAGGCCGACGCGCTGGCGGCGGTACTCGTCGCCGACCGCCGTGTCGTAGACGAACGCTGCAACGTCACCCGACGAGATAGACTGTCCGCCTTCCGGGAGGTAGTCGACGGCGGTCCGGTAGTAGTTGGTCGGCGCGCCGTCGGGCATCTGTGCCGGACAGGCCAGCGTCCAGTCGAGCGCGGAGTCGCGGAGGCGCTCGTACACCGTCTTGTGAGCCGTCGCGACGGACCGCAACTGGTCGGGAAACTCGGGCATATCGAGGCAGAGTCGACCTGGCGTCGCCTGCAGGATAGCCGCGGCCGAGACGGCGACGAGTCGGTCGACGCCAGCGGCTTCCATCCCGTCGCTGATGTTCTCGGTCCCGGCCGTGAATGCCGAGGTGTCCGCCTCGGTCTCGGGGCCGAGGGCGCTACAGACGGCGTCCTGGTCGTCTACCGTCTCGGCGACGGTCCGTGCGTCGGTAACGTCGCCCTCGACGACGCGGGCGTCGTCCGGGGCGGAACTGCCCTCGCGGACGAACGCAGTGACGCGGTGGCCGTCGGTAGCGGCGTACGTACAGAGACGGCTACCGACCCGCCCGCTTGCGCCGAAGACGAGTAAATCCATACGTGTCTGAGGGGGTCTGTATATAAATGGGTGGTACCTAACCGCTCAGTCGGTGGTCACGTCTGTGACCGTTCCGACGCCCTTCGACCGGCCCTCGCGGAAGACGAACTTCTGTCCCTCCTCGACGAGGTACGAGCGGAACTTGAACTCGACCGTCGTCCGTCCGGCGTCCCCGGGGAGCAGTTGCCCGCCCTCGGGGTAGAACGCGGCGGCTTCGCTGACGGTTTCGAGGTGGACGACGGGTTCGTACCCTTCACCGATTCGGGTGGGGTGGTTCAACACCATCACTTCCGCCTCGAACGTTTTGACTGGGTTCGGGTCGGCGTCGGCGGGCAAGAGCGCCATTCCGCGGTCGATGTCGGCCTCGCGGACGCCCTTGAGGGCGATGCCGACGATGCGCCCGGCGGTGGCTTCGTCGACGCGGTGGTAGTGCATCTCGATGGAGCGGACCTGCACCTCCCGGAAGGTCCCGTCCTGCATCGGCCCGATGAGGAGGTCGTCACCGGCCTCGACCTCGCCGGATTTGATGGTCCCCGAAGCGACCGGGCCGACGCCTTGGACGTTGTAGGTCCGGTCGACGTACATCCGGAAATCACCGACTTCACCGGCGGTCTTCGGCAGGGCCTCGAACATCGCGTCGAGGTCACCCAGTCCATCGCGGGTCACCGCGCTCGTCGTCATGACGGGAATGACCGTCTCGGAAATCTCCTCGATGGCCGTCTCGACGCCGTGCCGTTCCACGCGGAGCGGTGTCTTGTCCACCTCACGGAGCGCCCGTTCGACCTCGTGTTCGACCTCGCTCACTCGCTCGTCGGTCACGAGGTCGGTCTTCGTGATGGCGACGACTGTCGGCAGGTCCGTCGCCAGCAGGATGCCCAAGTGCTCTCGGGTCGTCGCCGTGACGCCGTCGTCGGCGGCGACGGTGAGCAGACCGTAGTCGAGTTTCTGCCCGACCAGTCCCCGAATCGTGGTTCGGAGCCACGGTTCGTGGCCGACGGTGTCGACGAACGAGACGAGACGGTCGGATTCTTCCACAACGCGTGCGCGGTCACTTTTTCGGTGGGGATTGTCCATCCGGACCGGGCCGTCGTCGTCGAACCCGTAGACGCCGTAGGAGAGGTCCGCCGAGAGGCCGCGCTCGACTTCGTGGGGTTGCACGTCGAGGAACCCGCGGGTGCTCCCTTCGCCGTCGTCGGCCTCACCGGTGACGAGCGAGCCGACGAGGGTGGACTTCCCGTGGTCGACGTGGCCCGCCGTCCCGACGACGATGTGGTCGTCGTCTTCGAGGACGGCACCCTCGCGGATTGTGGCGACGCCGACGATACCGTGGTCGGCGTCCGCGTCGCCGTTGGCAACACCGTCGACGCCCCACGTCTTCACCTCCTCGATGTGCGCGCTCGCTTCCTCGGCCAAGAGGCTCAACACGTCCATCGACTCGGAGAACTCCTCGGGGGAGATACCGGCCAATCCGCCGTCGTCCGTGACGCCGACGACGTAGGTGGCCTCGCCGTCGCCCGAGAGGACGCGGTGGCGGAGTTGTGCGGCCAGCGACTCCAGTCGACCCTCGGAGAGGTGGAGATGCTCGGTGAGCCGTTCTTTGAACTCGACGCTGCCGCCCTCCTGTTCGCCGCGCTCCAGCGCGCGCCGGAGGACAGCCCGGTCGGGGCTCATGACCAGTCGTAACAGAGGGGCGAATAAAAGGTTTCCCCGGGTTTGGGGCCGCTTACCGGTGTTTATCCGACTGTGTGGCTCTATCTCTCACGGTAACGGACCCCCTGTCGAATCCCCCGGTCACGCCGGGCGATACGGTGCGACCGCTTCGAGGAACCCGTCGGCGTACGCGGCGTCGGTCACGCGGTCGGCCCGCGCCGTCGCCGTCGCGTCGGCGTTCGCCACCGCGACGGCCTCGCCCGCCACGTCGAACGCTTCGGCGTCGTTCTCGGAGTCTCCGACCGCCAGAAAGCCGCCGGGAGCGAGTCCCAACTCGTCGCAGACGGCTTCGAGTCCGGTTCCCTTGTCGACGCTCGGGTCGGTGACGTGATAGGCGAATCCGGTGTCGAGGACGACGAGACCGTACTCGTCGGCGAGTCGTTTCAGCGGGGCCAGCGGTTGGTCGAGGCTGACGACCAGTTCCGTCTCCCGCCAGCGGTTCGCCAGGTCGACGACCCCGAACCCGAGTTCGTGGCCCAAGTCGCGGTATGCCTCGCCCACCGCGAGTGCGGCCTCGTGGTCGCCGCGCAACTGGAGTTCGTCCGTCGCTTCGACGAAGACGACGCCGCCGTTCTCCGCGACGACGGTGCGCTCGATGCCCAGAAACTCACAGAGGCCGATGGGGAACGGCATCGCCTTCCCCGTCGCGATGACGACGGGTTCGGGCCATTCTCGGAGGACGGGGAACACGCGCGGGTCGACGGCGCGGGACTCGTCGGTCAGCGTCCCGTCGATATCGACCAGCAGGGGAGGCGTCTCGGTCATACCGAAACTCACGGACCGACGGCTTTGGCGGTTGCGGTCGGCGTCAGTCGTCCGTCAGCGTCTCGTAGGCGGCCTTGACGCGTTTGAACTCCGCTTCGCTCCCGGTGTCGGTGTCGGGATGGACCTCCTTGACGCGTTCTCGGTACGCCTCTTTGACGGCCGTTTGGTCCGCTCCCGCGTCCAGTCCGAGACGGTCGTACGCTTCCCGGACGGTCGGCCCAGAGGACTGCTGGACGGTTCGGCGACGACGCTGTCGCTGTTGCGTGCGTTGCCGTCGCCCGCCGCGTTGTCGGGCCTGTCGTGCCTGTTGGGCGGCCTGCCCGACCCGCGTCCGGCGGCGGTTCTCGCGCGGTCCGGCCCCGAACCCGCCGCGACTGGTGTTGCGTCGTCCGCCAGCGCGACCGCCGCCCGCGGCCCGGCGCTCGACTCGCTCGTACAGGTCAGACGCCATCTTCCCGCTCAGGTGGTAGTACATGAAGTACGTCGACGCGCCGAACATGAGCGCGAGAAAGAGGACGGCCGGATTGACGAGGAGGCCGACCACCGTCAGCGTGGCTGTCAGCACCGCGAACACGGCGGCGACGCCCGTTATGACCCGGTCGTACTGCACGAATCGCCTTTTGGTCCAGAGACAGGTAAGCGTCTCGCCTGTCGGCCCCAAGCCTTCAAGATGATGACTGCACTACAAATTCATATGAGCCTCTCGGGCCTGTGTGCCATCTGCGAACGCCTGAACGTCGACCACGGGTGCGACCGGTGTGGGAAACTCGTCTGTGACCGCCACTGGGACGCCGAGACGGGCCTGTGCGTCGAGTGTCGCGCCGACGTCGACGGCGACCCGAGCAGGCGAGATATCCCTGAGCGGGGTCCCGACGGCGTCGACACCTACCGATTCTGAGCGGTCAGCGGAATCTGTTCAACTGCTCTTTGAGTTGCTTCGCGGACTGTCCCGCCGCCTCGAAGAACTTCTCGGGCGTGCCCCGGTTCGCGGCGTCCTCGCCCGCGAAGATGATGCCCCGCGAGGAGTTGACGAGGCCGACGCCGTCGGCGAGGCCGTGCTCGACGGCCGCTTCGGCGTCGCCGCCCTGTGCGCCCACGCCGGGAACGAGGAACGGGATGTCGGGGACGAGTTCGCGTATCTCCGCCAACTCTTCGGGGGCCGTCGCGCCGACGACGAGGCCGACGTTGCCGTTGTCGTTCCAGAGGTCCGCGAGGTGGACGACTCGCTCGTACAGTTTCTCGCCGGAGGCCAGTTCGAGGTCCTGGAGGTCCGCGCCGCCGGGGTTGGAGGTGCGACCGAGGACGAACACGCCCTTCTCCGCCTGTTGGAGGAACGGTTCCAGCGAGTCGCGGCCGAGGAACGGGTTGACGGTGATGGCGTCGGCGGCGGGGCCGTATTCGTCGTCGAGAATCCGGGCGTACTGGCGGGCGGTGTTGCCGATGTCGCCGCGCTTGGCGTCCAGCAGGACCGGCACGTCCTTGCCGTGGGCGTACGCGATGGTCTCACGGAGCGCCCGCCAGCCGTCGGCGTCCTCGTAGAACGCGGCGTTGGGCTTGTAGCAGGCGGCGTGTTCGTGCGTCGCGTCGATGATGCGGCGGTTGAACTGCCAGCGCGGCAGGTCGGCGTCCCGTACGGTCTCGGGAAGCCTGTCCGGGTCAGGGTCCAGTCCCACCGAAACGACGCTGTCGGCGGTCACGATTCGGTCGTGAAGCCGGTCGAAGAAGTGCATATGTACAGCCGCGATGGGGACGGATACAAGCGTTTCCTTCTGTCGCGCCCCCTCCAGAAATCAAATTTGATAACTGGGTCCGTCGACTATTTCACCGTGGGCGGGCAAGCGACGGTATGGACCGTTCCCTCGACGTCGGGCACGTCGCGGAGACACTCCCCAGTCTCGGCGCGGCGCTCGAGGATTCGCGGCTTCGACCGTTCGGTATCGTCGTCGGCGTCTCACTGCTCGTGGCCGGGGCGCTGCTGTCTCTCATCCCGAGTACGGACCCGCTCGCCTTCTGGGCGAACGCCGTGGCCGCGACGCTCGTCTTCGTCGGCGTCCCGCTGTTCTGTCTCGGCCTGGCGGCCCCGGACCCGCCCGCGCAGTCGCACTTTCACCTCGGCGTGAACCTCTCGACGAAACAACGGCAGGCCGTCGCCGTCGGCGCGTTCTGTATCACGCTCTCGCCAGTGGTGATGGCGCTCGGGTCGCCGCTCGGACTGTCCGTACTGGTGTTGGCGACGGCCGCGACGATGGCGTTCGTCGGGTCGGCGCTCGTCCTCACCGGGTTCATCGCGTGGACGAGCGAGCGACTCTCGAACCCGCAGTCGGCCTGATTCTCACAGCGCGTCGGCCACGGCGTCGACCAGCGCCTTGACAGCGGCCCCGCTGTGTGCGACGACGACCGTCTCTCCGTCCCGTTCGTCCACGGTCACGTCGTCTCTGTCGAACTCGATAGTGAGCGCCGATGCCGTGCGGAACTCCGCCGTCTCGGGCGTGACGTAGACGGCGCCGATTCGCTGTTCGTCGGCCTCGACGCCGTAGGCGAACGCGCCCTCGGCCGTCGGTTCCACGTCGGGGTCGGCGTCGACGACTTCGACCATTCCGAGTGGCCCCCGCCGGAGGCCAGTCAACTCCGAAGCGAGCAACTGCCCGATGCGCGTGCCGTCCGTGACTCGGTCGTCGACCATCAGATGTCCTCCCGTGCCTCGGCCGCGATGCTCTCGACGGCCACGCCCTCGCTGCGGGCGTAGACGACGGCGGCCGCCTCCAGCGTCACGCCGAGTTCGGACTGCAAGCTATTGATGCCGGCCACGGCGTCCTGTTTCTCGACGCCGCTTTCGACGACGGCGTCGAGAACGCGTTCGAACGTCGACCGCGAGCGGAGCACTTCCTCTCCCGGCGCGAAGCCGTCGGGAACGTCGACTCCGGCGGCGTCGAAGGTGACTACCAGCGAATCCCCGTCGTGTTCGACGAGGCCCTCGCTGGCGGCCACGTCGACCAGCGTCTTCGCCTGGTCGGGCGAGAACCAGTTGCGGTCCAGCGAGAGGGCCACGACGAACTCGCTCTCGGCCATGCTGTCGGTCCCGCGCTGGCGAAACGGCGCGGCCACGGCCGTCTTCAGACTCATCGTTGGTGACACCGACTGGCCGTCGGGTAACGATTGCGATTGGCCCCAATGTCCGTCACACAGACACACACCCGCGGTCCGGCATCGAACGGTTCAAGTAGCCGCTGGGACATGCATCGGGTATGAAAGACCAGGGACGCTCCCCTCGCAAGCGGACAGGCGGTCGACGACGCCCGAACCACAAGAAGAAAAAGCACGAACTCGGCCGCGAATCCACCGAGACGCAGGTCGGCGACCGCAAACTGAAGGTCGTCGACGCTCGCGGCAACACCGAGAAGGTCCGCGCGGTCACCACCGACATCGCCACCGTCGCCGACGGCGCCGAGTCCCACGAGGCGACCATCGAGCAAGTCGTCGAGAACCCCTCGAACCCGAACTACGCCCGCCGAAACATCATCACGAAGGGCGCTATCGTCGAGACCTCCGAAGGCAAGGCCCGCGTCACGTCCCGCCCCGGGCAGGACGGGCAGGTCAACGCCGTCGTCGTCGAATAACGCCGCCGCGACGTTCTCTCGGCTTCTCCTCTTCCGTAGAGAGGTCTCACTGCCGATAGTTTCGGAAAACGGCGGCTGGTGCAAGGCCGCCGTGAGGTAGCGTGCAGAATCTGACTGACGAACCTCTGTTTATCGAGGCGCTAGCTGCACGCTACTGATACTACACTATAATTTACTATAAAGTTTGGTGGTTGTTGCCACATACCACGCAGTCGGTCGTTCGAGAGATGCTACATACCGATATATATCTCTAATATAAAATACCTAAGCCGGACGCGGGCATACGTCGAACAAGGACCGCCAGCGAGGTGGCGAACCGCATCCATGGTACCAGAACCGACGCTCAATCCGACTATCGACGCATCGCACCGACGTATCGACAGCACGCAGTGGGACGACATCTTCGTCGTCGGCGACGTCCACGGGTGCCGCGGGACGTTGGAGCGCTTGCTCGACGAACTGGACCCCTCGGCCGACGACCTCGTCGTCTTCGTCGGCGACCTCGTTCGGAAGGGACCGGACAGCAAGGGTGTCGTCGACATCGTGCGCGAACGGGACAACCTCGTCAGCGTTCGCGGCAACAACGAACAGAAACTCGTCGATGGGCGCAAGACCATCGACGCGCTGACCGACGAGGACCTCGCGTTCGTCGAGTCGATGCCCGCCATCATCTCGTGGGACGACGTGCTCGTGGCCCACGGCGGCGTCGACCACCGCAAATCGCTGGTCGAACACTCGCTCACCGAACTGCTGAACAACCGGTCGCTGGTCCCCGACGGGAGCTACGACCGCCCCTACTGGTTCGAGACGCGACGGGAGTTTCCCCGCGTGTTCTTCGGCCACACGGTTCTCGCCGAACCGTTCGTCACCGACCACGCCGTCGGCCTCGACACCGGCTGTGTCTACGGCGGCCAACTGACCGCCTACGACTACCGAAACGACGAACTCGTCGTCGTCGAACCGCCAGAGACCTACGTTTCGCGTTCGTCTGACAGCATCGTCGAACCGCGCCGGGCCGCGCCGGTTCAGTGATGTCGTTCGAGGAACCACTGGACATCCCGCCGTACGACCCCGACGGCGTCGACCTGACCGACCCGGACCTGTATCTGAACCGCGAACTCAGTGAACTCGCCTTCCAGCGTCGGGTCCTGCACGAGGCGCTGGACGAGCGGAATCCGCTCCTCGAACGGGTGCGGTTCCTCTCTATCGTCACCCGCAATTTAGACGAGTTCGTGATGAAGCGGGTCGGCGGCCTCAAACAGCAAGTCGAAGCGGGCATCTCCGAGGAGAGTCCGGATGGTCGAACGCCGCTGGAACAGTGGGAGGAGGTCCACGAGACCCTCGACCCGATGCTCGCCAAGCAGGCGGACTGTTACAGCGACATGCTCCGCCCGGCGCTCGCCGAGGCGGGCATCGACGTGCGCGATTACGAGGACCTGAACGCCAGTCAGCGCTCACGCATGCGCGACTACTTCGAGGAGTCGGTCCTCCCCACGCTGACGCCGCTATCGTTCGACCCCGCCCACCCGTTCCCGTTCATCTCGAATCGGTCGCTTTCGCTCGCGGTGCTGACCCGACGTGCCGACACCGACGGACCGACGTTCACGCGCATCAAGATTCCGCCGAACAGGCCGCGCCTCGTCCAACTCGGCGACGAGGAGACGTACGTTCTCGTCGAGGACGTCATCCGCAACAACCTCGATTTACTCCTGCCGAACGTCGAAGTCGTCGACACCGCGCTGTTCCGTCTCACCCGGAACGCGGAGGTCCGGCGCAACGAGGAGGTCGCCGAAGACCTCATCGACATGATCGAGGAAGTGCTGGAACAGCGCCGCTTCGCCACCGTCGTCCGGATGGAGATAGAGAACGACGCTCATCCGCGGATTCGCGAGACGCTGAAAGACCAACTCGACCTCGCCGAGCGGGAGATATACGACCTGCCGGGACCGCTCGACTACCGGGAGTTCATGTTGCTGACCGACCTCGACCGGCCGGAACTGCAACTCGAACCGTGGACGCCACAGCCACATCCACGACTGCGCGACCGCCGCCCGGCGGCGTTCGAACGCGACGACGAGGAAGACCACCAGCAGAGTGTCTTCGAGGACATCGACGAGGGCGACATCCTCCTCCACCACCCGTACCACGACTTCGGGGACACCGTCCAGCGGTTCCTCGACGAGGCGGCCAACGACCCCGACGTGCTGGCGGTGAAGGCGGCCATCTACCGCACCGCCAGCGACTCCCAAATCATCCAGTCGCTCATCGAAGCGGCGGAGAACGGCAAGCAGGTGGCGGTGATGGTCGAATTGAAGGCCCGATTCGACGAGCAGAACAACTTAGAGTGGGTCCGTCGACTGGAGGAGAACGGCATCCACGTCGCCTACGGGACTATCGGCCTGAAGACGCACACGAAAACGGCGCTCGTGGTCCGCGAGGGAGACGACGGAGTAAATCTCTACTCCCACGTAGGGACCGGTAACTACCACTCAGAGACGGCGAAGGGGTACGTCGACCTCGGCCTGCTGACGGCCGACCGGGACATCGGGCAGGACCTCGTGACGCTGTTCAACTTCTTCACCGGCCCCGGACTTGACGAGCGGTTCCGGAAACTGCTCATCGCGCCGGTGACGATGCGCCGGGAGTTCACGCGGTTCGTCCGTCGCGAGGCCGAACACGCCCGGGAGGGTCGGCCCGCTCGAATCGTCGTGAAGGTCAACGGTCTGGAGGACCCCGCGATGGTCGAGGAACTGTACCGGGCGTCGATGGCGGGCGTGGAGATAGACCTCGTGGTGCGGGACATCTGTCGCCTCCGCCCGGGACTCGACGGTATCAGCGAGAACGTCACGGTCCACTCAGTCGTCGGCCGCTTCCTCGAACACTCGCGCATCTTCTACTTCGAGAACGGCGGCGACCCCGAGTACTACACCGGGAGCGCCGACTGGATGACCCGCAATCTCGATAGCCGCGTCGAGGCGGTCACGCCCGTCGAGGACCCGGAGATACGGCGACAGTTGAAGTTCAACTTGGACCTCATCCTCGCCGACAACTGCAAGCGCTGGACGATGAACGCGGACGGAAGCTACGACCAGCAGTACCCGCGCGACGGCGAGGCCGTCGTCAACACGCAGGCGATTCTGATGCGCGAGACGATGAAGGCCACTCGCCGCGACGATGTGGACAGCGGCATCCCCGCGGACTACCCCGTGGATAGCGGCATCCTCGTCGAGGCGGGCGGAGGCGGGACGAGCGAGACGGGCGAGACGGGCGACATCACGACGGTGACGACGGACGACGAAATGGACCGGCCACCGCGTCCGCAGACCGCTGACGGCGGCACGCGAACTGCGTCGGACGACCCGCTCGAACGCCACGCCGACCGGTGGTACCACCCGGACAGTTCGGTGTACGAGTACACGGTGCGGACGCCCGACGGTGGGCGTCGATACCTGAAGACGAAAGACGGTGCGAGGGCGGCCCTAGAGCGGTTCTACGACTAGGGTCGCGGGGCGGCCTTTTGGAGTGCGCTCTCGGCGATGTTACCGCCGTAGTCGGCGGTCCGCGAGAGGGAGTCGACGACGCGCCCGAGTATCTGGGCGCTCTGGGGGTCGAGTTCCCGGACTTTGCTGTCCACGTCGCGGGCCGTCTCGTCGACGCTGGGGATTCTGCTCCGCGCTTGGTTGGCCTTCTCGACGGCGTCGTCGGAGTCCTCCGCCAGTAACGCGTCCATCGCCGTCTCCGGGACGGTGGTGGCCTCGGATTCGAGTTGGCCGAGGAGTTCGGCCGTTTCGCCGGTAATCTCGCCTATCTCCTGTGAGAGGCCCGCTATCTTCGTCGCGTGGTCGCCGATACGCTCCAGTTGGCGGGCGCTGGACTGGTAGTCGAACACCGTCTCCCGCGGGAAGCCGATTTCGTTGGCCGCCGTCGGGTTCCGGAGGACCGTCCGGAAGACCCGCGAAACCATGTACCAGAGGCGGTCCACATCGTCGTCCCGTTGCATCACGTCCTGTGCGAGGTCGTCGTCGTCCTCGATGAGCGCCTCGACGGCGTCCGAAAGCATCGTCAGCGAGACGAGTCGCATCCGGGTGATGGCGTTGTGGACCGACAGCTCCGAGGAGTCGAGCAGGTCTTGCAGGACGACGCGGTCCGACGTCTCCTCGATGACCTCCAACCCGACCAGCCCTTGCGTGGCGTTCCGGATGGTGCGGCGCTGTTCGGCGGTGATTCGGGGCGCTTCGAGGCGGATGACGTCGAAGCCGCTGACGTACATCGTCATCACCGCGCGCGTGAGTTCGTGTTTGTTCTCCAGTCCGCCCACGTCCAGGGTTCCCTCAACCCGGTCGTCGTCGCGTTTCGGCGCGAGCAACAGCAGGTCGTCCTCGGCGTGGAACTCGACGACGCTACCGGCACTCACGTCGTTTTCGGTCGCCCAGTCTTTCGGAAGCGAGACTGTGTAGGTCGAACCGCCGGTCACCTGCACCTTGCGGGTCTCCATGTAGGCCCGTATCAGTCCCCCCTCATCATAAATCCATCTCTATCTATATATGCCGTGACCTGTCACGGCCCAAAGACCGAAATTACCGGCTTGGGGGACGAACGAGGCCGCTTTCGGGATTCTGAGTTCGACGTGTCTCGCCAACCAGTCGTGCTCGTGGGAAATTGCCGATAGAATGCCTTTGGGGCGTATTTCGGGCGCGTATGGAGTATTTAGCAAACTCATAGCAATATCCATGACACACGCTCTCAACTTTTTACTATATAGTTTAGATAGTAATACGTATTCGACATAGTAGGGTACTTATTCGATTCGGGCATCCGGTCAGGTGATGACAGAATCACCGAACCGCGGCGTCTCGCGTCGTAGTTTCCTGACAAGTACCGGAGCAGTTGGCGCACTCGCACTCGCCGGGTGTACCGAAGGACCCTCCAACGGCGGTTCCGGTGGCGACGGCGGCGGCGGCGGTGACGGTGGGAGTAGCGGCGACGGTTCGTCGGGGGAACTCTCCGGCGAAATCACGATTACGGGCAGTAGCACGGTGTTCCCGGTAGCGACGGCCGTCGCCGAACAGTTCCAGCGGGAACACTCCGGCGTCGACATCAGCGTGAGTTCCACCGGGTCCGGCGGCGGGTTCAGTAACCACTTCTGCGTCGGCAATTCCGACTTCAACAACGCCTCGCGCCCCATCTCGGAAGAGGAACAACAGCTCTGTAGCGAGAACGGCATCGAGTACCACGAGGTCAACATCGCGACGGACGCGCTGACGGTCATCGTCAACACCGACAACGACTGGGTCGACTGCATGACTCCCGACGAACTCAAACAGATTTGGGAGGCCGACGGCGCCTCGAACTGGTCCGACGTCAACAGCGAGTGGCCCGACGAACCCCTCAACCGCTTCGGCGCGGCCGATACCTCCGGCACGTTCGATTACTTCAACGAGGCCATCATCGGCGAGGAGGCCAACCACACGAGCGACTACGAAGCCACCGAGCAGGACAACCTCATCCTGCAGGGCGTCCAGAGCGACCAGTACGCCATCGGCTACTTCGGCTTCGCGTACTACCAGAGCAACACGGACGCGGTCAAGGCCCTGGGCATCGACAACGGCGACGGCTGTGTCGAACCGTCGCTCGAAACCGCGAAGTCCGGGGAGTACCAGCCCCTCTCCCGCCCGCTGTTCACGTACCCCCAGAAGAGCGCACTCGCCGAGGAACACGTCGCCGAGTTCGCCCGCTACTTCGTCGAGCAGAGCGCGAACTCCGACCTCATCGCCGACCAAATCGGCTACGTCCCGAAGACGGAAGAAGACATGCAAGCGGAACTCGACGCCCTCAACAGCGTCATCGACGAAGCCCAGTAACGGGCTACCGACGAGAGTATTGAGACACAATAGCGCTATAGAGACAATCCGGGTACTTTTTCCCGAGATACGGCAAATGACCCAACCACCAAGATGAGCAACGAGGGACAGACCCCGGACCTCTCAGGCGACCGGGGATTCAGGACGGTCCGGGAGTCGACGTATAGATACGCGCTGGCCGGTTGCGCGGTGCTGTCCGTCCTGACGACTGTCAGTATCATCGCGGTACTCGTCCTCGACGCGGCGGATTTCTTCGCCGCGTACCCCATCGCGGACTTCCTCACGGGGACGACGTTCAGTCCCAACCTCGAACCCGTCGAGTTCGGCGTCTTGCCGCTCATCCTCGGGACGTTCCTCATCACCATCGGCGCGGCGGTCATCGCACTGCCGGTCGGTCTGTTGACGGCCATCTACCTCAGCGAGTACGCCACCGAGCGAACCCGGTCGATTCTCAAACCGATGCTCGAAGTGCTCGCGGGCGTCCCCACCGTCGTCTACGGCTACTTCGCTATCGTCTACATCACGCCCGCGCTGAACGTCTTCATCGACGGCGTGAACGGGACACTCGGGATACAACTCCCGAACCTCGGGCTGTTCAACGCGCTGTCGGCGTCCGTCGTCGTCGGCATCATGATTATCCCGATGGTCTCCTCCATCAGCGAGGACGCCATGAGTTCCGTGCCGGACTCGCTCCGACAGGCGGGATACGGCCTCGGCGCGACGAAGTTCAACGTCTCGACTCGTATCGTCGTCCCGGCGGCCGTCTCCGGCATCGCCTCGTCGTTCATCCTCGCCATCTCTCGGGCCATTGGGGAGACGATGGCCGTCGTGCTGGCCGCTGGCTCTCAGCCACCGGACATCCCGGCGGTCCAGCGGGCGTTCGGCATCCCCTACGTCGCGCCGGGCGACCTCGTTTCGCTGTTCACCGAGAGTTCCGCGACGATGACCGTCGCGATGATAGACATCGCGAGCGGGGACATCTCCGGCGGGTCGACGGCCTACAAATCGCTGTTCGCAATCGGGCTGACGCTGTTCGGCATCACGCTGGCGATGAACGTCGTCAGCGACGTAATCGCGAGCCGCTACCGTGAGGAGTACGAATAATGGCGACACAGACACCGACACAGGCGGAGACGACGGAGTTCGGCGAGGTGAGCCGACTCAAAGGCATCGCGTTCAAGTACATCTCCTTCGGCGCGTCCATCGTCGGCATCCTCGCGCTCGGCGTGTTGCTCGCCTACGTCTTCTGGGACGCCCTCGGATTGGAGACGGCTGGGACGACGTGGTACCTCTCCTACACCGCCACGTTGCTCGCCCCACTCCTCGCTTTCATAGTTTACGCGCGCACGCGGCCGACCGTCGCCGCGGGCGCGTTCGAACTGTTCAGCGTGGTCCTCGGTGGGATGATGCTCACTGTGGCGACGGTCATCATCCTCTCGATTATCGCCACGCCGCCGGTGTGGTTCGCGTACTTCCTCACCGTCGTCGGTCCCCTCCTCGCGCTGTACGTCTACGGACAGTACGACCGCAAGGCCACGTGGGTCGGCCTCGCGATGCTCGGCGTCGTCGTCCTCGGTCCCGTCGTCGGAACGGCCGCTCTCGGCGTGCTCGGGTCCCTCGGTGCGATGCTGGGGTCGCCGGGTATCTTCTTCCTCTCGCTCGTGGTCCCCGCCGCCGGACTGGCCGCGTTCCTGGCGTACACGCGACTCGGTCTGTCCCGGCGACAGAGTCTCGGCGTCGGCGTCGGCCTGCCGGTGCTGGCAATCGTCGGTGTCCCCGTCGTCGACACGATTCCGCAAGTGAGTCGGTCGGTGTGGCTCATCGGCCTCGTGATGTTCGGTCTGCCGGTCGGCTACGGCGTCGCCAACACCGCGCGACAGCGCGACCGCTGGGCGGCGTTCGCGCTCCCTGCCATCGTCGTCCTCGGGTTCCTGCTCGGCGAGTTCGTCGTCGGCGCGGTGGGCGCGACCCAACCCTCGCCGTGGCTCGACTGGCAGTACGTGACCAGCGCGCCCTCCATCTCGAACGCCGAGACGGCGGGGCTGTACCCGGCCATCATCGGGTCGGTGTTCCTCATCGTCCTGGTCAGCGTGTTCACGTTCGTCTTCGGCGTCGGAACGGCCATCTACCTCGAAGAGTACGCGCCATCGAGCGGCCCGCTCGGAACAATCACGCGGCTCATCAACGTCAACATCTCGAACCTCGCCGGTGTGCCCTCGGTCGTCTACGGCCTGCTGGGACTGGGCATCTTCGTCAACATCGACGCGCAACTGGGCCCCATCAGCTACGGCGGGTTCGGCGTCGGGACGGTGTTCACCGCGGCGCTGACGCTCTCCTTGCTCATCCTCCCAATCGTGGTCATCTCCGCGCAGGAGGCGCTCCGGTCGGTGCCCGACTCGCTCCGACAGGCCTCGTACGGGATGGGAGCGACGCGGTGGCAGACGATTCGAAACGTCGTCCTCCCCCGGTCGATTCCGGGCATCCTCACGGGGACGATTCTCGCGCTCGGGCGGGCCATCGGCGAGACGGCCCCGCTCATCATGATCGGCGCGGCGACGACGAAGTTCTCGCCGCCGTCGGGACTGTTCACGAAACTCACCGCGATGCCCATGCAGATTTACTCGTGGGCGTTCCTCCCCTCGGAGGACTTCCGCTACGGCGTCGTGGCGGCGGGCGTCGTGACGCTACTCATCGTTATGCTGTCGATGAACAGCGTGGCGATTCTGGTCCGGAACAAATACCAACAGGAGGCACACTAATGACGACAGAGGACATGGCGACCGAAACCGAGGTAGAGGCGGCCGAGACAACCGACGAAGACTCGCTCATCGAGACCGACCCGGGCAAAGGCGGCCTCGACGAGAACGCCGACCGCGGCGGGGTCACCGCGGGTAAGACCATCATTCGCTCACGGAACTTAGACGTGTTCTACGGCGAGACGCAGGCCTTGCAGGGAATCGACCTCGACATCCCCGAAAACCAGGTGACGGCCATGATTGGTCCGTCCGGTTGCGGGAAGTCGACGTTCCTGCGCTGTATCAACCGCATGAACGACCTCATCGACATCGCCCGCGTCGAGGGTGAACTGTCCTTCAAGGGCAAAAACGTCTACGACGCCGACGTGGACCCGGTGGCACTACGCCGCCGAATCGGGATGGTGTTCCAGCACCCCAACCCCTTCCCGAAGAGCATCTACGACAACGTCGCCTACGGTCTGCGAACGCAGGGCAAGACCGACAACATGGACGAGGTCATTGAGGAATCGCTGAAGAAGGCGGCGCTCTGGGACGAGGTGAAAGACCGACTCGACGACTCCGCGCTGGACCTCTCCGGCGGACAACAACAGCGCCTCTGTATCGCCCGCGCCATCGCCGTCGACCCGGAAGTCGTCCTGATGGACGAACCGGCGTCGGCGCTGGACCCCATCGCTACCTCCCAAATCGAAGACCTCATCGAGGAACTCTCCGAGGAGTACACCGTCGTCATCGTCACCCACAACATGCAGCAAGCGGCCCGCATCTCCGATAAGACGGCCGTCTTCCTCACCGGCGGTGAACTCGTCGAGTTCGACGACACGGACAAAATCTTCGAGAACCCCGACAGTCAGCGCGTCGAAGACTACATCACCGGCAAGTTCGGGTAAATCGTCCCGTCCCCGTCGTCCGGTCGTCGCCGTTTCTACGGGTCGCTATTCTGAGAGCGTCGCTTCGGTGTCGATGTCGTACACCGACTTCGGCGTCTCGACGTGGGCAGTCCGTACCGCGTCGTCGTGCCCCTCCTGCAGTAGCCACCGGACCCGACGCGGTACTGTCTTCGGGCCGAGGACCGCACCGGGCCGGTCCGGGTCGTCGATGTAGTCCGTCTCCATGAGGAACGGTTCGCCTTCCTCGATGGCGATTCCGAGTTCGTCCTTGTCGGCCAGCACCGATTTCGTCGGTCCCCGCAACCGCCCGCCAGAGTAGTGTTTGACGACCTGCGTGCGGTCCATCCCGCGCTGTTCGGCCCACTCGGCCACTTCCTCGAAGTCCTCGCCGCCCTCGGTGTGTAGTTGGACGGCGAAATCCCCCTCGGCCGCTAACTCGAAGGCGTGACACATCACGTCGTTCGACGCCTCCCACACAGCGTCGTCCATGTCGTAGTGCGGGCGGCCAGATTTGATGGCGAGTGCCGGGCCGTCGACGACGTACTCGGCGGCCACGTCGAGACCGGTCTGCATGATGTCGCGGGCCTCGGCGGGCGTGTAGCCGTCCTCCACTAATCGAGAGACGAGCGCCGGATGGACGCCGAGGACGGGCCACGCGCGGCCGGGGAGTACGCCCGTGGCATCCTCGACGGCGTCGACGGTCAGGTCGAACGCCTCGCGGAACGTCCCCTCGTCGGCCGCGGCCTCGACGAGGTGCCACGAGGGCTTGTTGAGGACGAGCAAGTGCGTGCCGCCGTGGTCGGCAAACTCCGCCGCGGCCTCCGTGTTCCGACCGTTGACCGGGTCCAGATGCAGGTGGTTGTCCAGTACCGGCGTCTCCTCGATATCCATGTTCGAGGCTCCGTCGCCCGCAGCAAAAGGCGTGGGGATTCCCTACTTCACGTCGGCGTCGAGGGAGAGAGCGTCCTGCGCAGCATTCTGTAAGGCGTCCGAGCGGCCGTGTTCGCCCGGTGCGAGCGCGACGGTGCGGACGCCTTCGCGGGCCGCTATTTCCAGCGCGGGCTTGAAGTCCGTATCGCGCGAGGCGACGACCACCACGTCGATGCGCCCGGCGACGGCGGCCTCGGTCAGGTCGACGGCGAGTTTCACGTCCACGTCGCCGCTCGTCGTCACCACTTCGAATCCTCGGGCTTCGCCCGCCTGAATCAGTCCCGGTGACGCGTTCTCGTCGAGGTACAGTCGCGTCGTCGCCAGCGCCCCGTACGATTCGGCGATGGTCCGCACGTCGTCTAAGTCCACGTCGAACTCCTCGCGGAGGATGTTCGGACCGTCGACGAACAGGCCGACACGAAGTCCGTTCTCGCCGTCGTCGTTCGCCTCATCGGCCTCGTCCGTCTCCTCGTCGCCCTCGTCGCCGAAAAGCCGACTAAACAGCATATACCGCTCTCTCCCCTGCGGTCGGATTTAGGTCTGGTGTTTCGCCTCCCCACGGTCGCGGCGACCTGATATACCAGTGAGCGCTATATCAAACAGTGGCCGTCGCCGCTCTCGATTCACCAAACGCCTCCCGTGGGTTACTCACGGACGTACCGGGGAGCACAGCCTTCGATATTGTCGATACCGCCGGTGGAACAGCGGTGGGGAAAATTGCGCGCGTATCGAATATTTCCTTAACCTGTTAGGTATCATAATTATTACTGCGTATCCGAATAGTCCGTGCATGTGTGAGACCTCAGTTTTCAGCCTCGAACGGAATAGTGAAAACTCTTTAACACCTCTCGAATCGACGGGTGAATCCACGACGCACGCGCACGAGACGGCAGGCATCCATGCGCCGCGAATGCGTGACCGCTTCAGTCTGCTTGGCGACTATCGTGTCCGTCCCATCGTCTCTCTGGACGGTACCGAAGGGCGAGCGACATGAGTCTGAATCCGTTTCGAGGGGTTCGCTCGTGGCTGAACGACGGCGACGCCGAGAGCGACACCATCCGACCCGACGGTGGAAGCACCGCGCCGGCATCGAGCGCCGACGTAGTCGCGGATGACTCGCCGACGGCGGAGACCGGGCCCGAGGAACCGGATAGACAGGAGTTCGAGGTAAGCGAGCAAGTGTTGCTCGATGGGGTCTCACAGGCGTCGTTCATGATCTGCGCCGAGGGCAAGATTAGAGCGTGGAATCACGGCATGGCGGAACTCACCGGTATCTCGGCCGACGAGGCGCTCGAACGCACGGATATCGGGATGCTCCTCTACGATAGCAGCGACGAGACGATGATAGAGCAGGTGCTCGACGCACCCAAGACGGCCGACGATGTCTACGGACTGACGATGGAAGACGAGTCGCGTCACCTCTACGTCAAAGAGGACCGAGTCGCCGACCACACCGGGAACGTCGAGCACTATGCCCGGGTCACGGTGAAACCACTCTACGAGGACGGTGAACTGGTGGGTGCCGTCGAGATGGTGCAGGACTTGACCGAGGAACGCCGTCGACAGGAGGCCACCGAAGCGCTGGTCGACGAGGTATCTGGGACGCTCCGGGCGCTGATGGGCGGCGACTTAGACGCCCGCGCGTCGTTCACGGAGAGCGACGCTATCGATTCGCAACTGCTCGGCGTCGTCGACGAGGTGAACGAGATGGCCGAGGACCTCCAAGACATCGTGGTCCGCGTCGACCAGCAAGCGCACCACCTCGGGGAGTCCGTCGAGCGAGCGGTCACCGCCGCAGACGACATCGCCACGAACGTCGACGAACAGAACGCCTTGCTCGTCGAGAGCGTCGACGAGATGCACTCGTTCTCGGCGAGCATGGAGGAAGTCGCAGCGACCGCCGAAGAGGTCGACACGGCCGCCAAGACGGCACGGGAGGCCGCCAACGAAGGCCTCGACGCGTCCGAGGACGCCCACGTCGCCACCGACGAGGTCACCGAAATCGGCGACGAACTCGTCGAATCCGTCACGGACCTCGGCGAACGGATGGACGACATCGAGAACGTCGTCGAGGTCATCTCCGAGGTGGCCGAACAGACCAACATGCTCGCACTGAACGCCAACATCGAGGCCGCCCGCGCGGGCGAAGACGGCAACGGCTTCGCCGTCGTCGCCGACGAAGTGAAGACGCTCGCCGACGAGACGCGCCAGCACACCGAACAGATAACGGCGAACATCGATAGCCTCCAGGAACAGACCGATTCCACCGTCGCCGCGGCCGAGCAGTCCCACCGGCAGATAGCGACCGCGAGCGACCAAATCGACGACGTGCTGACGGCGTTCGAGGACATCGCGACGGCCATCGACCAAGCGGCCGACGGCATCAGTGACGTGTCGCGCGCGACGGACGACCAAGCGGCCACCGTCGAGGAACTGACCGCGACGCTGGAGACGGCGCGCGAGCACGCGTCGGATACCGCGGACGCCGCCGACAACATCGTGGCGGCGACGGACGACCAGACCGAGGCCATCGCGGAACTGGAGTCTCGGGTTCGACGGCTACGCGACGATACGTCGGGCGGCCGGTAGACCGCCGTACCGGCGGCGTCGAGTCCGCACGGATTCGTCGTCGGGTTCTCCCGTTGTTCTCGTTGCGATTTTCTACGACGACAGTCACACGACTGGCGAGACCGGCGAACGAAGTCCCGGTGCTCTCTGAACGAGGGGATTTGCTATCGCGAAATATAGTTTATCAGTCGGGATATCACCGCCCGCCGACGGCCCCAGAGGCCAAGTAGTAAGGTGGGTGGGCGAGATTTTTCGGCCATGACACTCCGTTCGCCCCCGCTTTCGGGGGTTCACGAGGAAGCGGACGCCCGCTTTACCGACTTCGGCGGGTGGGAGATGCCCGTCGAGTTCGCGTCGATTCGCGAGGAACACGACGCCGTCCGGTCCTCGGCCGGTAAGTTCGACGTTTCGCATATGGGTGAGGTGACCGTCTCAGGGGCCGACGCCGCGGCGCTGACCCAGCGACTGACCACCAACGACGTGACGGCACTGGACCCCGGCGAGGCCCAGTATTCGGCTATCACTGACGAGGACGGGGTCATCCTCGACGACACCGTCGTCTACCGACTGCCCGCGGACGAGGACGAGGAGTTCCTGTTCATCCCGAACGCGCGCCACGACGAGGAGATGACCGAGCGCTGGGTCGCCTATCGGGACGAGTGGGGCCTCGACGCGGCGGTGACCAACCGGACGACGGAGTACGCGATGGTGGCCCTACAAGGACCCGACGCGCCGGATTTGCTGAGGCCGGAAACGGGCGTCGACATCGGGGAGATGGACCGCTTCGACATCGCGTCGGGGGTCGTCGCCGGGGCGGAGTCGCTGGTCGCGCGCACGGGATACACGGGCGAGCGCGGGTTCGAGATACTCTGTCCGTGGGACGAGGCCGAAGCGGTCTGGACCGCGCTGGAGTGCCAGCCCTGCGGCCTCGGCGCGCGCGACACACTCCGACTGGAGATGGGATTTCTCCTCTCTGGACAGGACTTCCACCCCGAAGACGAACCGCGGAACCCCTACGAGGCGGGTATCGGGTGGACGGTCAAACTCGACACGGAGTTCGTCGGCCGGGACGCGCTTGAACGGGCCGACGCGGAGGGCGTCGAACAGCGACTCGTCGGCCTCGAACTCGTCGACCGCGGGGTCCCGCGCCACGGCTACGAGGTGACGACGGGTGACGGGGACCACCTCGGGCACGTCACCAGCGGGACGATGAGTCCGACGCTCGGAGAGCCGATAGCGCTGGCGTACCTCCCGGCGGCGTACCGGGACCCGGGCCGGTCGGTTCGAGTGGTCGTTCGCGGCGAACCGAAGAAGGCACGTACCCGGACGACGCCATTCCTCGATAGATGAGTTTCGACGTTCCCGAGGACTTGCGGTATCTGGAATCGCACGAATGGGTGTCGGTCGACGACGGCGTCGCCCGCATCGGCATCACGGACTTCGCGCAGGACGAACTCGGCGACGTGGTCTTCGTCGAACTGCCCGACGAGGGCGACGACGTGACCGCGGGCGAGGAGTTCGGCGTCGTGGAGTCCATCAAGGCCGTTTCGGACGTGTACGCTCCCGTTTCGGGGACGGTGACGGCGGTCAACGAATCCCTGTTCGACGAACCGGAACTGCTCAACGAGGACCCCTTCGACGCGGGGTGGATGCTCGAAGTCGAACTCGCGGACGAGGGCGAACTCGACGACCTACTCTCGGCCGACGACTACGCCGACCAAATCGCCTGACGCTGTGTGAGAATCGGACACGGGGACCCGCCGAACGGGTAGGCTAATGTACTGGGGGTCGCTAGCTCAAACCATCATGTCCACCCGTGCGGATGGGCGTTTCCACCTATGAGCGAGAGTGACGTATCTACGACCGGCAGTCCGTACGCACCGCACACGCCCGCCGAAACCGCGGCGATGCTCGACGCCCTCGGCGTCGACGATATCGACGCCTTGTTCGACGTTCCGGAGTCCGTCGCCTTCGACGGCGAGTTCGGCATCGAGGCCCGCGGAGAGCGTGAAACACGACGAACCGCCACCCAAATTCTGCGGCGCAACGACTCGCTGACGGAGTTTCTCGGCCGAGGACACTACGAACATTACGTGCCCTCGGTGGTCGACGACCTGTCGAGTCGTTCGGAGTTCCTGACCTCCTACACGCAGTACCAACCCGAGGTCGCACAGGGGTTCTTGCAGGCGCTGTTCGAGTACCAGTCGATGCTCGTCGAACTGACGGGCTTGGGCGTCGCCAACTGTTCGATGTACGACGAGGCGACGGCGCTGGGCGAGGCGGCGACGCTCTCTCAACGGGTCCGCTCTGTGTCGGGCGACCGAATTCTCGTCCCCGAGCAGTTACGAGACGGGAAACGAGCGGTCTTGGAGAACTACGCAGACGGCCCCGGCCTGTCGGTCGAGTCGTACGCGATGGCCGACGGTCAGGCCGACGTGGACGCCCTCGCCGACGCCGCCGACGAGGACGTGGCGATGGTGTACGCCGAGACGCCGACGGTTCGCGGCCTCGTCGAGGAGAACCTCGCCGCTATCGGCGACGTGGCCACGGAGAACGGCGCGCTGTTCTGTCTCGGCTCTGACCCCGTCGCGCTGGCGCTGCTCGAACGCCCGGCAGACGTGGGGGCCGACGTGGTGGTCGGCGACGCCGCCTCGCTGGGGACCGGCACGGCCTACGGATTCGGCCTCGGGATGTTCGTCACGCGCGAGGAGTACCTCCGGCAGATACCCGGCCGACTCGTCGGGGTCAGCGAGGACGCCGCCGGGCGACGCGCGTACACGCTCACGCTCCAGACGCGCGAACAGCACATCCGCAAGGAGCGAGCCACTTCGAACATCTGTACGAATCAGGCGTGGGTGGCGCTTCGAGCGGCGATGCACGCGGCGTGGCTTGGCCCGCAGGGTCTCGTCGACCTCGCGAACGAGAGTGTGACGCGCGCGGAGGGTCTCGCCGCACGACTCGACGAGGTGGTCGGGATACAGGCCCCGGTCCACGACGGTCACCACTTCCGGGAGTTCGTCGCGCACACGGACCAACCCGCACAAGCCGTCGTCGGTGACTTGGCCGACGAGGGCTTCGCCGTCCACGCCATCGACGAACACTTGATTCAGGTGTGCCCGACGGAGGTGACCGCCGACGACGAGGCGGCGTTCGTCGACGCCCTCGCGGAGGTGGCGAAATGATTTACAACCAAGCGCAGTGGGTCGACGACGAGGACGACAAGTACGAACCGCTCCTCTCGGAGAAGGCCGAGCGGACCGTCGACATCGAGGACTCGCCGTTGCCCGAGGGCCTGACGCGGGACTCGCTGTCCCTGCCGGACCCCGCGGAACCGGAACTCGCGCGGCACTACACGCGCCTCTCGCAGATGAACTACGGCGTCGAGAGCGGGCCGTTCCCGCTGGGGTCCTGTACGATGAAGTACAACCCCTCGTTCACCGAGAACGTCGCGGCGCTCCCCGAGGCGGCGGTCCACCCGGACCGACCGGACAGCACGTTACAAGGGACCCTCGAACTCTGCTACCGCTTGCAGGACTACCTCGGCCGAATCGGGGGCATGGACGCCGTGACGCTCCAACCGCCCGCGGGGGCCGCCGGGGAGTTCACGGGCATCCAGATAGCGAAAGCCTACCACCGGCACAACGACGACGAACGCTCGGAGGTCATCATTCCTGACTCGGCTCACGGGACCAACTTCGCGACGGCGGCGATGGCGGGATACGACGTGGTCGAACTCCCCAGCGCCGACGACGGCCGGGTGGACATCGACGCCCTCGAAGCGGCCGTCGGCGAGGAGACGGCGGCGCTGATGCTCACCAACCCGAACACGCTCGGTCTGTTCGAACGCGACATCGAGGAAATCGCGGACATCGTCCACGACGCGGGCGGGCTACTGTACTACGACGGCGCGAACCTGAACGCCCTGCTCGGCCGCGCCCGCCCCGGCGACATGGGCTTCGACGTGATGCACTACAACGTCCACAAGACGTTCGCGACGCCCCACGGCGGGGGCGGGCCGGGCGCTGGTCCCGTCGGCGTCACCGAGGAACTCGGGCAGTTCCTGCCGGACCCGCACGTCAGGGAAGCGAACGGCGGCTACGAGCACTACGCGCCCGACCGCTCTATCGGCAAGGTCCACGGGTACTACGGCAACTGGCCGGTGTTGGTCAAAACGTTCGCTTACATCGCCCGCCTCGGGGATTCGGGGCTGGCCGACGCGAGCGCGAAGGCGGTGCTGAACGCGAACTATCTGGCCGAACAGATACCCTACGACGTGCCGTTCGGGCCGTTCCACCACGAGTTCGTCGCCAGCGCAAGCCCGCAGGACGCCGCCGACGCCGCCAAGCGGATGCTGGACTACGGCGTCCACCCGCCGACGACGAAGTGGCCCGAAATCGTCGACGAGGCGCTGATGACCGAACCGACCGAGGGCGAGAGCAAGCGGTCGCTGGACCAACTCGCGGCGGCCTTCGAGGCCGTTCACGGGGAGGACGACGGGACGCTGGCCGACGCCCCGCAGCGGACGGCCGCAAAGCGTATCGACCAGGTGTCGGCGGCCCGCAGTCCGCGGCTTTCGTGGCAGGCGCTCGATTACTAATTCTGATATTTCAGCCCCTCAGATTATAAGTGGGTGGGACTGGATTACGGTCGTATCATCGAATGTCTGAGCAGACAGTCGTCTTACACGTCCGCCCCACACCGGTGGCCGACGGCGCTCGTTCGCTTTCGCTGACGGCCGACCCCGCCCTCGCCGTGCAGACCGCGACCTCACGTGCCGACGCCCTCGATTCGCTGTCTACGACTGCCGTCGACTACGTCGTCTGCGACCACGCCCCGGACGCGGGCCTGGACGGTCTCGAGATTCTGAAGGCCATCTCCGCGTCTCACCCCGAACTCCCGGTGTTGCTGTGTACCGGGACTCCGGACGGTCGAGTGGCCGCCGAAGCGACGCGTCTCGGCGTGACCGAGTACGTCCCGCGCAGCGAGACGCCCCCGGAAGACCGGATTCGCGCGCTGGAAAGCGACGCGTCGCAGGGGCCGTCGACGGACGCTCGCTCGGATGACCACTCCACTCGGTTGGGCGATTCCTCCGAAGCCATCGCCGGGAGTATCTCCGCGGCGGTCATCACGATAGACTCGGACAGTCACATCGCGTACGTGAACGACCAAGCGATGGCGCTGACCGGGTACGACCGCGAGGAGTTGGTCGGCGAGTCGTTCACGAAACTCATGCCCGATTCGCTACAGGGGCCACACCTCACCGCCGTCAGGGACTATCTCGAAGACCGGGAACGGTCCGTCGACTGGGAGTATCTGGAGTTCCCGCTGGTGAACGCCGACGGCGAGACCATCACGACCGCCGTCTCCTTCGAGGACTTCGAACTCTCCGAGGAGTGGTACTGTACCGGAGTTATCAGGAACATCTCCGAACGCAAGGAGCGCGAACGGCGACTAGAGCGAACGAACCGGCGACTGGACGTGGCGCTGAACGGAACAGACACCGGCGTCTACGAGGTGAACTTGGCGACCGGCGAGGTCATCTGGGACGCCGCGACGGCCGACCTCTTCGAGACGACGCCGGAGGCCTTCGGCGGGTCGACCGAGGACTTCTTCGCGTACGTCCATCCCGAGGACCGAGAGCGGTTGGAGACTCGGTTAGCGGAGGCCCGCGAGCGCGACGAACAGTACGAAGTCGAGTTCCGCGCCACGGTCGGGGGCGAGACGCGGTGGATATACACCAACGGCGTCATCGAGGACCGGGAGGGACACCCCCCTCGTCTCGTGGCCATCGCGACGGATATCACCGACCAGAAACACCGGGAACTGGAGCTTCAGACCAACAACGAGAGCCTCCGGGCGCTGAACCGACTCGCGGCACAGGAGAACCTCTCGCGCGAGGGGGTCTTAGACCGCGTCCTCGAACTCGGCGCGGACCGCCTCGGACTGTCGATAGGGTACCTGAGCCGTATCGACGGCGAAGACTACGAGGTGTTGCAGGTCGTCGGCGACCACCCGGTCATCGAACCCGGTACGTCGACGCACCTCGACAACACCTTCTGTAAGCAAATCGTCGAGGGCGGGGAGACGCTACAGATTCAGGACGCGCAGCGGGAGGGGTGGGGAGACGAGGCGGCCTACCAGACGAGCGGGTTCGCGTGCTACTACGGCGGGGCTATCCACGTCGACGGCGACCTCTACGGGACGCTCTGTTTCGCCGACACGGAACCCCGAACGTCGCCGTTTACCGACGCCCAGCAGACCTTCCTCGAACTGCTCGTCGAGTGGGTCAGCCGGGAACTCGAACGCCGCCAACGGGAGGACGAACTGGAACACTACGAGGACATCATCGAGGCCGTCGACGACGGCGTGTACGCGCTCGACGACGACGGTCGCTTCACGTTCGTCAACGAGGCGATGGCCTCGCTCACGGGCCACGACGAGGCGGCCTTACTCGGCTCACACACCAGTCGCATCAAGACGCCCGACGTGGTCGAGGAGGCCGAATCGCTCGTCCGGGAGATGGTGTTCGAGGACCGCGAGGACGTGGAGACGTTCGACCTCTCGCTCCAGCGGGCGGACGGTGAGAGCTTCCCCGCAGAGGACCACATGACCGCCCTCTGGGACGACGACGGCCGCCTCGAAGGAACCGCGGGCGTCATCCGCGACGTCACGGAACGGCGCGAACGCGAACTCGAACTCCGGGACGCCTACCGCCGCATCGAGCAGATACTCGACCGCATCGGCGCGGCCTTCTTCGCCGTCGACGAGGACTGGACGCTCACTTACTGGAACGCCCGCGCCGAGGAGGTGTTGGGGCGGTCGGCCGACGACGTGATGGGCGAAGACCTCTGGGAGATGTTCCCCGAAGCGGTCGACGCGACGTTCTACGACGCGTACCACGAGGCGATGCGGACGCAGGAACCGGTCACGTTCGAGGAGTACTATCCGCCGGTCGAGCGGTGGTTCCGAGTCAACGCCTATCCCTCGACCGACGGCCTCTCGGTGTACTTCCACGACATCACCGACCAGAGGGAGCGCGACGCGAAACTGTCGGGCCTGCTCGACACCTCGCGGTCGCTGATGCAGGGCCGGTCGAAGACCGACGTGGCCGAAACCGTCGTCGCCGCCGCCGAGTCCGAACTCGGATTCGACCTCAACCTCGTCAGACTACACGACCGCGAATCGGGGGCGCTCGAACCGGTCGCCGGAAGCGAACAGATGCCCGACCGGCCGATGTACGACGACGACGAAGCGTTCCCCGGGACCGCGTTCCAACGCGGTGAGACGGTTCGTGTCGACGACTTCGACGACGTGACGAACTACGACAGTCAGGACGCGACGGCCGCGATGTACGTCCCGATTGGCGACCACGGCATCCTGAGCGTCGCCACGTACGAAGCGGACCCCTTCGACGACGCCGACGTTTCCGTCGCTGAGATTCTCGCCTCGAACGCCGCGGCCGCGCTGGACCGAGTCGAACGCGAACAGGACCTCATGCGGTACGAGACGGTCATGGAGAACGTCCGGGACATGGTGTACGTCTTGGACGAGGAGGGACGGTTCCAACTGGTCACCGAACCGCTGGCCGACTGGCTCGGATTCGAGCGGGGGGCGATGCTCGGCGAGCATCCCCGGGAGGTCCTCGACGACCGGTCCGTGGCCGCCTTCGAGCGGCGCATCCGTGACCTCCGGACCGAGAGAGAGAACGAATCCATCCAGATGGAGACGCACCTCGTCACCGTCGACGGGGAAGAACTCCCGGCGGAAATCGAGGTGTCGCTCATCGACGACCACGTGTTCCGCGGCACGGTCGGCGTCGTCCGCGACCTGACGGAACTGAAGCGGACCCGCGAGGAACTCCGCGACGAGCGCGACCGGTTCTCCTACCTGTTCAATAACCTCCCGGACGCCGTCGTCGAGACGGAACAGGCCGTCGACGCGCCGACGGTGCGGTCGGTCAATCCCGCGTTCACCGAGGTGTTCGGCTACGACCACGAACAGGCGCTCGGCGACCACCTGTCCGCGCTCATCACGCCGCCCGAGGAGGCGGAACACCCGGAGGCCGACCACCTCCTCGATATGGACGCCACCGGCGACACCGTGCAAGCCGAGGTGCGCCGCCGCACCGCCGACGGCTTCCGTGACTTCCTGTTCCGAGGCGTGCCGTACGAACGCGACGACGGCCGCCAGTGGGGCTTCGGCATCTACACCGACATCACCGACCAGAAGGAGCGCGAGCGCCGACTGGAGGTCCTGAACCGCGTCCTCCGGCACAACCTTCGGAACGACCTCACCGTCGTGCTGGGGTTGGCCGACGAACTCGGCGAGCAACTCGAAGACGAGATGCTCCTCTCGCTGGTCGACCGACTCCAGCAGAAAGCCACCGACGTGGCGGCGGTGAGTGACCGTGCGCGCGAAGTCGAGCGCTCCATCCGTCGGGAGGACGCGGGGACGAAACCGGTCGACGCGCCGTCGGCCGTCGAATCACTGGCCGAGACGTACGACGAGACCACCGCGGCCACCGTCGAGACGAGCGTCCCGGAGACGGCGGCCCGCACCGCCGACGGTCGGTTTACGCGCGTCCTCAACGAACTGTTCGAGAACAGCCTCGAACACTCCGGCGACGACCCGACGATACGCGTCGACGTGAGCGTCGGCGACGACCACGTCAGAGTCACGGTCAGCGACGACGGGCCGGGGATTCCCGACCACGAACTCGACGTATTGACCGGCGACGAACCGATAACGCAGTTAAGCCACGGGAGCGGTCTCGGCCTCTGGTTGGTCATCTGGGTGACCGAGGCCTACGGCGGTACAGTTTCGTTCGACGACTCGGCCGCTGGCGGGGCGGCGGTGACGCTCGAACTCCCCCGGACGGACGTTTAAGCCGCGTCCCGGATTCGGTCGGCGAGAACGCCGTACTGCTCGGTTCCCGTTCCTTTCTGGACGAATTCGGTCACGCCCGCCTCGGCGGCCGCGGGTTCGACGTCGTCGGGGTCGCGAGCGCTGAACAGCAAGAAGGGGAACGAGTGACCGCGGTCCCGAATCGCCGTACAGAGTTCCACGCCGTCGAGTCGCGGCATCTTGTAGTCGCTGACGACGGCGTCGTACTCCCCCGTGAGCGCCATTTCGAGGGCGGTCTCCGGGTCCGTCTCGCTCGTCACTTCGAGGTCGTCTTCCTGCCCGAGGAACGTCCCGACGATTTCGAGCACGTCGCGGTCCTCGTCGACTAGTAACACCTCGATACTCATCACCACCGATTCGCTTTCGAACGGTAAAAAACGCACTGTCATCGCATCGTCTCGATGTCGAGAAACGCGTCGGCGTCGGCGCTTATCCACGTCGACATCCGTGCGACGCCGGACGACCCGGGCGGGTAGACGGTGCATCGGTCGGGGCGGTCCGTGTATCGAACGACCGTCGCCGACAGGTCGATGTCTCGGCGCGCGGGTCCGTCGCAGGTGTCGTCGGCAACCCAGTCGGGATGGAGACTCATCGGGTCTATCTGATGGGTCTCCACCCGAGAATAAAACGACTGCTAAGAACTCTCTATACGGCTATTGAGGCGTCTATGCGGTCTGGCCGGTGTCGACTTCGCCGTTGATGCGGACGAACCCGTAGTCACACTCGGGGCAGTGCCACTTGACCTTCGTCCCGAGGTGCATCGTGGTGCTGGCGACTTTCCAGAAGTTCCGGTACTCCTCGCACTCCGGGCAGTAGTGCTCAAGTTCGAGGCTCATACACCCCGTTTCTGGGTCGGTGCAATTGAAGGTCCCGGTTTCGGGCAGTTCGCCCGGCCGAGCGGAGAGCCAAACACGCAAGCCCCGCCGGAACCAATAGCGTGTATGGCACGCTCTGACGCCGACGCGACGGGACTGACGGCGCTCTCCCTGGACGCGGCGGCCCCCGGTCCGGCGGAGACGGCGACGGCCACGTTCGGCATGGGGTGTTTCTGGGGACCCGACGCCCGCTTCGGGGCGATACCGGGGGTCGTTCGGACCCGCGTCGGATACGCTGGCGGGACCGACCCCGACCCCAGTTACTACTCGCTGGGCGACCACACCGAGGTCGTACAGGTCGAGTACGACCCCGAGGAACTCGCCTACGAGGACTTACTGGACGTGTTCTGGGCGAACCACAGTCCGTTTACGACGCCGCACAAACGCCAGTACCGCGGCGTCGTCCTCGCACACGACGACGCCCAACGCGAGGCCGCCGTCGCGTCGAAGGCGGCACTTGAAGAGCGAACCGGGAAGTCGGTCCAGACGGCTATCGAACCGCTCGCGTCGTTCACGCTCGCCGAGGAGTATCACCAGAAGTACGAACTCCAGTCGACGCCGGTGGTCGGCGACGAACTCCAGTCGCTGTACGGTCCGGCGTTCGTCGACTCGACGGCCGCCGCGCGACTCAACGGCTTCGTCGCGGGCCACGGAGACGAACAGGAACGCCGCGAGTTACTCGCACAGTTGGACCTCTCTCCGGCGGCGCTCTCCGAGGTTCGCCGTCGGCTCTGAGTCACCGCGCCGCCCGCGGTTATTTGACCGTGGCACGCTCACTGTCGGATATGACCATCTACACCGGCCGCGGCGACCAGGGGCAGACCGACCTGCGGACGATGGACCGGGTCGCGAAAGACTCCCGGCGCATCGAGGCGTACGGCACCGTCGACGAGGTAAACGCCCTCGTCGGCGTCGTCCGTCCCACCGGGTACGACGACATCGACGAGCACCTCCGCGAGGTCCAGAACCATCTCCACATCGTGCAGGCGGACTTCGCCAACCCCCAACCCGACGAGGACGACCCGCAAATCGACGAGGGACACGTCGACGAAATCGAGGCCGTCATCGACGAGGCCGACGGCGAACTGGACCCCCTCGAATCGTTCATCCTGCCCTCGGGGTCCGAACCGGGCGCGAAACTCCACCACGCCCGCGCGGTGTGTCGCCGGGCCGAACGCCGCGCCGTCTCCCTGGCCGCAGAGGAGGCCGGGGTGAACGAGACGGCCATCGTCTACCTCAATCGCCTCTCGGACGCCCTGTTCACGCTGGCGCGACTCGTCAACAAGCGGGAGGGCGTCCGCGAGGAGAGTCCGCACTACTGACACCGCCTGCAGCCCCAGATATTCTCGCACGTCACTGCCGTTTGACACGGTTGTGAGTGCCACTGGCGAACTGTCCCGCGACGAGGCCGACGACTGGCGGTGGCGACTGCGCCACGCGAACGGGAACATCGTCGCCGCCAGCGGCGAGGGGTACGCGAGCCAAGCGACGGCCAAACAGGGCATCGAGGGGGTGAAATCGAACGCGCCAGCGGCCGAAAGCGAGGACGCCTGAGGTCGTCCGCGGCCGCCGCCGCGGGTTCGTAATAGGGAAGTGACCGGCCCGGAAGGGTGAGGTATGAAAGCGACCGCGAAGGCCCACCCGATTCAGGGCTTGGTCAAGTACCACGGGATGCGCGACGAGGAACTCCGCCTCCCGTACCACGACAGCATCTCCGTCTGTACGGCCCCGAGTCACTCGAAGACGACCGCCGAGTTCGACCCGGACCGCGACGAAGACGTGTACGTCATCGACGGCGAGGCAGTCGAGGGCCGCGGGGCCGAGCGCATCGACGCCGTCGTCGACCACGTCCGCGACCTCGCGGGTATCGACCACGGCGTCCGCTTCGAGTCGACCAACAACTTCCCGACCAACATCGGCTTCGGGTCTTCCTCGTCGGGTTTCGCCGCCGCCGCGATGGCGCTGGTCGAGGCCGCCGGACTGGACATGACTCGGCCCGAAATCTCGACGGTCGCCCGTCGTGGGTCCTCCTCGGCGGCCCGCGCGGTCACTGGGGCGTTCTCGCACCTCCGGACCGGGATGAACGACAAGGACTGCCGGAGCGAACGCATCGAGACCGACCTCGAAGACGACCTGCGCATCGTCGCCGGGATGGTGCCCTCGTACAAGGAGACGGAGGCCGCCCACGCCGAGGCCGCCGACAGTCACATGTTCGAGGCGCGGATGGCCCACATCCACGGCCAGATTTCGGACATGCGCGACGCGCTGTACGACGCCGATTTCGGCCGCGCGTTCGAACTCGCAGAGCACGATTCGCTGTCGCTCGCCGCGACGACGATGACCGGCCCCGCCGGGTGGGTGTACTGGCAACCGCGCACCATCGAGATTTTCAACGCCGTCCGTGAACTGCGCGATGAGGGCGTCCCGGTGTACTTCTCGGTCGACACCGGCGCGAGCGTCTACGTCAACACCACCGAGGAATACGTCGACCGGGTCGAGGCGGCAGTGAACGACTGCGGCGTCGACACCCGCGTCTGGGAGGTCGGCGGCCCCGCACAGGTCTTAGACGAGGACGCCGCGCTGTTCTGACCCGACGGCCGCGAAATATCTTTGACGACTCCGAGAGAGATGCGGACGATGGACCGCGCGCGCCGCCTCCTCGTGCTCCACTTCGGCGTCGGACTCAGCGGACTGGCCTTCTTCGTGAGTCTACGGCCCGAACTCCCGGGAGCGATAGACGCCCTCCTCATCGCTTCGGTGGGTCTCGCCATCGCCGCACTTCAACACCGCTTCGAACACGAGGCGTTGCCGGACCGGGTGTACGCGGTCCGTGACTACGCCGACGACCACCCGCTGTTGCTCGTCGCCGGCATCATGCTCACTGCCGCTGTCGCGGCCCTGCCGATCGTCGTCGAGCGGTCGCTCGTGCGGTGGTACTTCGACGCGATTTTCGGCCTCTACGTCGGTTCCCTCGGATACCGGGTTCTCTACGGTCTCGTCCGACCGGTTCCGGAGGCCGCGCTAGAACGCGTATAAGACGGGACGACCGACCCCGTTGGCACAGGGTTAAACCGCCGTCGACCCTAACTCGACCCCATGCGCGTCGCCGTCCTCGGTGCCGGATACGCCGGACTGACACTCGCTCGAAGGCTCGAACGGACACTGCCCGCCGACGTGGAACTGGTCGTCGTCGACGAGCAACGGGACCACCTCGTGCAACACGAACTCCACCGGGTGGTCCGGCGACCCTCGCTGGCCGACGACATCACCGTCGACCTGCGCGAGGTGCTGGACTGCGAGGTACGGCAGGCTGAGGTCACGGCCGTCGACGCCGACGCCGGGGCCGCGACGCTCGCCACAGACGACGGCGAGGAGACGCTCTCGTACGACGTGGGCGCGGTGTGTCTCGGCGCGGAGACGGCCTACTACGACCTCGGCGGCGTGCGCGAACACGCGACGCCGCTGAAACGCCTCTCGCACGCCCGCGAGATTCGCGACGACTTCCTCGAACTGGACGACGGCGACCGGGTCGTCGTCGGCGGCGCGGGCCTCTCCGGCGTGCAAGTCGCTGGCGAATTGGCCGCCTTGGCCGAGGAGGAGGGCGTGGACGTGGCGGTCTGTCTGCTCGAACAGGAAGCGGTCGTCGCGCCGACGTTCCCCGAGTCGTTCCAGCGGGCCGTTCACGACTCGCTCCTCGATGCGGGCGTCACCGTCCGCACTGGAACTGCTGTCACCTCGGCCGACGGCGACGCGATATCGCTCGTCTCCGGCGAGGAACTAAGCTACGACCAGTTCGTCTGGACCGGCGGGATACAGGGACCCGAAGCGCTGCGCGACGAGCGTCCGGTCGTCCGCGCGGACCTCCGACTCGGCGACGCGACGTTCGCCGTCGGCGACGCCGCCCGCGTGGTCGACAGCGACGGCGAGGCCGTCCCCGCCAGCGCCTCGGCGGCCATTCGAGCGGCCCGCGTCGCGGCCGACAACGTCGGGACGCTGGTCGCACATCTGCGCGACGACGACGGCGGATTCGAACCTCGCCTCACCCGCTACCGGTTCGAAGTACCGGGGTGGCTCGTCTCGGTCGGCGACGACGCCGTCGCGAAGGTCGGACCGACCGTCCTCACCGGTCGTCCGGCGCTGGCGCTGAAGACCACCGTCGGCGCGGGCTACCTCGGAAGCGTCGGTGCGATTCGGAACGCGACGGACCTCGTCCGAGAGGAGTTGGATATCGCGGAGAGAGACGCCATCGATGCCGTGCCCGACGACATCGTCGACGTTTCCGAATCGGAAGAAGAGTAGTCAGTCGTCCTCGGCGGTGGCGGCCGCCAAGGCGTCGTCGGGTTCGACCCAGATGACGAACTGGTCGTGGTCCTCGCGGTCGACGACGCCGTTGATGTACTCAGCGTCGACCGGCGGGTCGTTCACCTCGGACTCGGCCACGGGGACGACCTGTCGGACCTCGTCGACGACCCACCCGACAGCGCCCTGCTCTTCGAACATCTCGGGGTCGAAGACGACGATGAGGCTCTGGTCGCCCGCCTCGTCGATATCCATCATCTCCTTCGGTTCGAGGATGGTCGTAATCTGTCCGCGGAGGTCGACGACGCCGTCGACGTAGTCCGGGGTGTTCGGAACGCGCGTGACGGTCTCGCGCTTGACGATTTCCTCGACGTACTCGATGTCCAGACAGTAGTACTCGTCGCCGAGCGAGAACTCCAAGACGCGGACGAGTTCCTCTTTCTGGGTCGACTCCTCGCCGACGGCGGCGGCGCGGGTCGCGCCCTGTGACCGGGCGGCGTTGCTCGTCGCCATCGCCTCCTCCAGCAGTTGCTGGTCCGGGAGTTCGACGCCGCTCGGGCCTTGCATCGGCGACGCCGTCGCGGAAACGTCCCGCTGTGTCGTGACGCCAGCGGGGTCGCTGTCGTCGGTAATCTGTGCGGCCGCGGCGGCCGCGCGTTCCGCCGCCGCGGTGGCGTCGGCCGCGCTGTCGTCGTCGCCGTCGCCGGTGGATGCCGCCGCCGTCTTGGCGGCCTGTTCGGACGCCTCGTCGGCGGCCGTCTCGACGCTCGCCGCCTCCGCGTCTACGCCTGTCGCGGCGTCGTCGGTCACCGTCTCGTCCGCGTCGTCCGTGGATTCGGCGTCGGCGTCGGCCACCGCGTCGTCGGCCGACTCGGCCGGTTCCGGCGCGTCTGTCGACGAGTCGTCCGCGGACTCGGCGTCCGCCTCGTCCGCGCCGTCGTCGCCTCTGTTCCCCGCGCGCATGTTGCGGATGCGCTCTGCTCGGTCCATACGGTCGTCGTCGCTCATGCTGTTACCTCGTTGTAGCCGAACTGCTCGTCGAACGTCGCGGCGATGTCTGCGAACACGTCGGCCATGTCACAGGCCTCGTCGTGTCCAAAGAGAGAGTTCCCCTGGGTGTACGCACGCTGGAGGGCCACCCGCTTGCGGACCTCCCAGACGGGACTGTCCGGGAACGCGGCGTTGAACCACTCCAGCATCATCTCGTCCTCGGAGGTGGTCTCGATGCGGTTGGCGACCACGCCCAGCGTCTCGACGCTGGTCCCGGTCTGGTGTTCCATCGCGGCCATCTGGTCCATCAGGAGTTCGATGGCTCGCTCGGAGGTAGCCTCCGCGAGCGCCGGGATGAGGATGTGTCCGGCGGCGAAGACGCCCGTGTCGGTCAGTTTCCCGTAGAACGGCGGCGAGTCGATGATGACGTAGTCGTACCCAGACACCGTCTGCAAGGCGCGGTCCAGCGTGTCCAGCGCGTGGTCGCCTCGGACCATCTCGGGCGTGACGTTGATAGCGAACTGCGAGAGGGTCGCCGGGTCGACGGCGGGGCCGCCGGTGCGGACGCGGGCGATGAGGTCCGCGATGGTCAGTTCGTGTTCCGCTTGGAGCATGTCGATGCTCGACGGAATCACGTCCATCTCCTCGTGTTCGACCACGAGGTCACCGAGGAGTTCGGGGCTGCCGGTGAGCGCGTCGAACAGCGTGGGCGGTTGGGCGTCGTACTCGTCGACGAGGCCCAACCCCTCGGTGGCGTTGCCCTGCGGGTCCAAGTCCACGAACAGCACGTCCCGGCCCCTGTCGTTCAACGCACCGGCCACGTTGATAGCTACCGTCGTCTTTCCGGTGCCGCCCTTCGCGTTCGTCACGCAGATACGGGCCGGTCCGGTCGCGGAGTGCCGGTTCATCGTCGAAGTGGGCGAATCTCGGATGCCCCACACTATAAAAATACGCCCCCGATTATCATCCGCGTAATTCGGGGGCTGTCCCGGGATTTCGCCCCAGCGGCCCGGAGACACCGTCTGACGCCCGTCTGACCGAGTGTAAGATTTAACTTGGCGTAGCTGAAACAGAAGTCTCATGACTATCAATCCGCGCGACTACGACTTAGACGAGTTGCGCAAGATGGCGCGTCAGCGCGGTGACCGCAACGGGGGACTCGGCGACGACGAGGAGGTGCCCGACCCCTCGAACCTCGACATCGGACTGGAGGGCGGCGACGACGAAGTGCTCGCAGGCAGTTCCTTCCGCGCGGGCCTGTACCGCGAACTCCTCCCGTTCCTCTCCGGCGAGAGCGCGGAGAAACCCTACCTGGCGTCCCTGCCGGAGACGTACGCCGCGGAGTTCGTCGTCTTCGAGTGGTTGGAGTTCCTGCTGATGCACTCGGGGTATCAGGGGGCCGACCAAGCGCTGGACTACTACGAGTCCATCGACTGGATAACCGAGGACGTGCAGTCGGACCTTTCGGACTACCTCCTCGGCATCGACGAGTCGGCGACGAACGACGACAACGAACTCAGCGTCGACGACCACATGCTGAGCCTCGTCTACGTCGCGAAGTTGACGGCGATGGTCTGACCGCACCGTCGGTATCAGCACTGATTCTTGTCGTAAGGTTATATAGCGAAACAGCGATAAGACGCGACCGTACATGAGTGACGACGACGCCGAGGACGCAACCGAGGGGACGACCGGTGGTGGCCGGTCGGTGCCGGTCGGTGTGAAACTCGGAAGCACCCGGACGGTCATCGCCCTCCCGGACGACCACGGGACCGAGAACCGCATCATCCGAACGCTGACCTGTATGGCGACGTACGAGGACGCCCTCACCGGCGAGGAGAAGGTCCTCTACGGCGAGGAGGCCGCCCGCGAGTACCCCGACCGCGTGCAGTACATGCTCCGCTCGGGCCTGCCCGAGGACGCCGACAGGGCGGAGATGACCAAGCGATTTTTCGAGGCGATTATCGAGGAGAACGACATCCCCGCGGACAGCGGCGTCGTCTACGCCATCCCGACCATCGACAACCCCGCGGGTCTGGACAACCTCCGGTCGGTCATCGAGGACTCCTCCATCGGCCTCTCGATGGTCGAGAGCTACCCCGAGTCGCTGTGCGGGTCGATTCCCGCCTTCGGCGACGACTTAGAGGCCATCGACGAGATTTTCCTCTCGGTCAACATGGGGTCGACGAACCTCGAAGCCTCGGCCTATCGTCGCGGCGAGCAACTCGCACCGTTCACGACCGGCGCGGTCACCGGCAACGAAGTCGACCGTATGATTGCGAACTACGTCGAGGAGGAGACCCAGGGCCGGGTGAACATCGACACCCAGACCGCCCGCGAGTACAAAGAAGAACACGCGGACTTCGTCGAGTTCGAACCCTTTACCGACATCATCCAGCAACCCGGTGGCGGCACCCACGAGTTCACCATCGAGCGCTCGGTGATGGACGCCGTCGACGAGTATCTGGACGACGCCGTCGACGAACTCGCCAACACGTTCCTCCCGGAACTCGCCAACGACTACATGAAGGTGTACCAACTCGCCCTCGACCGCCCCATCGTCCTCACGGGCGGGATGGCCTGCATCCCCGGCATCGTCGAGGAGTTCGAGGACCGACTCAGCGAGGAGCTAAACCGCGAAATCGAGGCGACGGCGGCGGACAAGCCCGACATCGCGCCCACGATCGGCGCACAGCGCATCGCCGCCCGACTCGTCCAGAACTAACCGCTCCAGCAGTCGAGCCACCGTTCGATGGTCGAAGACATCCCTTCGCGTCGCTCGGGGGCATTGCCCGAGAGCACGTCGAACACGTCGGTGTCGATACGGATGTCCAACTCGTTCGTCGACCGGTCGTGGAACTCCGACCGGCCCTCGTGAGCGGAGAGGTCGAGTCGTACGCGTGGCATGCCCAGGACTAGTCGACCATGACACCTAAAGTTCAGTCAGACGCCCGTCTGCCGAGACGGCGGGGCGACCGCGCCTCCTCGTCAAAACCGACAGACGGGGGCCAAATCTCGTCCGAGAGGTTTACAATCGCGACCACCGATCATAATTTCACATCCCGGTATCAGAAATCATGAGTGAATCTCTTGTTCTCCGACGTTGTAGCCGCTGTTGATGGGCAATGTTATCAAAATAGATAATCAGAGGGGCGCGCCGCCGGACGTGCTCACTCGAACCGGTCGGGGTGGGGTCCTGTCCGGGGGATATCTCTGCGACCGGCCAGCAGCGGCCGCCGTCGACGCCGACGAGACGCCGCAGTTCGTCCTGACGAATCGGAAGAACGGCATCGTCGTCGACTCGCACGGCGTCGAGGACCACATCCAACCGGGGAGCGGCTTTCGGACCATCGCCGTCGTGACTGACAAGCGCGTCATCGTTCTGGTGGGGGACAGCGAGGGCGACCGGGAGTTGCTCCTGCCGTTCGCCGAAATCGAAGGCGTCGAGACGACGACAAGCATCCGGACCGGTCGCCTGACGCTCCGGCGCGACGGCGACTCCACGTGGCATCTCTACACCGGGACAGACGGACTCGACGACGTGGCCGAGTACCTCGACGATGCCTCGCAGGCGTGGATACACGTCGAGAACGAACTCGACAGCGTCAAACAGGCGCTGGTGACCGCGACCGAACACCGGGACCGAGGCGACTACGACGCCGCGCTCGAATCGACGCGGACGGCGCGAGACCGCATCGAGACGGCGAGAGCCAGTGCGTTTCGGTTCAGCACGACGCGCCCCGGCGACGCGCTCCGCCGACGGGTCGAACCCGTCGAGGAGCGGTGTGAGCGAACCACCGCCGAGATTCGGGTCGGTCGCGCGCGGCGGGCGACCGACGAAGGCGAGTCCCGTTGGCGCGAGGAGGACTACGAGGCCGCCTACGAGGCGTACGAACGCGCCCGCGAGGAGTACGACGCGGCGCTCGCTCTCGACCACACCCTGCTAGAGGGCGTGGAAGGGATTCGCACCGAGCGAGACCGCCTCGACGACATCGTTGCTCAGTTGTGCCAGTCGCCGCTCCGGAAGGCCGTCGCCGCCGACAACGAGGCGGCCGACGCAGACGACCCCGAGGTAGCCGCAGAACGCTGGCGGGACGCGATGCGTCACTACCGGGCGACGCTGGAACTCGACTGGGGCGCGGAGGACCGGCGGTTCGCTGGCGACCCGGCGAAAATCCGGGACCGACTCGGCACCGTCGCTGAATACCTCACGTCCGCCCGGCGAAACGTCGCCACGGACGCGATGCGGGCCGGGGACTGGTACCGGGACGCCGAGCAGTACCCGGCGGCGCTCGAAGCGTACGAGGACGCCATCGCCGGGTTCGAGACGGCGCTTGCGACGGCGCACGACTGCTACCCCGACGCCGTGCAGCACCTGGAGGCCGACCTCACGGCCGCCGAACAGCGTCTCGAACGGACCGAGGCGATGCGTGACGGCGAGACATTCGACGACCACATCGAGGCGGCACCGGAACCGAACTACGCCGCCTCCGGGACGCTCGGTGACCCGGCCGACGCGGGCGACGCCGACGCGGCCGAGACGGGCATCGATTCGGAGGCGCTGCAAGCCGACGATGTGGAGGGGGCGTCGACGGCGACGGTCGAACATCTCAGAGCGCTGGCGGGGTCGATGCTGACCGACCTCGTCGTCGACGCGTTGTGTGAGACGGTGTGGGACGCGTCGGCCGCGCCAGACGACGACCCGTTCGACGCCGTCGCGAGTCGGGCCGACGACACCGAACTGGGCGTGGTCGTCCACGCGCCCGAGGGAGACGTAACGGCGGCCACCGTCGAAGAGGCCGCCGCGCGACGGACCGGTGACGTGGACGCGGTGTTGCTTGTCGCGAACGGACCGCTCAGCGAGGCGGCCTCCGACCGGGCCGCCGACGCGGACGTTCGCGTCCTCGACGTGGCCGCCCTCGCCGCTATCGTCGAGGCCCAAAACGTTGAAATCCCCGTCTCGACGGCCTGAAATACCGAAACGGCCGAACAAAGGTTTAAGCCGCTGTATCGTGTGTTATTAATTATCATGAACTGTCCGTCCTGCGATTCGCGAATGACGTACAACGACGAGACGACGAAACTGACGGAGTTCGTCTGTCCGCGGTGCCACGAGACGATTATCGACTGGAAACCCGAGGCAAGACAGGCGCGCGTCGCCTGATAGGGAACGGTGTCGACGAGTTTCGGATAGCACTGATTCAGGGTCGGCGCGTACCAACGGGTCGCTACGACACTCGCTCTGCCGTGCGTTCGTTCACGTTCGTTCAGGAATGGACACGAACGATTGCCGAATGTTTTTATGTTTGAGGGGGTGAGTACCGCCAATGGTACAGTCGCTACGTGTCGGCTGCCTCTTCGTCGATTCTCCGTCAGACGAGCAGACGGCAGCGTACGAGTGGTGCGAGACGACGTTCGACGACGTGGAGCGGTGTCCGCTCTCGGCAGTCGACCCGAGTGCGTACGACGTGCTCTGGTGGCATCGTGACGACCCCTCTATCGACGGTGTGCTCTCGGGGGCGCGCGGTGAGGCGTTGTCCACCTACGTCAGGAACGGCGGTCGACTCCTGCTGACGCTCGGTGCGGTGGCGGCGGTCGAACCGCTCGGCTTCGACGCCGTCGGCCCGGACGCGACCGGATGGGAGGAGATTCCCGAACCGACCGGGCCGCTGTGGAAGGTGCTGTACGAGGACCACCCCGTCACCGACGGCTTCGACACGCTCCGGGTCCACACGCGTGGCGGCGGCGTGACAGTCCCGTACGCCCGGTACGAACGCGTCGCCCCGACGGCGGGCGAAGTGCTCGCCAGCACGGCCCGTGGCGGAACCGACGTGGTCAAGCAGATGAGCGTCATCACGTGGCACCCGGGCGACGGCCACGCGCTCGGCATCGGGTCGGCCGTCTCGTTCCTCCAGCCGACGCACGACATCTGTCAGGGCAATCGGCAGACGTTGATTTCGAACGCGCTGACGCACCTCGGCGTGAGCGAAGCGGACCCGCTCACCGACTACCCGAAAGACCTCGGGGCGATGGCGCAGGTCCGCGACCGCCTCTCCGGGGACACGCTCCGGCCGACCTACCACCTCACCTCGCCGGGGAACTGGCTCAACGACCCCAACGGCCTCATCCACTGGAACGACCGGTATCACGTGTTCTACCAGTACAACCCGACCGGGCCGTTCCACAACACCATCCACTGGGGCCACGCCGTCAGCGACGATTTAGTTCACTGGGAGGACCGCCCCGTGGCGCTGTCCCCGTCGCCGGACGGCCCGGACCGCGACGGCTGTTGGTCCGGCTGTGCCGTCGACGACGACGGCGTCGCGACGATTCTGTACACCGGCGGCCGCGAGAAGAAGCAACTGCCGTGTATCGCGACGGCGGCCGACGAGGAGTTGACCGGATGGGTCAAAGACCCCGCGAACCCCATCATCGAGGAGACGCCGACGGAACCGGAAGTCCTCCGCACCGAGGACTGGGAGGGCGAGTTCCGCGACCACTGTGTCTGGCGCGACGACGGCGTCTGGCACCAACTCATCGGCGCGGGCATCGAGGGCGGCGGCGGCGCGGCGCTCCTCTACACTTCGGAGAACCTCCGCGACTGGGAGTACTGCGGCCCGATTCTGACCGGCGACCGGGACACCGCCGGAACCGTCTGGGAGTGCCCGGAACTGTTGGACTTCGGGGACCACCAACTCCTCCACGTCTCGAACTACGAGGACGTGGTCTACTTCCTCGGCACGTACGAGGACGGCGAGTTCAGCGCCGAGCGTCGGGACAAACTCGACCACGGCGACTTCTACGCCCCGCAGTCGATGTGGACCGACAGCGGCCGCATCCTCACGTGGGGCTGGATTCCGGAGGCCCGCGACGTGAGTGCCCAGTGGGACGCCGGATGGTCCGGCGCGATGTCCCTGCCCCGAGAACTGTCGCTGGCTGACGACGGCGGCCTCTGTCAGCGTCCTGCGCCGGAACTGACGGCGCTTCGCGGCGAGAACACCCACCGAGACGAACTCCGTCTCGACGGCGACAGACACCGACTGAACGCCGACAGTCGGCGCTTCGAGTTCCGCGCCACTATCAGACTGGAGGACGCGGAGGCGGTGGAACTCTCGGTGCTGGAGTCGCCCGACAGAGACGAGTACACGCCGATACGGTACACGCGCAACAGCGAGATTACGGTCGACCGCGCGACGGCAAGCGAGGACCCGCAGGCGACCCGCGCCACCCATCGGATGCGCGTGACGCCGTACGACTCGCCGCTGTCGCTGCGCGTGTTCGTCGACGGCTCAATCGTCGAGGTGTTCGCCAACGAGCGGCACTGCCTGACGAGTCGCGTCTATCCGACGAGCGACGATGCGACGGGCATCTCGCTGTCGGCCGAGGACGGCCGCGCGACGATAGCCTCCGTCGACGTTTGGGAGATGGAGTCGGCGTGGGACAGCGAACCGCCGAGTAAGTAGGGTCAGTTCTCGGTGGCGTGATAGCTCGACGCCGCGTCTTCACCGGCGCGCGCTCGGCGAATCAGTTCCCGTTCGGTCGGCGGCAGTGTCTCGCCGCGCATCGGGATGTGCCAGTGGCCGAGTTTGCCGATAATCTTCGTCTTCGTGCCCTCCACGTCGAGTCGGAGCGTCGGCCCCAGCGACCCGCCGAAGCGTCGCATCTGCTCGGACTCCGGGAGATGTGCGATTTCGTCCAGCGTCTCGCCCGCGAAGTCGAAGTAGTTGAAGAAGCTCTGGACCAGCACTTCGTCGTCGTGCGGGAACGCCATCCACGAGTACGACTGGAAGGGGGCGTTCGCGGGGTTCGTCGCGACCAGTCCCGATTCGTTCAGCGGGACGTAGTCGCCGCTGAACTCCTCGGCGACGAAGCCGTACAGTGCGTCGTACCCCTCCAGCCCCGGCGCGAACGTGTGGAGGTGACTGGAGATAAAGAGGTAGTACAGACCGTCCTTGTAGACGATGTGGGGGCGCTCCAGTTCCTGATTGACCCCGACAGCGTCGATGAGCGGGTCTTGGAGTTCCCACTCCAGCGGGTCGCCCGTCGGCGAGTGTGCGAGGCCGACGCTCCCGTTGAATCCTTGCTGTTCGGCGTCCCCGCCGCAGGCGTCGCTCCCCTCCGGGACTGGGGAGTTCGCTTCGAACAGCAGCCACGTCTCGCCCGTCGCGGGGTCTTCGAAGAACCACGGGTCGCGGAAGGTGTAAATCATCGCGCGTGACTGGTCCTCGCGCTCGTAGCGCTCGCCGTCCGGGTGAAGGAGTTCGTGGTGGGTCCACGGACCGTGGATGGCGAACCCGTCGCCGGTGTGGATGGTCCCGCCGCTGGCCCCGACGATTCGCTGGCCGTAGGTGAGTTCTTCGGCGTCGTCCTCCCCCGCGGCGGTGTAGAACAGGTAGACGGACCCGTCGTCGTCGTACAGGGCGGACCCGGCCCACTGGCGCTGGCCCAGCGCTTCGTCGAAGACGGGACCGGCGTTGTGCCAGTTGCGCCCGTCGTCGGAGTAGAAACACCGGATGGTAGCCACGTCGTGGCGCTTACCCGGAAGGAGGTCCGCGGGCGCGGTCAGCGAGAAGCAGACGCGGTAGCCGTTCACCTCGGCGAGCGTTCCGTCGCGCTCGCGGAGGAACCACGTGTCCCAGATGTGGACCTCCGGAATCTGGTCGTCGTCGGGCGGATAGACGATGGGTGCGACGGTGTCGTCAGTCCGTCGTATCTTGGCGGCCTGTTCGCGCGTCCAACCGGCGCGGGCCTTGAACCCGGAGGCCCCCTCGCCGAGTGACTGTTCGCTCATGGCTTCGTGTGTGTTCAGGACGGGGATAAGGGTTTCTGGATGACTACAACTGCTGTTGTATATGCGTTCGTGTTCGTTTTCGTCGGGCGACCGAACCGAAACGCTCAGTCCTTGGCGTCGTCGTCGGGGGCGCGGCCGACCCCTTCGGGCGCGCTGATGTCGAGCGGTCGAATCCACTGATACCAGATGTACACGACGCCGACGCCGTAGCCGAGCGCCCAGACGGCGCTGCCGACCCACGGGTAGCCGTACTGGCTCAGAAACGAGTTCGCGAGGCCGGGGACGATGACGACGGCCGCTATCGTCAGTCCGAGGACGACGGTGTCTGTGCGGTCCATCTACCGCCCCTCCGCGCAGTCGACGGTCATACCGATAGTTCGGGCGTGGCGGATTTAGGGGTGGCGTTTCGGGGCGTGATGTCTGCTGACGTACCACGCGACCGTCGTATCACAGCCGTCCCATTTTTATTACAGTACGCCCTACGCCGGGTGACGGGAATGTCTCAGAACCACACTGGCCGGTCGTCACAAGAAGATATTGAGTGGTGTTACGACGCCGTCCACCGGGTCTCGCGGACGTTTAGTTTGACAATTGCGGAACTCGACGAGCCGATGGCGCGCGACATCTGCGTCGGGTATCTTCTCTGCCGGGTCGCCGACACCGTCGAAGACGCGGGGCACATCCCTCCGGCGGCGCAGGCGGACCTCCTCCGCCTATACAGTCGGGTGTTGGACCCCGCCACCGACGCCTCGGTCCGTGCCTTCGACGAGGCGGCCGCCGAGTGGCTTCCCGAAACCCGGTCGGCCGACTGGGAAGTCGTCGCCAACGCCGCCCGCGCCGTCGGCGTCTTCCGGTCGCTGGAGACCCAGTCGCTCGACGCTATCCGCGGACCGGTCCGCGAACTCGTCGACGGGATGGCGATGTTCGTCGACCGATACGCCGACGAGGGCGGCCTGCGCATTCGGACGCTCGACGAACTCGAAGAGTACTGTTGGTACGCCGCCGGAACCGTCGGAACCCTCGTGACAGGTCTCGTGGCCCCCGACGCGACGGACGCACAGCGCGAGCAGATGGAGGACAACGCGCGGGCGTTCGCCCTCCTGCTCCAGTTGGTCAACGTCGCCAAGGACGCCGCCACGGACATCGAAGAGGAGAACAACGTCTACCTCCCGCTGGAACTGCTGGAAGAACAGGGATTGGACCACGACGACGTGGGCGACACGAACCGCGTCGACGCCCTGGTGCCGGTCATCGAACGGGTCACAGACCGCGCCGAGAGCTACCTCGACGGCGCGCAGCGCTGGCTCGACGCGATGCCGGAGACGCGGGGCAACACGCTCTCGGCGTGGGCCATCCCGTTCTTGCTGGCCGTCGGGACCATCCGCGAACTGCGGGCGCGCCCGGCCGACGTTATCGAAGAGGGGAACGTCAAAATCACTCGCGAGGAGGTCCACGCCGTCTGCCAGCAGTTCGTCGGCGAGGACGACCCGGCCGTCGCGGACCTGCGCGCGAAGATTCGCGAGCGCCCGCTCCACGAGTACTGACGCGGCGACCACCGGACGACCGACCGGTTCGACATTCTCACTTTCGTCTCGGCCGATAGTCGCGCACAACGCTGAAACGGCGTGCGCGCTTCCGTTATGGTATGAGCGACACCCTCGAGCTCCCGAACGGCGACGTGGTCGACCCCGACGACGTGTTCCTGTACAACGACTACCCGTACCGGCTGGTTTGGCTCGACAGCGACAGCCACGCGTTCGCGCTCTCGCCGCTGTACTGGGGCGACAGCGGCATGGACATCCCGTTCCGGGACCGAGGCGCCCTCGTCGACCAGTGGGGCGCGGACTCGCGCGGGACGCTCTCCGACGAGGAGTGGGCGGACTGGCTCGAGTACGCCAGCGAGGACTCGCGGTTCGGCGACGACGAAGTCGCAGACCTCGCCGACGAACTGCCGACGGAGTGGGAACCGCCGCGTCGGGACTCCTCGTCGAGCGGCGGTCTGCGGGACAAACTCGGGCTCTGACCCGAACGCGAAGAAAATAGAGCGAGCGTAGTTACTGCGACGGCCGTCTGCGGGCGAGGAGCGCCCCGCTGACGAGGCCGAGTAGGGCCACGACTGCGCCGAATCCGGGGCCGTCAGCCGTCGTCGTCGGTTCTGCGGCCGTCTGTCCGCCGCTGTCGCCGCCCTCGTCGTCGCTCGACTCGGAACTCGACGAGTCGTCGTCGGAGTCGGTCGGTTCGGGCGTCGGTTCCGGCGTCGCCGTCGGTTCGGGTTCCGAGTCCCCGACATCCTCGGTGGTGTTCGCCGTCGCGTCGTCGGTCTCGGTCACCACCTCGTCGGTAGTGTTGGTCGGTTCGGCGGTGGTGTTCGTCTCGGTATCGTCGGTCGGCGTGGGCGTCTCGGTCGGCGTGGGCGTCACGGTGTCGTCGGTGTCGTCGGTCGATTGCGACGGGTTGACCACCGCGGGGCCGTCACCGTCACCGCTACCGCTCTTCTGCTCGACCGTGACGGTGAGCGTGTCGGTGTCGGTGTTCCCGGCCGCGTCAGTCACGCGTAGCGTGACCGTTTCCGTGCCGCTGCTGCCGAAGGAGTGGGTCACACTCGACCCGGTGGCGTCGTAGGTACCGTCGCCGTCGAAGTCCCACTCGTAGCTGTTGACGCCGACGTTATCGGTCGAGCCAGTCCCGTCGAACGAGACTGTCTCGTCGACCTTCACCGTCTGGTCGTTCCCGGCTTCTGCCGTCGGTGCGGTGGTGTCCTCGACGGTGATGGTCACCGTATCGGTGTCCGTGTTACCCGCGCCGTCGGTCACTTTCAGGGTGACCGTGTAGGTGCCGGGACTGCTGAACGCGTGGGTCGGCGTCGCGCCGGTGGCGTCGTAGGAGCCGTCACCGTCGAAATCCCACTCGTAACTGTCTATCTCGGCGTTGTCCGACGATGCGGTCCCGTCGAAGGTGACCGTCTCGCCGACGCCGACGGTCTGTGCGCTGCCCGCGTCCGCAGTGGGTGCGGTGTTGTCGACGGTGATAGCCGCGTCGCCTTCGGAGTAGTGGACGCTGAAGTCGATTCGCGCACCGCCGTCTTTCGTGCTCGTAATCGTCGACTGGCGGGTCGCGCCCTGGAAGGACCCGCTGAGGGCCGACGCCTCGACGCCCCAGTGGTCCAGCATCGCCGGTGGCAGGTACGCTTCGAAGAACCCGGTGTTGAGCGTCCCGTCGGCGTTGTAGTGCGGCGCACCGAGCGAGAGTTTGACCGAGTCAGTCGGACCGGAGGTGTCGTACTTCGGTTGGCCGAAGCTCTGCGCGTCGGTGATGAACGTCGAACTGTTCAGTCGGTGTTTCCGCTGGGTCTCGAAGACGTCCAAGTCGGTGACGGCGAAGGTCATCGACTGATTGCGCGCGTTCGACGCCGTGTAGTACTCTCCCTCTTTGTCACCCCATTCCGTCGGGGTGCCACCTTCCTCCGTGAAGTAGTACTGCAGTTCGGCGGGCGTCCCGGTAATCGTGACCGTCCACGTTCCGTCGCCGTTGTTGGTTCGCGTCCACGTCACGTCGTGCCCGCTCCCGATGAGCGACCGCGGGACGTAGTCGTCCATCGTCACCGAGATGGTCAGTTCGGTCGTCTCGTCGACGCCGACGCCTTCGAGTTCGTAGCGGTCGTCGAAGCCTTCGGCGGTGTCGTTGATGACCTGCACCTGCAGGAGGTCCGACGAGAAGAACGCGTCCACCGTGATGTCGCTCATCGTCGGTTGCGTGCCGCTCCCGGCGTAACTGATGTCGCTGGAGAGGACCGCCGGCGATGCACCGACGAACACGTTGAGACTCCGCGTCGCGGTGTTTCCGTTGTCGTCGGTGATTCGCAGTTTCGCGTCGTAGGTCCCCTTACTACTGTAGGTGTGGGTGACTGACGAGCCAGTCGCGTCGTAGGTGCCGTCACCGTCGAAGTCCCACTCGTACTTCGTTATCGACCCGTCGCGGTCGAAGGAGTTGGTCGCATCGAAGGTGACCGACTCGCTGACGGCGGCGTAGGCCGACGGGAACTGCGAGGACGAGGGCTGCGTGTAGAACCACGCCACGGGGTCACCGGCGTCCCCGACGGTGATGTCGACGGTTTCGGTGTCGGTGTACCCGTCGTTGTCGGTGACACGGACCGTCGCGGTGTAGAAGTCCACACTGTCGTAGGCGTGCGTGACGGTGGCCGAACTGGTGGTCTGCTCGTACGTGCCGTCGCCGTCGAAGTCCCACTCGTACTGCTCGACGGACCCCTCCGAGTCGGTGGACCCGGAGGCGTCGAAGGTAACCGTCTCGTCGACGGCGGGGTCGGTCGGCGAGGCGGAGAGGGCCGCACTCGGCGCGCCCGGCGCGGACCCGGTCACCTCAGCAGTGGCGAAGTCCCCGCCGTTGTCGTTGTCGAAGACCGTGACGGACGGTTCGAAGGTTCCGGTCTTGTCGACCGTCGCAGTAGTCGTCGCCGACGTGGTGGTCTTGTCGCTCTGCCCGTCACCGTCGAAGTCCCAGATGTACGTCTCGATGGTCCCGTCGGGGTCGGTGGACCCGGAGGCGTCGAAAGTCAGCGTGTCGCCTGCGGTGAACTCGCTGGGCGTCACCGACAGGGACGCCGTCGGGTTGGTGTTCGACGGCGTGTTCCCCGCGGAGACGGTAATCGTCGCCGTGTCGCTGGCACCGGCAATCGGCTGTGGGTCTTCGGGGTTACTGCCGTCGATGACGGTCAGTTTCACTTGGCTGGTCGCGCCGATTGTATCGGCGGGAACCGTCAACGTGACGCCGGTCCCTTTGGCCCCATCCAGTCCCATGATTTGTTTCACGATTTCGTCGCCCGGGGAGCTATCGTTGATCAGACGCAGTCCGAGTTCGCTCCCGGAGAGGCCAGTGTTTTCGACGTTGTACGACACCGGGATGTCCGAATCGCTACTCGGGTCTATCTCGGCATCGGGGACGTCGGCCATCGGCGCGTTCCCGGACTCCGTGTTGCCCACGCTAATCGTGTTGCCCGCCACCGGCGTGGCGGCGAACACCATGGGCGCGAACACGGAGAACACGAGCAGCGCTGAGAGCCACACTGCACGGAGTTTTTCGCGTTGTTCTTCCTGTGATTCGGTCACGGCAACCCACACTCCCCGGTGGCGTGTGGGCCCCGTCGGACGGCCTTGCCGAGGATTTCGACAAGCGCTCCAGATATATGGGGAGTAACCACCATGAGTAGTTGGTACTTTGATTCGGCTAATAAACCCATGTACCCAACTATCAGAGTTTATAATCACCGCAAACGCTCGACGAGCGTACTGTGAACAAGGACCTCCGCGTGGACGCTTCCGAGACGCCCATCGCGGACCTCCGCGAAACCTACGAACTCGCAGGCGAGAGCTTCGAGGCGGCAGTCGCGAAGTACGAAGACGAAGGTGCGTAGGCGCGCGCCGACTCTACAACCTATTTGCCGTCGGACCGTGCAACGCCGCTATGGAACTCATCTGGGTCGGTGCTGGCGCCGGAGCGCTCGTCCTCGTCGGACTGTTCGCACTCCGACGACGACGCTCTGCGGAGGCCCGCCAGTCGAAACAAGCCCACGAGGCCGCACAGAAACGGGACCCACCGGTCGACATCGGCGAGACGTACGAGTTCGGCATCACGGAGTTCACGGACCACCACTCCGGCGACCGGGTCGCCGTCGGGAAAGTCGAGGGCTTCGTCCTCTTCGTCGAGGACGTTCCGTCGTCACTCACGCCCGGTGACGTCGTTCGCGCGAAAGTCCTCTCGTTCAACCGCGGGCACACCTCCGCGGACGCGCGATTCGTCGCCACGCTGTAGGTCGGTAGTCTTGCGCTCCGTCCGGTAGAAGGGTCAGGCCGCCACCACGGACCACCGGAGAGCGCGGGAATGGCTCCTGTGTGGACGTGAAACCCACCACTATCGACCTCGCGTAAGCATAATAGTACTAATATATAACCACTTGAGACGTAGGTTGGTGCGATATGACTTCACCACTCATCCGATTGCTCGTCACGCTCGCCGTCCTCACGGTCACCATCCTCGGCGTCTCGATGCCCGTCGCCGCCGTCCCGTTGGACGGCGACGACGGCGACGAAATCGGGGTGATGCCCGGCGATAACGTGCAGATTCCCGACGGGACTTTTCTGAAAGCGAAGAAGGCCTTCGACGAGAACGTCCCGAAGACCACCGCATGGACCGCTCGGGACCGCCTGTTCGGTGTGTGAGCGTCCGTCTCTGAAGTGGATTAGGGCGACTTCTCACCGACGCGAGCGTCAGTGCGTTCGTCTCGCAGGGTTCGAACTCGTCGGACCATTCCAGTCCTCACGTCCGTTCGTCGCAGAAGTGGGTTGGGGCGGATTCGAACCGCCGACTTGGGTTGGTGGCGAGGCCACCCCAGACCTGTGCCTTGCCTGTATCACGTCTGGCGGATAGATAACCATGACCCGCAAATTCACGCCAGAACAAGCAGTTGAACGGTATCTCAAAGAACGGAAGCCCGAAGTTTCAGCGTCGACCCACAGGAACCACAAGTACGCTCTCCAACGGTTCGTGGAGTGGTCGAACGAATCCGGTCTTGACGATATCTCGAATCTCGATGGCATCCACATCCACGACTTCAAGATTCACCGTCGCGAGAACGGCGGCATCAATGAGGTCACACTTTACAACAATCTTTGCACACTCCGTGTTTTTGTCCGATGGCTGGAAAGCATGGAGGTCGTCGAATCCGACGTAGCGGAGAACATGATTCTCCCGAATCCCGACGACGACACCCGCGACGACAAGATTGACCCGGAGACTGCCGAGGTGATTCTGGAGTATCTGGAGAAATTTGAGTATGCTACTCTGCGACACGCTCTATTTGCCCTCTTGTGGGATACCGGCTTCCGGCTCGGAACCGTTCGAACTCTCGACCTCGGAGACTACCGCTCCGGCGAGCAGTACGTCGAAGTCTTTCATCGCCCCGATAAGGGTACGCCGCTCAAGAACAAAGCTAAAGCCGAGCGAGAAGTGAATCTCCACGTTTGGGTCTGTGAGGTTCTGGACGATTATATTGAGATACACAGGGACGATGTGACGGACGACTACGGACGAGAACCCCTGCTTACGAGTTCGTATGGCCGTCCGGTGGATTCCAATCTTCGGGCGAACATCAACGCACTCACGCGGCCCTGTCACTTCTCCGGCGATTGCCCCCACAGTCGAGACATAGATACGTGCGAAGCCACGACGATGGAACTGGCCCAGCGGTGTCCCTCGTCGGTCCCACCGCACGCACTTCGACGGAGTGCAATTACTGCATGGCTGAACGAGGGTCACAACAAGGAACTGCTCTCCGACCGGATGAACGTCAGCACGAAGACGCTCGAAAAGCATTACGACGCTCGGACTCTGGGTGAAAAACGGGAACTTCGGGCGGAGGCTTTCGAGATGGAGAACAACTAATCTTGCGTAGCACGCCTACGAATATCTGTCTTCGATAAGCCCGCACGCGCTCCGGCGAGGCTACCTCACCGAGGCATTGACATCGGAGAGCCGAAGGAAGTGACTGGGATAGGGTGGATATGACTCACCATATTCGGGTGGACCGCTACGATAAGGTGACGAAAAACATGCAAGTGGTGCGGCGTGAAGATTATCCTCGGGATATTTTAAAGCCGCTGGGCGCGGGACTGAGTGCTAAAAACTTCGCAACAAGCCTTTAAGTTAATAGACTTTTTCGACCTACTTGAGATGATGGGGATTGGGACTGAGACTGCTCTTCGTATTTCTACTGTACTCGTTTCTTTCGTTGTGGTTACTACACCCATCATTTATCCAAAGTACTCATTGTACGTTCGGCGGGCCAACGCCGGACTTGACCGACTTAACGAGGTGAAATTTGAACAAGAGGATGTCCGACAATCATATATCGAAAAGGGGGAAGAGGGATTTGACGAACTTTCAGAAGCGATTGAACTTGTTTTTGGGACAGTCGGTGATATGGAGCGTATCTGTTTTGCTGTCGGGGGACCACCTGAATTGGGAGAGTTCACGGGACTTGGGATGGAGTATGGAGTCGGTGACAATGGTATTCTGTACGCTGACACAAAGAACGGCAACCGTGAACTCTTGAGATGGGAACCGTGGAGTCCCGCAACAACTCTTGAAATGGAGAAATTGAGGAGGGGAATTACTCTACGCGCGAGAGAAAGGAGTCACTTCGTTACAATTGCATTAGCCGTTTTGTGGGCTACACTTTCGATTGTGACTGTAGTTTGAAGTTTCAGGTCTAATTCGTTGGGAGTCTGGTCTGCCTGAATCCCTCGAACGGTCAGATGCGATAAGGTGTCGGGGGATAGTCTTAGACATTCAGTACACTTTGCGTGTAGACATCGCACTTTTCGAACGACGCTTCAAAAAGAGGGAAAGATTCTGTCATCCACGGTGTGTACTTGTTCATGAACCTCGCCACGTTTCCCGGTTCGGACGAAAAAAGGTGCTGACTGCATGGAATCAAATCCGTCCTTGACCCAAAACCGCAGGACTGCTACCCTACGCTGTCCTTCAGAAAATGTAAGAAATAATATGGGTTGGGGCGGATTCGAACCGCCGACTTCCTCCGTGTGAAGGAGGTATCATAACCGGACTAGATCACCAACCCGACGCACCTGTCGCTATTCGACGGGTTACATTAAGAATTGCGTTCCGACTACGCGGTGTCGGACTGTCGGTAGGTGTCGATTTTCGACCGCGCTCCGGTGAGTGCGACTTCGGCGTCGCTACCGACGCGCTGTTGGAGCCCCTTCACGTCCGTCTTCACCTGTTTGAGACGAGTCGATTCTTGCTCGTCTTTCTCGCGTCCGATAGCGGCGCGGGCGCGGTTTTCGAGCGGTGTGAGTTCTTCGCGGACGCCTTTGCCTGCGGTTTCGACGGCGCGCTTGAGGTAGTACCGAGTGTCTTTGAAGTGCCTGTTCATATCTGTTCTTTCGCAGACAACGAATAAATCTCTTGCGGCGCACTCGGCGTGTCCGAACTGTTTTCCTCAACCCGCGGAAAGAGTGTGTCATGTTCACACGGGTGTCGATACCGACGCCGTTTCAGGTCGGGGCGGTCAACGCCTACGTCGCGGGCCGAACCGTCGTCGACCCGGGACCGGACAGCGAGGAGGCGTGGTCCCGACTGCTCGAAACGCTGGAGGCGCGCGAACTCGCGCCCGGTGATATTTCGCAAGTGGTCGTTACCCACCCACACCCCGACCACTTCGGGTTGGCTGCGCGACTGCGCTCCGAGGGCGCGCGTGTCCTCGCGAGTCCCGAGGCAGCAGCCATCATGGAAGATTTCGCCGCGCGTCTGAAGTACGAGCAGTCGTACTTCGCGGACTTCTTCGAACGGTGCGGTATCTCTCGGGAGACGGCCGAGGCGGTCACGCAACTGCCCGAGGCGTTTCTGCCGTACGCACAGAGCGTCGCCACAGACCGAACGGTGGCGGGCGGCGACACGCTCACCGTCGACGACGAGCGCCTGATCGTCGACGAAGTGACGGGTCACGCCGCTGGCGAACTCATATTCTCCTACGACCGGGAGGGTCGCCGCGAGGCTATCGTCGGCGACAACGTGCTGGGCGACATCACGCCGAACCCGTTCCTCCAGCCACCGGAAGACGCTGGGGGGCGACGGCCGCGCGTGCTTCCCGGATTCAACGACTCGCTTCGATGGCTCCGTGAACAGGGCCACGACCGGTTTCTGACGGGGCACCGCGAACCGGTGGAGTCGCCGCGAGAACGTATCGACGACATCCTCGAAGAACACGACCAACGGAGCGAGGAAGTGGCTGACATCGTCAGCGAGGGGCCGAAGACGCCCGCGGACGTGATGACGGCGCTGTTCGGTGACCTCCCGGCGACGGAGTACTTCGCTGGGATGAGCGAGGCCGTCGGGCACTTAGATGTACTGGAAGCACAGGACCGCGTAAAAAAACGAGAGAGCGGCGGCGTGTTCGTCTACGACCTACAGTAGTTCGACGGCGCGGAACGCGAGCGTCGAGACGTAGTCGAATCCGGGGACCAACAGCACCGTCACGACGGCGGCCGCGACGATGGCCGTGTACAGACCCGTCGGGTACGACTCGATGGTACGGTCGGCTTTCGGCTCTTCTATCCACATCGCTTTGACGACGCGGGAGTAGTAGAACAGCGACAGCGCGCTGTTGATGATCAGTGCGGCCGCGAGCGACCACGCGCCCACGTCCAGCGTCGCCGAGAACAGGTAGAACTTCGAGAAGAACCCGCCCCCGATGGGGAGTCCGGCGAGGCTGAACAGGAAGATAGTCATCGCGGCACAAGCCAGCGGGGCCTGCCGACCGAGGCCGTTGTAGTCCTCGAAGCGGCGGCCGATGCCCCAGTACTCGGCGAGCGCGATGAACAGGAACGCGCCGGTGTTCATGAAGCCGTAGACGAGCAGGTGGGCCATCCCGGCGCTCATGCTGAGGCTGAGGCCGTCACCGGAGGCCGACAGCGCGGCGAGGCCGATGAGGACGTAGCCGGCGTGGCCGACGCTGGAGTAGGCCATCATCCGCTTGACCTTCTCTTGGGTCGCGGCGGCGAAGTTCCCGATGAACATCGTCGCGATGGCGAGCACCTGGAAGACGACGAACCAGTTCAGCGCCTCGCCGCTGGAGACGAGCGCGTCGATGGGGAAGGCGACGGCGAACGCGCGGAACGCGAGCACGAACCCGGCGGCCTTCGAGGCCGACGAGAGGAACGCCGAGATGGGTGCGGGTGCGCCCTCGTACGCTTCCGGTGCCCAGAACTGGAACGGGACGGCGGCAATCTTGAACGCGATGCCGCCGATGACCATCATGATACCGACGCCGAGGATGGACATCGGGACGGCGGGCGACCCGGCCTGGGCCTGCACCGTACCGTCGACGACGGTCTGGACGGTGCCGCTCTCGATGGCCGTCGCGACGCCGTCGAAGCGGAGCACGCCGGTCGCGGCGTACACGAGCGAGATGCCGTAGGCGAACACCGCCGACGACACCGCGCCGATGAGGAAGTACTTCAGCCCTGCCTCGACGCTCCCCCGGTTCTGCTTCAGGAACGCGACGAGGGCGTAGGAGGGCAGGGAGACGAGTTCCAGCGCGACGAACGCCGTCGCGAGGCTGTTTGCGGCACTCAGGACGGACATCCCGGTGGCGGCCAGGAGGACCAGCACGTAGAACTCCGCCTGATAGGCGTGTTCGCGCACGTAATCCGTGCTGGCGAGCGTCACGAGCGCAGTGACGCTCGCGACGATGATCATGAAGAACAGCGCCATCTGGTCGACGACTATCTGCCCGTTGAACAGGACGGGCGTGCCGACGCCGCCATTCGATTCGGGGATGCCGGTGCCGCCGAAGATGAACCAGACGGCGAACGCGAGCGAGGCGAGCGACCCGGTGACGGAGATGCCGCCGAGCAGACTCGTGTTGGTCGTATCGGGGTCGACGCTATCGACGAGCAACAGGACCAGCGCCGTCACGGCGAGGGCGAGTGCGGGTGCGAGGCCCGCCCAACTGGGTAGCTGATGGACCATCTACGCACCACCCCCGGTGAGCGGCTCGATTGCGTGTTGAATCATGTCGTAGGAGAGGTCGGGGGCGACACCCAGCGCGATGACCAGCAGGAGCAAGACTGCGAGGGGAGCCACGTCGTGGAACGCCGCGGGACCGACCTCGTAGTCCGTCTCCAGTTTGAAGCCGCCGAACAGGGTGCGCTGCATCGCCCACAACAGGTAGCCGGCGACGACGACGATACCGAACATCGCGGCCGAGGTGAGTAGCGGGGCCGCGCTCCCCAGCGACGGGGCGTTGAACGCGCCCTGGAAGATGAGGAACTCGGCGGCGAATCCGGCCATCAGCGGCAGGCCCATGTAGCCGAAGGCGGCCGCGACGAAGATGCCGACCGTCCACGGCATCCGGTCTGCGAGGCCGGACATGTCGCCGACCATGCGCGTGTGCGTCGTGTTGTAGATGACGCCGACGGTCATGAACATCAGCCCCGAGATGAGGCCGTGGGCGACCATCTGGAACGTCGCCCCGCCCATGCCGTGGGGCGTGAAGGCGACGAGGCCGAGGATGACGTAGCCCATCGAGGAGATGGAGGAGTATGCGACGATGCGTTTCAGGTCGCGCTGGGCCAGCGCGAGCATCGCGCCGTAGATGACGCTGACGACGCCGACGATGGCCAGCGGAATCGCGAGCAGTTCGGCCGTCTCCGCGAGCATCGTGAAGTTGAATCGCAGGAGCGCGTACGTCCCCATCTTCAGGAGGACGCCCGCCAGCATCACCGACACCGGCGTCGGCGCTTCGACGTGGGCGTCCGGCAGCCACGTGTGCAGCGGGAAGACGGGCACTTTCACCGCGAACCCGACGAACATCAGGACGAACGAAATCGTCGCGAGGCTGAACCCGGCGATGGTCGGCAGTCCCGACGCCGACCGGAACGCCTCGGCCATCGCGGGCAGGGCCAGCGACGTGAGGTCCGTGTTGAACACCAGCGCGAACAGGCCCGCGAACATCACGAGCGAGGCGACGTTGGTGTAGACGAAGAACTTGATTGCGGCGTACTTCCGCCGGGGACCGCCCCAGACGCCGATGAGGAAGTACATCGGGATGAGGACGCCCTCCCAGAAGACGAACCAGAGGAAGAAGTCCAGCGCCGCGAAGACGCCGATGAGGCTCGTCTCCATGAACAGCATCAGCCCGTAGAACTGGGACTGGCGCTCGTCGATGGGCGTCCACGCCGAGACGATTGCCAGCGTGGTCAGGATGGTCGTCAGCGCGAGCAGCGGCATGCTGACGCCGTCAAGCCCGACGTAGTAGGAGATGCTGTAGCCCGCGAGGTCTATCCACGGAATCTGCTGGCCGAAGGCCACCTCACCGGGTGACAGCAGCGCGTTGCCCGCGCCGCCGTGCTGGGTGAGGAACACGTAGTACATGTACACCGAGGCCAGCGCGGGGACGGCGCTGATGGCCGCCGCGAGTTTCCCGGCGTAGCGGTTCGGCGACAGCATGACGATACCGCTACCGAGCAGTGTCACCGCCAGGAGCGCAGCGACCCACATTCAGAACCACCCCCCAGCGAGGCCGAAGACGGCCAGTAGGAGGACCAGTCCCAGCGTCAGCAGCATCGCGTAGTTGGAGACGACGCCCGACTGGATGCGGCGGATACGACTCCCGCCGAACAGGCTCACGCTAGAGACGCCGTTGACGACGCCGTCGACGACGCCCTGGTCGAACTTGTCCATCGCGCGGGCGAGCGGCTGCGTCAGCCCCGTCGCCAGCCACACCTGATACTCGTCTTGGTAGTAGTTGTGCATGAGTAGCGTCTTCAGACTGCCCAGCTTGTCCGTGTGCTCGACCGGGTCGGAGCCGCGGTACAGCGCCGTTGCGGCACCCGCACCGGCAAGGGCCAGCAGAAGCGAGACGGCCGCCGACGCGAGCAGCGTCCCGATTGCCCCGAGCGGTTCGCCCGCGGTGACGTGGGACACGTCGTGCAGCAGCGTCTCGTAGTGGTGGAGGTCCGTCGACAGCAGCGCGGGCCAGCCACCCTCCTCCGGGCCGTTGAGCCACTTGTGGAGGAAGTCGATGTGCGCGCCGGTCAGTTCCGCGACGGGCTTCATGTTGATGAATCCGACCGTCGCGGCCAGCACGCCCAGGACCGCCAGCGGTCCCTTCACGTTCCAGCGGACCGGTTCGGGGTCGCGTGCGGTGTCGGAGCGAGCGTCACCGTGGAAGGTGAGGAACACCATCCGGAAGGTGTAGAAGCCGGTGAAGAAGACGGCCAGCAGCCCCATCGCGTACGCGAGGAGGTAGGCCGTCCCGAGGCCGCCCTCGCTGCCGAGGCCGTGGATGAGCGCCTCGTACAGCACTTCGTCTTTCGACCAGAAGCCAGCGAAGGGGAGGATACCGGCCAGCGCCAGCGACCCGGAGAGGAACGCGTAGTAGGTCACGGGCATCTTCTCTTTCAGGCCGCCCATGTCCCACATGTTCTCGTTGTGGTGCATGGCGATGATGACCGACCCCGCGCCGAGGAACAGCAGCGCCTTGAACACGGCGTGGGTGGTCAGGTGGAAGACGGCGGCGATGTAGCCACCGGACCCCAGCGCGAGCATCATGTACCCGTACTGGGAGATGGTGGAGTACGCGAGGACCTGCTTGATTTCCTGTTTGACGAGGCCCATCGTCGCGGCGAACAGGGCCGTGAAGCCGCCGACGAGCGCGATGACAGCCAGCGCCGTCGGGGAGATAGCGTAGAAGCCGTACATCCGCGCGACGAGATAGACGCCCGCGGCGACCATCGTCGCGGCGTGGATGAGCGCGGAGACGGGCGTCGGGCCCTCCATGGCGTCGGGGAGCCACGTGTGGAGCGGGAACTGTGCGGACTTCCCGATGACGCCGCCGAGGACGAGCAGTCCGAGCACCGTGAACCACGCCTGCGGCGAGAGGCCGACGGTGTCGAGCATCGCGATGCCGCCCGTCTCGCCGTCGACGACGGCGTGTTCGGCCAGCACGGGGAAGCTCTGTGCGACCACTTCGCCGTTCTGCGTGATGGGCGCGAAGAGGCCCGTCCCGAAGGTGGCGAAGATGCCGACGACGCCGATGAGGAAGAAGTAGTCACCGAAACGGGTGACGAGGAACGCCTTCTTCGCGGCGCTGGGCGGGCCGTCCTCGCGGAACCAGAACCCGATGAGCAGGTACGAACACAGGCCCACCAGTTCGAAGAACATGAACGCCATCAGGAGGTTGTTGGCGACGACGAACCCGAGCATGCTCGCCGTGAACAGGCCGAGACCGGCGTAGTACCGGGGCAGGCCCGTCTCGCCCTCGTCGTTCATGTAGCCGAGCGAGAAGATGTGGACGAGGAAGGAGATGAGCGTCACGATGAGCAGCATCAACGCCGAGAGCGGGTCGAGCAGGAGGCCGAAGCGGAGCGTGACCGACTGGACGCCCGCGACCCACGTGTAGATGAACTCGTTGTGGACGCCCCCACCGGCGACGGTGAGCGCGACCCAGATAGAGAGCAGGAGGGACCCACCCGTCGCGGTGATGCCAGCGAGCGCGCCGCCTTTCGGCATGCGGTCGCCGGCGAACAGCGCGACGAGGAACGATACGAACGGGAGCAAGACAATCGCCGGAGCGTATGTGAATGCAGCCATCTGTTACCACCTCATCGTCGTCGCCTTCGTCACGTCCACGTCGGTGAAGTTGCGGTACAGCACGAGGATGATGCCGATGCCGACGGCCACTTCCGCGGCGGCCAGCGCCATCCCGAACAGGCTGAACACCTGTCCGGTGAGGTTGCCGTGCTGGAGCGAGAACGCGACGAAGTTGATGTTCGCCGCGTTCAGCATTAGCTCGACGGACATCAGGAAGACGAGCGCGTTCCGTCGAGTCAGGATGCCGAACAGACCGATGCAGAACACGGCCGCCGAGAGCACGAGGTACGCCTCGGCCGGAATCACGCGTCGTCACCTCCCTGTCCGCCGTCGGCGGCGACGGCGGGTTCGTCCGCGTCACCGTCGTCGACGCCGAGGTCGACGATTTCACCGGACTCCTCGCGGCGGGCCAGCATGATTGCGCCGACCAGCGCCGCCACCAGGACGACGTCGATTATTTCGAAGGCGACGAGGAACCCTTCGCCGGGCACGGCGCTCTCGCCCTCACCCATTATGGCACTCGGCGCGATGTCGAACATCGCCGCGCCCAGACTCTTCGTGATAGCGGCGGACTCGCCGAATCCGACCGGCGTCGGGAACGAGACGCCCGCGAACACGGCGGCCAGCACGACGAACAGTGCAACGGCGGCCAGTCCAGCGACGAGGTTGCCCTCGGTGTTGAGTCGTGGTCTGTTACTCATGGTGTCACCTCGATAACGGACTCGTCCTCACGCGTCAGCATCACCGCGAAGGTGATGAGGATGAGGACGCCGCCCACGTACACCAGAATCTGCATCGTTGCGACGAACGCCGCTTGGTTCAGGACATAGAACACGGCGACGCTGACCAACGACACGCCCAGTAACAGCGCCGAATGCCAGACGTCCCGAACTAACACGACGCCTGCCGCACTGCCCACCGTCACCATGGCGAACAGTGCGAACGCGATTATCTCGTACAGTCCCATCTTATTGTGAGACTCTTTGCGGCGTCCCTTTGAAGATTCCTCTTTCGTCTCGCGTAAACGAGGGTGAATCGCCGGGTGAGACGGGTCGATTTCCGAAGTCGACTGGACGTCGGCGGTTACGAGCCTAGACTTTTCTCGTCGGCGGTCGTCTTCGACCGCACGAATGGCAGGCGAACCGACATGTGCCACGCACGCGTGGGCGTCGGTCGGTGTCGTGACGCGCGACGACTCGGTCTGCCGAATCTGGGAGTGTGAGCAGTGTCCGGTCTGGACCACCGAACCGTTCGACCCCGCGTTCGAACTACCGTGGGACGAGACGTGGCTGGCCGAGCGGTGAGATGGCGGTCACAGAAGCCCTGCTGACACAACTCTCGGTCGGTGCCGTCGCGCTCTACACGATGGTGACCGCGGCCAGCAGAGCCATCGACCGCGTTCTCGCGCTCGCCGAGTACTACGACGTGGACGAGGTCCTCGTCGGGATGACCGTCCTCGCCGTCGGAACGAGTCTCCCCGAACTGAGCGCTCACGTCGTGGCCTCGCTGGGCATCGTCTCCGGCGTCCTCGATTACGAAGTCACCTCCGCCGTCGTCCTCGGCGGCAACACCGGGTCCTCGACGGTGCAGCAACTCCTCCTCGTCGGCATCCTCGTCGTCGGGTACGGCCGAGTCCACCTCTCGCGGGCGTTCGTGCGCGAGAGCTATCTCCCGATGCTCGGGGCTATCGCCGCGACACTGGCGCTCGCGTGGGATGGCACCCTCAGCCGTCTCGACGGGGCGGTGTTGTTGGCTCTCTATCTCGCGTACGTCGCCGTCCGATTCACCCGTCGACGGCAGTCACCGACGCTCCGCGAACGTCCCAGCACGAACCCGCGCCGCGACGCGTTGTTTGCCGCCGTCTTTCTCGCCTTGGTGCTTCTCGCCGCGTCGCTCTTGCTGTCGGTCGTCGAAGCCGCCCTCGCGACGCTCACGCTGGGCGGGTCGATGGTCGGCGTCGTGACGCTGGGCGTCGCCGCCGCGCTCCCGGAACTGACGACGGTGATGGACGCCCTCCGGCGACGGTCGCCAAACGTCGCTCTCGGAACGCTGATCGGGAGCAACATCGTGAATCCTCTCGTGGGTATCGGCCTCGGCGGCGTCGTCTCGACGTACTACGTCCCGCCCGCCGTCGTCCTCTGGGACCTCCCGTTCAAACTGCTCGTCGGTGGGGGACTGCTCGGGTGGGTGCTGTATCGCCGCGACGGGGCGATTACGCGCACCGAAGGTGCGTATCTGCTCGGCTTCTACTTCCTGTTCGTCGCGGGGCGGTTGCTACTGTTTCCGGGGCAGTGACGCCACAGTATCGGCTCTCGCCGTCGGCGACTGGAAAAACGAGAGTTCGTCGCAGGTCGTTACTGGTAGTCGACTTCGCCGTCGCCTTCGCCAATCCACGCGCCCCGGTCGGGTTCGCGGGATTCGAGCGGGTCACTATCCTCCACCTTTTTCTACCTCGGGCGTGCTCGCTCCGCTCGCACCCCGCTCGTTGAAAAACGTGGGCGAAAAAGGCCGAGTGCTCCCTGCGGTCGCACTCGGTAAAAACGGACTATGGTGTGGTGTGTCCTACTGATAGTCGACTTCGCCGTCGCCTTCGCCAATCCACGCGCCCCGGTCGGGTTCGCGGGATTCGAGCGGGTCGATGTCCTTGTACCACGGCACGTTCTTGAGTTGCTCTTTGTCGTACGCAAACTCGTCTTTCGTGTCCGCGGTGAACTCGAAGTTCTGGGTCAGCAGGATGGCGTCCGTCGGACAGACCTCCTCGCACAGTCGGCAGTAGATACACTGGCCGATGTGGAGGTTGTACTGTTCCCCGTTTCGCTGGTCGTCCATCACGATGTTGATGGTGTTGTTCGGGCAGACGTTCTCACACTGCCGACACCAGATACATCGCTCCTGACTCCACTTGTGGACGCCGCGGAAGCGGGGGCTCACCTCGGGGGCGACGTCCGGGTACTCCACCGTGAACGTCTCCCCGTCGAGGGCGTGTTTCATCGTCGTCGCCATGGATTTCAGGATGCCAATCATTGGTAGCTACCTCCGATGTACGCAGATTGCGGTGCGGTCATCAGGCAATCACCCCGACGATGACCGCGGTCAGCAGTAGGTTCGCGAGCGAGAGGACCAACATCCCCTTCCAGCCGATTTCGATGAGTTGGTCGATTCGCACGCGCGGCACCGCGGAGCGCGCCCACTGCGTGAACAGGAAGACGCCCCAGATTTTGATGAGGAACCAGACGATTCCGAGGCTCGCCGGTCCCGGCCCGGCCGGGCCACCGAGGAAGATGGTGGCGATGATGGCCCCGCCGAGGAAGATGTGGATGAACTCGCCGAGGTACACCAGCACGAAGTACACCGAAGAGTACTCCGTCTGGTAGCCAGCGACGATTTCGGTCGGCGCTTCGGGAATGTCGAAGGGGTTCCGACCGACTTCCGCGAGGTTCGCAATCATGAACAGCACGAACGCGAAGGGGTTCACGAACGCGTACCACGAGGGAAGCGGCCCGATGAGGGTCTGTTGCTGGGCCGCGACGATTTCGCTCATCTGGAGCGACCCGGCGAAGATGACCACGGACGCCCCGGTGAGGATGAGCGGAATCTCGTACGCGATGTTCTGTGCGACGGCGCGCAACCCGCCGAGGAAGGAGTACTTGTTGTTCGAAGCGTAGCCAGCCATGATGAGACCGACCGAGGCGATAGAGGCCGTCGCGAACACGTAGGCGAGGCCGACCTCGGGGTCGGCGAGGTGAATGCCGCTCCCCATCGGGATGACGGCGAAACCGAGCAGCGCGGAACTCGCGATGACCAACGGCGCGAGGTCCCACGCCGGGCGGTCGACGCCTTCTGGAACGATGAGTTCCTTCGCCAGCAGTCGGACGGCGTCGGCCACGATGATGAACAGGCCGTACGGCCCGATTCGGTCGACGGCGATGCGGTCCGTGAACGCGGCGGTAATCTTCCGCTTGGCCCACGGTCCGGCCAGCGCCGTGTTGGTCATCATCAGCGTCCCGATGAGCGCCGCGCCGATGAGACTCGTCACGATCATGACCGGTGTGCTGTCGGGATTCAGTCCGGCGAGGTTCGCCAGCGTCTCCGGGAGCGGTGCCGACTGCATCAGCGGTCGACCTCCCCGAGGACGATGTCCAGACTACCCAGGGACGCAATCATGTCCGGGATGTACTCGCCTTGGGACATCTCGGGTAGCGTCTGGAGGTTCGAGAAGCACGGACTGCGAATCTTGAAGCGGGCCGGTTTGTCCGTCCCGTCCGACCGGATGTAGATGCCGAGTTCGCCCTTCGCGCCCTCGACGGCCCGGTAAATCTCCGCGTCCGGGTCCGGTCGCAGGGTGCGCGGGACGTTGGCCTGAATCTCGCGCTCGTCTTCGGGCCACTGTTCGAGCAGGTCGACACACTGCTCGATGATGCGGGCCGACTCCTCGACTTCGCGCATGCGGACGAGGACGCGGCTGAAGTTGTCACAGCCCTCCTCGGTGACGACGTTCCAGTCGAGTTCGTCGTAGTAGCCGTAGGGGTCGTCTCGGCGCAGGTCGTAGTCGACACCCGACCCGCGAGCGACGGGCCCGGTCGCGCCGTACTGCTTGACCTGGTCGGGCGAGAGGACGCCCGTGTCGACACACCGCATCTGGAAGATTTCGTTGCCTGTGATGAGGTCGTGGTACTCCTCCAGTTTGTACGGCAGGTCGTCGAGGAAGTCCCGCGTCTTCTCGAAGAACTCCTCGCGGGGTTCCGGCAGGTCCCACGCGACGCCGCCGAGGCGGAGGTAGTTGAACATCAGGCGCTGACCGGTCAGGTCTTCGAGGATGTTCTGCACGACCTCGCGGTCGCGGAACGCGTACTGGAAGATGGCGGTGAAGTCGCCGAAAACGTCCAGCGCGAACGTCCCCAGCGCGAGCATGTGCGCGGCGATTCGGCACAGTTCGGCGCTCATCGTCCGGATGACCTGTGCGTACTCGGGCACCTCGATGTCCGCGAGGTCCTCGGCCGCACGCGCGTACGCCCATTCGTTGAGGATACCGGCCGAGACGTAGTCCCAGCGGTCCGGGTACGGCATAATCTGGTGCCGGTAGGTCCCCTTCTGACACATCTGCTCCTCGCAGCGGTGGAGGTAGCCGATGTCGGGTTCGATGTCGGCGATTTGCTCGCCGTCCAGCACCGTCTTGACGTGCAGGACGCCGTGAGTCGCCGGGTGGTGCGGCCCGATGTTGACGAACATCGTGTCCGGGTCGTCGTCGCTTCGGTGGTCCTCCTGAAGGGGGTTCGCGTTCTCCCGAAGCGTGACGATTTGGGGCTGGTCCTGGTTGTAGTCCTGACTCAGCGGGTGACCCTGCCACGTCTCTGGCAGGAGGATGCGTCGCAGGTCTGGGTGGTCGTCGTAGTTGATGCCGACGAGGTCGTAGGCCTCACGCTCGTGCCAGTCGGCCGTCGAGTAGACGCGGGCGGCCGACTCGCTGTGGGGGGCCTCCTTCGTCGTCGGGACGATTATCGACAGTTCCTGCGTCGGGTCGTCGAACTTCCGCAGGTGGTAGATAGATTCGTAGCGGTCGTCGTACTCCTGTGCGGTGACACAGGCGCAGTGGTCGAAGCCCGCTTCGGTCTTCAGCGTCGAGAGAACGTCCTGCACCTCGTCGGGGCGGATGACGAATCCTTCGGCGTTGAGGTGCGTCTCGCGGTCGAGGACGTGGCCGCCGAGCAAGTCGGCGAGTGCGTCGTAGTCGAGGCCGTCCTCGGTGACGCCGACTTCGGCCGCGGTGTCGGGTGTGGGTTTTTCGAGACTCATGGCGAGTTGTCCCAGTTGTAGCGCATGACGAGGTCCTCTTCGTCGATTTCGGAGGCGAGTTTGTCGACGAGTTCGTCCTGCTCTAAGTCACCGAACTGTTCGAGTTCGTACGGCTTGACCGTCACCGGCGAAGATTCGCCGTTGGCGATGCGCTCCTGCAGTTTGGCGACGCCGTAGACGAGTGCTTCCGGACGCGGCGGGCACCCGGGAACGTGGATGTCGACCGGGATGACCTCTTCCGCGCCCTTGACGACGTTGTACCCCTCCTGGAACGGGCCGCCGGAGATAGTACACGACCCCATCGAGACGACGAACTTCGGTTCGGGCATCTGGTCGTAGACGCGCTTCATCCGCGGGGCGAACTTCGAGACGATGGTCCCCGGGACGATAATCACGTCGGCCTGTCGCGGCGACGCGCGCGGAATCCCTGCCCCGAAGCGGTCGAGGTCGTGTTTGATGGCGTAGGTGTGAATCATCTCGATGCTGCAACAGGCGATACCGAACTGCAGCATGAACATCGAGGAGCCCCGAACCCAGTTCATGAACTTGTCGAACTTGGTCAGGATGAACGGCGTCGACCCGAACGCCTCTCGAAGCGTCGAGTTGAACCGGTCGTCCACGCCCTCGCCCATCCGGGCTTCCTGCGTCGATACGTCTTCGACTGCCGGTGGTGTCTGATCACTACTCATAGATGTCTGCTCCCTTCGTTACGTCCGGGTTGCGAACCCAGCGGACTGCGCCGTTACGCCACGCCCAACCGAGGCCGACGACGAGGACGCCGATGAAGACGACCATCGGCAGCAGCACGCTCGACATCCCCACGGCGCTGACGGCGTCGCGGTAGATGACCGTCCACGGGAAGATGAGGACGGTCTCGATGTCGAAGACGACGAACAGCAGCGCGACCATGTAGTACTGGATATTGAACTTGATCTTCTGGCTGCTGCCAGTCGGCACCTCGCCGGACTCGTAGGTGGCTGTTTTGCCTTGCTCGGGCACGCTCGGCCGCAAGAGGCTCGAAACGACCATCATACTGATGGGGATTGCGAGCCCCACGACCGCGAGCGCGCCGATGGCGATCCATGGATTACTCATTCCGGATTCTCCTATCGTCCGACGGTTAGAAGTACTGGCATATAAGGGTTGATAACCACTACGGCGCCTGTTTTCGGCCGGTTCGGGTGTGTTTAAACCGAACAGTTTTTGCGTGCGTTTCTCCTCGCGACAGACCTCCGAGCGGTCACTGCGTGGCAAGCCCGCGGGGCGAAGTCGGCACGCAGTCGGAGACCACGCGACACCGCGGCCACCCTCACGGACACGCGACGAGGGTCTCGTACCACTCCCCCTCGTAGCGGACGTACCGCACGGAGTAGTTCCACCCGTCGCCGTCCCCCTCGCCGAGGAATATCCGTCGCTGGTCGGCCGGGAGCGCCTCGAACTCGCGGCGAGCGTCCGCGTCGGCGGCCATCGCTCGGTCGGCGGACACCGCGTGTCGCTCGAACGTACAGGGGCCGTAGATGAGCAGTTCCGTCGGTGATTCCGTCTCGGTCGCGGTGGGCGTCTCGGTGGCCGTCCCCGTCGGCGAGACACAACCGGCGAGGACGAGGCTCAGGACGAGCAACCCGGCGAGCGTCTGTCGGAGGACCATGCCCCGACTACACGCTCGGCCGTTGAGTATTTTCTAGTGAGCTAACAGCTTACAACTCGTCCCAGTACTCGTCTTTGAACCCCGGTGTCCCGAGTTCGTGGAGGTCGCGGGACACCTCGCCCACCTCCTCTTGGAGGTCCTCGTGGTACTCCACGAGTCGGTCGCGGAGTTCCTCGTGTTCGCGCGCGAGTACTTGGACGGCCGTGAGCGCGGCGTTGAAGGACTTCCCCGCGTCGACGGCGGTGATTGGCGCGCCCTGTGGCATCCCGATGACGGAATCGACGGACTTCTCTTGAACGGGGACGCCGATGACCGGCAGCGGGTAGGCGATGCTCGCGGTCATGTTCGGCAGGTCGGCGGACTTCCCGCCCGCACCGGCGATGATGACGTCGATGCCGCGGGCCTCGGCCGTCTCTGCGTAGGCGTACATCAGGTCCGGCGTCCGGTGGGCCGAGCAGACGAACGTCTCGAAGGTGAACTCGGCGTCGGGCGCGTCGGTGAAGTCGGTCTGTTCCTCGAAGCCGAGTTCGTCGGCGAGGGCGGCGTACGCGCCCGGCCGCTTTCCCTTGCCACCGGCCATCGTCGGCAGGTCCGAATCCGACCCCATCACGATACCCACGTCCGGCGTCAGGTGGTTGGGGCGGTCCATCTCCGCTTCCTCGTGTAACTGGTCGACGAGCGACTGGACGCTGTCTGCGGTCATACGGACGCCTCCGCCCGGCGGGAGTGTAAGTGTAGGCGGTTTCGCTCGCCGCTCGGCCATGTCGAAAGGAAAACGCTCTTAGCCCGCACCGACACACCACCGTACATGAGCAACGGGGACGACGAGCCCGACGACGACGCCGCGGAGACCGGCGGCGCGAGCGCCGACGAACTCGAAACGCGTCTCGACGAGGCCGCCGACACGCTGGAGGCCGCCGAGACGGAGGCCGACCTCGACGAGGTCGAAACGACCCTCGACGACGTCGAGGCGGACCTCGAAGCCGCCGACCTCCCGGAACCGGACGAGGACGACGAGGACGCGGAAGACCCCCGCGAAGAACTCGAATCGCGGCTCTCGGACCTCCGGGACGACCTCGAATCCCAGCGCGGCCCCTACGCCGATGACGTGATCGATATCCTCGACGCTGCGCAGGGAACCGTCACGGACAGCGAGTGGACCGAAGCGGGCGAACCCGACGCCCACGACGCCGTGGACGCCTTCCTCGCCGCCAGCGAGGAGTACGTCGACCACGACGCCGACGCGGGTTCGGACCTCGACGCCGCGGCCGACGCCCTCGGGACCGTCGCCGACGCCATCGAGAGCGCGGACCTCGATGCCGACGAAGACGCCGAGACCATCGCCGGACTGCTCGAAACGGCCGAGACGCTCGAAGACGCCCTCGAAGCCGCCGAAGTGTGGGACGACCTCACCGTTCAGGAACAGCTCGACGTCAAGGGGTTCTACGACGTCCTCACCAACGAGAACCGCAAGGACTTCCCGGCGGAGTGGAACGCCGCGAAGATTCACGCCAAAGAGGGGAACCTCGATATCGTCCTGTTCGCGCTGGAGACGCTCGGGTCGGAGTACATGGAGGAGTACATCATCGACATCTTCTACCACCTCGGAAGCGAGGCCGAACCCGCCTTCGACGTGATGAACCAGCGCGCACAGAAGCGCGATAAAGGCCCCATCAAGGTGCTCGGGAAAATCGGCGACGAGCGAGCGACCGAGACGCTCCACGACTTCATCGACGGCGACGGCGACCCCGCGCTCCAGAAGGTCACGCTCCGCTCGCTGGGTTCCATCGGCAGCGAGGAGTCGGTCCAACCGGTCGCGAACCGCCTCGACGCCGACAACGCCGAGATTCGCTCCTCGGCGGCCCGCGCCCTCGGGATGCTCGGCGACACCCGGGCCGTCGCCCCCCTCGCGGACGTCCTCGAATCCGACGAGAGCGACGAGGTCCGCGCCTCCGCCGCGTGGGCGCTTCGCCAAATCGGGACCGAGGACGCCCTCGACGAAGCCGCGAAGTACACCGACGACCGGGCCTACCTCGTGCAGGCGGAAGCCGAGAAGGCGAGCGGCGCGTAACCGGACGAACCTTTTTCACCGAAGGGGCGGCCAGCCCCGCCGATGCGGTCCCCCGTCTCCACACGCCACCTCACGCTCGCATTCGCCGTCGCCTGTCTCGTTCTCTCATCGGGAGCCGTCGCCGGAGGAGGCCCTGTCGTCAGCGGGACGGCGGCGCCAGCCAGCGCGGTGACCCCGACGATTCACGCCGTCTATCCCGACCCCGTCGCGGGCGGTGACCGCGGGGAGTTCGTCGTCCTCGATGTTCCCGCGCTGACCGACCTCGGCGCGTACTCGCTCTCGGACGGACACACAACCGTCCCGCTCCCGAACCGGACCGTCCGCGGGCGCGTCGCGCTCACGGCCGACCCCGACCGCGTTCGCGCGCTCACTGATGCGCACGTCTACGGTCTGCGAGGGGACGTGTCGCTGGCGAACGGCGGGGACACCGTCCGTCTCCTGCGAGCGGGACGGACGGTCGACAGCGTTCGCTACCGCGAGACGGAGGAGGGGGAACTCGGCGTCGCCAACGGGTCCGCGATTCGCTGGCGACCGCTGGGCGCCACAGACCGGCCCGTGGTGACCGCCGTGGGCGGCGACGTTCGGGCGTTCACCCTCCCCGACGCGCCGGGGGTCCCGTTGGGGACCATCGAGGACGTCGACGACCGCCTCTACCTCGCTGGCTATACGCTCTCCTCGACGCGAGTTGGCGACGCACTCGTCGCCGCACACCGCCGGGGCGTCGACGTGCGCGTCTTACTGGAGGGTGATCCAGTCGGGGGCCGGACCCGCGGCGAAGCCCGCACGCTCGACAGACTCGTCAACGCGGGCGTCGAGGTCCGACTCGTCGCCGGGCCACACGCCCGGTACGCCTACCACCACGCGAAGTACGCCGTGGCCGACGACCGGGCAGTCGTCCTGACCGAGAACTGGAAGCCCGCGGGGACCGGCGGGAACAGCAGTCGCGGGTGGGGCGTCGTGACGGGGCAACCGGAAGTTGTGGACGGACTGACCGCGACGTTCCGGGCCGACGCCGGGTGGCGCGACGCAGTACAGTGGGGCGAGTACCGGCGCGGGCGGCAGTTCGAGCGCGGCGAGGCGGCGACCACAGCCTATCCATCGCGGTTCGACCCCGAGACGGTCCCGGTGAACCGGACGGACCTGCTGGTCACGCCGGACAACGCACAGCGAGCGCTCCTCGCGGAACTCGACGCGGCGAACGACTCCATCGCCGTCGTCCAACCGACCGTCGGCGGGTGGGACGAACCCTTGATGCGCGCGCTCCGCCGGGCCGCCAATCGTGGCGTCCGCGTTCGCCTCCTCCTGAGTTCGGCGTGGTACGTCCGCGAGGAGAACCAGCGAACCGCCGAGCGGTTCGAAGCGTGGGCCGACCGGACCGACGCGCCGCTGTCGACCCGTCTCGCCGACCCCGCAGGCCGGTTCTCGAAGATACACGCGAAGGGCGCCGTCGTCGACGGCGACCGCGCTATCGTGGGCAGTCTCAACTGGAACGAACAGGCGGCGACGACGAACCGCGAGGTGGTGCTCGTCCTGCACGGCGAGCGAGCGGCCGACTACTTCGGCCGGGTGTTCGAAGCCGATTGGCGCGGCGGCCGCCCGACCGTTCCGCTCGGCCTCGTCGGTGCAGTCGGCGGCGTCCTCGCGGTCGGCGGACTGGCCGCTCGACGGATACGGTTCGCGTCCTAAAAGCGCTGAGAACGGGCGTTAGACTTCCTCGGGCAGCGCCGTCGAACTGCCGAGGTCTTCGTCGATTTCGGCCTCGGCCATCTTCTCCACGAGGGCGTCGATGACGGTGTCGCGCATGCCGGAGACGAACTTGATGGACCCGACGACGAGGTGGCCGCCGCCGGAGACGCCGCCACCGTCGACCTCGTCGGTGAGTTCGGAGACGTAGCGCGGGATGTCCAGTCGGACGCCGTCACTGCGGAGGACGGCGAAGTCGGGGCCGTAGCCGATGGTGATGACGGGGTCCCCCGTCTCGGCGACCTTCTGGTCGTGAATCTCCCCGGTCGTCTTGCCCGGCGCGGGGTAGGTGAAGCGGTGGGCGTGGTTCTCCACGTCGATGCGGTAGAGGTGTGCCCCGTTGTCGAGTCGCTCGTGTTCGACGTGGCTCATGGCGGCGTCGAGTTGGGCCTGCACGTCGCGCTCGGCCTTCTCGGCGAGGAAATCGACGAGTTCGGCGTGGCGCTCGCGGTCATCGCAGTCGACGTTCAGCACGTCGCTGATGAGTTGCTCGCCGGAACTGTAGCGGAGCCAGTGGGTCGCGTAGTCCAGTGCCTCGCCGATGTTCCGAAGGTCGGCCTCGTCGTAGCCCTTCTCGGCGGCGAGGTCGAGGTAGTCGCCCATCGCTTCGCCTTCCGAGCGGTCCGAGAGCCCGGCCACGGCGGGGACGTGCTGGAGGTCCTCGCTGAGGTCGGGGTCTATCATGCGGGCGAGTTCGACGCAGAGCATCCCCGTCGTGATGCGGTAGTCCTCGTCGTGGAGGTAGGGGTTGACGTGCTGTTCGATGAGCGGTTCGACGGCCTCCGGGTCCGGGTGGTGGTGGTCGACGACGACCACGGGGATGTCGTAGTGCCGGAGGTTCCGGTAGGCCGGGGTGTCCTCCTCGGTCGACCCGTTGTCGAGCATCAGGAGGAGCGGGAGCTTCTGCCCGTGGCGCGTGCGGTCCTCCAGCGCGAAGTTGAGGTCGCGGGTCACGTCCTCCATCTCGTAGTAGGGGGCCTTGCTCGGCAGGCGCTTGAGGAGGTGCTGGGGCGCGTCGGCGTCCTCGTAGTGGTCGGCGATGAACCGCTCGAGCGCGACCTGCAGGGGGACGCTGGCACAGAGACCGTCGCCGTCGGCGTGGTGGCGCATCCGGATGGGGCGGCCTTCGAGGACGGTCTTGCGGAGTTCCGTCGCGACTGCGCGGAGGTCGTCCCACAGTTTCTCGAAGGCGTCCCACTCCACGAGCGGTTCCACGTCGGCGGGTTCGGCCGCCGCGGCGAGGGCGTCGTCGAGGTCGGCCTCGACGGCGGTCGCCTCCGCGTCGTCGAGGACGGTCAGCGAGTCGACCTCTATCTGGACGCCGCCGTCGCGTTCCTCGGCCCGGCCGGAGATGCGGACGATGTCGTCCATCTCCACGTCGGGGAACGCGCGGACGCCAGCCTCCTCGAAGGCGGCACAGGGGACGATACCGGTGCCGTCACGAACCTGAAAGACGGTCGGACCGCCCGTCTGCTTTATCTGGACGACTTGGCCCTCGACGACGACGGTGTCGCCGGTCTCGTCGCCGAGGTCGGTCACGTCGGCGGCCGTCCCGTGGGGGACGTGTTGGCTCTCGTAGTCGGTGAGTTGGACCTCCTGGAAACTGAGGTCGCCGTCGGGGCGGACCTCGCCCAACTCGACGACGAGTTCGTCGCCCACGTCGTACGAACCGAGGAGGTTCGAACTGTGGACCAGTCCGGACACTTCCCCCGAGAGGTCGACGAAGACGCCGTAATCGACGACACCGTTGACCGTCGCGTGGTAACGCGACCCTTCTTGGACATCGTCCGTGGTACACTCTGCAGCGAGATCGTAGACGGTGGTCCCCCCGTCGGGAACCTCGGCACCGTCGTCGGTGCCAGTTGGCGAAGACATTTGCCGTCACTTCGGTACTCCCCCGTTTGTACTCTTCGAAATAGTTGGCCAAGTGGCGACTCGGCGTGGATACCGCTCCGAGAGCGCAACCCTTAGAACGCGGCCGACCCGAAAACGCGTATGGGGTTGTTTCGTTCGGGCGGCATCCTCGGCATCGCCGAGTCGGCACTGGACTTCGCACGCGCCGCGTCCGAGGAATCGCACCCGAACGAGTACATGGGACTGCTTCGGGGCGACGACGCGAGCAAACTCGGACTCGACGAGGACGGCACGGTCCTCACCGACGTGTTGGTCATCCCCGGCACGGAGTCGAACCCGGTGAGCGCGACGGTCAAGACGAGCATGGTCCCGAACGATATGCGGGCGGCGGGGTCGATTCACTCGCACCCGAACGGCGTCCTCCGACCGAGCGACGCCGACCTCGCCACCTTCGGCCGCGGCGACGTACACATCATCGTCGGCTACCCGTACGGCCCGGAGGACTGGCAGGCCTTCGACAACGAGGGGCAACCGGTCGACCTGCCGGTCCTCGATGTGGACCCGCCCGAGGAGACGTTCTTCGACTTCGACCAGACGGACATCGACCGGGAACTCCGCGAGGAGGAGTTCGACTCGTGACCCGCGTCGTCGCACAGGGCACGTTCGACATCCTCCACCCCGGACACGTCCACTACCTGCGTGACGCGAAGGCGATGGGCGACGAACTACACGTCATCGTCGCTCGCTCGGTCAACGTCACACACAAGGAACCGCCCGTTGTCCCGGACGAACAGCGCCGGGAGATGGTCGCCGCGCTGAAACCCGTCGACGAGGCGCACTTGGGCCATTCCGAGGACATCTTCGTCCCCATCGAGCGCATCCGCCCGGACGTTATCGCCCTCGGCTACGACCAGCACCACGACGACGAGAAACTCCGCGCGGCGCTGGCCGACCGCGGCATCGACTGCGAGGTTCGCCGGGCGAGTCCGCTGGAACGAGACGCCGACGACAGACTCCTCTCGACCGGCCAAATCATCGACCGCATCCTCGCCGAACGCGACTGACCGTCGGCGACACGCTGTGACGAACGACTGCAGACAGTCGACGGACCGCGAAAAACCGAGTGTCGCCTCGACCTACAGCAGGCCCGCGTCGGCGAGTCGGTCGACCGCTTCCTGAAGCCGTTCCTTGCTGTTGGCGTAGGAGATGCGGGCGTAGCCGGGCGTCCCGAAGGCGCTCCCGGGGACGGTGGCGACCTGCGCCTCCGAGATGGCCTGGTCGCACCACTCGGTGTCGTCGCCGTCCGGCGCGATTTCGGGCATCATGTAGAACGCGCCCTGCGGTTCCGGGACGTGGACGCCGTGCTCTTCGAACAGACCGATGAGGAACTCGCGGCGTTCTGCGAAGGCCTCGCGCATCTCTTCGACGGCGTCGTCGGTGTTGGTCAGCGCCTCGACACCGGCGTGCTGGACGAAGTTGACGGCACAGGAGACGGAGTGGGAGTGAACCTTTCCGGCCTGTTCGACCAGTTCTTCCGGCGCGGCGAAGTAGCCCAGTCGCCACCCAGTCATCGAGTAGGCCTTCGAGAAGCCGTTGAGCGTTATCGTGCGGTCTTCCATCCCGTCGAGCGTGCCCAGCGAGACGGCCTCGACGCCGTCGTAGGTAATCTCCTTGTAAATCTCGTCGGAGATGACAGTGATGTCGTGTTCGACGGCGAGGTCGCGGACGCCTTCGAGCGCGGCTTCCGAGTACACAGCGCCGTGAGGGTTGCCCGGGGAGTTGACGACGAGCAGTTCCGTGTCGTCCGACACCGCTTCGGCGAGGTCGTCGAGCGCACCCTCCAACTGGAAGTCGTGGGCGGCGGTGTCGACGCGGGTGAGCGTGCCGCCGGCGAGTTTCGCCATCGCCTCGTAGGAGACCCACGCGGGGTCCAGCAGGGCGACTTCGTCGCCGTCGTCGATGAGCGTCTGGAAGATTTCGTAGAGGGCCTGCTTGCCACCCGGCGTGACGATGAGGTTCTCGGTGCCGTACTGGGTGAGGCCGTCGTCGTGGAGTTTGTCGACGAGGGCGTCCTTCAGTTCGGGGATGCCGTTCGACGGCGTGTAGCCCGTGTGCCCGGCGTCGAGGGCGTCCTTGGCGGCCTGCTTGATGTTCTCGGGCGTGTCGAAGTCCGGTTCGCCGACGGAGAGGTCGACGACGTCCTTGCCCTCGGCTTCGAGTTCGGCGGCCTTGTTGCTAATCGCGAGTGTCGCGCTCGGTTCTACACGTTCGACGCGGGAAGCGAAGTCCATAGTCATAGGTTTGCGAGTTCGATGGCGCTCGTGACGGCCGAACCGCCCTTCTCGGTGCGGGCTTCGGCTTCGTCTTTGCTCATGCCCGGACCGATGATGCCCAGCGTGACGGGGGTGTCCCGGTCGAGAGACACGTCGGTCAGGCCCTGTGCGGCGGCGTCGGCGATGACCTGGTCGTGGTCGGTGTCGCCTTCGATGATGACGCCCAGCACCGCGACGGCGTCCACGTCCTCCCGACGTGCCAGTCTGTCGGCGGCGAGCGGCGTGTCGTAGGCTCCCGGGACGCTGAGCGTCTCGACGATGTCGGCGTCGTGGTCGGCCGCGGCCTCGCGGGCCGACGCTCGCATCGCGTCGATGACCGCCCCGTGTTTGTCGTACTGAGCGACGACCAGTCCGAGCTGCACCATATCTGTGTGGGTGGTTGTGGTCCCTAAAGAACTACCGTTCCGGCCTCGGCAAACCAGAAGGATTCTAACCCTCGCTGTTCTTCCACCCGACATGACTGCGTCGAGCGGTGTGCTGCCCGCCCTCCAGCGACTCAGACGGCGCGTCGGTTCCTGGACCAGGACCGACGACCACGCGACGGTGAAACTCGTCGTCGGTATCACGCTCTTCGCGCTCGCCCTGCGGCTTATCGGCCTCGGCCAGCGCGTCGCCCACTTCGACGAGGGGCGCGTCGCCTACTGGGCGTGGCACTTCGGCGACACCGGTTCCTTCGCCTACCGCTACATCATCCACGGGCCGTTCATCCAACACGTCGACCGCTGGGTGTTCGCGCTCCTCGGCACCAGCGACTTCGCGATGCGTCTCCCGGTCGCACTCGTCGGCGGCCTCATGCCGCTGACGGCGTTGCTCCTCCGCCGCCACCTCCGCCGGTCCGAAGTCGTCGCCGCGGCGCTGATACTCGCGGTGAACCCCGTCCTGCTGTACTACTCGCGGTTCATGCGCAGCGACATCCTCGTCGCGGCGTTCATGTTCGCGGCCTTCGGCTTCTTCGTTCGGTTCTACGACACGCGGTTGCCGCGGTACCTGTACGCCGCCGCGGCGTTCATGGCGCTCGGGTTCGCCTCGAAGGAGAACGCGCTCGTCTACGTGCTGACGTGGCTCGGCGCGACGGGACTCTTGTTGGCGAAGGTGTTCGTCTTCCCCAGTGGATTCGCGAACGCCGTCGCCTTCATCACGAGCACACCGTCGGGCGGGGAGATATACGACCGCCTCGCCGCCGGAGTGCGCGCCGACATCGACCTCGTCGTCGGGACGGTCCAGTCGTTTCGGGAGCGCCACGAGCGGGCGGGGCTACTACTGGGCGCGTACGCGGGCCACATCGTCCTCGCGGCGACGCTGTTCGGCATTATCTCGCTGTTCTTCTACGCCCCTCGGGGGGCTGGCGTCGCGGGCATCCAGCACCCGCCCGCGCCGCCGTCGGCCGGAAGTATCGGCTTCTGGGAGGGGGTGACCAACCCGGGACGGTTCACCGAACTCCTGCAGGTGACCATCGACCGGGTCGCCGACCAGTGGGGCGAGTGGCTCGACCCCGCCTCGGGGAAGACGTTCTCGGACTACGAGCGCCATTTCGGCGTGTTCGTGAAGGTGCTGGCACTGGCGTCCGCGCCGGTAGCGCTCTTTTCGGGACTGGGCTACGTTCTCGACCGACTGGGGTACACCGCGCCGCGTCACCTCGTCCCGTTCCTGTTTTACGGCGGTTTCGTCTCCATCTTCGGTTACCCGCTGGGGACGGACATCGGCGCGCCGTGGATCGTCGCCCACGCCGTCGTGCCGCTGGCGATTCCCGCTGCGGTGGCGCTCGCGGCGGTGTTCCGCTGGGGGCTTGACGCCCTCTCGGCCGACGACGAAGTCGGCGTCGCGGCCGCGGGTCTCGTCTTCTTCCTCGTGACACTGCTCGTCGCGAACGTCGCGGTGACCGGCGTCTACACGAACACCACGGAGGACAGCAACGAACTCGTCCAGTTCGCCCAACCGGAACAGGCCGTCCGCGAGGAGTTGCAGTCGATGAACCGCATCGCCGCCGCTCACGACGGCGGAACCGACGTGGTCGTCTACCACGGCGAGTCGGGCGACGCGTACGACGAGAACAACGCCTACGTCGAGGAGAGTCAGGAGACGTGGGACGAGGCGTGGTGGAACCTGAAGCCGACCTGCCTCCAGTGGCACAACACGCTCCCGATGCCGTGGTACTTCGCGGCCAGCGACGCCGAGGTGGCCTGCGAGAACCAGCAGTCGGCACTCGGTCTCCGACTGCGACAGAACACGCCGCCGATAGTCATCACGCAGGAGTACGACTCGACGGTCCCGACCGACCGACTCCGCGCGGCGGGGTACTCCGGCGAGAGCTACATGATGCGGACCAGCGGCTACAAGAACTCCTTCACGGTCTGGACCCACGAGTCCTACGCGGCCAACGGGACTGCGGCCAGCTAGCGTCCCTCGTCCCGAAAATCAACGTTTAAGCACGCGCCTGCGAAAGCGCGGCGTATGCCACGCACTTCTCCCGGCCCGACGCTCGGCGTCGTCGGCGGGGGACAACTCGGACGCATGATGGGCGAAGCGGCCGCGCCGCTAGGCGTCGAACTCGTCGTCGCGGACCCGACGCCGGACTGCCCGGCCACACCGGTCACCCGCGAGCAGTTGGTCGGCGGGTTCGAGGACGAGGAGACGTTCCGCAAACTCGCCGAGCGCGCGGACGTGCTCACGTTCGAAATCGAACTCGCGGACCCGGACGTGCTCGAACGGGTCGCCGAGGAGACGGGCACCCCGGTCCACCCCGACCCCGAGACGCTGCGGACCATTCAGGACAAACTCGTCCAGAAGCGCCGCCTCTCGGAGGCAGGCGTTCCAGTCCCCGAATTCCGGGCCGTCGATTCGGCCGACGACCTGCGTGAGGCCTGCGAGGAACTGGGCTACCCGGCGATGCTGAAAGCCCGGACCGGCGGCTACGACGGGCGCGGCAACGTCCCCGTCTCCGGCCCCGAGGACGTTGAGAGGGCCATCGACGACATCGCCGGACCGGCGATGGTCGAGGAGATGGTCGACTTCGAGCGGGAACTCGCGGTGATGGGCTGTCGCGGCGACGACGAACGCGACACTTTCCCGCTGACCGAGACCATCCACGAGGAAGAGATTCTGCGCGAGAGCGTCGCTCCGGCCCGCGCCAGCGACGCCGTCGCCGAACGCGCCCGCGAGGTGGTCCTCGACGTGTTGGACGTGATGGACGGTCGCGGCGTCTTCGGCATCGAACTGTTCCAGACGAGCGACGACGAGATTCTACTGAACGAAATCGCGCCCCGGCCCCACAACTCCGGCCACTGGACCATCGAGGGGTGTCACACCTCGCAGTTCGAACAGCACGTCCGGGCCGTGATGGGGATGCCGTTGGGGTCGACCGAACAGCGGCACCCGAGCGTCTGCACCAACATCCTCGGTGATGTCGAGGAACGACAGGAGGCGACGCTGTACGGCGACGACGCGGTGTTCGCCGCCGACCGCGCACACCTCCACTGGTACGGCAAACACGAGGTGTACGAACTGCGGAAGATGGGGCACGTCACGCTGACCGGCGAGGACACCGAGACGCTCCTCTCGGACGCGCGGGACCTGCGAGACGGACTGACGTTCCGAGACTGACCGACAGCGTCGGCTCGGACCTGTTCGAACGCACAAAAATTCGCCGTGTCTCGCTTCAGGGCGAGGACTGCGTGACCGTCTTCTCTTCGGTCAGTTCGAGGAACCTGATTTCGGGTTCGCCTTTCACGCCTGCCTCTTTCATGATCTCCGGAAGCTCTTCGCTTTCCGAGAACGCACGGGCGTTCTCTTCGCTGTCGTACTCCGCGAGCATCACGATTTCGTTCGGGTTCTCGGCGTCGCGGAACAGGTGATACCCCTGTTGACCGTATTCGAGACGGCGGTCGTCGTCGTCGTCGAAGTACGGTTTCCACTGGTCGTAGTCTGCCACTTCGTGTCGGACTAGTAGGTATGCCATATTATACACCATTTATTATTATAGTTCTCAAATGCCATAAACGCGTGTTGCCGGTTACTCACGGTTACGTTCGTCTACACCCCGACCGGGCGGCCCCGAACCGAGGTGTCTTTGTCCGTCCGACCCTGATTCGCGCGTATGCAACGACGGGCCTTCCTCCGGACAGTCGGGTCGGCCGCGGCAGTGGGTCTCGCGGGGTGTATCGGCGGCAGTGCGAACGTCGACTACGACGTGGGAATGGGCGCGAAGGTGTTCCGTCCGCAGACGCTCCGGGTCGAACCGGGGACGACTGTCACGTGGCTGAACACGAGCAAGCAGGGCCACTCGGTGACGGCCTACGAGGACGGCCTTCCCGACGGCGCGGCCTACTTCGCGTCCGGCGGGTTCGAGAGCGAGCAAGCGGCCCGCGACGCGTGGGGCAACAGCACGAACGGCACGCTGTTCGAGGGGCAGTCGTACGAACACACTTTCGAGGTGCGCGGCGAGTACCCCTACTTCTGTATCCCGCACGAACGCGGCGGGATGGTCGGCACCGTCGTCGTCACTGACGAAGCGGGCACGACCGAAGAATAGAGCGTTCGGGTGCCGAACGGAGTTAGGCGTCCTCGACGTCGATGTCTTCTTCGTCGACGTCGACGGCCGTCTCCTCTTCGGCGGCGACTTCCTCGGGGCGAGCCTCGAGGGTCGTCTTCTGAATCTCGACGCGGCGGAGCGGGTAAATCTCCTTGGCCTCGCCGTAGATGGCGGAGGACAGTCGACCCTCGACGACGCTGTCGACGAGTTCCTCGAAGGTGTGGTCCTTCGCTGTCTCCTCGACGAGGTCGATCATCGTCCGGCGGATGGCCTTCTCCTGTGAGGCGTCGGCCTTCTTCGTCGTGACGGCGACCGGCTGAATCTGGACGCGGTAGTCGTCCGTCGTCAGGACGGTGATGAAGGCTTCGACCTTCGAGGAGCCACGGCGGACGAGCGAGCGCAGGTAGTCCCGCGTCAGTTCGTGCTTGACGAACTCCGTGTACGCGGAGTCGCTGGCGACCTCGTTGATTTTGAAGGTCAGTTTCGTGTTGTTCTCGCTGGCGTCCTTGTTCAGTTCGCCGAGCGTGGTTTCGATGGTGCGACCGAGCACCTTTTCCGGTTCGTCTGCGGTCGTCTCACCGAGTTCCTCGCGGTCGAACTGCTCGGGGGCGAGGACGGTGTACCACCGCTTCTGCTGTTTGCGCTTGGAGACGCTTCGTTCACTCATGTGTCGTGGGTTGTGTTGGTTGGTTAGCTAGCTGTGCTGCGACCCGGAGGTTGACGACGTAGTCGTCGACCGTCGACTGCAGGCCGCTCGTCGAGTCGCGCTCGATAGTCGTGACCACTGCGTCGCCGTCGACGTGCGTAGTCATCTCGCTGGTGTTGTCCGGCCGGAGCGAGCGCGCGATGCGCTCGGCCAGAGCGGGCGAGTCGTGTGTCGTGCGAATCTCGGCCCGCCGAGTCATAGTGCCTCCCGGAACGCTTCGATGAAGTCGGCCGTCGACACGTCGAACCGCGCGGCGGCCCGTTGGCCGTGGCCCGCGCTCTTGCCGCCGACGGCGTCGGCCGCGGTCCGCATCGTCGCGGCCACGTCGCGTTCGTCTGTGGCGTGTGCGGCCGCCTCGCCGTCCGTGACGACGAGCGTCACGGGTTCCGGCGCGCGGAAGTCCGCCACGAGGCGAGCGACGGTGTCGACCGGCATCGCGTCGCCGCGGGCGACGAACAGGCCGTCGTACCGACCCGTCGTGGCCTCGGCGACGGCGCCGTGGGCGCGCGTGGCGTGCGTTCGCCACGCAGACAGGGCGTCCTCGCGGACGCTGTCGTGGCCCAGCGCGAGCGCGATGCCCGTCCCCGGCCGTTCCCGGGCGACGGCATCCAGCACGTCGGCGTAGCCGCCGACCGTCTCGAACGGCCCACCGGCGTAGGGGTGGAGCACGCGACCGAGGGCGTCGGCGGCCCGCGGCGGCGCGGCGTCCGTGCCGGTGACCGCGAGGGCGACCAGCGACGCGACGCGCCGGTGGTCGTCCGCGGTCAGCGGTTCGGGCAGGTCCAGTTCGGCCAGCGTCGCCCGCGCGCGCTCCTCGTCGCCCGAGAACGGGCCGGAGAGGAGCGTCGAGTGGGCGAGGCCGTCCGCGAGGTCTACGACCGGAACCGCGATGCCGGGTCGGCGTTCGAGACCCGCGTGGTCGGCCGCGTCGGCGACCGACCCGTCGATGTTCCCACCGGCGATAGCGCCAGCGAGAGCGAGCGTCGGGGCGGTCGTCCCGCCGAGTTCGCGGGCCACCTCGAAAGCCGTGGCCGCCGGGCGAGTCGACAGCGACACCTCGGCGGTCGAGAGCGACCGACCGACGGCGACGGTCACGTCGGCGTCCGTGGTCCGGTCGGGGTCGGCGAAGGGGCCGACGACGCTCGCCTGAAACGGCGTTCCGGCGTCGTCGAGCGCCCGCGCCAACACGCCGGTCCCGGCCAGCGAGTCGCCGGTCGCATCGCTGACGAGGCGCACGAAGGCGGCCCCGCGCAGCGTCGCGGCGAGGTCACTGGGGGCGGGGGCTGGCGTCGGTTCCCGACCGGTCATGGACATTACTCGTCTTCGAGCAGCGCGACTGCCTTGTCGTAGCTGTACGTGAAGTCCTCGTCGACACCGTCACCGCGGTAGTAGTCGACGAGGCGGCGAATCTTCGACTGCGTGTTCTGGAGCGCACGCTTGTTCTGGTGGTCGCCGGGGTTCTCGTCCATGTGGTCGCGCAGACGCACGGCGCGTTCCATCAGGTTGCGGAGGTCCTCGGGGAGTTCGGGGTCGGCGTCGTTGTCCTCGAGAATCTCGGTGACCTTCTGACCGGTGGCGAGTTTGACGTTCGGGACGGGGGTCCCCTGCACGCCTTCGTCGCGCAGTTTCAGGCCGATTTCGCTGGGCGAGTGGCCCTGTTCGGCGAGTTCGACGACGCGCGCTTCGACGGCGTCGGCGTCGACGTCGCTCCACTCCGGGGGTTCGTCTGCCGCGGGCTTGTCCGAGTCGGACGAGCCACGACGGCGTGTATGCATTCGTGCCATAGGTTGGGTTGGAACTGCACGAACCGCTCGTCGCTAATCGCGAGGCGTTTCGGCGCTACGGCCGAACACGGCCGCAATCCCAAGCCGCGGAAACCCGCGGCGCGTCAGATTTGCGGTCGTGCTGTTCCCGTTGGTTGGTCGATGGTCCCGCAACTAAACCGTTTCCATCTGCTCGGACGGGCCAGCAGACATTTGTATCGGTGTCGCCAGTGGGGTGCATGGACAGACGAGCGTTCCTCCGTCGGGGAGTCGGGAGCGCCACTGCCCTCGGGGTCGGTGCGGGTCTGGGTGGCTGTTCGCAGAACGGCCCGATGGGGACCCTCGCCACCGCTGTCGGCGCTCGTGGCTCGGACTTCGAGGCGTTCGAATCCTTCGTCGTCAGCGTTCGCGAGATACGCGTCCTTCCGGCGGCGTCGGCGACAGCGACAGAGGAACACAGGGCTGACGAACTCGTCTTCGAGGCCGGTGGCAAGACGGTCGACCTCGTCGGTCTGACCGACGGGGAGACCGCTCTGGTCCACGAACAATCCATCGCGTCGGGGCCGTACGCGTACCTGAAACTCACGGTCGGGTCCGTCGACGCGACGCTCGAAGGCGGGAAGATGGCGAAAGTCACCGCGCTGGAGGGCGGTGCGATGAAGTTCAACCGTGCGTTCGAGATTCAGACCCGGGGGACGACGCGTTACGTGACGATGCTTCGTCCCGTCCAGCAGACCGACACCCATCGCTATCGACTGACCGCGCTCGACGTGCCCACGGTGACGTTCGAAGGATAGTCGCGGCCCGTCGCTCGCGACTGCTACCACGATTGATAGCCAGCCCGGTCGATTTATGTTCGCGGCGTCAGAACCTTGTCGGAAGATGGGGTTGGGTCGTGTACTACCAGGGGAACGGGGGCAGAGCGCACCGCTCGGGATGGCGCTGGTCTTCGCGGTGATGATTCTCGGGACGACAGCGGTGCTTGCGCTCGGTGTCGGTGCCATCACGACGACGCAAGCGGGCCTCGAAGACCAGCGGTCACAGAAGGCGATGACCCAACTCGACTCGCAGGCCGCGCTGGTGGCCCTCGGAAACACGGACGCCCAGTCCGTCGTCCTCCCGAGTGCCTCCGGTGCGGACTACGTCGTCGACGAGAGCGCGGGGTCGATTCGCATCGAACACGAGAAGACCGGGACGACGACAACGCTCGTCGACAGGTCGCTGGGGACGGTACAGACCAGCGGAACGTCGACGTCGCTGGCCTATCAGGGCGGCGGCGTCTGGCGCAAGACGGACAACGGGTCGGTGATGGTGTCGCCGCCGGAGTTCCACTACCGGAACGCGACGCTGACGCTTCCGATTATCTCTGTCGAGGGCGACGACTCGCTCAGCGACCGAGCGTCGATTCGACGGACCGCTCACGACAACGTCGACGTGACTAACCCGATTCGCGACGGCACTATCGTCGTCACCGTCGACAGTGCCTACTACAAGGCCTGGGGGCGGTACTTCGAGACACGCACCGACGGCGAGGTGTCCTACGACCACGCCAACGACCGCGTGACTATCGACCTCGTGACGCCAATCGGGCAGACGCGCGTGCAGTCGGCCGTCGCTGGCCTATCCTCCGGTGACCTCTCGGTGCAGGGCAACGGCGGGACGCCCTGTGGCGGTGCCGGCGATAAGATATACACCGACAGCTACAACTCCTCGAAACCGGGCGATTACTGCGCCCAATACCCCGGGTCGACGGGGAACAACGGGAACATCACGTTCGGTGGCGACGTCGACTATCAGGGGAACGCGAACTTCAACGGCGACATCCGTTCGGGCGGCGTGGTGGATATCACGGGTAACGCCGACATCAACGGCGACATCTACTGGACCGACAGTTTCAGCGCCAGCGGCGCTGCCTCGTACGACAGTGCGACCCAGATTTCCGGCGTGCAGACGCAGTCGCGAATCAACGACATCGTGGGCGCCAAAGGCCGCGAAATCGCCGACGACAACGACAACGCCGCCGCGGGGAGCGCCATCACCGGCGGTGACCGTCTCGCCGATGGCGACCACACGCTCACGACCGGGAGCTACCACTTCGCCGACCTCACCGTGGACGAGGACGACACCCTCACACTCGACACCAGCGGCGGTGACGTGACAATCGCCGTCGACGAGTACGTCGACGTTGAGGGGGAAATCGAGGTCACCGGGGACAACGTGGTCCGTCTCTACGTCCGGACGATGGGGGCGAACCCGAGCGACGGGAAGGTGAGCACCGGATGGCGAAACGTGGGGCTCAGAATCCACGACGACGGGGAGGTCGTCGTCCCCGGTAACGACGCCCCGCAACTGCGGGTGTACGGCAACGACACGCTGAACGCCTCCGTCGACGACGGCGAGTTCACCGGTGTTATCTGGGCCCCCGTGGGCGGCGGTGCGCCGGGCGGGTTCGAGGTCACCCACGGCGACGTCTACGGCGGCATCGTCTCCGGCGACGTGTTCATCCGGACGCAGGGGCGAATCCACTACGACCAGGCCCTCGAAGAGGAACAGATAGTGAGCCGAGACGCCAGCGTCGCCCGAATCACGTACGTTCACATCTCTGAGAACGTCATCGAGTTCGAGGACTGACTCTCCCCGCGCTCGATTCAAGAGGACGCTGGCCTTTCAGTTCCCCGTGTCCGAGATGACGGGGTTTGCTGTTTCGCAATTTACACTTGGCCGCCGCATTTATCATATGTGATATCTAACTGTAGACAATGCGTGCGCTTTCGGGTCGGGGTGACGACCAGCGGCAGCAACGGGCGCAGTCGGCCCCGCTGGGACTGTTGCTCGTCTTGAGTCTGGTCATCGTCGGGTCGACGGTCGTAGTCGTTCTCGGAGCGACGGCGCTGACCGACGCCGAGTCCGGCCTCGACAGGTCGCGCTCCGAGAAGGTGATGACCCAACTCGACTCGCAGGCGTCGCTCGTGGCTCTCGGGTCTGCGAGCAACCAGCAGATAGCCCTCTCAGGCACGGAACGGACGAGATACAGCGTCGAACCGGACGCGGGCCGGATGAACATCAGTATCGTCAATACGTCGGTGTCGCCAGCGACGACGACGACGTTGCTGAACGTCTCGCTCGGCGCTATCGTCTACGAGAACGGCGAGGACCGCGTCGTGTATCAGGGCGGGGGCGTCTGGATGCGGTCGGGCGGGGGGACGCTGATGGTGTCGCCGCCGGAGTTCTACTACCGCGACGCGACGCTGACGCTCCCGTTGATTACGGTCCGTGGCGACCGCTCGCTCGGCGACAGGGCCACCGTCTCTGCGAACGGGACGACGCGCCTCTATCCCAACGCCACCGCCGACCGGATGAACCCGTTGGAAAACGGTATCGTCAACGTCAGCGTCACGAGCGAGTACTACCAGTCGTGGGGCCGGTTTTTCGAACAGCGAACCGACGGCAACGCGTACTACGACCACGAGAACGACACGGTGACGACGACGCTCGTGGTTCCCACGGGGCCGCGTGAGGTCGACAGCGCCATCGCCGCGACGTCCGCTGGCGGCGAGATACGCCTCTCCGGGAGCGGGAGCGACCCCGCCCGAACGAACAGCTACAACTCCTCGCAAGGTGACTACGCGAGCACGCTCGGTTCGTCGGGGACGATTACGACCGCTGGCGACATCATCGTCACCGGCAACAGCGAAATCGACGGCTCGCTCACCTCGGGCGACCGCGTCGAGGTGAAAGGTAGCGGTATCGTGACGGGCGACGTGAACTACACCACGAGCAAGAAAATCAAGGGGACGGTGTACGGCAACGTCGACCAGATTAGCGGCGTCGAAGGTGCCAACGCAATCGACGGCTACGTGAGCGGGACAGTCGACAACCTCAGCAGCACCAACGACAACGCGGCCGAGAGCAGCGCCTTCACCGCCGGAAACCGCCTCGAAGACGGCGACCACACCCTCAGTAGCGGCGACTACTACTTCACGGACCTCACTGTGGACGACGACGACACGCTCACGCTGGACACGTCAGGGGGCAACTTGACCATCGGCGTCCGCGACTACGTCCGTATTCAAGAAGGGGCCGACATCGAGGTCATCGGCGACGATACCGTCCGACTGTTCGTCCTCGGCGAGGACGTTCACCCGACGGCGAATGCCCACTTCTCCATCCCGAACTCCGCCGGGAGCGTCGACATCGCGGACGACGAGAACTCCACGCAGTTCTGGATGTACGGCCAGTCGGACTTCACCGCACGTCTCAGTGGATCGGGGTCGCCCCGGCCCCGCTTCGAAGGCGTCATCTACGCCCCGGCCGGACAGACCGGGTCCAGCGAGATATACGTCGGCAAGTCCGAGGTGTTCGGCGGCGTCGTCGCCGGCAGCGTCGAGATGGACAACGGCGCGTTGGTCCACTACGACCTCGCGCTGAAACAGTCCCGCGCCGTCCCGGCGAACACCAACATCATCAGACTGACCTACCTCCACGTCTCGGAGAATCGAATCAACGTGACGAGCAAGTGAGCCGCCCTCCGCGTCAACGGTCGATTGCCACTGCGATGTCGTGGACGACGACGTAGACGCGGTCGATGTTCGTCCCGGTGTTCAGGCCGAACGAACACTCCACCTCGTTCCCGGCGGGGTCGTCACAGACGAACCCCTCCGACTCGAAGTACTGCGCCCACAGCGTCGAGCGGCCGGTGTCAGTGAACGTGACGTTGACTCGCTTGACCTGCCCGGTAGTGTCACGAACCGTCGCGTTCGAGGAGCGACGGTTGGCCCGGACCAGAACCGTGGTTCCGCCGAGGCTCTCGATGTTCGGCGAGTTCAGCGCGACGACGTTGACGAGCATCCGGTCGCCGTTCGCCACCAGCGGCGGGCCGCTGACCACGAGGCCGCCGTCGGGGTTCTGCCGGAAGACTGCGCCCGCCTCGTACGTCAGCGTCCGGTCCTGATTCCCCTCATAGACGAGCGGTCGAATCTTCGTGACGGTCGTGTTCTCCGGAGCGTCGTCGCCGTCGTCCCGATACACGGAGACGTTGACGGTGACGTTATCCCCGGTGCGCAACTGCGCGTCCCCGAGGCTCATCTCGGTCGCGCGACTCGGCGCGCCCCGCTTGTGGAGGTCGGCGACGTTGTCGCTCAGCACGTCGAAGGCCCGTTCGGCGTTTTCCAGTTGTTCCGCGTTCTTCGCGTCTTCGAGGGTCCCGAGGCCGCTCACCGAAACGAGGGCAATCGAACCGACGATGAGGCTGAACACGAGTATGAAACTCAGCACCTCGCTGACGGCGCGCTCAGACATCGCGTATCACCATCCTGTACCCGCCACCGGGGTCGGCGTAGGTTATCTGTATCGTCCCCCCGTCGGCCGTCGAGTCACCGAGGCCGGTGGTGTGTCGGAGCGGGATATCGACCGTTACCTCGGGGTCCACAGAGCGGAGTCGGAGGCGGTCGTTCCCGCTGTCGAGCGTCACCCGGTACTCGCTCCCGGTCACGCGTTCGGGGAAGGTCTGATTCAAATGCACGTCCAGGTCCGACCCGGTGCTGTCGGCGGCGGTCACCAGTCTGTCGACCCGCGTGACGTCGGCCGCCAACTGCTCGCCGATGACGGTGAGTTCGTCCCTGATGACCTGTTCGCGCTGCCCGTCGACGAACCCGGTTCCGGCGATGAGGAGCCCGCTCACCAGTATCGTCGCGATGGTCAGCGAGAGCGTGTAACTCAGCGTCGTCGAGACGGCGCGGCTACTCACGAGGCTCACCCGGGGCGACCCGAACGTCTGTCGCGTACTCCATGGCGTCGGTCGTGTACGTGTAGCGAACGCGCGCGTCGTAGATTGCGGCAACGTGGCGTGGCTGATCCGAGAAGAGCCCCCCGAGACCGCCGAAACTGAGCCCCGATTCGAGGACGACCATCGAGTAGTTGCCGACGGTCGAGGAACCGTTCTCGAAGCTGATGCTGTAACTCGTCGTGGGACTCGCGCCGGTCCCCGCACCGAACCAGAAGTTCGACCCCGTCGCGGTCCGTCGGAGCGCGGAACACGGTTCGCCCTCGACGGTTCCGCTTGTCACGTCGACGTGCACGGACGTGCCGGTGCTCTCGACGGTACATTCTTCTACGGCGACCGTACCGCCGTCGTTGCGGATGGTGCGGACGTGGATGGTCCGGTCGCCCGACGTGTTCCAAACGTTCATGCGCCAGCTATCCTCGTTGCCGGTGGCGAACTCTCGCTGGACGGTCACCTCCAACGCGGACCCGTTCGTTGTGGCGCTGTCGGTGATGTTCATCCGGAACGCACGGGTTCCGTTCCCACCGTTGACGCGCTCGACACCGCTGACGAGCGTGAAGTCGCCGGTGGAGTCAGTCACGTCCAGAAACTGCGACGAGTCGTTCTGCACGATGCGCGCCCCGTCCCTGTGACTGTCGTACGTGACGGTGGTGAGGGCGCCGCTCGTCACCTGCTGGCGCTCCGCCTGTGTACTGACGTTCCTGATACCCGCCCGCAGGCCGTCTTCGAGTTCGGACTCGCTGGAGTCGTTGTAGTAGTTCGTCGCCTCGATTGCCTCGCCGACGTTGGCCTCGGCCATCGCTCTGACCGCCAGCGCGTCGTCGCTCCCGGCCGTCTCGCCCCGACTGGCGAGGTTCTCGGTGAAGATTGCGGAGTTGACGACCAGCGCCAGCGCGACGAACGTCACCGCGAGCGCGAACGCGGCGATGAGGATTATCTGCCCCCGGTCGTCGCCGCTCAGATTCGCCACGCGACCACCTCCACCGACACCGTGTTGAACGTGTTCCGTCCGATGTCCGGCACGGGGTAAGTGATGCCGCCCGAAGTCAGGTTCGTCACGTTCCGGGTCTCGTCGGGGTTGTAGAGGTGGTCGTCGTCGGTGAGCATGACCGTGTGACTTGCCTGGACGGCGTTGTCGCTCGGGACGCCGCTGTAGATGTACCGTCGCGTGAGCATCTCACCGTCGGCGCTCTGAAACCGGAAGTAGACGTTGTACGCGATGCCGCGCTGGTCGAACGACCGCTCCAACATCCGTCCCAGCGTGTTGTTCGGCGGCCCGTTCGTGTAGTACCCGAGGTTCTCGTTCGTGTCGTGGAACTGCGCGGTACTGTTGTTCCAGTACAGCACGGCCGGTTTCAGGCCGTCTTTGGCCGCCGCCGCCGCGAGGACGCCCTGCCCGGTGGCCTCTTGCTGATTCTCGATGTGCTGGCTGGAGGTACTCGCAGATAGCGGCGTCACCGTCGTCATCTGGAGCGCGAACACCAGACTGGCGAGCAACAGCAATCCGGCGACGACGGCTTCCAGCGTGTGTGCTTGCCCTCGCATCTCACCACATCTCCACGTACATCGTCACGTCTTGCCCGTCGAGCAGCGCTACCCGAAGCGCCGTCACGGAATCGTCGTTCGCCGTCGGCGGTGCATCTCCTCTCGTCAGGACGACGTCGTTGCCGTCGTCACAGCCTGCTGGCCCGCTGCCGGTGTCCGTCGCATTGACGAGCGTTCCATCGCCGCCGTCCCAGCAGAGTATCTCGTCCTCGATGCCACCGTCCGTCACGTTCCCCCGGAGAGTGATGTTGACGTTCTGCCGCGCGGCGTCGAGTCCCAATTGGGCCTCGACACTCGACTCGTACGTGAACCGACATCGGTCGGGTGCCGGTGCGGTATGCTCGAAGAACGTCACCGTACAGTGCGTATCGAGCGTCTGCGGCCGCCGCGGCGACCCCAGCATCGACTTCGACAACTGGTCGGCCACGCGATTCGTCGTCACCGTCTCCTCCTGTGCCCCCTCGGTAAACGGCGACAGTAGACCGGGAACGAACAGAAAGACGAACACCAACACCGCGAGAAAGAGACTCATCCCGATAGCGAAATCCAGCGTCGTCTGCCCCCGCATCAGTGCCGCTCCTCCAGCGACGGCGACATCGAGCGGTCACGACGCCGACGCTGATGGCGTCCCAATTGTCCATCGCCTGTGTCCCTACGGTCCATGTTTCCCCTACCGCCGTTCCCTGGGGCGGTACCTGAAGGGGAGTCGCACTGGATACCCTTATCCATTGTGGCAGTTTCCCCGGCAACCGTGAGACGGGAGCGCCTACCACGTCGGTGTCGGTTCGATGGGTTTAAGAAAGGGCGTCGGATACGCTGTATTGCAGCGAGGGCTCGTAGATCAGGGGTAGATCACTCCCTTGGCATGGGAGAGGCCCCGGGTTCAAATCCCGGCGAGTCCATTTGTCTTTTCACGCCGTGGTGAGGGAATCAGCAGTACGCTTCGAGTCCGCCGGTTTCGCACGAGTCGGCTGTCACGGCCCCGGTAGGAAACCCGAGATGGAGTCGCCGTCACCCGACGGCCATCCACACCACGAGGGCGATGGTCGAGAGGATGACGGCGAACTTGACGCCCGCGATTAACTTCACTTCGCGGATGTAGCCCGCGATGAACGACGAGAGGAGCGCTTGGAGGGTGACGGCGTGGAAGAACAGCATCGAGAGGAGTTCCACGTCGACGTTCCCGCCGAAGCTCCCACCGGTCGCACCGGACCCACCCGCGCCCGACGCCTGCGAGGCGAGGCCGGACATCACGTCGAGGAACTGCGTCTTCAGTAGCGCCATCACGCCCAGCAGGGTGAGGTAGGTCATGATGATGATGACCGTCTGCATTCGGGTTCGGGACTTGCGCTCGCGCTCGATGTCGTCCTGATTCTCGGAGGCTTGGGCGGCCGTCGAGAGCACGTCCTGAATCTGACTCGACGCCTCCTGGGCCTCGGCGATGAGCTTCACCGTCCGGGCGAGTCGGGGGACGTGGTACTTGTTGTTGAACTCGCGGAAGGCGTTTTTCAGGCTGGTTCCGTAGTTCACCTTCGCGTGCATCGTCTCGAACTCGTCGGAGAGCTTCCCCGCCGACGTTTCGGAGACGACCTTGATGGACTCCAAGAGGGTCATCCCGGTGTCGTTCGCCGAGGCGAGTTTGCGCAGGTTCTCCGAGAGGTTGCCGATGATGGCCTTCCGCGAGCGGACGTTCCACTCGTAGAAGACGGTCAGCGGGACGAAGTTGATGTACATCGGCACGTACACCCAGAAGAACGTCCCGGACACCGGGTTCGAAATCATCCCGTCGAGCGAGAGCGGGGCCCAACCGAGGACGATGGCGACGACGAGCGCCAGAATCGATAGCGGGACGGTGAGACCGAGGACCAGAAGCGGATGGTCGCGGAAGAACAGGTGGGGCTGTTTCAGAATCTGGACGAGTTCGTAGGTCCCCTCGCGGTTTTTCACGCGGTCGAAGACGCTGTAGGTTCCGGTGTACTGCTCGACCAGTCCGAGGTTGAACACGCCGATGCCCTCGTCGACGACCACTTCGTCTTCGTCGGCGTTCGGCCGGAGGTAGCCGTCGCCGATAGAGTCCTGGGTGACCGTCGACACCAACACCAGGAACGCCATCCCGGTGAGCGGGATGAGGCCGTAGACCGTCCCGTAGATGAGGGTCTGCTGGGCGTTGCCCATCATCGACATGATGACGAGGATGATGATGAGGAGGAGGGGGAACAGCGAGAGGGTCATGTACATCTCGCCGAACAGTTCTAGCGTCTCTAGCATCTTCTCCTGTTCCTGCCGGGCGGTCCGCATGTGCTTCTCCTTCTGGTCTTCGAGGAAGGAGGTCATGTCCCCGCCGGAGTTGATGATGGAGAGCATGTCCGTCAGGAACTGCGAGAGTTCGTCGGAGGGGGTTTCGAGGGCCTGATTCCGCACCGCCGTCCGGTAGTCGGTGTCGAAGTACTCCGTCTCTAAGACGATGGACTGGAACTCCCGGGCCACCTCGCCGTAGGTGTCCTCGGCCTGGGCCATCGACTGGAGAATCTCCAGTTGGTTCAGGCCGCCGACGGAGAGGGCGTACATGAAGGAGATGGCGTCCGAGAGCAGGATGTTTATCTCGCGTTCGCGGGCGCTCGACCGGAAGTACGGAATCGAGACGAGGGACCCGAACCCGATGCCGAAGCCGATAGCGCCGAAGACGATGCCGGTCACGAGAATCAGGAACGGTATCTTCAGCGCGTCGATGACCGACAGCACCGCCTCGTTCTGGATGACGACGCCGATAAACGTCGGCCCTTCCGTCCCCGAAAAGAGGAGACTGACGATGAGATACCCCAGGAGGGTCCCGACAAGCCACAGCGCGAGTCCGGCGATGACGCCGACGGCGAGCGCGCGGGCGAGGAACATCTCGACGTTGTCGGCCATCCGCGCCTCGGCGAGTTTCCGCTCGACGCTGTCGACGAAGTCGCCCTCCTCGTCGAACAGCATCTGGTAGGCCGGGTAGAAGGCGTCACCGAGAGTGCCGCCGCTCCCGAGTTGTTGCTGGCCGGTCGTATCGAGGCTCATCCGCTATCTGCCTCCTTCCCGGCCTTGGGGACGAACTGACCGAAGCCGACGTCGTCGTCGTCGTCGCCCGACTCGGCGACCATATCGCCGTCCATCAGCGCGGAGACGATGTCGGAGGTGTCGCCGCTGGTGAACCGCTCGAAGAGGCGGCCAGCGTTGTCCAGCACCGCCTTCGTCTCCTCGACCATCTCCGGCGGCGCGTCGGGTCGCGGAACCATCTCCTCCTTCTCGGGGTCGATGTTTATCTTGACGGACTCCATCTCCCGCAGGTCTTCGAGCGAGCGCTCGAGTTGGTCGTTGGCGATGAGCGTCAGAATCGTCTCGGGGTCGTTGATGAACGCCTGAATCGTCGCGGCCACCTGCGTGTACGTGTTCAGGCCCTGTTCGATGAGGTACGCGAGGACGACTTTCCGCTTGAACAGTTCCTCGTCGAGTTTCTCCTGGGTCCACCCGCGGTCGAACTTGACCTCTTCGAGGGTGTTGGAGTTGCCCATCTGGATGTACTCGTCCGTCTCGGCGCGCCACTCGTACACGTCACGGACGTTGATTTCGTCGTTCTCGGCGGAGTACTCGTTGATTTCGGTGAGCGACTTGTTCCGCCGGACTTTGTTGCCGTCGACCCGGGTCTGAGTCTGAATCGACACCAAGTCAAGCGCCGTAAAGAGCGTCTTCGAGACGTTGATGGGTTCGGTGGTAAAGCGCTTGATGACCTCGCCGACGGAGTCGGCGTGGAAGGTGGTGTACGTGGTGTGGCCAGTCGACATGACCTGAAACAGGGTGCGCCCTTCCTCGCCGCGAATCTCACCCATGACGATGTAGTCGGGGCGTTGTCGGAGCGCGGCCTCCAGTAAGTCGAACTCGTCGACGTCGCCGGTGTCGTCCTCGCCGAAGGACGGGCGGGTGACGCTCGCGACCCAGTTCCGCTGTGGGAGTTCCACCTCGCGGGTGTCCTCGATGGAGACGATTTTCGAGTTCGAGGGGATGAACAGCGAGACGGCGTTCAGGCTGGTGGTCTTCCCGGACGCCGTGCCGCCCGCGAAGATGAGCGACTTGTGGTTCTCGATACAGAGCCAGAGGAACGCCATCTCGTCGAGCGAGAACGTGTTCCAGTTGATGAGGTCGATGGGCGTAAACGGCACGTCCTTGAACTGGCGGATGGTGTAGTTGGTCCCGTGGTCCGAGACTTCCCGGCCGAGCGTCAACTGGGCGCGTGACCCGTCCGGGAGCGTGGCGTCGACCTGCGGTTGGCGCTTCGAGATACCCTTCCCGGAGCGCTGAGCGAGTTTGACGACGAAGTCGTCGAGTTCCGTCTTCCCGTGTTCGGCGTTGGAGATAATCTGCTCGTAGTCGGTGTGATAGACGAACACGCGGGAGTTGTAGCCGTCACAGGACACGTCCTCGACGTTGATGTCGTGCTTGATGGCGTCGATGCGGGCGTAGCCGATGAAGTCCCGCTTCAGCATGTACAGCAGTTTATCGACCTGATACTCGTTGAGCGTCGAGGGGTCGTCCTCGATGATGGCGGGTTCCGGGCGGGCGGCGATGCCGGTGAGTTGTCCCGCCGCCTCCGGTTCGCTCTGGTCTCCGATGTCCAGCGCGTCCTTCAGTTGGTCGATGATGCCGCCGCCACCGCCGCCACCGCCGCCGACGGTCCCATCGTAGAGGTCGTACCGCGAGAGCAGTTGCTCGGCCTCGCGTTGGATGACCTGCGCGCGGTCGGCGTCGGTGCCTTGAACGATGACGTCGTCCTCGGAGTACTTGATAGCGGTTTTGAGCTTTCCGGAGAGGAACTCCTTCAGGTCGCCCTCGATGGGGTTGAGGTGCGGTTCGACGATGTAGTACTTCTTCTCGTTCTCCTTTCGGGAGTGGAAGATGACGACGCAGGCGTAGGGCTTGTTGACCCAGTAGCGTTCGAGTTCCTTGAAGTGGGTTTTCTTCGTCTGCGGGACGGCCCGCTCCAGGTCGTAGCGGTTGACGACGGTGGTGTGGCCCTCGCGCGTCGAGAAGAACTCGTCTTCGTCCAGTTCTGGGTTGACGTCGACCGTGTGTTCGTCGACGAACGCGTCCAGTTCGCTGGCGATATTTTCCGCGTGAGAGAGTTTGTTCTCTGTGTGGTCGGGGTCGAACCCGAGGTGGTCCTCGGCGTCGAACGGGACGAGTTCGCCCTCGCCGTCGCGGGGCCTACTCCCGTCGTCGTTGTAGTAGTACTCTTGCTTGAAGTGCTCCCACGTGTAGGTGCCCTTCGTGACCGGGGTCGTCGCCGGGTCGAGGTACTCCTCGAACGGCCGGTTCAGCGTCAGCGCGGCGCTGGCCGCGTCTTCCAGTTTCTCGTCGAGTCGCCGCGGCTCGAAGCCGAGGTACTCGCTCCGGTCGAAGCGGCCGCCGTCGTGGAACTCTCGGCGCAGGTCGTCCCACGTGTACTCGCCGACGGCGGCGGACGTGCCGGTCGGTCCCCCACTACCGACCTCCTCACCGCCAGACCCCCCTTGGTCATCAATTGCCATTGGTGTTCATCTGCTTTAGTGCGTGAAAAAGTCTTTTGCCGATACTTGCCCCCGTCGGGTACCGGGGTGTATGCCACATCCCAACATGATTTGCCAGAGCTACAGCATCGTCGGTACTCAAACTTTCGGCGGATACGATGCAGTTGACGACCAGTTTGTTACGTTTCTCGTCAGTCGAGGAACGACTCCATCCGATTCATCGCCTCTTTGAGGTCGTCTAATCCCGTCGCGTAGGAGATGCGGAGGTGGCCCGCGCCGCCCTCGCCGAAGGCCGTCCCGGGGACGACGGCGACGCCCTCGGACTGGAGTAACGCCTCGGCGAACTCGCTCGCGTCGTCCCACGGACACTCGGGGAACGCGTAGAAGGCCCCCGCGGCGGGGAAACACTCCAGACCCATGTCTTCGAACCGCGAGAGGACGTAGTTCCGGCGGCGGTCGTACTGCGTGGTCATCTCTGTCACGTCCTCCCAGCAGTTGTCGAGCGCCTCGATGGCGGCGTGCTGGGCCGTCGTCGGCGCGGAGAGCATCGTGTACTGGTGGATGCGGTTCATCGCGGTAATCGCCTCCGGCGGTCCCATCGCGTAGCCGAGGCGGAACCCGGTCATCGCGAACGCCTTCGAGAAGCCGTTGAACACGACGGTTCGCTCGCGCATCCCGGGTAACGTCGCGATGGAGGTGTGGTCGTGCTCGTACGTGAGGTCCGCGTAAATCTCGTCCGCGAACACGACGAGGTCGTTCTCGCGGCAGAACGCGGCCACGTCCCGGAGTTCCTCGCCGGTCATCGTCGCGCCCGTCGGGTTGTTCGGGTAGCAGTAGACCAGCGCGTCGGCCTCGGCCGCGCCGGATTCCTCCAGCACCTCGCGCGTGAGTTTGAACTCGTCTTCGACGCGGGTGGGCACGTCGACCACGTCGACGCCCGCGAAGATTGCGCCGGGGACGTACGAGACGTAACACGGCTGAGCGACGGCGATGCTGTCGCCGGGGTTCAACAGCGCCCGAAACGCCAAGTCTAGCCCTTCGCTCGCGCCCGCGGTGACCAGAATCTCGTCGTCGGGGTCGTAGGTGAGGTCGTGGCGCGTGTCCTCGTAGCGGGCGATTCGCTCGCGCAGTTCCCGCTTCCCGCGGTTGGCGGTATAGGAGGTCTGGCCGCGTTCGAGCGACGTGATGGCCGCCTCGCGGGCGGCCCACGGCGCGGAGAAGTCCGGTTCCCCGACCCCGAGGGAGATGATGTCGTCCATCTCCTCGGCCAACTCGAAGAAGCGGCGGATACCCGACGGTGGGACCGCGTCGACCCGGTCTGCTGGCTCGAACGTCATGGCGAGACGGAGAGCCTATCGTCGTCGTCGTGGTCGTCGAAGGTCATCCCCTGTTCCTTGTAGGAGTCCATGATGTAGTGGGTCACCGTCTGGGTAATCTCGGGGATGGGGGCGATTTTGTCGCTGATGAAATGCGAGACTTCGCGCATCGAGTCGCCCTCGACTTCGAGGTCGAAGTCGTAGTCGCCGCTGACCAACCGGAGCGACGTGACCTCGGGGAACTTCGCGACGCGGTCGGCGATGTCGCTGTAGTTCGTCTCGCGGTCTAAGGCGACGTTCAACTCGACGGTCGCTCGCACTCGCTCCTCGTCGGTTTCCACCGCGCCCCAGTCGACGACGGCCTGATAGCCGCGGATGACTCCGGCGTCCTCGAACTCCTCGACGATGGCCTCGACTTCGCTCTCGCTGAAGTCGGTCATGTGGGCGAGGTCTTCGGTGGTGTAGCGGGCGTTCTCACGCAACAGGTGCAGAATCTCGCGGCGACTGCTCATACAGTGGTGGCGGGCGGTGGCGGACAAAAGCCTTGCTCAATGGTGGGAGTTAGTACCACACGTCCGCGTTCGGTTCTGGGGCCGACGCGATGATTTAATTGGATGGGGACCTTCGGGGAGCGTGATGTTCGAGGACGTCACGGACGACGCGGAACCGGACACGGGGTGGGCACACGTCGCGTCACACGACGACGCGCCAGCGGTCATCGACGCCGTCCTCCGTCTCGACCCGGCGGAGACGTACACGAAGACGGAACTGAGCGACGAGGCCGGGGTCCCGTTGAAGACGCTGTATCTCGACGGCACGCTGGGCCACCTCGTCGAGATGGGGTTTCTGGAGAAACACGCCGAGGAGGGCGAGGAAGCCGTCTTCAGCGCCGATACGTCGACGGACGTGTATCAGGCCGCGCTGGCGTTCGACGCCGCCGTCGACGCGCGAGTGGGCGAGGAGTGACCGGGACGTGACGGCGGCGCGCGCGGACCGGCGCGTGACTGGCCGGTGACGCACGCGAACCACACCGTTCTTACTCGCGGCGCGTGCACTCGCACCCACTGTGGTCTCTGACGCCCAGTCGCGACTCGTCGTGGGCCTCGTCGGCGGGTCTCACCTCGTGAACCACGCCTACTTCATGCTGCTACCGCCGATTTTCGGGCCGTTGAAGGCCGATATCGGCGTGACCGACGCGCAACTGGGTATCGCACTCGGCGTCGTCGGCGTCGTCGTGACGGCCCTGCAACTCCCGTTCGGGTCGCTGTCGGACTCGCGGAGTCGGACCTCGGTGCTGGCTATCTCGTTGACCTTCGGCGCTGTCGGTGCGATTCTCACCGCCACCGCACAGAGTTTCGCGTGGCTGCTCGCTGCGAGCGTCGTCACGGGCGTCGGCATCGCGGGCCACCACCCCGCGCACTACCCGCTCATCGGTGCGGCGACGACGGAGGACACGCGAGGGCGAGCGTACAGCGTCCACGGATTCACCGGGGCGCTCGGATTCGCCGCGCCACCGGCCGTCGTCGCGACGGCCAGTACCCTCGGCGTGGACTGGCGAGTCGCAATCGGTGGTATCGCCGTCGTCGGCGCGGTGTACGGCGCTGGCTGTCTGCTGGCGTTCGACCGCTACGTCGACGCGGCCATCACGCACCCGACGAACGAGCGGACCCGGGAGTCCGACGAGCCGTTGCCGACCAGAATCCGCCGCGAACTTCGGACGCTGCTGTCTTCGCCGCCCATCGTCGCGCTCACCGTCCTCTGGTTCGTCACGTCGATGGCCGGGTGGGGCATCAAACAGTACACGGCGACGCTGCTCTCCTCGGGCTACTCCCTGCCCGAGGCCACCGCCAACTTCGCCGTCTCGGCGATGCTCGTCACCGGCGCGGTGCTCATCTTCGCCGGTGGCTGGCTCACCGACCGGTACTCGCCGGGACCGGTGCTGGTCGGCGGGTACGCCGCGCTGGTCGCCGTCGCTGGCCTGCTAGCGCTCGGGACGCTCCCGACGCTGGGGGCACTCGCGCTGGTGTTGGTCCTCTCGGCCACCGTCGACGGGAGTCGCCCGGCGCGGGCGTCGCTGGCCGACTCGCTCTCGACGGCGGACTCGGCGGGGAAGAACTTCGGCCTGCTCACCGTCGGCATCTCCGGCGGTGCCGCCGTCGCGCCGCCCGTCCTCGCCGTCGTCGTCGAACGGGCGGGCGTCGAGGCGGCGTTCTGGGCCGTCGCCGCCATCGGCGTGGTCGCTATCGCCCTGACGGCCGGTGTCCTCCATCTCGGGGAGGGCGGGGCGACTGAGACGGTTCAGCCCGGCGACTGACGGGAATTACCGTCCGTGCGCTTTTACCGCCCGACGCCCAACGCCGCATATGGTCGAACTCGATTCGGAATCCAACGTACTGCAACGCGGCGACGCCGCACCGTCGTTCGAACTGCCGGGTGCGGACGGCGAGACGTACGCGCTCGCAGACTTCGCGGACGACTCGGCCCTGCTGGTCGTGTTCACCTGTAACCACTGTCCCTACGCGAAGGCGAAGATTCCGGAACTGAACCGATTGAGCGAGGAGTACGACGACCTCGCCGTCGTGGGTATCAACCCGAACGACGCCGAAGCGTACCCCGACGACTCCTTCGAGCGAATGCGGGAACTCGTCGCCGACGGCACGGTGGGCTACGACGCCTATCTCTACGACGAGGACCAGTCCGTCGCGGCGGCCTACGGGGCGCGCTGTACCCCTGACCCGTTCCTGTTCGAGAACGACGACGGCACGTTCCGACTGGCCTACCACGGCCGACTCGACGACGCGCCGAACCCCGACGACGAACCGAGCGAGCGAGAGATGGCGGGCCACGTCGAGACGCTACTGGCTGGCGGGGAACTGACAGCCACCGAGAAGCCGTCCCGTGGCTGTTCCATCAAGTGGAAAGTCGACAACGAACCGGCGTACTGGAACCAGTAACGCCTCCGGAACGGGTCGAACCGTCGTAGCGACTGATTCTGCCTTCGTGTGAACGAGATGGCGCTCGCGCCGATACTAGTTAGCCGGTCAAACTTTATCAGTCAGTGCGACGACTGTCAACGTGTATCATGAAGAAACTCATCAACGACCCCGACGACGTGGTCGACGAGATGCTCGACGGTATGGTGGCTGCGTATCCGGAGGCGGTACGACGGCTCTCGGATACGAATGTCCTCGTCCGCGCGGACGCCCCGGTCGACGGGAAAGTCGGCGTCGTCAGCGGCGGCGGGAGCGGACACGAACCGACACACGCGGGCTACCTCGGCGACGGGATGCTCGACGGGGCGGCGGCGGGCGAGGTGTTCACGTCGCCGACGGCCGACGAACTGGAGGAGATGGTCGCCGCCGCCGACAGCGGCGAGGGCGTCCTGATGGTCATCAAGAACTACGAGGGCGACGTGATGAACTTCGAGACGGCCGGTGAGATGGTCGAGATGGAGGGAACGAACGTCGCGGAAGTGGTCGTCGACGACGACGTGGCCGTCGAGGACTCGCTGTACACCTCCGGCCGCCGCGGCGTCTGCGGGACGATTCTGGTCCACAAGGCCGCCGGGGCGAAGGCCGCCGAAGGCGCGGACTTAGGGGAAGTCCAGCGCGTCGCTCAGAAGGTCGTCGACAACGTCGGCACGATGGGGATGGCGCTCACTTCGTGTGTCACCCCGGAGAAGGGCGAACCCACCTTCGACCTGGGCGAGGACGAAATCGAACTCGGCATCGGTATCCACGGCGAACCCGGCGTCGAACGGACCGACATCATGGACGCCGACGCCATCACGACGGAACTCACCGAGTCCGTACTGGACGACCTCGAACTCGACGACGGGCAGGAGGTGATGACCATCGTCAACGGCATGGGCGGCACGCCGCTGATGGAACTGTTCGTCGTCAACCGCAAACTGCAGGAGATACTCGGCGACCACGGACTGGAGACGTGGGACTCGTGGGTCGGCGACTACATGACCTCGCTCGACATGGCCGGGTGTTCCATCACCGTCTGCGCCGTCGACGACGAACTCAAGGACCTGCTGAGTGCACCGGCCGACACTCCCGCGCTGACGGTGAAATGAGCGCGGACGGCGAGGCGGTGGTCGCGGCGGTCCGAGCGGTCGCCGACCGCATCGAGGCCGAGCGGAGCTATCTGACCGACCTCGACTCGGCCATCGGGGACGCCGACCACGGCGGGAACATGGCCCGCGGGTGGACGGCGGCCGCCGAGAAAGCCGCGGAGATGGACGACCCGGAACCGGCCGACGTTGTCAAGACCGTCGGGAAGACGCTCATGTCGGAGGTCGGCGGCGCGTCGGGACCGCTGTACGGCGGGTCCCTCGTCTTCGCCAGTCCGGACCTCGAAGACGGTATCACCGCCGAGAGCGCCGTCGCGTTCGCCGAGACGTACTTGGAGAAGGTCCAAGACAGGGGCGACGCCCGCGTCGGCGACAAGACGATGGTCGACGCGCTGACGCCCGCGGTCCACACGTTCAAGAAGTCAGTCGAGACGGACGACCTCACGCCGCTGGAAGCGCTGGCGAAGGCCGTCGACGCGGCCGAACGCGGCGTCGCGTTCACCGTCCCGATTCGTGCCTCGAAAGGCCGTGCCTCCTACCTCGGATGGCGCTCTGTGGGCCATCAGGACCCCGGCGCGACGAGCACGCTGTACATCATGGAGGAACTGCTCGGCGTCGCACAGGAGCGGGTAGACGGCACCGAGGAACTCGACCGGGACGCCGCGTCGCCGACTATCCCCGACGGCGAGGAGGGCGCGGAGGACTGATGGTCGGTCTGGTCGTCGTCTCCCACAGCGCGAAAGCGGCCGAGGGTATCGCGGAGGTGGCCGCAGAGATGGGCGGGGACACCCGCATCGAACCGGTCGGTGGCGACGGGCAGGGCGGGTTCGGAACCGTCCCGGACGCCATCGAAGACGCTCTGGACGCGGCCGACGGGGGCGACGGCGTCGTCGTCCTCGTGGACCTCGGGAGCGCGGTGATGAACGCCGACGTGGCTATCGAGATGAGCGACGTGGACGCGGTCATCGCCGACGCCCCGGTGCTGGAGGGCGCGGTCAACGCCGCCGTGGCCGCGACGAGTCCGAAGGCCACGCTGGACTCGGTCCGCGAACAGGCCGAGGCGGCCCGCGACATCGCCAAACTCTGAGTCAGGTCCCGTCGTGGCCCTCCGCGATGCCGTTGAGTTTGGTCACGCGCAGGCGGACGACGTTGAACTCCAAGTCGTCGACCGGGCGGTCGTGGACCTCGAAGTACGGAATGTCGAGTTTCTTGGTGGCCTCCTCGACGGCGGAGTCGATGTTGCTCTCGGTCAGGACTTGGAGTTCGCCCTCGGCGACGACGCTCGTCCACCCCTCACCGGTCTGGTCGTAGACGACGAACGTCGCCTGTTCGGTCGCGTCGAGGAACTTCCGTTTCTGACTGCCGGGCGCGTAGCCCATCCGGAAGTAGATGCTCGAATCCTCCTCGCGGTACATGTACGAGAGCGGAACGCCGTAGCCGTCGTTCTCGCGGCCGAGACAGATGACGCCGGTTCGGTGACTCTCCAAGAAGTCGGTTATCTCGACGGCGTCGAGGTTGATTCGACTCATACGGTCGTTCCTTGGGCCGCCAGTTATCTATAGTTCTAGTGTCATTTCCGGGGCGCGGGTACTACCCAGCGGTTCGGTAGCAATCCCAAAGGAAACCGGTCGCGCTCTCTGTCGTCCCAGACACGCTAGTCAACGGTTCGAATCGTACTCCTCAGCGTCGTACTCATCCGTCAGCGACAGGAGCAGGAGCATTCCGAAACCGGCGACGGCGGCGTAGAAGACGTCGACGTGAACGAATCCGACGGTGACCACGTGGGTTCCCGGTTCAGCGAGGAGGACCGTCGCGGCGAGGCCACAGAGGCCGACGACCGGATACAGCGAGTGGTGAACGCGTGTCAAGACGTGGAGCCACCGTTCCATGTGGCGGCCAACGCGCGTTTCGCCCATGAGCCTTGTCGAAACTGGTACCCTGATAACGTCTACAGACCCAACGCCCCGCCCACCTCGGCGCGCGTCTCGCACGCCAGCACCTCGCTCGCGAGCGCTTCGGCGGCGTCGGTGTCGGTGTCCCGAACCCGCTGTTTGACCGCGGGGACGGTGACGGCGCTCATAGAGAGTTCGTCCAACCCGAGGCCGACGAGCAGTTCCGTCAGGTCGGGATCACCGGCCATTTCGCCGCACATCCCGACCCACGCGCCGCCCTCGTGCGCGGCGTCGACGGTGCGGTCGATGGCCCGCAAGACGGCCGGATGAAGCGGGTCGTGCAAGTCCGCGACCCCATCGTTCTCGCGGTCGGCGGCCATCACGTACTGGGTGAGGTCGTTCGTCCCGATAGAGAGGAAGTCCAGTCGTTCGGCGAGCGCGTCGGCGACGAACGAGGCGGCGGGCGTCTCGACCATCGCGCCCAGTTCCGGCATCGCGTACTCGACGCCCTCGCTTTCGAGGGCCGCCGCGACCGACTCGACCTGCTCTCGGACGGCATCGACTTCCTCGACGCGGGCGACCATCGGGACCATCACCGCGAGGTCCGCCCCGTGTTCGGTCGCCGCCGCGCGCAAGAGGGCCCGCAACTGCGTCTCGAAGAGGTCGGCGTGGTCGCCGAGCGACAGTCTGACACCGCGCTGTCCGAGGAACGGGTTCGGTTCCTCGGGGAGGTCAAGATACGGGACCTGCTTGTCGCCGCCCACGTCGAGGGTGCGGACGACGACGCGGTCGGTGGGGAAGGCGTCCAACGCGGCCGTAATCGCGTCAAACTGCTCGTCTTCGTCCGGCGGCGCATCGCGGTCCAGAAACAGGAACTCCGTGCGAAAGAGGCCGATACCGTCCGCGCCGCGCGCGACGGCGGGGTCCAACTCGGCGGGCCGACCGACGTTCGCGGCCACCTCGATTTCGCGGCCGTCGGCCGTCGCGACGTGGTCGTCGACGACCGGCGCGTCAAGTTCCGAAACCGCGGCCCGCCGCCCTTCGCTCGGGTCGAGGACGACTTCACCCGCCTCGCCGTCGACGAGGACCGTCGCGCCGTCGGGAATCTCTTCGAGTGCCTCGCCGACGCCGACGACGGCCGGAATCGCCAGCGAGCGAGCGATGATGGCGGCGTGTGAGGTGCGCCCGCCGGTGACCGTGGCGATGCCCGCGACGGCGTCGGGGTCGAGTCCGGCGGTGTCGCTCGGCGTGAGTCGCTCCGCGAGCAACACCGTCCCGTCGGGAAGCGCCGAGAGGTCGACGGCGTCCACGTCGAGCAGTTCGCGCAGAAGTCGGTCGCGCACGTCCCGCAGGTCGTCGGCGCGTTCGGCCATCCGGCCCTCCATGCCCTCGAACTGGGCAACGAACTCGCCGAACACGTCGTCGACGGCGTGCTCCGCGGTCACCCCGTCGTCGATGGTAGCTTCGATGCCGTCGACCAGTTGCGGGTCGTCGAGGAACTGCTCGTGGGCCTCGAAGACGGCGGCCTCCTCGTCGCCGACGCGTTCCGCCGCCCGGTCGTGGGCACGCCGGATGTCCTCGCGGACGCTGTCTCTGGCGCTCTCGAAGCGGTCGCGCTCCCGTTCGGGGTCGACCGCCTCGGGGTCCGGTCGGTCCGGAAGGTCCAGCGCCTCGTCGGGCCGGTACCACCGGACGGTCCCGACGCCCGACAGCGGCGTACTCCCGACGCCGGTGACCGTCGTCACGACGCCTCCTCCTCCACGGGCGTCGTCAGAATCTCCTCCAGAGCGTCGAGTACGTCCGCGGCGTCGTCGCCCTCGGCGACCAGACGGACCGACTCGCCGTGCTGGACGTTCAGGCCGGTGACCGAAAGCATACTGTTGCCCGGGACGGGGTCGCCGTCGTCGTCTGCCCTCCCGACGGTCACCGTCGCGTCGTACTGGTTGACGGTCTGGACGAACTTCGAGGCTGGTCGGGCGTGCAAACCGGCTTCCGGGACGACTTCGATGACGCGTTCCATACCCGACCTAACGTGTGCGTGAACCATTACCGTACTGCCACCAAACGGTTTAGTGGCCCCCCTCCCTCGGTGACGCTGTGAGTCGACCGGTCGGCTATCTATCGTTGGTCGTCGCTCTCCTCTGTGCCGCCGGGGGCGTCGTGGTCCAGCGAATCGGGATCGAAGGTGCCATCGAGGGGATAGCGGTGTCGCTCCTGCTCACGAAGGCGCTCTCGTTGCTGGCCGTCGCGTTCGCTACCTACGGCTGTTATCGGGTGGCGCTGGGCGCGTACGACCAGCGGACGCGGGACAAGCGCCGCCGACACGACGCGAAGAACCTCTTCCGTCTCGGGTTCGGCATCGCGGGGACGCTCGCGGCGCTGGGCATCGCCACCGAGCAGTGGGTCGGCCTGCTGTTCTCGCTGGGTGTGGTCGGGTTCGCGGTGACCTTCGCGCTCCAGCAACCGCTGTTCTCGTTGCTCGGATGGTTCTACATCATGGTCAAGCGCCCGTATCAGGTCGGCGACCGGGTGGCAATCGAGGACTCGAAGGGCGACGTGGTCGAAGTCTCCTTCCTCGTGACGACGCTGTGGGAGATAAACGGCGACCTCGTCTCCTCGAACCAGCCTTCGGGGCGGAGCATCACCCTCCCCAACAGCGTCGTGCTCTCCTCGCACGTCAAGAACTTCACGCAAGAGGAGTTCCCCTTCATCTGGAACGAACTGTCGATTCAGGTGGCCTACGAGACGGACTTCGAGTACGCCACCGAGACGATGCTGACCGTCGCCGACGATTACCTCGGCGACGAGATGGCCAACCGCATCGCGAACTACCGCGACCGACTGGCCGAGACGCCCGTCGAACTCGAAGTGCAGGACCGGCCGACGGTCAACGTCGTCCAAGAGGAGTCGTGGGTGGAGTTCCGCCTGCGCTATCTGGTTCACCCCCGGCGCGGTCAGCGCGTGAAGAACGAACTGTACAAGCGCATCCTCGCGGCGTTCAACGAGGACCCGGAGCGCGTGCGGTTCCCGGTCAGCCGCAACCGCTGAACCGGGGCTTAAGTCCCGCCGGGGCGCATCACCCGGTATGGACGAGACGCCGCTGCCAGAGGTGACCGAACAGTTCGCCCGAACGCTCGCGCCCGAACCCGACGCCGTCATCGAGGAGATGGACGCGAAGGCCGACCGAGAGGGATTCCCGACGGTCGGTCCGGCCGTCGGCGGGTGGCTTCGACTGCTCGCGCGCCTGACCGACGCCGAACGCGTCTTCGAGTTCGGGTCCGGGTTCGGCTACTCCGCGTACTGGATGGCCCCCGCGCTCCCCGCGGACGGCGAAATCGTGCTGACCGAAATCGACGCCGACGAACTCGACGAAGCGCGCGAGTTCCTCGCTCGCGGGGGGTACGCCGACCGCGCGGCGTTCGAACACGGCGACGCCATCGACATCGTCGACGCCTACGACGGCCCCTTCGACGTGGTGCTCGTCGACAACGAGAAGGACCGCTACGCGGAGGCGTTCGAGGCGGTTCGCGAGAAAGTCCCCGTCGGCGGCGTCGTCGCCGCGGACAACGCCATCGAGGCCGGACCGCTGGACTTCGACGACGTGCGGGCCCTCCTCGCGGGCGAGGACGTGGACGCCAACGACATGAGTCGCGGTATCGCGGCCTATCTCGAACGAGTGCGGGACGACCCGGACTTCGAGACGGGCCTGCTCCCGCTGGGGGAGGGCGTCGCCGTCAGCGTCCGGGTCGCCTGAGGCCACCCGATTCTCGCCTGCGAAAATGGGGGTGCATAGCTTATGTGGCAGGCCGGGCAAGTCAGCGCCAACCGACCACGCATGAGTCTGATGATAGACATCCGGAAGTTGGGGCTGTTCAACAAGATGGCCAAGGAGGGGGGCAACACCGTCGCCAACCACCTCAGCCAGATGACGGGGATGGAGACGGAGATGGAGATTACGAAGATAAACTTCATCGACATCCCGGACATCAAGACGCACGTCGGCCACGAGAAGCAAATCGGCATCAGCATCGAGATGGTCGAGAAACCGCACGGCTACATCCTCTTTCTGTTCAACGCCCAGAGCGCGAAGGACCTCGCCCACGGCATGATTGGCGACATGGGCGAGACGGACCCCAGCGCCAGCGGATTCACCGACATGGAGCGGTCGGCGATTCAGGAGATCGGGAACATCATGACCAGCGGGTTCATCGACGGATGGGCGAACGTCCTCGATACGACCATCGACATCTCGACGCCGAACTTCACGTTCGGGCCGGGCAGCGGGATGGTCGACCAGTTGGTCGGCGACCGGGAGAACGAGATGGCGCTCATGTTCGACTCGCGGGTCCACGCGCTGGACTCGAACATCAACGTCAAGGTGTACACGTTCCCCGAACTGGAGGAACTGGTCGACCTGATGCAGCAAATCGAGGTCTGAGCGGGAAAACTACTATTCCTTCACGATTAATTTACCGACCTTCATGTAGGATGAGCGCCATTGGCACGGTATGCCGGGTGGTTCACCCCAGACGCTCCGACCGTTCCTGACACGTGCGGCGCAACTGTACCCCGAGACGGAAATCGTCTCTCGGACCCACGAAGGCATGGTCCGGTACGACTACGACGAGTACGCCGACCGCGCGGCGCAACTCGCCAACGCCCTGTCTGCGGCGGGGTTCGGCGACGGTGACCGAATCGGGACCTTCTGTTGGAACCACCATCGACACTTCGAGACGTACTTCGGCGTTCCGTCGATGGGCGCGCAACTCCACACCATAAATCCGCTCCTCCCCGATAAGCACGTCCAGTACATCGTCGAGAACGCACAGGACCGCGCCATCTTCGTCGACGCCTCCTTCCTGCCGAAACTGGAAGGCGCGGTGGCCGACGACCCCGACCCGTTCGACTCCGTCGAGCAGTTCGTCGTCATGGGCGAGTCGGTTCCGGAGACGGACCTCGACGCCGTCGCCTACGAGTCGTTCGTCGAGGGGCACGCCACCGAGTACGACTGGCCCGCGCTGGAGGAGGAGCGACCGGCGGGCCTCTGTTACACGTCGGGGACCACCGGCCAACCGAAGGGCGTCGAGTACACCCAGCAGATGCTGTGGTCGCACACGATGGCCATCCAGTCCCCACAGGGGATTCCGCTGGCCGACGACGACGTGATGATGCCCGTGGTCCCGATGTTCCACGTCAACGCCTGGGGCCTGCCCTTCTCGGCGACGGCGGGCGGGGCGAAACACGTCTACCCCGGCCCGCAACCCGAACCCGCCGACCTCGCCCGACTCATCGAGGAGGAGGGCGTCACCGTCACCGCTGGCGTTCCGACGGTGTGGCTCGGCCTGATGGAGTACGTCAAAGAGAACGACGTGGACCTCTCCACGCTGGACCGCCTCGTCGTCGGCGGAAGCGCCGCCCCCGAAGCGATGATTCGGTTCTTCGACGACCACGGTGTCGAACTCGTCCACGCGTGGGGTATGACCGAGACATCGCCGGTCGGCAGTGTCGCCCACCTCAAATCTGACCTCGAAGACGCAGACTACGAGACGCAACTCGAAAAGCGGTCCAAGCAGGGTCTCATCACCCCCGGACTGGAGTATCGGGTCATCGACGACGACGGCAACGACGTTCCCCAGGACGGCGAGGCCTTCGGGGAACTCCACATCCGCGGCCCGTGGGTCACGACCGAGTACTTCGCGCGCCCGGAGGCCACCGAGGAGGAGTTCGAGGACGGGTACCTGAAGACCGGCGACGTGGTTTCCGTCGACGAGGACGGCTACATCAAAATCGTGGACCGCGCGAAAGACGTCATCAAGAGCGGCGGCGAGTGGATATCCTCACAGGAGCTAGAGAACGCGTTGATGGCCCACGACGCCGTCGCGGAGGCGGCGGTCATCGGCGTGCCGCACGAGCGCTGGCAGGAGCGTCCGCTCGCCCTCGTCGTTCCGGTGGACGGGGCCGACACCAGCGCGCTCGACGACGAGTTGCGCGACCACATCCTCGCGGAGTACCCGAAGTGGTGGGTTCCGGACGCAGTCGTCACAATCGAGGAAGTCCCGAAGACGGCCACCGGGAAGTTCAACAAACAGGCGTTACGGGCCGAATACGGCGACGAATCGCTCGTCGAGGGTCGAGTCCCGGACGACGCCGCGCCCGAGTCGTAAGCTACTGGACGCCCGCGGTGAGCGAGCGAACTTCTTCTCGGTAGGCGTCCGGCGTGAGACCGAGGTCCACGTCCACCGAGACGGCGATGCCGTTGGTCAGTTCGCTCTCGATGGTCTCCGCGAAGTTCTGTGCCGGGAACGCCCCGCCGGAGACGAGGACGTAGTCGCCGTGGTGCCAGACGGCGAGTACAGCGCCGATGCCGATGTCTTCGGCCGGGATTTCGACGCTTTCGGAGTCCGTGATGTCGAACGTGACGCCCTCGAAGGGGTACACCGCGCTCAGTTCGACCGTTTCGGCCGTCTCGCCGGTGTCGATGTCGAGGGTCCCGCTCCCGGTTTCTCGGATGTCGGTCAAGCCCTGATTCCGCATCTGCTGTTCGAACTGTTCGCGGGCGTTCGCCCGGACCTGGTCGACGATTTCGGCTTGCCCGGCCCCCGCCGGGAGGTTATCGAGATTCGGGCTGAAGTCGATTCGGGAGGCGAACCACACCGCGAGCGACGTCTCGACCTGTCCGAGGGTCCGGTCGGACACCTGCTGTCGCAACGCCGCGTCCTGAAACTGGAGGGTGTGCTGGACGGCCCGGAGTGTGACCGGTCCGTAACTCTCCTCTAGCACCGTGCCGCTGTTCTCGGCGCTCCGTTTCCACCCTTCTGACTGGAGTTCCTCGCTCGGAACGCTTGGTTCGGGCGTCTCTGCGGCGGCGAAAAACCCGGAACAGCCACTCAACGCGGCCGTACCGAGGCCTGCGCCGACTGCCAAGTATTCTCGTCGCTCCATGCCAATTAGTTACCACTTTTCTAAAAAAAAGCGTGGTGGCCGCGACAGCGATGGCACATTGAAACAACTTAGCTGAGGTTTGTCTGAGTTTCACGAATTATATGGTGGTTCCCGCCTTGGAGGGTTGCATGGAGCTACTCTCGGACCACCCAGTGCCGGAACACGCTCGCGAGGTCAAACAGGAAGCCCGCGAGTTCGCGCAGGAACACATCGAGCCGAACGCCGCCGACTACTACGCGTCGGGCGAGTACCCGTGGGAGATTCTCGAAGCCGGGATGGACGCCGGACTCGTCGCGCAGGACCTCGGCGAGGACCTCGGCGGCAAGGGGTTCGACCTCCACCAAGTGCTCGCCATCGCCGAGGAGTTCTACAAGGCCGACGCCGGTATCGCGCTGACGCTCCAGTTGGCGAGTTTCGGCGCGGAAATCGTCGAGGACCACGGCGCGGAGTGGCAGCACGAGGAGTTCCTGAAGCCGGTCGCCCAGAACGACCAGATTACGGGCCTCGCGGTGTCTGAACCGCAGACCGGGAGCGACCTCGCGGGGATGACCACCAGCGCCGAGAAGGACGGCGACGAGTGGGTCATCAACGGCGAGAAGTACTGGGTCGGTAACGCCGTCGAGGCCGACTGGCTCACGCTGTACGCGAAGACCGGCGACGACCCGAACAACCGCTACGGCAACTACTCGATGTTCATCGTGCCGACGGACGCCCCCGGCTACCACGCCGAGCACATCCCCGAGAAGATGGGCTTCCGCGCCTCCAAGCAGGGCCACATCGTCCTCGAAGACTGCCGCATCCCAGAGGAGAACCTCGTCGGCGTCGAGGGCGCGGGCTTCTACATGCTCGCGGAGTTCTTTAACCACGGCCGCGTCATCGTCGCGGGTCACGGCCTCGGGATGGCCGCCGCGGCCATCGAGGAGGCCTGGGAGTTCGTCCACGACCGCGAGGCGTTCGGCAAGACCGTCGACGAATTCCAAGCAGTCCAGCACAAACTCGCGGACATGCACTTGGCCTTCCAGTCCGCGCGCTCGCTCACGTGGGACGCCGCCGACCGCGTCGCCAATCAGGAGAACGCCGGGTACTGGGCGGCCCTCGCCAAGACCGAAGCGACCGAAGCCGCGATGGACTGCGCCGAGAAGGGGATGCAACTCCACGGCGGCCGCTCGGTCCTGACCGAGAACCGCATCTCCCGCGTCTACCGCGACGTGCGGATTCCGGTCATCTACGAGGGTGCCAACGACATCCAGCGCAACCTCATCTACCGACAAGCGCCGCAGTAACCCCTCGAAATCCCCGTCCCCAGCTTATGCGACCGGCAGTCGGAGTCTGACTTCGCCGCCGGTCTCGTCGCTATCGCCGAACCCGAGTTCGCCGCCGAGTTCTTCGACCGCCGTCTTCACGACCCAGAGCCCCAGTCCGCTGGCGTGTTCGACCTGCGTCCGGTCGCGTTCGCCGGTCAGAATCTGTCGCTCCACTTCCGGGATTCCCGGCCCGTCGTCCTCGACGACCAGCGTCACGGCTTGGTCGTCGCGCTCGGCGGTGACGCGTACCGTCTGTTCGTCCGTGTGGACGATGGCGTTCTCGACGAGGTGTCTGAGCGACGTCGACAGGTGGGTCGTCGCGAGAACGGACACGTCCGGAACCTCGGCCTCGATGGTCGCCTCCGGGTAGTCCGCCCGGCAGTCGGCGACGACGCCGTCCACGAGGTCGGGGAGCGAGCGCGCCGTCGGGGACGCCCCGTCGTCGACGATTGCCTGCATCTCTTTGAGACGTGTGCTCATCGACCCGAGGCTCTGGCTGACCGCTTCGACCCGTTCGCTCGCTTGTTCCCGAACCGCCAAATCCACGTCGGCCCCGTAGAGGTCCGCGACGCCAGCGAGCACCTGCGCGTCGTTCCGAAGGTTGTGCCGCGCGAGACGGTTCAGGACCGCCAACTTCTCCCGTTCCCGCGCCAGTTCGGTCGCGCGGATTCGCCGCACGTCGTTGATTCCGATGAGGACGTGGGCCACGGCGCTGACGCCGAGGACGCCCGCGGCGACGTACGCTGGCAGCGTCACGTCGCCCGTCGTCGACGCCAGCCCCAGCACTATCCCGAGAACGACGACGCCGAGGGCGTTCCACCCGGCGACGCGGACGACGTGGCCCGTCGAGATGTCGGTCCCGACGAGGAGCGCCGCGCCGCCGAAGAGGACGACGCCGATGACTATCCCGAGGACGGCGAGTACGGTCCCGCTCGTATCCAGCGGTCCCGTGAACGCCCGTGCGTTCGGCACGGCGACGAGAACCCCCGTCGCCGCAATCGTCGCCGCCGCGCTGGTTCGTTTGAGCCGTGTCACGGCCACCACCTACCATCGGGAATCGGCTTCGACAGCCGAGAACTGTGGCGATACATACCACTCTCTTACCACCTCGAAACCAATACTTATTGGGGCGGACGGCGGCGACCCCGACCGGTCGGCGAACGGCGGCCGACCCGACTGTGTCGGGGATGCACCTTATCGACGTTCGACCCGTACGTACTGTATGGTCGACACAACCATCACGTTCCTCGACCGCGGGCGGGTACAGGCCGACCGGAACTTCGTCGTCGACGGGACCAGCGTGGCGACCGCGTCGAACCGCGACCCTGCCCACGAGTACGAGACGTACGTCGTCTGGAACCTCGTCATCGAGACGCCGGAGACGACGATTCTCTGGGATACGGGGTCCCATCCGGACGCAGGCGACGGCTACTGGCCCGACCCCCTGTACGAGGCGTTCGCCCATGTCGACGCGGCCGACCACTCGCTCTCTGACGACCTCGCCGCCGCGGGGTACTCCCTCTCGGACATCGACGCCGTGGTGATGAGCCACCTCCACCTCGACCACGCTGGCGGCCTCTACAACTTCGCCGGGACGGACACCCCGATTTACGTCCACCGCGAGGAACTCCCGTTCGCGTACTTCAGCGCGAAGACGGCGGAGGGGTCCATCGCGTACCTCGCCAGCGACTTCGACCACGACCTGAACTGGCAGGTCGTCCACGGCGACGGCTACCGCCTCGCCGACGGCGTGGAACTGCTCCACCTCCCCGGCCACACGCCCGGTCTGCTCGGCGCACTCATCGAGCGAGAGGGCGACCCGCTGTTGGTCGTCGGCGACGAGGCCTACGTCGAGGCCAACTACGAGGGCGCGCCGATGGCGACGAGTCTCCTCTGGAACAACGGCGCGTGGAAGGAGAGTCTGGAACGGTGTCGGAACGTCCAGCGCGAGACGGGCGCGGAAATCATCCTGGGGCACGACCTCTCGGTGTTCGAGGACCTCGCGTGAACGGCGTCAGGGCTCGGGAACGAGCGTGAGCGTCTCGCCGTCCGCGTTCCGGACGGTCCAGCGCTCGCCCGTCTTCTCGACGACGCTCCAGACGCCGAAAAAGAGGTGGCAGTCGAGTTCGAGCGCGTTCACTCGCTGGCCGGTCTCGTCGATGCGGTAGGCGTCGGGGTCGTCGCTCATCGTCGGTTTCTCCGGATGACTGGAGTATTGGTGGGGCCTCGAAGCGTCTGATTCCGCGCTACTGCACCACCCTATTGCTCAGGGGCTCATTCCCTTCGCCGTTCCGCGTCGGGGCTGTCACTCCGTTCAAGCCTCGCTATCCACGAATCCGTAACTCGTCTCCAGATGCTCGATTATCCAGTCGACCGTCGATTCGTCGTAGGTCCAGAAGCCGTAGAACTTCCGCGGTTCCCGCTCCTCGGCGAGGAGCGCACACTTCTGGCTCGGGTCGTCGCCGCCGTCGAAGACGACGAACCACGAGTCCGCTATCTCCTGCGTGCGTTCGAGGTGGAGCGTGAAGGCGCTCTGGTCCGGCGGGTCGATGTCGGGGACGGCGTAGGCGTGGACGTCCACGTCCGAGTCGCCGAGGCGTTCGTAGAGGTCCAACTCGCCTTCCAGGGTGGACAGCGTCTGGAACCCGGCGTGGAGCGACCCGTTGCCGACGCGCCACGCCCGGTCCTCGATTTCGCGAGAGGCGGCGACCATCCGACCGATGGACCACGACGTGAACATCGTCTCGTCGAGGTAGTCGAGGACGGTCCGATACCCGGTGTGCGTCGTCGACAGGTGGCCGTCGTGGCTCTCGAGCGTCTCGTAGAAACTGTCGAGGTCTGTGGCCGTGAGCACGGTGTCGCCGTCACTCAGCGTCAGGAACTGCCCGGGGCGACCGCTCACCGTCTGCTCCGCGGTCACCGCGAGGTTGCGGTCGGCGAACTGCTCGCGCAGGTCGGACACGACCCGGGCGTCGGCGTTGAACACCGCGAGGGTCTTCTCGTGGTCTTCAACCCCGGTGATGAGTTCCGTCAGTGACATCCATGTGTTATTACTCGCGCGGGAGGCGCTTAGCCCTTGCGTCCACATCGAACCAGTCGACGGCGAAACAGTTCGTTTCTGGCGCGGAGACGATAACTGAGCCGCCCCGCGATATTAATAACGATTAATATACCTTGATGTAGTGGAAAATCTTTAGTCATGCCCCCCCAATCTCCCGATACGGCACCAGAGCTGGGGCCGAGGATTTCACCATGACAGACAACGAGCTAATCTGGCGAATCGCTGGGGGTTCCGGGGACGGAATCGACTCGACCAGCCAGAACTTCGCGAAGGCCCTGATGCGTTCGGGACTTCACGTTTTCACACATCGTCACTACCCGTCGCGCATCCGGGGCGGCCACACGTACGTGGAAGTACGCGCGAAGGACGAACCCGTCCAGTCGCGCGGCGACGGCTACAACTTCCTGCTGGCGCTGGGCGACTCCTTCGCCCGCAACCCGCAGGAAGAAGCGTACTACGGCAAAGAGGAACTGAAGCCGCTGTACGAGAACTTCGACGAACTCCGCGAGGGCGGCGTCCTCCTGTACGACGAGGGCCTCCTCGACGAGGACGACGTCGACGAAATCGGCCTCGAAGAGGCCGCCGAGGAGAACGGCTGGCACGTCGTCCCGATGGACCTTCGGGGCATCGCCAAGGAACACGGCCGCGAGATTATGCGCAACACCGCCGGTATCGGCGCGACGGCGGCCATCCTCGACATCGACACCGAAGAGTTCGAACAACTCATCGAGCAGAACATGGCTGGCGACATGCAGGAAGCCAACCTCAACGTTCTGCAGGACGCCTACGACGCGGCGTCGGAACTCGACATCGACCACGATATCGAGGTTCCCGAGAACTCCCACGACGAGGAACAGGTCATCCTCTCGGGGTCGAACGCCATCTCCTACGGGGCGCTCGACGAGGGCTGCCGCTTCATCTCGGGCTACCCGATGACCCCGTGGACCGACGTGTTCACCATCATGTCCCAACACCTGCCCGAGTTCGGCGGTATCTCCGAGCAGGTCGAGGACGAAATCGCCGCGGCGGCGCTGGCGCTCGGTGCGTCCCACGCTGGCGTGAAGTCCATGTCCGGGTCGTCCGGCGGTGGCTTCGCGCTGATGTCCGAACCGCTCGGCCTCGCGGAGATGACCGAGACGCCTATCGTGCTGGTCGAAGCGATGCGTGCCGGTCCGTCGACCGGGATGCCGACCAAGCCCGAACAGGCCGACTTAGAGTTCGTCCTGTACACGTCGCAGGGCGACTCCGCCCGCGTGGTCTTCGCTCCGGCGAACATCCGCGAGTGTTACACACAGACCCGTGCGGCGTTCCGAATCGCCTACGAGTACCAGATTCCGGCTATCGTCATCTACGACCAGAAGATTCAGGGCGAACTCCGGAACCTGCCTGCCTCGCACTTCGACGAGGAACCGAACGCCGACCCCGGGTCGGTCCTCACCGAAGAAGAGATTCAGGACGCGGCCCACCACTCCTCGGGTAAGTTCCAGCGTTTCCTCCACGAACCGGAGGACGGCTCGAACGTCAGTCCGCGGTCGATTCCCGGGCAGAAGGACGGCCGTTTCCTCGCGACGGGTAACGAACACAACCCGTCCGGACACATCAGCGAGGACCCCGACAACCGCATCGCGCAGATGAACCGTCGGCTGAACAAGCTCGACGACATCCGCGCGGACTTAGACGAGAACGCCGGTCACCAGACCTACCACGGTCCGGACGAGGCCGACTACGGTATCCTCGTCTGGGGGAGTCAGCAGGACACCGCCTTCGAGGCCGTCGACCGACTCAACGAGAACGGTCACTCCGTGAAGGCCCTGGGCGTCTCCGACATGATGCCTTACCCCGTCGAGGAGGTCAGCGAGTGGCTCGAATCCGTCGACGAAGCGCTCGTCGTCGAGATGAACGCCAGCGCCCAGTTCCGCGGGCTCACCCAGAAGGAACTCGGCCGGTACGGCGAGAAACTGTCGAGCCTCCTCAAGTACAACGGCAATCCGTTCGAACCCGCCGAAATCGTCGACGGGTTCGAGACGAGCATCAACGGCGAGGACCTCGCCGCGACCAACATGAAGTACCTCCCCGCAGCGGGTGACTAACTATGAGTGCATTCAGTGCAATCGGAGAAGAACGCGAGATCGACCGAGACGAGTTCACGCCCGGCATCGAGCCGCAGGCGACGTGGTGTCCCGGCTGTGGTGACTTCGGCGTCCTCAAGGCGCTGAAGCAGGCCATGCCGGAAGTCGGGAGGAACCCCGACGAAGTCGCGCTCTTTACGGGCATCGGCTGTTCCGGGAAGCTCAACAGCTACTTCAACAGCTACGGCTTCCACACCATCCACGGCCGCTCGCTGCCCGTCGCCCGGGCCGCGAAACTCGCCAACCCGAACCTCGAAGTCATCGCCGCTGGCGGTGACGGTGACGGCTACGGTATCGGTGGGAACCACCTCATCCACACGGCTCGTGAGAACCACGACATGACGTACATCGTGTTCAACAACGAGATTTTCGGGCTGACGAAGGGCCAGACGTCCCCAACGTCGCCGAAGGGCCACAAGTCCAAGACCCAGCCACACGGGTCGGCGAAGTCGCCCATCCGGCCGCTGAGCCAGTCGCTCAACGCCGGTGCGACCTATATCGCCCGGACCGCGGCGGTCAACCCCAACCAGGCGAAGGAGATAATCGCCGAGGCCATCGAACACAACGGCTTCGCGCACATCGACTTCCTGACCCAGTGTCCGACGTGGAACAAGGACGCGAAGCACTACGTCCCGTACACGGACGTGCAGCAGTCCGACGACTACGACTTCGACCTCTCGGACCGCA